>CAJBYO010000047.1 GCA_903959905.1 uncultured Bacteroidales bacterium
ATTTTATGAACTGCTTTTTTTTTCAAACTTAGCTAAAAGTATAATCGCTCGTATAATTTTAAAATCCTTTGGGATTTTGAGTTTGAGTTATCTGCATTGATGTTCCCGGTTTTAATTGGGAGGACACTATGTGGTGAAAAATGCTTATTCTATTCACCTAACCCATTCTGCAAAACATCTACAACCCTTAAATTCATACTTTTAAAATAATCAATCGCATCATCATGACGGAGCGTGAAACAGAGAAGAAACCCTCCTCCTCCCGACCCGCATAATTTCATCGCAAACAAACCTGTTTCAATTCCATGGATCCACGACGGAATAAGATTTACAGGAATAAGATGGCTGAGATTTTTCAATTGAAAATGCGATAACCGGGTGATGTGACCCGTCATGGAGGCAACATCCCCTGCAATAAGCCTATCTATGATTGTGTTAACCAGGCTGCACAGTTCTGTTCCCATTGCCGTTACAGTACCCTTTGGAGAAAATGCATCCATAAATTCCGCCACCAGCGGACCCGTACTGCACGGGCTCCCTGAATCTACAAGCAGTAACCCGGGAAAATCCGAATGACTGAAGGATTGGCTGAGATCAACAGCGTTTACCTCCCCTGCACTACTGAGCATCAAAGGTACTTTCATAAAAGACACCAGTGGGTCAAAGCCGGAACTCTTCCCGTGAAAGAACGACTCCATGCGGATAAACCTGGAGCGGAGCAATCCCACATCGTTAAACCGTTCACTACTTGCGGCCTCATTCCTGTCATGCCTGAACCGGTTGTAAATCGCTGCACACAATGCACCCGAACTCCCCACCCCATATCGTTGAGGAATGGACGAATCCAGGTATAAACCCTCTGAAAGAGCGACTACAAAGGCATCCAAATTCAAAAAACTCCCGAAAACATCCGCGTGAATTACAAAATACTCATACATGCGGCACAGTTCATGGTTACTGGCCATGCGGCTTGCTTCGGTGTTGTCAGAATCAGGCCTCTGTAGTCTGAGTGTTGCGGTAAAATGCTTCAGCGGTATACTCAATGCCTGTGAACCCAGCAGGATGGAGTATTCACCAAAAAGAAAAAGTTTGGCCGGGAACATGGTCATGGAAGAATTTGTGCTGAATCAAGTTTTACAGGTCCGCCGCCACAACCGTCGTAAATTACCCTGTTGTTTTCACAAAGCGGTTTCAACTCATCACGGATAAACATTTCAACAGCAGCAGATTCTGCAGCGGGGTACAGCACGTGAACATTGGCACCTGCATCCAGGGTAAAAAACACCGGAAGGCCTTTTTCCCTTGCGTTGCGAACCATTTCAATAGCGGTCACCGTTGAAGGTTTCATCAGGAGTGTTCCCGGGCTGGCACTCATGATGAGTGCGTGCAGGGTAAGTGCCTCCAGTTCAGCAACAGTAGCCAGTTTATCAAAGTCATTCTCCTCAAGTGCACTGAGCACCTCCGCCAGATTCTGATCAACCTGGCCAATCCTGCCATTTAAAAACGGATGATGATCCATCGCCTTATGGCCCATGGTGCTTGGCAGGCTTTTGGGCTCCGATGATATCACCAGGATCGCATCTTTTAGTGCGAGCATCGCAGGATGCACCGGTGTTTCAACCGGGACGGCATATTCATCAGAAGCACCTGGCTGCAATTTTGTTTCTCCCCACACGGTATAACCGCCATACAGGGAGCGGCAGGCACTTCCTGAACCCATCCTTGAGGCATAGGAGGCCGCATGCAATAATTCATTTGCTGAGTCAGCCATGTTTATGATTTTCCCTGCCAGGTCAAGCAGACACAAGGTAAACGCACTGAGCCCTGATGCAGAAGAGGCAATGCCGGTGGAATGAGGGAAACTGTTGTTGGTTGTGACGGACATGGATAATAACCCGAGCACAGGAATTTCCTCCGCCAACCATTCATACAGTTTATTTAACTTTAACAGGAAAGGATGGCCCGGATCACCGTTCACTGCCAGCAGGCCGCGTTTGTGGCCACCCAGGCTGGCCTCAACACTTGTCCGGGTAAAAGACTGACGGAGCGTCATACTCAGAGAAGGGGTGATCGGAAGTTGCCCTTTCTTTTTACCCCAGTATTTCACAAATGCTATATTGGATGGGCTCTGCCAGGCAACAATGAACTGTTCTCCATCCTGAAGGCTTCCGGAAGGATGCACTTCACTGAATTTCATTAAAGGCGAATCTTTCATGATTTTATTTCCAGGTCAGTATAGGGGAATACATTGACGAATCCAAGTCCGTGCAGGTGATTGACCACCACTTCAGGTTCAGAGGCACTTACGAACATGGCAAAATCGCCGCCCCATGCACCCAGTGATTTTACAGTTCCCGGGAATGACTGGAAACGGCGGGCGAGCGGCTCCCTTTTAAGAATTGTACTGAGAATATACTCATGCTCATTCACCAGGCTGATCAGTTCCGCGGGAGAATCCGCCTTACAGATATCAGTTGACAGTTGTGAAACGGAAAGGATGTCTATATCGGAAAAATCACTGTTATCCAGGAAGGAATCAACTTCCTTGCTGCTCTGCTGTTTCTTTCCGAGGTAGGTGAAGTAGGTATTGTTGCGCAGGGCCATTCCAGGCTCTGCAGCAGTGATTTCCGGACGGCTCTTGACCAACTGGTAAAACAGCAGCGATTTACTGCCTGCACAGGCGATATCATAAGCCGACCCCCGCGAAACGAGCCGGAAGAGTTCAAAAACATTGACACGGGCCCATCCGGCAACCAGGTAACAAAGTGTTGAACTGCTGCCAAGCCCCCAAGCAAGCGGGTAGTTGGCACTGACTGTTACTTTCCAACCGGGGGAAACTGATAAAAACCCGGGGTTTAAACGTTTGGCGGCAGAAAGGAGTTTTTTCAATTCACCGGCCACAGCCATCCTCCCGGAGGCGTGTATCTTCAACGTTTCAGTATCAAATGCAGCATTGAACCACACACCGTTTGAATCGTCGCTCTCCCATTCAATCAACTGCTCGCCGGTTTGTTGAATGGTCATTCGCTGCCCGAACCTGACAGGCAGGGCAAGCGCCCTTGCACCAACAAGGACAAGATACTCGCCGGTGATAAGCAGTTTGCCGCTGGCATGAAGTTCAATGACTTCTGTCATGCAAAAAGTGTTTCACTGCGTTAAAACTGACCTTGCGGTTGATGAAAAACAACTCGGCCTCCTCCCGCTCTCCATTGTTCACGTTCAGCATGTTCAGGATATTGGAAAGGTGCAGCCTCATATGGCCCTTCTGGATCCCTGTCGTGACAAGGCTCCTGATAGCCGCAAAGTTGCTGGCCAGGCCCACTGCGGCGACAATACCCATCAATTCCCTGGCATTCGGGTTCCCAAGTATTTCAAGGGAAAGCCTCGCAAGCGGATGCAGGTTTGTTATTCCTCCTACGGTGCCAACCGCAAGTGGAATGGTTAGTCCGATTGTTAACCTGCCACCCATTATTTCGCAATTGCTGAGTGCCTGGTACTGGCCATGGCGGGCGGCATAAGCGTGGGCGGCTGCCTCAGCGGCCCGGTAATCATTCCCCGTGGCCATCAGTACGGCATCAACACCATTCATGATGCCTTTGTTATGCGTTACTGCCCTGTATGGGTCATTGCGGGCGATCTCAAAGGCCAGCCGGAGTTTGTCGGCAAATACATCAACAGCCATACGTTCTGCAATCGGTTTGAGATGCTCAATTTCGCAGGAGGCCTGAACGGTTACTGTACACTCAGGTGTATAGTTGCTTAAAATGGACATGGCAACCTGCAGTTTCTTCTCATCATGGCCTTCCTCTACGGCGAAGAACAAACCCAGGGCCTCTGCAATGTCTTCAAGGCAGGTATTTACAAAATTCGCCCCCATGGAATTGATGGTTTCCACCTTGAGTTCAATCTTGTACAGGTGTTCAATGACGGAAGTTTCATCATGCAGATCAAGGCTGAGGATGCCACCCCCGCGACGTACCATGTTGGATGTCATCCTCTTGAGCCTTTCAAGCAGGAACAATTTAAGCTGATGCCATCGTTCAAGAAGATAAGCCGGCTCACTGTACCATCGGAAATAGACATGCCCCAGTTTTACAGTTGACAGGGCAGTAACTGTAAACCCGCCGCGCTCGGCCCAGAAACGGGCACTGTGGGAAGCGGCTGCAACCACAGAACTTTCCTCTATCGCAAGGGGCACATGGTAAACTTTACCGTTTACAAGGAAGTTAGGTGCGATGCCATACGGCGTATGAAAACTGCTGATGGTATTTTCGCTCAGCTCAAGAAACTGGCTGCGCTCATTTTCATCCTCCATTAAAAAGCGCTCCAGTTTATCTTCAGCCTGGGGAGGGTCGTTGCATAAGCGTGCAATGAAGTTGCGTTTCTCTTCTTCTGTAAGTTTTGAAAAGCCACGGATAATGTCAATGGTTACCATTCTTTTCTGATTTGTAAAAATGCCTTTGCAAATTTCAGCCCGTTGACCTGGCCGTTGACGTATTCCTGGAGTACGTGATATTCACCCCGGGCATGCTGAAGAAATCCTGATGCCTGTCCGTAAATCGCCGGCACCAGGCTTTTTGAGATGTGATAATACCCGTCAAGGAATGTGTTTATTCCTCCTGAAATAATCAACTGCCGGCATGCCAACTGTTTCCCGCTGATTACCATGGCATTGATCGCATCCACCATTTCTTCCGCGGTATGGCCGAGAAACACAACCGGGCCATATATTTCGTTGCTGAGATTATTGTTACGGGTAAGTTCAACCCTTGCGAAATTGGTTCCGCCGAAAGCAGCGAGTTCAAACGCCTCAATTGGCAGGTTCAACAACCTGGCTATGCTGGCCGGCCCCATGCCCTGCCCTACCTCTTTCACAATGATTTTGATGTTTGACAAAAACAGGAACTCCTCTATCGTTTCAACCGGAGGGCGGGTGATCGGGCTGCCCTCTTCCTGCAGCCATTCCTGAACCGGGTTTACATGGATGATCAGGCCATCGGCACTGAGCCGGTGAACAAGGTCAACCAGTTTTTCCCATGTGCCGTTTGCCAGCATCTCCTCCACCTGCACAACCCCGATGTTGGCATAAAAGGGTAACTCATCCCCGATGATCGGGCGCATGTTAAAATCATCAAACAGGCCAGGTTTTTCAAGAAGTATCCTGCAGGAGCCCAATCCCATTCCCATGCCGAATTCATGGCATGCACGGGCAAGATTACGGTTGATCGTCATTCCCTCGCGGCTGCCGCCCGTCATACTTGAAACCCAGATTGGAATACGCATGGTTTTACCGGAAAAGCTGAAAGGGTCAAGGTTGCCCTTCTGCGAAGAGCCAAGCATTGGCTCATAATTAAACCTGGAATCGGAAAGAACCGGGTCAACACGGGAGGAAAATGAGAGCGATATATGATCGTTTTTTCGTTGTTCCATTGTCAGTCTTTGTTAGTGCTCAGCAGCACATGTTCAAACCCAGGACATGCTGGTCCTCACAAAATAATCGTTCACAAAAGTACAAAAAAAACCCCTCGGGTAAAACAGTATTACTATTCCGAAATACTTAATAAAAAAGTCAAATCAATTGTTGGTATTACAATTAAAATCAACTATCTTTGGCATGGATTGATCCGCTAACCTGCCGTCAGTCTATCATGGGAGATGAAAAAACAGACAAAAGGCTCACCGGCCAACAATTCGGCTGAAGACGCCCTGAAGAAAAGCGAAGAAAAGTATCACATGCTGCTTAACCTTGCGGTGGATGCTATCTTCCAGGGGGATACTGCCGGAAATTTCATACTTGTCAATGACAGGGCGATTGAACTTACCGGTTACTCCGCAAAAGAGTTGCTCACCATGAACATTAAAGACCTTTTCCAGGAAAAATCCCTGACACAGAATCCTTTGAGATACGATTTGTTATCCCAGTGGCAAACCGTTAAAATTGAACGGGAGATCGTGCGCAAAGATGGAACTGTGGCATTTGTAGAGATGACATCCAAGGCAATGCCTGATGGAACATACCAATCCATATTCAGGGATGTTACCGAAGCCAGGAAAGCTGAGAATGCCCTTATCGCCTCCGAACTGAAGTATCGTAACCTGCACAGCAGCATGATGGACGGATACGTTTACTGCGACATGCAAGGCAGGATCAGGGACAGCAACGGGGCCTACCAGAGAATGCTCGGGTACACAGAAAACGAACTCGCAGCACTTACCTATGGAGATATAACACCTGCCAGATGGCATGATTTTGAAGATACGATCATCAGGGAGGAAATCCTGCCTGTAGGACATTCAAGGGTTTACCAGAAAGAATACTTAAAAAAGGATGGAACCTTATTCCCTGTTGAACTCCGCACCTTTTTAATCCGGGGTGCCGCCGGTGAAAATGAAGGAATGTGGGCCTTCGTGCGCGACATTACCAAACGCAAGGAGGCAGAGGAGGCCATCAGGAAATCGGAAGAGAAATTCCGCAGCATTGTGGAATCATCTCCCAGTGGCATGCATTTCTACAATCTTGACAACGACAATAACCTGATTCTCAACGGCGCCAACCCGTCGGCTGATTTCATGCTGGGTATTTCGCACTCAGGTCTGATTGGAAAAACAATCTTCGAAGCATTTCCAAACCTTCGCGATACGTCCATTCCGGACATTTACACCAAGGTGGCCACCGGCGAAACCGGCCCCCAGTCGTTTGAAATTCCATACCAGGATGAGCGATTCTCCGGTTATTATGCAGTGCATGTTTTCAGGACCGGATTGCTTTCCCTGGCGGTCAATTTCACGGATATCACGCAACGCAGGGAAACAGAGGCGGCACTGGTCAGGTCAGAGATTGAATACCGCGACACCCTCGATTCCCTTCCCGACTGGATCTATGTGGTTGACGAACAGTATAAAATCGCCATGGTCAATGTTGCCCTCAAAGAGGAACTGATTCGCTACGGTATGAAACCCGACTGCATCGGTTTGGAGATTTTACCTGATTTTCCTTTTATCAGCAACAATACCCTGGACGAGATAAAACAGGTGTTTATTACCGGTATTGTCTCTGTCAGCGAACAGAAAATTGAACTGAAAGGCAAGTCCCTGCATGGGGAAATCACGAGGGTTCCCATTTTAAAGGACGGCAAAGTGGTGAAGGTGATCCTGATGATCCGTGACCGTTCGAAAGAAAACGAAATTGATGAATTGAAGCGGCGGAATGCCGAGCAGAAAGAGGTGATGCTCCGGGAGATCCATCACCGGGTAAAAAACAACCTCGCGATTGTGATCAGCCTGTTGAACTTCCAGCTCAGAAACAACACCAATGAAGAGCTCAACCGCATGATCATAGACATTCAGATGCGCATCCGTTCCATGGCACTTATCCATGAGCATCTCTACCGTTCTGAAAATCTTGACAGGATTCCGCTTGCAATCTATATTGAATCACTGGCACATATGATCATGACTGCATTCAGCGGGCATCATGTTACCATGGTGAAAGATCTTGAAACCATGGATGTGAGTATTGAAACAGCCCTACCCATCGGACTGGTCATCAACGAATTGCTCACGAACGCTTTCAAATATGCATTTCCGGGTGGGGCTAATGGTGAAATCCGCCTAAAACTCAAGCGGGAAAAAGACGACCTTTGCTCCCTTGTTGTTGAAGACAATGGCGTCGGCCTTCCGGTTTCATCATCCATGGATTCCGAAAAATCACTGGGGCTTTACATTGTGCGCCTGCTTGTAGAACAGCTTGACGGAACGGTTAATATCGTGCGGCAGAACGGCACCTCCTTTCAGATCACATTCCTGAACCTGATGCATAAAAAACCGGGCCGTATGTAGGCTGAACAGCTGCATCTTCCTGCAGATGAATTCTGAACACCTCACTCTCTTCATACCTGGAAGCTATAACAATCTTCGTTCCGTTTGCATGCCTGCTGAAGGCATCATAGACCAGTTGCGGATGGTTGTTTTCGGCTGAAAGGTGTGAAAGGACAAGGAGTTGCATTTCCGGCGAACGGTGACTGATAAAAAGGTCGAGCGCCTGGTCATTCGACAGGTGCCCCTCTGCACTCCGGATGCGCCGTTTCAGGTAAACCGGGTAGCGCCCCTCCTCCAGCATTTTCTCATCATAGTTTGCCTCCAGGAATGCTGCATGGCATTGTCTGAGATGGTGGGAAACCTGTTCGCAGGCGGTGCCGATATCGGTAAAAACACCTGCCGTGACCCCACATGCAGCAGTAACAATAAAACTGTGAGGCTCTGATGCGTCATGCCATTTGGTAAAAGGGGTTACAGTGAGTTCGCCAACACTGACAGGACAACCTGCTGAAAAAGGCATTTTAAGACCCGGCTCAAGTTTAAGCCGGCCATTCAGGTAGGTTAATTCGGTGATATAAACAGGAATACCGTATTTTTTGGAAAGCACCTCTGCACCGCGGATGTGGTCGGTATGTTCGTGGGTGATGAATATGGCCCTGACCTGCCCCAAGGGCAACCCCATGCGCATCATCCTCCTTTCCGTTTCGCGGCAGGAAATGCCTGCATCAACAAGCACGGCATCACTGCCGTTGCTGATGTAGTAACAGTTTCCGTTACTTCCCGAGTTAAGCGATGCTATATGGAGTGACATGATGCAAAGAACGGGAAAAATCCGGAGCCTTTGCACTAAAACCAGCTATTTGTATATCCAAGGCCATACGCGACCATGCGATCATCCTGATGATATGCTATTGCTATACTATATATTTTGATGAATATTTCACAACATTATTGCGAAATTCATATTATCTTTATCCAAAATTAGTGCTTCTTACTGAACAGGAAATCGCCACCTCTCCCCTGCTCCCGCGTTGTTAAGGTGATCTCTTCAGGAGTCATGACAATCCGCGTCCATTCATAAAACCTTAAAATAAACATGCAACGATTCTTCTCCAAACTGGGCATTTCAGGGGTGGCATTATCCATTTTTATAGCCATCTTGGCATCCATCAGCCTGTATTTTTACATCACACTGGAAACTAACCAGCAGACACTTGAAAAACGAGGGTATCGCACCCTTGAAAAATTGGGTTCGTCTATTAAACAAAAGGAACGTGTGTATGGCTATGTTGTTAAAAACCTTCACAATTTCATGCAGGTTCCCTCCGGAGACTCACTGCCTGTAATCCCCCAGGAATTCGGCCAGGTTGCCCAAAGCCTGAAACCGTACCGAAAAAAAAACACCGTCGATAACGAGGTGGTGATTTACAAAACGACTTACCACCCCAAACCAAAAGAGGGAAGCGGACATCAGACAGACAGTGCCACCCTCCAAATATCCCTGACAGATTTCGTCACGCCGCTTCTTTTCTGGGATTTCTTCTCGGGATATCTGCTGATCCGCGACAGTAAGATCAGTTTTTCAACCTTACCGGGCGACATCAAACTGACGAATCCCGAACTTCCTGAAGTTAAAGGTAAAAAAGTCAGTATGGACCCGCTCCTGACACCGCTGGCCGATGTGAGCGAAACATATGCAGACCAGTCTGTCATCGAATCAGGAAATGTGCGCAGGATCACCATCAGGGGTGTCCCTTATCTCCTGTTTGCAGTACCCCTGAACTTTCGCCATGAGTCAAACTGCATTCTTGGCGGACTTATTGAGGAAAGGGTGTTCAACAAGGCAAAAAAGAGCTTACCCTCTGACCATATCATATTCTTCATCGTCATCCTTGGATTGATCATTTTCAGTATCCCTGTTTTAAAGGCCTTCATCATGGGGCCCAGGGAAAAACTCACCAGGCCGGCGGTATCCCTGATCGGTATTTCCATCGGCACAGGTGCCCTGCTTTTTACGGTCATGTTATCACAGGTCATGATCAAGTTCCAGATAAAGTTTCATCAACAGGAGCAACTGGTCAGGCTAAATGACACACTCAGGGTCTCCTTTGACAGGGAAAAGGAAATCATTTTAAGTCAGCTTAACACCTACAAGACAATGAAGCAGGTGTTTCCTGACTCCATGAAACCGGTTCCTTCCATCTTCAGTTCAAACGAATTAAAGTTAAAATGGCTCACCAGGCCGTCATACCCTTATTACAAAAACCTCTTCTGGGCCAATGGCAGCGGCAACCAGGGTGCTTTATTCACCCCATTTAAATACAGCCCAACCGCCCGGATAAACAACAGGGCTTACTTTATCCGCCCCGACAAATATAAATTCAGGGATGGATGGTACAGCATGGAACCTGTGTTTATGCGCACCACCGGCGACTGGTCAATCGCATTTTCCGTACCCTCCGGTTACGCAGGCATTAAAATCATTGCTTTAACTGCGTCCATGATCTCATTAAAGTCGCCGGTACTTCAAAAAGGATACGAATACTTCCTGATTGATAAAACCGGGACGGTATGGTACCACTCCCGTGAAATCCTTGACCTGAATGACAACCTGCTTACAGAGTGCCAGAACAGTGAATCGCTTAAGGCGCTGCTGAATTCAAACGATTCATCACTCCTTCCCCTCATCATACGCAGCCAGAAGTATAACACCTACGTGGCACCCGTTAACAATACAGACCTCTTCATTGTGTCTGTTGTAAATCCGGAAAGGGAGAACGTTCTTGCTTCATTTACCGTGGTATTTGTGATGCTCTTTTTCGCAGGCGCTTTCTTAATCCTGCTTACTTTTTACGGGTTATTTCTCCTGCTCAGGAAGAAAAAAAGCAAGTTGGCCGGGAAAGAATATTTTTTCAGCCGGATGCTCCCGAATCATGCGAAGAGCAAGGCTTACATGCACCTGATTATTGTAAACGGACTCATCTTCACCGGACTGTCAGCCTTAAAGCTGTTCGGGAGTTTCAAGCCGCTCCCGCTTTCATTCCTGATTGTGTTCATGCTGATCCTCATGGGTGCTCATTGCCTGTTCACATGGCATAAACTCAGGACCTGCAAGAACACCCGTCATATTAAGGACAAGATTGGTAAGATAAACAATGCCACCTTGTATACCTTGTTCATTTTGAGCTGGCTCCTGATTTCAACAGTGATGCCGGTAACCCTTCTTACCGGCACCATCTTTTCGGAGGTTACGCGGAGTTATATCAAAAAGCAGCAGGTATACCTCGCACACGAGATCAATGAACGAACCGAAGCCCTGCACAACTATTACCGGGATAATATCACCAGCGCATACGGCGACTCCTTATTCCGCGAGCGCAATAAAGCTGGTCTGTATTTCAGAGGTGTAGATAATACAACCTTGAAACCATGGCATGATGCCAACCCGGGTTCCAGGGCCAAACACAAAGCAGGCGTCCTTGAGTTTACCGGTTCTGCATTTGACAGGATTATGAATGAAACTGACCAGATCACTACCGACCCGCTCACCGGTTGCCGGGTGCCAGATACAACATTTGCAGGATCAGCTTTGATTTTTGACAAGCTGGAATACACCGCTGACAATGAAAAAACCACAACTGAATCAATCTTTGTGACAAATAACCCTTTCTACGACATATTTGCCATGTATCATGACGGGCGCTGGAAGATACTTCCAATTCTATTCTGGCTGATAACAGGGCTCATGTTCCTCGTGACGGGTTACCTGGTTAAACACTTGCTCAAACTACTCTTCTTCCCGCCCGATTCTGCAGGCGAGCACCAGGTCATTGTGCAGGACCTGAAGGAACTGGCCAAATCCCCGGTGAGCGCCATTGTAATCTCCAATCATGAATCTTACCTTGACATACTCCCGCAAAGCTCATGGAGATGCATTGATCTTGAAAAAGATATCTCCTCCGAAGACCAGAGTTCAATGGGCCAGCTGGCATTGATCAACTTTGAACTGAGGATGGAATCGATTGAGGTATTCAGGAAAAATTACAATACACTTGCGCAAATTGCTGAAGAGAGCACCGTCATGCTGTGGCTAACCAAACGTCCTGAATTGCTGATTGACACCTGTATGGATACCTGGAGCCGCCAGAAAAATGCTGAAGAAGCCGTTCTGCTTGCCTATGAATTCACCCGGTTTGTTGCGGGAATGCCGGTGATCTATCCTTCAGCCTCACCATCAAAGGGGAAAGACCATGTTTACTGTGAAACCCTTACAAATATCCTGGCCGCAGAGAAAAAGTTCAACCCGGCCATCCAGGCTTATGCCATGCTGCTGGAGCGAAGCCAACCCCATGCCTCATGCAGTTCAGAGCACCCGGGAAAGAAAAGGCATAAAAATGCACAAAGTTGTATGTGCGGCGAAGACCTGATCCTGAAGATACAGGAACTGTCATTTTCATATTACGATTTCACCTGGAAATCCTTATCGGAGGACGAACAATTTCTCCTGCTTGACCTGGCTGAGGACTCCCTCCTGAACCTGAAAAACAAGCAAACAATCACACTGCTGCTCAGGCGCGGTATTCTTCAGCGAAATGAACGGATTGAATTTGTTAGTCTGTCGTTTAAGAACTTCATCCTGACAGAGGTTGACAAATCTACCTTTGAGAAAAAGCAGAAGCAGTTGCTTGCTGAAGGAAACTGGCATAAATTCAGGGTTCCGCTGCTCCTGGCTGCATCCAGTATTGCGATCTTGCTGTTTCTGACCCAGCAGGATTTTCTTTCCAACATGAATACGATCCTTGTTGCCCTGGGTGCCATGACCGGAGTTTACATGAGGCTGAGCGGATTGTTTTCAAGCAAGCCAGGTGCAGGATCGTCGTGATGTGAGCCCAGGGAGTTGCCGCTGCATGCGGAAATGCAGGGGGTGTGAGAACCTGGAATCATTGGGTTCGGATGTGAAGATCACCGTTTTTTAATTATATTGCAGTTCCAAACGTTCTTATCACTTCAACCCTCCGCATATGAAAAAGGCCCTGTTTTTATCCGTTTCATTCCTGTTGATACTGATAAAACCATTTGCTCAAACAGCCAATTTCACCTCCGATTCCCCACGGTGTACTGGCGAAACCATGCATTTCACTCCCGACCCTCCCGGGGGAACCGTCCTGATGGAGGTATGGGATTTTGGCGACGGAGCAGTGGTTACGTACCTGCCGCCGGAACCGTTCCCGGTGTTTGCCACCCATCTTTACAGCAATCCGGGCACTTTTAATGTATCCAGAACAGTTAAATTCACCTCCGGGACGCTGTCATTTAACATTTCCGTCCAGGCAGTTCCGCATCCTGCAGCCAGTTTCAGCCATTCCAATGTTACCTGTGCCGGCCAGCCTGTTCAGTTTACCGACCTTTCGCAACCTAACGGGGGTGGAATTATCCAGTCGTGGGCCTGGAATTTCGGAGATCCTGCTTCCGGAGTGAACAACACTTCTGCCCTGCAAAATCCCGCGCATACCTTCTCAGCATCCGGCACCTACAATGTACAACTTACTGTTGTCAGTACCAACGGATGTTCCGACACCTATACAAGTACAATTACCGTCAACCTGCTGCCACTCGCAAATTTCAGCTATGCCGTTGCCTGTGAAGGCAGCCCGACCCAGTTTACAGATCTTTCTCTTGCCAACGCGGCCATGATGGCGAGTTACAACTGGAGTTTCGGTGATGGCGGATCCAGTTCCCAGCAATCACCGGCACATACATATTTAACGTATGGTTTGTACAATACCACACAAACCGTGGTCAATTCCAACGGATGCACCCATAGTGTTACAAAACAGGTAATGATCAACCCGAAACCAGTGGCGGATTTCTTTTTCCCTGCGATAAACTGCATGGGAGCTCCAATACAATTTACCGATATGTCATACATTCCCTCCGGATTTTCCGGTTATATCACCACATGGGCCTGGGATTTCGGAGACGGGACACCAACACTGGTGGTTAACTTCCCGGGTAACCCGAGCGTTACGCACACCTATTCAGGCGCGGCAACAGCGTTTGTGGTCAGGCTGACTGTCACCACCACCAGTGGCTGCAGCGCCTATAAAGAAAAAGTTGTTACCACGACCCCTTCCCCGGTTGCCAATTTCATGGCGGTGGGTGCCACATGTGTATCCAAGCCGGTTCAGTTTACCGACATGTCGCAAACCAACGGCGGAGGGGTTATTGTGGCCTTCAACTGGAATTTCGGCGATCCCGTTTCAGGTGTCGCCAATACCTCCACGGCACAAAATCCTGTACATATTTTTACAGGGCTTGGCGTATATTATGTCAGCCAGACCGTTACCAACATCAACGGGTGCACGAACACGATTATCAAATCAATCCAGGTATACCCGCGCCCCTATTCAAATTTCATGGCAGATACGGTGCATGTAGGATCGCCGACGACCTTCACTGACCTTTCCTCCTCCAACGCAGGGCCCATTATCAACTGGCTATGGGAATTCGGTGATGGACAAACCTCGTTACTCACCAATCCATCCTATGTTTATCCGACATCAGGGACTTACATGGCGAAACTGACAGTCACATCAATCTACGGATGCAACAAAGACACCATCAAGCCAGTGGTTGTTTTGCCCGCTGTTGTCACTCCCCCGGTAACTCAAACCATCACGAATGTCATTGTAGGAAATGCCCAGACAAGGTGCTATGATGCAACGCAGGATATCACCGTGGCCGGAAACGGAACCCTGTTCTATGTCTTAGCCGGTGGCAATGCCACCTTCATTGCCGGCCAGACTATATCATACTTGCCGGGGACAACCATTCAACCGGACGGATACATGCGGGGATACATTGCTCCAACCGGCCCCTACTGCCCGACAGCAAACATGCCGGCGGTAACTTCAAACGGAGACGAACATACACAAGACCCCGGATCATCATTGTTCAGAATTTACCCCAACCCTACCCGGGATAATTTTACCCTGGAGTTGAAGGGGGAGCTTAGGGATAACATTGTAACCGTTGAAATTTATGACACCTGGGGAATAATGGTATTGCGAAAAACATTTGCAGGAGAAAACAGATTCGAATGCTCCCTGGTCGGGCTTCCGGCTGGCCTGTACTTTGTCCGGGTGGTCTCCGGCAACCAAATTGAGATTACAAAGATGATCAAGGAGTAGAACTCCATTTCGCTTTCCCGACAAGTATCCTGAGCAATTCTCATCAAATCATCCAACAACTAGGACAGAGGCTTCCTTTCATTCAGGATGCGATCCGGGCCAGGGAAGGTTCATTATTACTTGCAGCCCGGAAACCTTTGTTCTGCCTTATTCTTTATAGAATTGTAATATTCTTGTTGTGTTAAATTTTGTTAATTGAATAATAAACTCCTTTTTATTCAATATTCTGGTATATCTTTACCTTATAAATGTCTTTTATTATTACGTCAAAAGTTGACGACAGATGTTTGCTGCCGTTTAAATATTTGCCAGAGACAATTCAGGTGATGTGCATGAATGACAGTGGTTCCTCAGGATTTCAACTATACCAATAATAAGCCTTACTGAGATCAATCAGGTCAGTGGACTTACAATTTAAGCTGATTCACTATCAGGAAATGAAACAATTTGATTAGAATAAATTGAAGCGAAACCCCATGCTTTAAATCGCCCTGCCCAGCAGGGATACTGTATGGACTGGGGCCATGCCACGGCGTGCCCCTTTACCATACGCTATTCATACACCTTATGAAATGCCTGTTTCCACCTGAAATCACAAATATGAAAAAACATCTGACTATACTTTCACTCTTTCTTTTAACAGCATTCAATGCCCATTCACAAAACGGGAGAATAATTGAGCAGAAACGATATGTTATTGCCGACAGCGTTGTAGCTGAAATTGCCAAAACATTGCCCAATGCTCAATCCCTGGTTGCTGAGATTGATTTTTTCAACATCACCTATTTATCTGATGGACTAAAAGTAAAAGGCTATCTGGCCATTCCCAAAAAGCCGGGCAAGTTCCCGTGCGTAATTGTAAATCGCGGGGGCAACAGAGAATCAGGAGCCTGGAATGATTTCAAAGTGTTGCGGTTCTTTGGAGAAATTGCGGATTGGGGTTATGTGGTAATTGGAAGTCAGTACCGGGGCAATGCAGGGAGTGAAGGCAGGGAAGAATTCGGGGGAAGCGATGTGAATGATATTTTAAACCTGGTTCCGAGCCTTTCGCAGGTTGATAAAGCCGATACCTCCCGAATCGGGATGTATGGCTGGAGTCGGGGTGGCATGATGACCTATCTGGCACTTACAAAAACAACTAAAATGAAAGCCGCGATCGTCGGTTCCGGGATGGCTGATGCCTTCATTCAAACCAAAAAGCGGCCAGAAATGGATACGGTGTTTGCAGAATTGGCGCCGGGTTACTATCAAAACAGAGATTCCGTTTTAAGGACACGCTCGGCCGTTTACTGGGTCGATAAGATATGTCAAACCACTCCCCTGCTGCTTTTAACCGGCAGTGCCGACTGGCGTGTATCGCCCGAAGAGCAGTTTGAAATGGTCCGCAAACTCTATGAAATCAAACATCCGGTCCGCTTTGAATTTTTTGAAGGAGGGCAACACAGTTTGATTGAATACAACGATGAAGTAAACCATGTTGCCAGGAACTTTCTTGACACCTATGTGCGTGACGGTAAAAAATGGCCCAGTCTTGATCCGCATGGGAAATAAAAGAATTACTGCACACAAATAAAAAAGGGTTTCAGAAATTCTGAAACCCTTGATATTACTGGAGCGGTAAATGGGATTCGGACCCACGACCCTCAGTTTGGGAACCTGATATGAAAATCATATATATCATTAAATATCAACATCATGAACATACTAATTAAAGTAAATGCCTAACAATATGCCTGACTTTTCAAAAACAATCCATTTTTGACACATTCACTCAACAGCAAATGTAATCATAATTTTCCTCAACTATATCCATGCAAAACAGGCGAATTGTACAAATCGAAAAATGGCAGCACCCATCACTTCGATCTCTGGCAGACATGATCTAAGTGGCAAGAATTTCCCTGGCAATTGGAAGGGCATCATGAGTAAAATGTTCAAATACCTTCTTTGCGAGTTGAAGGACTTTCTTTTCATAGTCTGTTATCATTGTGTTAGATTTGAATTTTGTAAATAAATCCTTAGTTGTTTAACTTTTCCTTAACTTACTCCGTAAACATTGTAATTTTACGGAGTAACTCCATAAATAAAGATTCGCTGTTATCACACAATCAATTGAGCCATGAAAAAACCAACCTCATTTATTGCATTATTTATGCTATTGTATCATGTAATGATTGCACAGGTAGCTGTCAACACAGACGGTAGTCTTCCCAATAATTCAGCAATACTTGATGTTAAATCTACAACCAAAGGGATGCTCATTCCTCGGATGACATTTGCTGAGCGAAATGTTCTAACCAGCCCTGCTAACGGATTAATGGTTTACCAAACAGATAATGCAGGTGGCTTTTACTTTTATAATGGCACAAACTGGCAGCGCATTGGTGAAACCGATGGCTCTGAAACAAAAGTCAATGCCGGAGCAAATGTTACAGTAACCGGAACGGGTACACTTTTAAGCCCATACGTTATAAATGCAAGTGGAGGAAGCAGTAGTGGACATTACATTGGCGAACTTTACCAAGGTGGTATAGTAGTTGCAGTTTGGAAAGTAGCTGGTGTTGAGAAAGGACTGATAGCCTCTCTGGTAAATATGCAAACATCAGGCGGTGGTTATACGATGACATGGAGCGGAAATACCTCAACCATGATCGGGGCAACTGCACAAAGTCTAAGCAACGGGCAAGCCAATACAATTGCCATTATCACGCAAAGTGGCGGCGGGAATACTATAGATAAAGCTGCAACTATATGCGACGCTTACACCAATACTGAAACTGGCACAGGTATATACAGCGATTGGTACCTGCCCGCTAGTTGGGAATTAAATCAATGTTACAATGCTGCTATTGTTATTAATACTATTGTAGGTGCGGTAAATGGCTTCCGGTCCGCCTACTATTGGTCATCATCAGAGGACGGCAGTAGTGTCGCGTGGAACTACACCTTCTACGGCGGCAGCAGCAACTCCGGCAATAAGGGCACCGCCTATTTTGTGCGTGCTGTCAGATCTTTTTAACAAAAGGTTTACAGAGCACCCTCATCAGTTCCACTTTAGTCCAGAATCACTGGATGACTATAGTTCAGAATAGCCATTCCACTTATACCTCCCTCTTAAATCTGATGTTTGGCTATTCGTTTGTTCGCTCTGTTCAGCAGTAGAATCCAAAAATCTTCATAGGGTATATCCTGAATACAAGATACCAGGCTCATTTGTAGGCACATCGATAAAAAAGGGTTCCAGAAATTCTGAAACCCTTGATACTGTAAGAGCGGTAAATGGGATTCGGACCCACGACCCTCAGCTTGGGAAGCTGATGCTCTACCAACTGAGCTACTACCGCAAGTGTATGAAATTCAAATAACCTTGAGAACGTTAAAAAAGATTCTGGTGGCAAATATACCAGTTTTTTGTCTGGATGCCAATGGCCATTGAAAAATTATTCCGGGCATCACCTGGTAAAAGCCATGTGAAATCAACAGGAATAAATAGGTATTCACCTGGATATTAGTTATTAGCGACTTATTTTGAGCACCGTAGGATTGACCAGCAACAGATGCCCAAGCTTATGATGATGCGTGAAAGCTATATTGGAACACTGATAACACAGATTGGACTGATATACACAGATTTGAACAATAACCGTTTTTCAAATCAGTGGAAATCTGCCGCATCTGCGGTATCTGCGTGCTAATCTGAACAAATGTAAATAATGCTTTTGACTGTTTTGTTGCATCATATTTTCAAATCAGTGAAAATCTGCCGCATCTGCGGCATCTGCGTGCTAATCTTAACAATTGTAAATGATGCTTGTGACTGTTTTGTGGCATCATACTGCATCATCTGTCAAATAATCAAGAATATATATTTCCAATTCATATTTTTTTTATATTTACACGAGGTGTTAACTTATTTATATTCAGACAGTCATCGTTATGAATACAACCTTACAAAGACATAGCCATCACACTAACTGTCAAAGGTTAACATCACCTGCTGTTGCAGATACCCTGAGAATTTCCGCCAACCACGCCACGACGAATTCAAACTGCTTCCTCACCTATTTTACACTTCAGTGTTATGAAACAGCTTCACTTTCTGATGATGTTCATCATCATCCTGGCTTTGGCGGCCAATGGACAGGTTGGTATTAATGCAGACGGCAGTCAGCCCGACCCTTCTGCCATGCTTGATGTCAAATCAGGCGTAAAAGGTCTTCTGCCCCCGCGGGTGGCACTTACTGCGATCAATGTTGCAGACCCGGTTATTGCACCGGCGGTCGGACTTCATGTTTACAATACCGCTACCGCTGGCACCTCCCCGAACAATGTCATCCCCGGAAATTATTACTGGAACGGCACCCGCTGGATCCCCGTTTCTCCACCGCAGGGAGCTAATTTCGGCGATATGCTTTACTGGAACGGCACGCAGTATGTGCAGGTGCCTGTTGGGCTTCCGGGGCAGTTCCTCCGGCTTTCGCCCGATTTCGTACCAACGTGGATGGGCGCTACTTTTGCTACCCTCACAACAACAGCCGCATCTGGGATCACGGCAAGTGGTGCGGTAAGTGGCGGGAATATTACCTCAGACGGCGGTTCCAATGTTACTGAGAGGGGAATTTGTTACAATACCTCTTCCTACCCGACTACGCTTAACACTAAGGTTACTACTGGATTTGGCACCGGTTCATTCACGGCAACTTTATCGCAGCTGGCTCCCAATATGACCTACTATGTGCGTGCCTATGCTTTTAACAGCGCCGGTACTGCCTATGGAAATGAAGTTTCATTCAGCACATTGCCCGCTTCCGCAATCCCGGTTATATCCGGCGAAGCCTCTCCTTGCCAGGATAACAATTATTCCTATTCCACCGAGATGTATTTACCTCCTTACGACTGGATCGTTTCAGGAACAGCGGGTGTTGATTACACAATAACAGATGGCGGCGGCCTCACGGATCACGCAATCTCCATTACCTGGCATACGTCGGGCGCCCAATCGGTAAGTGTTTCATACTTTGGAGCTTCAGGATATGGTGTGTTGCCCGTGAATGTTGTGGAAACGCTTCCTGTAAGTGTTGTAATTACCGCTTCGGAGAACCCGGCTTGTGCCGGAACACCTGTAATATTAACCGCCACACCGGTCAATGGCGGAACAACCCCTTTCTATCAATGGCAAATAAACGGGATGGCCGTCGCTGGAGGAACAAACTCGTCCTATACCACCTATCCATCTGATTGGGAGAGCATTTCGTGTACGATGTCGTCAAGTGCCCCATGTGCTGAACCAAACCCTGTATTATCTAATACAATAGGAATGACAGTTTCAGACATTTACCCGGCGGCTGTCAATATCCAGACATCTGCGAACCCGATATGTACCGGCAACCCGGTAACATTTACAGCCACCCCGGTTTTTGGCGGAAGCACGCCCCAATACCAATGGACATTGAACGGGATAAGTATAAACGGTGCTACCGGAAGCACATACACCTATATGCCGTCTAACCAGGATGCAATCAGTTGCATGATGACTTCCAGCCTTCCATGTGTACCGGTAAACCCGGTGGAATCTGAACCGATCATCATGACGGTGCTTCCCATGTCTGCCTCTGTTTCCATTGCTGCTTCGTCCAATCCATCCTGCCAGGGAGAACTGGTAACCTTTACTGCAACCCCTACAAATGCAGGAACATCTCCCTCCTATCAATGGACCGTTGACGGTTTTAATGTTGGTTCAAACGTACCAACTTATAGTTATATTCCTTCAGACGGTCAAACAATACAGTGCATGATTCAGTCATCCAGTGGCTGCGGAACTCCTCAAACTGCCAGCTCAAACACCATTTCAATGCTGGTGATTCCGGTGGTTACAGCAGGCGTAACAATATCTGCATCTGCCAATCCTGTATGCCTTGGATCACCAGTTACCTTTACTGCCATAGCGGTTAACGGCGGAGCCTCGCCAACGTATCAATGGAAATTAAACGGAATAATGATCACAGATCCAACAAATCAGACATTTACTTATATACCTGCAAACAATGACGTCATATCCTGTGTGATGACCTCCTCGTTGCAGTGTGTAAGCGGGAACCCTGCCTCATCAAACCCCATCACCATGTATGCAGGGCAAAATTTACCGGTTAGTATCACAATCCAGGCGTCAACAAACCCAATTTGCCCCGGTTATGCTGTAACCTATTCTGCCACACCTGTGAATGGCGGATCTGCCCCGCTTTTTCAGTGGATGGTCAACGGAATCATTGTCAGCGGAGGCAATGGATCAGTTTTTACGTATACCCCAATGAACAACGACCAGGTCTCGTGTACCCTTACATCAAGCCAGGCATGTGTTTCAGGGAATCCTGCCACATCAAACATTATTACAATGATTGTAGTGCCTCCACCCACCAGCGTAACCATCAATGCATCGCAAAATCCGTTTTGCAATGGCTCTACTGTTACGTGTACCTCCACTGCGATTAATGGTGGAATGAATCCTTCCTATCAGTGGCAGGTAAATGGGTTCAATGTTTCCGGGGCAACCAATTCAAGCTATACGTTTCTGCCATCAAATAACGACCAGGTGAATTGCATACTGACCTCAAGTTCATCATGTGTATCGGGTAACCCGGCCACATCAAACACCGTCGTATTGAATACGGGCACCAATTTACCGGTTTCAGTAACTGTCAGTTCAAATGTTAATAATGTATGTCCGGGAACATCTGTACAGTTTACGGCTACAGTTACCAATGGTGGCAACATTCCGGTTTACCAGTGGTTTAAGAACAGCATTTTTGTCGGCGCAAATTTACCGTACTACAATACGGCTTGTAATAACCTGGATCAAATCACCTGTCGTGTTACTTCAAGCCTGAGTTGTGCCAACCCAACTGCGGTCACATCTGCTCCACTCATCATGAATGTATTACAGCAGGCAAATGTGTCGGTTTCAATTGCAGCATCCGTTAATGAAAGCTGTGCCGGAACTGCGGTAACCTATACTGCTGTGTCTGTCAACCCCGGATCCAATCCACTGTATCGATGGAAACTAAACGGAATAATAGTAAGTGCATCGGCCAGCCCGGTATTCACCACCATTCCTTCAAACGGTGATTTAATACTGTGCCAGCTTTCTTCAAGTGAGCTTTGTGCCAACCCCAACGTTGTCAACTCCAACACGATAACTGCAGTGGTTAATTCACCGGTTCCGGTTGCAGTTTCAATTTCAGCATCAGCAAACCCCGTAAGCACAGGTGCATCTGTTACATTTACCGCCATCAGCAACAATGGGGGTGCTTCACCCGGATATCAATGGAAAAAGAATGGTACTAGTGTGGGAACAAACAGTTCAACATTCACTTACAACCCTGAAAATAACGACATTATCACCTGTATTCTGACATCCTCCGGGACCTGCGTTTCAGGCAACCCTGCAACTTCAAATCCAATTGTGATGAGTGTGACGGGAGGGAAATAAATTTCAGTGAAAACTACACATCCCGGTCGCTGAGTTCCATCCACCGGTCGGTTTTAATCTCAATTTCAGGAAGGATCGCCGCCCAGCGTTCGGAGCGCTGGGTGAGCGTAGCGGCATCGAGGGTGCCGGATTGAAGGTCGGCCTCAATGGCTGACTTCTCTTCCTCCAGGCTGGCAATCTCCTTTTCCAGGGTTTCCAGTTCGCGTTTCTCCTTGAACGACAATTTATTGGAGGCCGGAGCTGCCTGTTTCTGCGGCTCGGCATTTTTAACCGTGAGTCTTTTCGCCAGCAATTCCACGCGCTTCTTTTCGTCGCTCCAGGCTTTATATTGCGTGTAATTACCGGGGAAATCCTTGATGACCCCGTCGCCTTCAAAAACAAACAGGTGGTCAACTATTTTATCCAGGAAATACCGGTCGTGGGTAACGACCAGCACACACCCGTTAAAGGAGGCAAGGTATTCTTCCAGTACGTTGAGCGTGAGGATATCAAGATCGTTGGTAGGCTCATCAAGGATCAGGAAATTAGGGCTCCGCATCAGCACGGTAACCAGGTACAACCTCCGCTTTTCCCCGCCGCTCAGCTTATAAACCTGCTGAAAATGGGAATGATAGGGAAACATGAAATAGTTGAGGAAGGCGGCGGCCGTAATGGTGTCGCCGTTGCCAAGTTTCACCACTTCCGCGATTTCCTTCACCACGTCAATGACTTTTGTGTCTTCGTTGAATATCAACCCCTGCTGCTTGTAGTAGCCGTATTGAATGGTCTCCCCGGTCTGGATATGCCCTTTCTGCGGCCTGATCTTCCCGGTGATGACATCCAGGAATGTTGACTTCCCCGAACCGTTTTTCCCGACAACGCCAATCTTTTCCCTGCGTTTGAAGGTGTAGGTAAACCCCTTCAGGATGGTCAGCTCGCCCCATTTGAACGACACATCGTTGATCTCCAGGATCTTATTCCCCATCCGGGCGCCTTCAATATTCAGGTTCAGCCGCTCTTCATATACTTTGTTTGACGCTTTTTCCTGCAGGTCGTAAAAGCTGTCGATACGTGCCTTTGCCTTGGTGGTGCGCGCTTTGGGCATCCGGCGCATCCATTCCTGCTCGGTGCGCATGAGGTTCTGGGCGCGTTCAACCTCCTTGTTCTGGTTCTCAATGCGTTCGGCCTGTTTCTCCAGGAAATAGGAGTAATTTCCGCTGTAGCGGTACACCGCAGCGTTTTCCATCTCGATGACCTCGTTGCACACCCGGTCGAGGAAATAGCGGTCGTGGGTGACCATCAGGAGTGTGATGGCCGTTTTTGAAAGGTATTCTTCCAACCATTCGATCATCTCCACATCCAGGTGGTTGGTCGGTTCATCCATGATGAGGAAGGTGGGCTCGGTGATGAGCACTTTGGCAAGGGCGACCCTTTTCCGCTGCCCCCCGGAAAGGCTTCCGACGCGTTGGTCAAGGTCGGGCAGCTTCAGCTGGGTGAGGATCTGCTTTACCCTGGTTTCATACTCCCATCCCTGGATGGCATCCATGCGTTCAATGGCACGCTGGATCTCATCCTTATCCTCCCCTTTGATCACATGCTCATAATTCAGGATCGTTCGCTGGATCTCGTTGGAATGGGAATAAACCTCTTCAAAAACGGTGTTCGCCGGCGACATATCCGGCTCCTGCCGGAGATATTCAAAGGAGTCCTGGCTAAAAAGGCTTACCGTACCGGCATCGCATGGTTCAAGTCCGGCAATAATGTTCAGCAGGCTGGTTTTCCCTGCTCCGTTCCTTGCAATAAGCGCCACTTTCTGAGACTGGCTCAGTGCAAATGAAATATTTTCAAAGAGGTTTTTCTCGCCATATGAACGGGCAAGATTCTCTACCTGGAGTACTGTCGACATGAACGAATTAAATGAGGGACAAAGGTAGGCATTCCCGTCAGAAAATTTATGCAGGGCGGGAATACCTGAAAACATAAATTTGCCTAAATTTACAGAAAAAAAGATGCCATTACACAGCTACTTTGTCGTGTTTGCCTTTACTGTCCTATTCCTTGTTTTTGCGGGGGTTATTATCAGGCTCAGCAATTTCAGGACGGGGATCATCGGCACACCTTCAATTGATAAGTTATATTTCTATGCAGCCAAAATTGCTGTTTTCAGCACATGGGCTCTTTTCATTCTCAAGGCTATTTTCCCTAACGTCGGATACTATACACTGCCCGATTTCTTTTCCTGGATTGCAGTTGTATTGCTGTACCTGGGGGTTATCATCCTTTCAATCTCTTTCATCAACCTTGGAAATGCGCTTAAATTCGGCTTGCCGGTACAGGAAACAAAATTGCAAACAAGGGGCTTGTACAGGATCAGCCGCAATCCTTTGTATGTGGGGGTGTATCTGATGGCAATCGGTTCATGCATCTATTTCCCTGATCTGATTAATATTACGTTTACGATTTACACCATCTATATTCACCATATCATTATCAGGGAGGAAGAGCGGTTTCTGTCGGAGCGGTTCGGGGAGGATTGGGTGATTTACAGTTCGAAAGTGTCGAGATATATTTAGACGTTTCTCGCGGATTTTCGGGAATTTTTCACGCAGATTTTCGCGGATGTTTCTCGCAGATTTTCGCAGATTACGGCGCAGATTTGGGCAGATTAAAAAAAAATATAAAATGACATGTCGGGTTCTCAAAAATAATCTGCGGTGTAATCTGCGGTGTAATCTGCGAAAATCTGCGAGAAATTTTAAACCATGACGTTTGATGCCCGTAAATTTTTCAACAGCTTCAGCTACGCTTTCAACGGGCTCAGGATGGTATTTCAAAGCCAGCAAAACATCCGCATTCACCTGCTGGTGGCCTGCGTGGTTCTTATTGCCGGATTCTTTGCAGGCCTTACAGCAGTTGAATGGTGCATCATCGTTATCCTCATCTTCCTGGTTTTTGCCATGGAAGCCATGAACACAGCCATTGAAAAACTGGTGGACTTTGTTTCACCGGAATTCCACCGGCAGGCAGGGGCAGTCAAGGATATTTCGGCTGCAGCCGTGTTACTGACGGCTGTTGGCGCCATCATTGCCGGCCTGATCATTTTTTTACCACGAATACTTTAAATCAAGTCAAAAACAATAAACAACATGAAAAAACTATCCCTGATTCTGACATTGGCCCTGTTTGCAGGGTTCTATGCATGCAAACCCGTTGAGAAAAAAGCCGAAGAGGCTCCGTTAATTGAAAAACAAACCCTCGACCTCAAGAGCGACCTGATGACCCCCGAAGTGCTCTGGAGCCTGGGCCGGTTGAGCGAGCCGGAACTTTCACCGGATAAAAAAACCATCCTGTACGGCGTAACATATTATGACCTGGCACAAAACAAAGGCAACCGGGAACTGTATACCATCGGTACCGACGGCCAGAATGCCAAAAGGCTCACCACCACCAAATTCAGCGAGTACCAGGCGATGTGGACACCCGACGGAACAAAGGTTGTTTTCATGTCTGCTGAAAGCGGTTCCATGCAGGTTTGGGAAATGGCGCCCGACGGAAGCAACCGCAAACAAATTACCGGCATCGAAACCGGGATCAACGGGTTCAAATATTCCCCTGATATGAAAAAACTGCTGTACACGGCAGATGTAACCCCCGAACAGCAGAATAAAGACCTCTACGAAGGGCTCCCGAAAGCAAGTGGCAAGGTGATCACCGACCTGATGTACCGTCACTGGGACACCTGGGTACAGGCCTACAGTCATATTTTCGTGGCAGAGCTTGGCGCTGAAAAAATCACAAAGGGAACCGACATCATGCTCAACGAGCCCTATGAATGTCCGTTGATGCCCTTCGGTGGCATGGAACAGATTAACTGGAGCCCCGACAGCAAGGTGATCGCCTATACCTGCCGCAAGAAAAAGGGCGTTGAATATGCTATTTCAACCAATTCAGACATCTATTTGTATGAGGTGGAAGGCGGCAAAACTGCCAACATAAGTGAAGGGATGATGGGATATGATGTTGCACCGGTGTTCTCCCCCGACGGAAAAAAGATCGCCTGGCAAAGTATGGAACGCGACGGATATGAATCAGATAAAAACAGGCTGATCGTGTACGATGCGGATGCAAAGACCAAAACTGACTTCACGAAAAGTTTTGACCAGAATGCAGAAGGCCTGGCCTGGGCAGACGACAACAAATCTATCTTTTTCATCAGCGATTATCATGCCACCGATGAGATTTACCGCCTTGACCTTGCCGATGGAAAGATCACAAAAATCACTGCTGGTATCCACAACTATACCGGTGTTATCCCGGCCGGTGATAAACTGATCGCCACGCGGATGTCCATGTCATACCCTGCTGAGATTTACGCTGTTGATCCTGCATCGGGCAAAGACACACAGATCACCACCACCAACAAGGATGTTCTCGACAAACTGGCCCTTGCGAAAATTGAACAGCGCTGGATCAAGACCTCCGACAACAAGGACATGCACACCTGGATCATCTACCCGCCGCATTTTGATTCAACGAAAAAGTACCCCACCTTGCTTTACTGTGAAGGCGGGCCGCAGAGTACGGTCAGTCAGTTCTGGTCATTCCGCTGGAACTTCCAGATGATGGCAGCCAACGGGTATATCATAGTGGCACCAAACCGCCGCGGCCTCCCGGGCTTCGGCCAGGCATGGAACGAACAGATCAGCGGTGATTACGGCGGACAGAACATGAAAGATTACCTGAGCGCCATTGATGCCATGACCAAAGAGCCTTATGTGAACAAAGACAAGCTTGGCTGCGTTGGTGCAAGCTACGGCGGTTTCTCCGTTTACTGGCTGGCAGGCAACCACAACAAACGGTTCAAGGCATTTATTGCCCACGACGGGATGTTCAACCTGGAAGCACAATACCTTGAAACGGAAGAGATGTGGTTCGTAAACTGGGACCTGGGCGGACCATTCTGGGATAAAAACAACAAAACTGCGCAAAGGTCATTTGCCAACTCACCGCACCGCTTCGTACAGAACTGGGATGCGCCGATCCTGTGCATCCATGGCGAACTTGATTACCGGATCGTTGCCACGCAGGGTATGCAGGCATTCAATGCGGCTAAGCTCAGGGGCATACCGGCCGAGTTCCTCTACTTCCCCGATGAAAATCACTGGGTGTTGAAACCGCAGAATGGGGTGTTGTGGCAGAGGACTTTCTATAACTGGCTGGATAAGTGGTTAAAATAGTTTATTTCACGCAGATTTAGGAAGTAAATATTTCTCGCAGATTTTCGCGGATTACAGCGCAGATTTTGGCAGATTAAAGTTTTTTATTGGTAGATATTGTCATGCTACCTTGTAAAACATACAGGATTACTATATAATAATCTGCGTTGTAATCTGCGCTGTAATCCGCGAAAATCTGCGAGAAATATTTTCTCCGAGAAACAAAAGTGTTATTTCCCCCGTCCCTGGATAATAATCAGGATGGTGTAGATCAGGATTTTGAAATCCATGGCCAGCGACATGTTTTCAATGTAGAGGATGTCAAATTTAAGCCGCTCGATCATCTGATCAAGGTTTTCGGCATAACCGTATTTCACCTGGCCCCATGAGGTGATCCCCGGTTTGACTTTGTGTAAAAGGCGGTAATGCGGTGCTTTCTGGGTAATCAGGTCAATATAGTACTGACGCTCGGGCCTCGGACCCACCAGGCTCATATCCCCTTTGAGAACGGTATAGAACTGGGGGATTTCATCCACCCTGAATTGCCGGAGGAACCTTCCGAACCGCGTAATCCTCGGATCATTCTTTGACGACAACTGCGGCCCTGTTTCCTCGGCATCCCGGTACATCGTCCGGAATTTATGCATCGTAAAAGGCTTTCCCTTGATGCCCACCCTTTCCTGTGAAAAAAACACCGGGCCTGCAGAGGTGGCTTTAATGATGATCGCCGTGATAATCATGACCGGTGAAAGAATGATCAGGCAGATAATGGAAATGACAAGATCAAGGATCCGTTTGAGTGACATCTGCCAGTCGGGCATGAGGTCGGGGTAGATCTGAATGAGCGGTGCATGGAAAATGGAGGTTGTCTTCACCGCTCCCATCAGGATATCCTGCATAGCCGGTATGATTTTGATCACCACGTCGGTATCTTCAAGCTGGGTGATAATATTTTCAATGGTGTGATTTTCTGAATGCTCAATGGCAATGATCACCTCTTCAATACTCAGCTCTTTTACCAGCCGGTTGAGGTCCTTCAGCCCGCCAAGATGCGGAATGGATTCTGCCAGCTTGTACTTGCTGTAATCTTCAACATTGATAAAGCCGACGAACTGGTTTCCGGATGATTTCTCCTGGTTCTCAATCTCATTGTAAATGGAAACGGCATTGCCGTTGCTTCCGATGACAATTGTCTTGAAACCAAGGATCTTATGATGAATTTTATAGGCAGCCTGCGACGTGAGCAGAAACCGGAAGGAGGCCGTAAAAAAGAGGTGCAGGAAAAAGAGGATAAAGAAGAACTCAACGTAGGTATGCTGGTTAATGATGACATCGTCGAGGATCAGGGTGAAAAACAGGATCGTGACACCGATAAGGGTGATCAGGATGGTTTGTGCAAATTCACGGAGACGGGCTTTGCGAAAGATTTTCCGGTAGGTTCCGATCAGGGTATAAAGACTCAGCCAGAAAACGGGAATGATGGTGACACCGTAATATAACTTCCTGTCGAGGATGATATCATTCAGGTGGCTGAACACCTGGTGATCAACGGCATATTTGCGGTAGATAAAAAAAAGCGTCCAGGCAATAAAAGCCGACAGGAAATCTGCTGCAACATATTTTATAACCTGTAATCTTTTATTCATAATTCAGATATCTGAGCCGTGTTGATCAAAGACCTAACCAGATTTTCGTGTCACAAGCTTGAAATTATCAAAAAGCACCATGGATTGTTTCAATCCCTGGTCTTTAAACGCATAGAAATAAACCCGGTAAGAGGTCATTCCCGAATATGCATTCAAGGTTGTGGTCAAATCAATATATATTTTCTTCCATACCCCGTTGGTCGGGTTCAGGGTCATGATCGGTGACTGGTAGAGGGTGGTGCTTCCGTAGGTAAATACACCAACTGTGAGCGGGTTTGAGATATTAAAATTCATTTCAAGGTAGACCGGCGCAGCAGGAATGGTATATTCATTATGCGTCTGGCATTCAAAAAAATCGTGGACGGAATCAAACACAACCATGCCCGAATGGTTGCCTTCCAGTGTATACGGCGATCCCGGTGAGGTGCGCTGGATAAACGCCACACTCCTGCCGGTGGTGTCGAGCGTAAGCGAAACATCGTCAAAATCCTCCCGCCATATGAAGGAGGTGGTGGTTTGATAAGTCGTTCTGATAACTCCTGTCTTCGTGGTACTGTCGGGGGCCAGTTTGAGATCCTTCTCAACCGGGTTGTAGAAATTGTAACTTACCCTTGTGGAGGCAATCCCGTTTCGCTTGATGCCGGGCCATACTTTAATATGGTGCTTGCCTGACTTCAGAATCGGAAGCCTGGCAGGCAGCTCGAATGTGCCAATAAATTCATCATCCACGTACACCCATGCATCCGTGATGTTTTGAGAAGAAGTACCCTGGGTATAATAATCTGTGGTAAGGTAAACTGAATCAATGCTGAGCCAGGCCGGGATTTGCTGATCACCTGAAAATTTTTCACACGAAGAGGCAACGATAAGCAGGAAACCTGAAAGAAAGAAATAGTGAACAAATCTCCCGTAGATCATATCGTCATATAGGTTGAAATCACTGATTACTGATAAGGATAACGGCCGGTTTTTTGTGTTATTGTTCATTTGTAAACATAAAGTAATGAACAATGAATTAACAAAACTCAGGCCATGTTTGCCGCATTCAGGTTGATTTTTTCAATTATTTTATATGCAACTTCCAGGGCACTGTATCCGTCATTGATGGTCACCATGGGAATGGTGTTATTGATGATCGCAGCATAAAAGCTTTCAAGTTCAGCTTTTATGGCATTCAAAGGTTTAATTTCGGGTTTATCAAAGTTGATTTGCTTGGTGCCACGGCCCGGGCCAAGTTCAAGGATAAACCCCATGGGTGGTGTCTCTGCATTTACATCATTGATTTTAACAACTTCCAGCTCCTTTTTGAGAAAATCGACGGAGATGTAGGCATCACGCTGGAAAAACCTTGATTTCCGCATGTTCTTCAGGGAGATGCGGCTGGCGGTAAGATTTGCCACGCAGCCATTGTCAAATTCAATCCTGGCATTTGCAATATCAGGGGTATCGCTGACTACGGCAACACCGCTTGCGCTTATTTTTTTAATATTGCTTTTTACAACACTCAGGATGATATCGATATCATGGATCATCAGGTCGAGGATCACGGGCACATCCGTTCCGCGCGGGTTGAACTGTGCCAGCCTGTGGCTTTCAATGAACATGGGCCGGTCAAAAGCCGGTTCAGCAGCAAGGAAAGCAGGATTGAACCGTTCAACATGCCCAACCTGAACCTTGACATTGGCTTCATGGGCAATTTTCATCAGCTCGCGGGCTTCTTCCAGGGTCGTGACGATCGGCTTTTCAATAAATACATGCCTGCACTTCTTCAGGGCTTTGGCGGCACATTCAAAATGCGAGATTGTTGGGGTGACAATATCAACCACATCCACGGCATCAATCAGCTCATCAATGGAGCCCCACTTCCTGATTCCGAACTCCTGCTCTGTTTTTTCAGCATTGGCTGTGTCGGGATCATAAAATCCAACCAGGTCAAATTCAGGTATTTCCTTGATGCATTTAAGGTGTATTTTTCCAAGATGCCCGGCACCCAGCACTCCGATTTTCAGCATTTTATTTTTTTTTACAAAGGTAAGGTTTTTACCCTGACTGAATTTAGTATTTTCGTGAAATATTTAACGAACAAATTCACATGACGACGGCAAGGCCAGTAGATTCGTACCGGCATCAGGGACTCAGGAAGTTACTTGTACAGAACATCCGGCAAAAAGGAATTGGCGACCAGCAGGTACTGGCTGCCCTGGAAAAAGTTCCAAGGCACTTTTTCTTTGACTCATCATTCCTGGAGTATGCTTATGAGGATAAACCTTTCCCCATCGGCGCAGGCCAGACCATTTCGCAACCCTTTACTGTTGCCTTCCAGAGTGAACTTCTGCAGATAAAGAAAAATGACAAGGTGCTTGAAATCGGCACCGGATCGGGTTACCAGGCCTGTATCCTGGCCGAGATGGGGGCCAAAGTATTCACCATTGAACGACAGAAAACCCTTTTTGACCGGACCAGCAAGTTCCTGCCCGTTGTAGGCTATCCAACCATCAAGGCCTTTTTCGGGGATGGTTATAAAGGATTGCCGGCCTTTGCACCGTTTGATAAAATGATCGTCACAGCGGCAGCTCCCTACGTTCCGGATGCCCTGCTGGAGCAGCTGAAACCCGGCGGCATCCTCGTGATCCCGGTCGGCGCCAACGATGTTCAGACCATGACCACCTACACGAAAAACGCCGACAACACCTGCATCAAAAAAGAATTCGGTGCATTCCGGTTCGTTCCGATGCTTGAAGACAAAGCGAAGGAGATGTAATTACCGGGCCGCTATGAATTGCCAAGCCAGCGTTTACGTGCCCTCCGGTAAAATGCAATGCCTAATCCGGCAATAATGACCACCGACCCAAGCCAGAGCACATTGATATACGGGTTGAGAATTGCCTTGATCACGATGTAATCGGGCTCTTTCGAAACACTGGAAATATAGGTATAGTAATCCCTGCCAAAGAAATGCTTGGTATCAGGGTTATACACGGCTCCCATCTTGGGATGTATGTTGACGGAAGGGTATAATGTAAATTCATTGTTGAATTTACCGTTCTTCTTAGTCAGGAAATCAACCTGGTACACCGTGGTGTTCCCTTCGGCCCTGTTGTTTACATAGGAAATATAAAAGCCATTCATGAACAGCGTGTCGTTGCGCATAAGCACAAGATTTTCGCTGTTTGCCTGGCTGTCGCCCAGGTCGAAAGCGGATGTATTTGTTGAGATAACCTTTGAATTGGAAAATGTGAGGATGGTCCCCAGCACAAAAACAACGAACCCGATATGCGTAATGATCGCACCAATATTCCGCGGTTTGGTGGCAAGAACAATCATGTTGTAAAGTGATGACAACAGTGCAAAAAGTGTAAACACCACAACAAGAATATAATTCATCTGTGTAATCACCCCTGCTATCACGAGTGGAATGCAGAGGACGATGGAGCCGATGAGCGGAATCATCATTTTCTTTAAAAACTGCCCTGCATCATTCGTGCTGTAAGTTAAAAACTGGCTGAAAGCAATGAAACCGGCAATCAGCAATGCGTAAGGCATCTGCCAGCGGTTGTAAAACCCGACACGGTCAACCGGCGGGGCCACATCCAGGTGAAACAGGTTGTTGAAAACAGGAATAGAGGTGGTAAATATAATCTGAAAAGCAGCCAGGACCATGATGATGGAACCTATAAACATCCAGAATTCGCGGGAAAGCAGGATGTCCTGCTTCGCAGTGTGAAACTTTTTAAAATTGGCTGTAATCGCCACCACCATGGTTACAAAGAAAACCAGGAGGTATACCAGGAGTTGCATGGTCATCCCATTGTCACCAAACGAGTGGGCCGAGGTATCGGCGAGCACACCGCTTCGTGTCAGGAAACTTGCATACAATACCAGGACGTATGAAAGGGTGATCAGGATATAGGCGGCCAGCATGGCAAAGTTCTGTCGCCGGGAAATCAACATGAAATGCAGCCCTGCCACCAGGGTCATCCAGGGGACAAGCGAGGAATTTTCAACAGGGTCCCACGACCAGAAACCACCGAATGTCAGTGAAACGTAGGCCCAGGCACCACCAAGCAGGATACCCGCACCAAGCATCAGCAAGGCCATCAATGTCCAGGGCAGTGCGCGGCCAATCCAGGTATGGTAATCCTTTTTCATAAAGGAAGCGATGGCGTAACTGAACGGAACCAGGGCAAGTGCATATCCGAGGAACAGGATCGGCGGGTGAATCGTCATCCATATATTTTCAAGAAGCGGGTTCAATCCGTTCCCGTCGCCAATCATGCTGATATAATCCGGCATGGCAAAGATGGTATCCTGTATGGTGTCAACAGAACTGCGCAACAGGTCGAAGGGGCTGGAGCCGATTTTTATCCCAAGGAAAGTGGTACCGAGCAACATGGAGGTCACAAAAACCTGGGAAAGGGAGAATATGACCATCACCGGGGATTCCCAGCGACGGGCTATCCGCAGCAATACCAAACCAATCAGTGCCTGCCAGAGTGCCCACACAAGAAAACTGCCCTCCTGCCCTGCCCAGAAGCATGAAACGATATACTTCATGGGCAATGCCTTTGAAGAATACTGCCAGACGTAGGCGTATTCAAAATAATGGTTGAAAATAATATAGTACAGCATCGCTGCCACCGAAACAACTGACAGTGCATGGATGATGTATAAGGCCCTGGCGCTGTTCATCCATATCCGCCGGTGGTCTTTCCTGTAAAAATCAAGCAGGTAAAAAACGGTTGCCAGTATGGCTGTCCCAAAGCCCAGCCAGACGAAAAATTTCCCTAACTCACCGGGAAACAAGTGTTCTCCAATATATTGAATATCCATGCCTGTGTATAATTTGGCAGCAAAATTAAGCTTTTAAGCTATATGAGAAAGGGATGGATGCAAATTTAGATTGGAGCAATATAGTTGAGGTTGTCCGTCTGCATTTAAAATAAACCACTGTGGCCCTCCGTGCCTCAGCGGTTATTCTTGCCTATCGGAGGAAACCTAATGTAAGAAACCGCACAGCGTATAAAAGTAGAATTTCACAATGTGTTAGGGCAATACCATAATTTTCTCTAATTTTGCATATTCCAATTTCCGCTTGAATGAAAAAGATCCTGATCGGCCTTCTGGCATTGGTAATTTTACCTTTGTTCTCATTTAGTCAAATCCTTGACCCGGTCAAATGGTCATTCAAAGTAGAACAGAACAAACCGGAAGAGGCAACCCTGCTCCTGATTGCCAAAGCAGACAAGGGCTGGCACGTATATTCCCAGGACATTCCACCGAAAGGGCCGATACCAACGGAATTTACCTTTACAAAAAGCGCCAATTACGAACTGGTTGGAAAAGTACTTGAAGAAAAAGCCATCCAGGAAAATGACCCCAACTTTGACATGGTCCTGAAGTTTTTTGCTGACAAAGCGGTATTCAGACAAAAAATAAAGGTATTAAGCAAGAAAGATTTCACGATCAAAGGTGTGCTGAATTTCATGTGCTGCGATGACAAGCAGTGCCTGCCTCCGACAGATGTTGAATATGAATTTCGCATCAGGGGCAATCCGAATGCCGGCGACATTGTTACTCCCAAATCGGTCCAGGAAACTGCTGCTGTCAAAGCAGACTCAGTAAAAGCGGAGTCCCCGGTGGTTGTCAAAGTGGATTCAGGCGCGAATAAAATAGAACAGGCCAGGCTGAGTAAGACAGATGCCGATAAGGCCGCCGATCAGTCACTGCTTTGGTTTTTCCTGATCTCTTTTATTGCAGGCCTTGCAGCCATCATCACCCCCTGCGTGTTCCCGATGATCCCTATGACCGTTACCTTCTTCATGCATGATACTACGAGCAAACGCAAGGCAAGGCTTGAAGCCATCGTATACGGTTTATCCATTGTCGTTATCTATACCGTTATCGGTACTGTTGTGGCGGTGACCCTGGGGGCAAACTTTGCCAATTTTCTCAGCACCCACTGGATCCCAAACGTCTTCTTTTTCCTGATCTTTCTTGTTTTTGCGGCATCCTTCCTGGGCATGTTTGAAATCACCCTGCCGAGCTGGATCGTAAACAAGGCTGATAAACAGGCTGATAAAGGCGGTTATTCAGGTGCCTTCTTTATGGCCTTCACCCTTGTACTTGTCTCCTTTTCCTGCACCGGCCCCATCGTTGGTGCCATCCTTGTAAAATCGGCAGGCGGCGCCCTGCTGATGCCTATTATCGGCATGCTTGGATTTTCGCTGGCCTTTGCCCTCCCGTTCGGGCTCTTTGCATTTTTCCCGTCGTGGCTCTCAGGGTTGCCGAAATCGGGCGGATGGCTGAATTCGGTGAAAGTCATCCTTGGTTTTCTGGAGCTTGCACTCGGACTTAAATTCCTGAGCATCGCCGACCAGACTTATCACTGGCACATCCTCGACCGCGAAGTTTATCTTGCCTTCTGGATCGTGATCTTTTTCCTGATGGGCATGTACCTGATCGGGAAACTGAAATTCAACCACGATTCCGACCTGCCGTTCATCAGTGTCCCGCGCATTATCATGGCCATTATCGTTTTCAGCTTCGTCGTTTATATGATCCCCGGCATGTGGGGTGCCCCGCTAAAGGCGTTATCCGGCTATCTTCCTCCTGCAACTTACCAGGATTTTGATTTAAATGCCATCGTGCAGAAGGAGGTTGGGGCAATTAACACGGGTGGCAGAGACGGGCTGCAGCCCGTCTCTACCATATGTGACAAACCGAAATACGGTGATTTTCTGAAATTACCCCACGGCCTGGAGGGATATTTTGATTACAAACAGGCCCTTGCCTGTGCAAAAAAACAGAACAAACCGGTATTCATTGACTTCACCGGACATGGTTGCGTGAACTGCCGCGAAATGGAGGCCAATGTCTGGTCCGATCCCAAAGTGCTGAAACGGATGCGCGATAACTATATCGTGACAGCGCTTTATGTGGACGACAAAACAGAACTTCCTGAAAACGAATGGATCACATCAGCCTATGACAAGAAGGTAAAGAAAACCATCGGGAAGATCTTTGCCGATCTGCAGATCACGCGGTTCAATGTCAATTCCCAGCCGTATTATGTGCTGCTCGACACCAACGGAAACCTGCTGACGTCGCCCCGTGCCTATGATCTCGACATCAACGCCTTTGTGAAATTCCTGGATTCCGGATCGGAGAATTTCAAAAAGCAGCAAAAATAGTTCACGCCATGAAACTGTTTCCGGTTGCATCGCTGTTCCTGCTGCTACTAACCATCAGGGCTTTTGCCCAGCAACCCCCGTTTTCGCTGGTGCCGACAACACTTCCTCAATTATCTTACAGTGCCTGTGCCTGGTGCGATTATGACCATGACGGCGACCTGGACCTTGCACTGATGGGTGCTGAAGGCAATGACCCGCTGACAAAGATATTCCGCAATGACAACGGCAGCTTCACCGACATACAGGCAAACCTCCTGTCACTTCATTTCGGTTCAATCCAGTGGGGGGATTACAACAATGACGGCGACCAGGACTTGCTGGTTACCGGCATTGAAAGCCAGGGAACTGCTCATACCGGAATATACAACAACGTAAACGGGGTATTTACCGGCTCCGGAATCGCACTTCCGGGTGTGATGGACGGACAGGCATGCTGGGGTGACCTCGACAACGACGGAAACCTGGACATCCTGCTGGCGGGTAGCGGGATGTCAGCCATTTTCAGGAATGACGGCAACGGACAGTTCACGACCGTCAATGCACCACTGCCGGCTGTTACAACCGCCATGTGCTGCTGGAATGACTACAATAACGACGGACAGTCGGACGTGCTTGTTTGCGGCGATACCGGGGGTGGGATTGTTTCAAAACTTTACAGGAACAATCATGGCATGTTCACAGAAGTGATTATTACCCCGGAGCCATTTACAGGGTTGTACGGCGGGCAGGCCAAATTTGCCGATCTTGACAACGATGGCGACCAGGACCTGGTGATTACCGGGATGGATTTGTATGTTGACGGTTATTTCCTGCTATACCGGAATGACGGAAACGACCATTTTACAAAATTCGCCGAAAACACAGCCAACCTGCTCAATCCTACATTTGACCTGGGAGACTATGATGCAGACGGATTGCCCGACATCATCCTGATGGGCACCATTTCAGGCTGCGGGGGCGCTGCTGTGACCATCCTGATGCAGAACCTTGGATTCATCAGTTTCTTCAATGTGAGTTCACTGTTGCCGGGCTACAAACTCGGTGAAGTGGCCTGGGCCGATTACAACAATGACGGGCTTACCGACCTGCTGTTCACCGGGCTGGACGCGTACGATGCACCAAAAACCCAGCTATACCTGAATAACCTTGGCAATCCCACCACGTTTAATATCAATACGCCACCCTCCCCTCCCCAAGGCGTTTCTGTATCCACCGAGCCCGGCATCACGAAATTGCAATGGAACAGTTCAACAGATACTCAGACGCCGAAAGAAGCCCTCACCTATAACATCCGGATAGGCACCCTCCCCGACTCCTACGAAATCCTGGCCCCGCTGGCAGTGCTGTACAACGGTGCCCGAACCATTACCGCTCCCGGGAATGCCAGCGCCGACACGAATTGGAAGATCTCCGGGTTGCCTGGCGGGACCTATTTCTTCAGCGTTCAGGCGATCGACAACGGGTTTATGCCGGGAGCGTTTTCTTCCGCGGTTATGTTTACCAGTCAAACAGTAGGAATGGTGGATCAGGCGGATCAGTGCAACATCGGTCCAAATCCCTTCACCGACAAACTTTATATCAGGGTCGCGGGAAATCCAGCCAAAACAGGTGAGGCAGAAAAAAACAACGTATCGGTACTGATCATGAATTCAACAGGGCAAATCCAGTACCGCGGTGAGCATACGAATGAATTGAATGTTTCATCATGGCCATCAGGCGTTTACCTGCTTCAAGCCAGAAAAGGTGACGCGGTTTTTACCAGGAAACTGATCAAAGAATGACCTGTTTAAGTACCGGGTCAATTCTGCATCACGATTCCCGGGAATCTTACCTGCCTCCTATTTCCACATTTCACTGAAATATTTATAGAAATAAGTTATTGTCTCAATTCCCTTGTAGAAGTTATCAAGCGGGTAATTTTCATTGGGAGAATGACAGGCATCCGATTCAAGGCCGAATCCAAGCAGGATGGTTTTCACGCCCAGGATCTCCTCAAACTGCGGAATGATGGGAATGCTGCCGCCGCTTCTCACGGGAATAGGCTTGCTGCCCAGAACAGTCTCGATGGCTTTGCTTGCAGCCATGTAGCCAACTGTATCAATGGGAGAAACGTAGGCCTGCCCGCCATGCAGGGCCTGAACTTTGACCTTGACATAAGCAGGCGCAATCGCCTTAAAGTGCGCATCAAAGAGGTTCCCGATCTTTACATAATCCTGGTTTGGCACGAGGCGCATGGATATCTTGGCATAGGCCTTTGACGGGAGGACCGTTTTGGTTCCTTCGGCGGTATAACCACCCCATATCCCGTTCACATCCAGTGTCGGCCTGATCCCGGTCCTTTCTTTCGTCGTGTATCCGGCCTCTCCGTATAACTCATCCACGTCGAGGTGTTTTTTATAGGCGGCTTCATCAAAAGGTGCTTTGGCCATTTCATCTCTTTCATGGCGGGTGATTTCAATCACATCATCATAAAAGCCGGGGATGGTGATCCGTCCGTGCTCATCGGTAAGCGAAGCAATCATTTTAGTGAGGGCATTCGCCGGGTTGGCCACTGCACCGCCAAAGATACCCGAGTGAAGGTCAATATTCGGCCCGGTTACCTCCACCTGCATATAGGCCAGTCCGCGAAGACCCACCGTGATGGACGGGGTGTTGAGGGCAATCATGCTGGTATCTGAAACCAGGATCAGATCCGATTTCAACAGGTCGGTATGCGTCTTGCAGAAGGGCCCGATATTCATTGACCCCACTTCCTCTTCCCCTTCAATCATGAACTTTACATTGCACGGCAGGGTGTTGGTTTTCACCATCAGTTCAAATGCCTTGGCGTGCATGAAGGCCTGCCCCTTGTCGTCATCCGCCCCGCGGGCATATATTTTCCCGTTGCGCACCTCCGGTTTGAAAGGATGCGATTCCCATAGTTCAACGGGATCAACGGGCATAACATCATAATGACCATACACGAGGATGGTCGGCAACGCGGGATCAATGATCTTTTCGCCATAAACAATCGGGTTTCCATCGGTGGAGAAAATCTCCGTTTTATCGCAGCCTGCTTCGCGGAGCGACTTTCGCCAGTACTCGGCGGCTTTGATCATATCGTCTTTATTTTCAGCCACTGAACTGATGGAAGGGATGCGGATCAGGCCGAAGAGTTCGTGTAAGAAGCGGTCTTTGTGTTCGTTGATGTACTGTTTTACGTGTTCCATAGCGTGGTTTTTTGTTTCTCGCAGATTTTCGCAGATTACTGCGCAGATTTTGGCAGATTAAAAAATTAAAAACTTTCCTTTTATACGACAGAACCGATTCATTTCCATATATTAATCTGCGGTGTAATCTGCGCTGTAATCCGCGAAAATCTGCGTGAAATAATTTTTATCAGCGTGAAACCACAAAAATACATTTTTTTCCCCCGCCAATCCAAGCCATTACCACCACAATTATCAATATTCAGTATCTTTGGTGCTGAAAAGCTAATTATCAGAAATGGACAAATTCAATTATCTGAATCAACCCGACAACTCGTTCATCGACGGGTTGTTTGAACAATATAAGCAGGATCCTTCCCAGCTGGACGAAAGCTGGCGGAAATTTTTTGAAGGGTTTGAATTCTGCCAGACCAACTTCAAGGCTGAGCAGGGCAATGCCTATGTGGTGCCGAATGAATTCAAAGTGATTAACCTGATCAATGCATACCGTTCGCGGGGGCATCTGTTCACCCGTACAAACCCGGTGAGGACCCGCAGGAAATATTCGCCAACGCTTGACATTGAAAATTTCGGCCTTGCACAGGAGGATATGAACAAAACCTTCCAGGCCGGCAAAGAAGTTGGTTTAGGCAATGCAAAACTGTCGGCCATCATTGATCACCTTCAGCGAACATACTGCCAGTCGATCGGTATTGAATACCACTATATCCGCCGCCCTGAAATAGTGGAATGGTTCAGGGAAAAGATGGAGCCCACCATGAACACCCCGGTTTTTTCGGTGGATGAAAAAAAACTTATCCTGCGAAAGCTGGCCGAGGGTGTGCTTTTTGAAAAATTCATCCATAAAAAATTCCCCGGGCAGAAGAGTTTCTCCCTTGAAGGCATGGAATCACTGATTCCCGCGCTGGAGGCGGTTCTTCGCAAAGGGGGTGCACTTGGCACGGAAGAGTTTGTGCTGGGAATGGCCCACCGTGGCCGGTTGAATGTGCTGGCCAACATCATGCACAAACCGCTGTCACAGATATTCTCAGAATTTGAAGGAAAGGAATATGTTGATGACGACCTGCTCGGTGATGTCAAATACCATCTCGGGTATTCAAACCCGGTAAAAACGCGAAGCGGCAAAAAAGTCCGCGTCACTTTGTCGCCGAATCCCTCCCATCTTGAAACAGTGGATCCTGTAGTGGAAGGACTCTCCAGGTCACTTATTGACCATGAATACCTTGGCGACAACAGCAAAGTAGTGCCAGTCCTCATCCATGGGGATGCATCCATTTCAGGTCAGGGGATCATTTATGAACTTGTGCAGATGGCCGACCTTGATGGCTACAAAACTGGCGGCACAGTGCATATCGTTGTCAACAACCAGATCGGGTTCACCACCAATTACCTTGACGGCCGTTCCAGCGTATACTGCACCGACGTTGCCAAAACGATCCAGTCGCCCATATTCCACGTGAACGCCGATGATGTGGAAGCTGTGGTTTATACGGTCATGCTGGCCATGGAGTTCAGGGCAAAATTTCACAAGGATATTTTCATCGACCTCCTCGGATACCGCAAATACGGTCACAATGAGAGCGATGAGCCACGGTTCACCCAGCCCATCCTTTATAAAATTATTGAACAGCACCCCGATCCGCTGGAGATTTACCTCAAAAAACTGGAAGAGGAAAACACACTGCCGGGAATTGACTTTACATCTATCAGATCTGAGATCAATGCCAGTCTTGACAGTGGGTTTGAAGAAGCCAAAACGATCCTCAAGGGCGATATTACCAATTTTCTGGCAGGTCAGTGGGAAGGGTTCAGAAAGGCTACTCCCGCAGAACTCAAAACATCACCAGATACTGCAATATCCAGGGAAGCACTGCTTGAGATTGGAAGAATACTGACTGATCTGCCATCAGGCAAAGCTTTCTTCCGCAAGATCATCAAGATGCAAGATGACCGGAAAGCCATGCTTACTGCAGGGAAACTTGACTGGGCCATGGGTGAGTTGATCGCCTACGGATCGCTGCTGGCTGAAGGGCATCCTGTGCGCCTCAGCGGCCAGGACTGCCAGAGGGGAACTTTCAGCCACCGGCATGCCGTGCTCACCATTGAGGATTCGGAAGAAAAATACACCCCGCTGGATCATATGGAAGGAAAGAGCGGAATGCTGAGCATTTATAACTCGCTCCTTTCAGAATACGGTGTCCTCGGCTTTGAATATGGATACGCACTTGCCACGCCTGGCGGGCTGACTATCTGGGAAGCACAGTTCGGCGACTTTAACAATGGCGCCCAGATCATTATCGACCAGTATATCAGCAGTGCCGAAGACAAATGGAAGGTGATGAACGGACTGGTATTGCTTTTGCCGCACGGTTACGAAGGCCAGGGCCCGGAGCATTCATCGGCCAGGATTGAGCGGTTCCTTTCGCTTTGCGGCCACCAGAACATGCTGGTGGTAAACTGTTCCACCCCTGCAAATTTCTTCCATGTGCTGCGCCGGCAGCTTGCATGGCCATTCCGTAAACCGCTGGTGGTTTTCACCCCGAAGAGCCTCCTGCGTCATCCGCGATGTGTATCAGCCATTGAAGAGTTTACAGAAGGCGGGTTTCGCGAGGTGATCGATGACCCGGCAGCCGATCCTGATAAAGTAACAAGGGTTGTACTTTGCTCAGGTAAAGTTTATTACGACATCCTTGAAGAGAAGGAGAAGCAGCAGAAGGAGGATGTTGCCGTGGTCAGGCTGGAGCAAATGTACCCCATGCCAATCCAACAGATTGAGGCGGTATACAATCGCTATTCAAAGGCTAAGCACATTGAATGGGTGCAGGAAGAGCCCGTGAATATGGGTGCATGGAAATTCATCGCCCAGAACCTGGTGTTTGAAACGGGATCAGGCATGCCATTCCTTCATCATACTGCACGGCCGGCCAGCGGGAGCCCTGCAACCGGCTCGTCACGCCTTCACAAAATCCAGCAAAAACTTATTGTTGAAAAGGCACTCGGTGCGTGTACCTGCGAGCATGCCAACGGATCATGCAGGCTGCATTGCGCGGAGCATGAGTTTCAGATCGTATAATAATTGATTATTAAAGCAATCGTTGTAATTTTGCAGGGTTGACGGAAAAGAGTTTTTTCACCGCAGAGACGCAGAGACGCAGAGATTAATTAAATTTGTTTTAAATCCCTTTTGGGATTTAAAGGCTGTTTAATAGTGTTTTTAGATCCCTTTAGGGATTATATATGGGTAGAAAAACGTGTGCAAAAGCATTATTTCGTCCCTTATGGGACGAGATAGCTGTTTAAACATTCAATTTTTACCCACATCTTGTGCCTACGGCACGAACAATGACAGGGAATGATAGCCCACAAAATTGAAAACGGTAAAATATCCGTTATTCATTTATTGTAAATAACTAAGCCTATGGCAATTGAAATAAAAGTTCCGAGTCCGGGTGAATCCATCACACAGGTGCAGGTGGCAAAATGGCTTGTTGCCGACGGTGATGCTGTTGAAAAAGACCAGGAGGTTGTTGAGATTGACTCCGACAAAGCCTCCTTTCCTGTTACAACCCCGCAGGATGGCGTGATAAAGATCATGGCCCAGGAAGGCGAGACGATTGCGGTTGGGGCGGTGCTCGCAACGGTTGATGAAACCGGGACAGGGAATGTAAAAAGTAAAGTGCAAAGTGCGGAGAGTAAAATGCAAAATGTAAAACAGGCTGAGCCTGTAACCAGTTCACCTGCTCACCCGCTCACCAGTTCACTAACAGAACTCCACGCCTCCCCCCTCGCCCGCCGTATCATCGAAGAAAAACATGTAAATCCCGGTGACATCAGCGCTGCTTTCCCCGGAAAAAAGATCACCCGCAAGGATATTGAAACGTTTATCAGCAGTAAAAAAGAGGCGGCAGGTTCCACGGTATCAAAGGGAACAAGGGATGAAGAACGGAAAAAAATGACAACCTTGCGACTGAAACTGGCTGAGCGGCTGGTTTCGGTCAAGAATCAAACAGCCATGTTGACCACCTTCAACGAGATCAACATGCAGAATGCACTTAAAATCAAGGAGAAATACAACGATACTTTTAAGGAACGGCATGGAGTCGGTCTCGGGTTGATGTCGATTTTCACCAAAGCGGTGACGATTGCCCTGCGTGATTTTCCCCAGGTGAACTCTATGATCGACGGTGATGAACTGATCACGCCCCGATACGTTGATATTGGGATTGCAGTCAGTGCCCCCAAAGGCCTTGTGGTACCAGTGCTGCGCAATGCCGAAACAATGAGCATGGCTGAAATTGAGTTGAAAATCAAGGAACTGGCCGGGAAAGCACGTGACAATAAAATTTCAATTGACGACATGAAAGGGGGCACTTTTACCATCACCAACGGGGGTGTGTTCGGCTCTCTTATGTCGACACCCATTTTAAACCCGCCCCAAAGCGCCATTCTTGGCATGCATAAGATACAGGAGCGGCCCATTGCCGTGAACGGACAGGTTGTGATTGCCCCGATGATGTATGTTGCGCTTTCATACGACCACCGGGTGATTGACGGACGCGAATCGGTGAGTTTCCTTGTAAAGGTTAAAGAGCTGGTTGAAGACCCGGCAAAAATGCTGACAGAAGGGCTTGACCCGGTTAAACTTCTGCTTGATTTGTAAGACTCAAAATGAGAAAACTTGTTGATTTCCTTGTAATTGGTTCCGGCATTGCCGGGCTGACCTATGCCATTAAAGTGGCAAAGCACGGCAAGGTGTGCATCGTCACCAAGTCGCACATGGGCGATACCGCCACCAGCTGGGCACAGGGAGGCATTGCTGCCGTGATGTACACACCCGACAGTTTTGAAAAACACATCCAGGACACCCTTATTGCTGGCGACGGTTTATGCGACGAAAACGTCGTACGGTTTACAATTGCTGAATCTACCGAGCGGATCAGAGAACTGGTTAAATGGGGAATAAAATTTGATAAAACCGTTACCGGGCGTTACGATCTGGCCAAGGAGGGCGGACATTCCGAATACCGGGTGCTGCACCATAAAGACAGAACCGGCAGGGAGATTGAAAACAAGTTGCTTGAGCAGGTGAAGAATCACCCGAACATAGAAATTTTAGAGAACCACTTTACCATTGACATCATCACCCAGCATCACCTCGGACTGGAAGTAAACAGTCGAACGGAAGGGATTACCTGCTTCGGCGCCTTTGTGATGAACCCCCGTACACGTCTGATTGACACCATCCTGTCAAAAATAACCCTCATTGCCACCGGTGGTACGGGTAATGTGTACAATAACACCACCAACCCGCTGATTTCCACAGGCGACGGCATTGCGATGGTATACCGGGCTAAAGGCGCTGTGGAAAACATGGAATTTATCCAGTTTCATCCAACAGCATTGTATCATCCTGAAGAAAAGCCTGCTTTCCTGATCTCAGAAGCTGTGCGGGGATTTGGTGCAATCCTGAAAACCCGCGACGGAAAAGAGTTTATGCACAAGTATGATGCACGCCTTTCCCTCGCTCCCCGCGATATCGTTGCGAGGGCCATTGACAACGAATTAAAGCTGAGCGGTGAGGATTACCTTTACCTTGACTGCCGCCACCTCAATAAAAACGATCTGATCAACCACTTTCCAACGATCTATGCCAAATGCCTTTCCATCGGCATTGACATCAGCAAAGACATGATCCCTGTTGTTCCGGCGGCCCATTACACCTGTGGCGGAATCAAGGTGGATGAATTCGGGCGCAGCTCTATCCTCAACCTCTTTGTCTCTGGCGAATGCTCTTCCACCGGGTTGCACGGAGCCAACCGCCTTGCCTCCAATTCATTGCTTGAGTCGCTGGTATTTTCTCACCGGGCAAGTGACCAATCCATCAGCCAGCTCAAGGGAATTCAGCACTGTCATGAAGTACCCGACTGGAATGCAGAGGGCATGGTGCTAAACGAGGAAATGGTACTTATCACACAATCACTGAAAGAACTCCAGGCCATCATGAGCAGTTACGTGGGCATCGTCAGATCAAACCTGCGCCTGCAGCGTGCTTTTGACAGGCTGGAACTCTTGTACAGGGAGTCGGAAGACCTTTACAGCAAGTCAATTCTCACGCCGAAGCTATGCGAATTGCGCAACCTGATCAATATCGGTTACCTGATCATAAAAGCCGCCAGGCGCCGGTTGGAAAGCAGGGGATTGCATTACTCACTTGATTATCCGCGGGCCATTCCCAGGTAGTCAGCACAGTCGGCTTCTTGAATCTAATCCGGATATCATGGCATTAATCAAATCAGTAAAAGGCGTTTTGCCAAAAGTTGGCAAGAACTGTTTCCTTGCCGACAATGCGACGCTTACAGGCGATATCGTCATGGGTGACGACTGCAGTGTGTGGTTCAATGCGGTTATACGGGGTGATGTCCATTCGATCAGGATAGGGAACAATGTCAATATCCAGGACGGTGCGATCGTTCACTGTACCTACCAGAAAGCACCGGTAACCATCGGAAACAACGTATCTATTGCACACAACGCGATCATCCACGGATGTACGATCCATGACAACGTGCTGATCGGCATGGGAGCCATCATCATGGATGGCGCGGTGATCCACAGCAATTCCATCGTGGGAGCCGGGGCGCTGATCACAGAAGGAACGGTTGTGGAGTCAGGGTCGGTTTGGGCCGGACTGCCTGCAAAGAAAGTGAAAGATATTGATCAGACGCTGCTGGAGGGACAGGTGAACAGGATTTCAAGGAATTACGGGATGTATGCGGGGTGGTATGATGAGACGTGACGGGTGACGGGTGACGCGTGACGGGTGACGCGTGACGGGTGACGCGTGACAGGTGACGGGTGACGCGTGACAGGTGACGCGTGACAGGTGACGGGTGACGCGTGACAGGTGACAAGTGTCGGGTGGGTAATTGGAAAACAGAATATATAGGAAAATTAAACGAATATAGTGATGCGTCCGGATATTACAGAAGGTAATGAATACATAACCCGGGAGGGCTTCCCTCACCTCCTGATTGACCGGTTAACTTTTAATTCGAGGTTTGTTTTCACAGGCCTTTTCTTAAAATCTGTTTTTAACGCGCGCAGTGTGGCAAAAAAAGGGCTGTATAAAACAGCACAATGGGTTGATTCATCTCATGAGATATTCACCAACGTGGAACGTTGCGGCGGCAGGATTCATATCACTGGCATGGATAACGTCAGGAATTGCGCCGGGCCGGTGCTGCTGCTCAGCAACCACATGAGCACCCTTGAAACCATGATCTTCCCGGGGATTATACAACCTCTGATCAACGTGACATTTGTGGTTAAGGACGCACTGGTGAATCATTGGGCCTTCAAGGATGTGATGTGTTCAAGAAATCCCATTGTACTGAGCCGTTCAAACCCGCGTGAAGATTTCCGGATCGTGATGGAAGAAGGACAGGACCGGCTTCAGAAAAAGATTTCCATCATCATATTTCCGCAAGGCACCAGGAAAAAGGAGTTCATCGCTTCCGAATTCAACTCACTGGGGACAAAACTTGCAGCCAAAACAGGCGTGCAGGTAATCCCGGTGGCCATTAAAACAGATTTTTGGGGGTTTGGCAAATTTTCAAGCTATCTTGGTCCGATTGACAGAAAAAAAACAGTTTACATTGCATTTGGTGAACCGATTACTGTGAACGGGTCGGGCAAAGATGAACATCTGCAAGTGATTGAGTTCATTGAGGGGCACCTTAATGGATGGAAACAATAAAAAACTATGCTCAACTGGATCAAAAACCCTGCTATATACGAGATAAACACCTGGGTGTGGCTCAATGAAATGAGCCGTCAGATGCAATTCCCCATTACGTTGGGGAATGTTCCGGCTGAGAAATGGGATGAACTGGCAGGCATGCATATAGACGCTGTGTGGCTGATGGGGGTGTGGGAAAGAAGTCCCCGCGGAATTGACATTTCAAACCATCATGCCGGCAACCTCGCCGATTTCCGGCGCGCATTGCCCGACTTCGGGTTCTCCGACAACGTCGGCTCACCCTACTGCATCAAGCGTTACTCCGTGGATGTGCATCTTGGCGGCAACGCAGGCCTGGCCATCGCAAGGGAACAACTTGCGAGGCGTGGCGTAAGGCTTATCCTGGATTTCGTTCCAAACCACCTGGCACACGACCATCCGTGGGTAGAGGAAACCCCGGATTACTTTATTGCCGGCAACAGTGAGGATCTTCGCAACGACCCTGTCACATTTGTGCAAATCAGTGAAAATATTTTTGCCTGCGGGAAAGATCCCTATTACCCTGCATGGCAGGACGTGCTGCAGGTAAATGCCTTCCACCCCGGACTTCGGGAAGCAGCCATTGAAACGATTACGGCGATTGCCGGTAAATGCGATGGCGTTCGGTGCGACATGGCCATGCTGGTGATGAACCAGGTATTTCGAGGTACATGGGGAAAACGGGCCGGGCCGGAACCGGAAATGGAATACTGGGAAGAGTTGATCCCCGCCACCCGGCGTACCAATGAGAATTTCATATTCATTGCCGAAGCCTACTGGGATCTTGAGTGGGAACTGCAACAGCAGGGATTTGACTATTGCTACGACAAACGACTGTATGACAGGCTGGAACATGATACGGCAAAAGAAATCAGACTGCATTTAACTGCCGATCTTCCCTACCAGTCAAAAATGATCCGGTTCATTGAAAACCATGATGAACCCCGCCATGTGGTCGCTTTTCAGCCCGGGAAAAACCTTGCTGCCACCGTCATTTCATCCACCCTGCCAGGCGCAAAACTATACCATGAAGGCCAGTTTGACGGCCGTAAGATTAAATTGCCTGTTTTTTTAAGACGACGCCCCGATGAGCCTGTTGATTTTGAATTACGCGCTTTCTGCCAGCGGCTGCTCCAGGCCATTGCCCATCCTGTGTTTCATCACGGCACATGGGAACTCTGCGAAAGCCAAGGCTGGCCGGGCAACGACAGTTCCGGCAACCTGCTTGCCTGGCGATGGTATGACGGCAATGACAGGTTCCTGATCGTTGTAAATTATTCCCCGGTAAAATCCGAAGGCCTGGTCAAACTCCCGGGAAATAACCTCAGCGGAGAAAAATGGCAGCTTCATGACCCGCTGAGCGAACTTACCTTTGAAAGAAACGGGGATGAGATGCACGATCCAGGGCTTTATGTGGCACTGGGGCCATGGGGTTACCACTTCCTGCGATTTTACCCGCGATAAACCCAACCCTCTGTTCATCGTTTCAACCAATCGGGTAAGGTGACATTATGGCATCAGCGGCGAAACTGAAGGTTACTCGTCATTCATTTTCTGGTTGATAATCCTGTAGCGCCTGCTTTCATTGGCAATGGTCCAGGCAGTAAGATAGGCAAGCATGGAGATGCGGGCAACCTTAACCGTGTTGATTTTATCGGGATTATCTGACACTTTGTGATAATCTTCGTGAAAACCGGTAAAAAAGAAGATGGAGGGTATTCCCTTTTTGAAGAAACTTGCATGATCACTGCCGCCGTCCATCCTGATGCTGGTACTTTCAGCAAGCGTAAAACCCACATTTGCATTCTGTTTCCTCACAATCGCCATCAGGCCCGGATTCTGCCTTGCACCAATAATTTTCAACGAATCGGGATTATTGCGCCCGATCATGTCGAGGTTGAGCATGGCCACTGTTTTGCTTATTGGCCAGAAAGGCTTGCGAACATAGGATTCACTTCCGAGAAGCCCTTCCTCTTCCCCGGCAAATGCAATAAAAATCACACTTCGGCGGGGAGTCTCCTTCATTGATGCAAACGCCTTTGCGATGGCCAGCACCCCGCTGGTACCTGATGCATTGTCGTCGGCACCGTTGTAGATGTAATCTGGTTCTCCAGACGGTTCTTTACTGAACCCGATGTGATCATAATGTCCGCCAACAATGACCGCCTCTTCTTTTAAAACAGGGTCAGATCCTTCAAGCCAGGCGATTACGTTCCGCCCTCCTACCGGCCGGCTGACAATTGACATATTTACCGCCATGGTCTTACCTTTGATCGGGTATGACGCCGGCTTCATTTTTTTATCAATTCGCTGCTGAATGTGCTTCAAAGAATCAACACTGCCAAACAGCTCAATGATCAGCGACTCGCCGATTTCAGCCACAGGGATGAACTCCTCCGGCCTTCCGCAATAACCCTTGGGAAGGGCATCCTTTGGAAGGGATTTTGACAACGCCGGCCATGAAAACCCTTTCGGTTTCAGGGAGATATAGTTAAGCGTGCCCGGCATTACAAGCAAACCGGCGGCACCGTGGGCCATTGCATTTTTCTGCTTCTCCTTCACCTCTGAGTAGGGTGACAATTCCGTGCCGCCAAATAAGACCTGTGATGAATCAGCCTGGCCGGGTTCCTGTTTCAAAACAACGACGATTTTTCCTTTAACATCAAGATCCTTATAATCATCATAGTTGTATTCCACTGCAGTTATCCCGTAACCGGCAAAAACAATATCACCTTCAGCCGGCCGGTTTCCGGAAATATCATAAGGTACAAAATCATCCTTCAATTTGAAATTTATCGTTTCCAATCCTTTAATCACGGAAATGAAATTGTCGGCACCAAGATCAAAATAACAGAAGTTAAGTTCCTGGAAATAACTGCCATGGAACGATTGCAACCCGTACAATTTGAACTGGCCGGCAATATACTCGGCTGCTGTATTCAGTTCGGGACTGTTTGTTCCGCGCCCTTTCATCGAATCAGACGCCAGGTAACCAACAGTCTGCTTGATCAGTCGCGGTGAGATGACCGATTTTGCATGATCGGTCACATTGCGCTGGGCAAAACCAGGTAGGGAGAAGAAAATGCAAAATGCAAAATACAAAATGCAGCGTGCAGCGCCTGGCCCGGAGGGTGTGGCAGGTAGTTTAGTTTTCGTACTTTGCATTTTGCATTTTACATTTCGCATTTTACATTTCGCACTTCTCATTTCGCATTGGTCATCACCATCAGTTCCCGCTTCGTCTTCCACATCCCACGGGTAAAGTCAGGAAATTTCAGCGTTTTGCACTCCTGCGCGATGGATTGTTCGCTAAGCACCCTTACAGCACTCATCAGAACACCGTCATACACATCCATATCAGGCTCAATGCCTTTGAGCAGGGCATTGATCAGGCGATAGTCTTCGATATAGTCCATGCCGCCATGCCCTGCGCCTTTGCTGGCTGATTCTGACTCTTCCCAAACCGGGTGCTGGTATTTCTTCAGATAACGGTTGATCGGCTCCCAGCGGTCATTTGTTTTACTGACACCTTCAATGTATATTTTCGGCTCCGGATATTTCCGCACGATTCCTTTTGTGCCCTGCACCAGGATATTCCTGCTGTAAGGCCTCGGGAGGCTTGTATCGTGGGTTACGACGATGGTCTCCCCGTTCATTGTTTTTATAACAGTTGTTACAACATCGCTCAGGGTGAATTTTTCGCGCGCCTGGGGGCTGTCAGCGCCGAATGTCGCAACGGCGTATTCATGGAGCCCGCGGGTTTTCGAGCCGAATGACACCATGTAATCAAAGTAGTTCCCCCTGTTTATATCCATGCACTGCATCACCGGGCCCAGTCCGTGTGTCGGATAGAGGTCGCCATTGTGGGTCATGGAAAAATCGCGACGCCACACGCCTTCGCCCTCCATGTCGTGCTTGACACCCCGCAAATCATGAAGGTATCCGCATTCAGCGTGAACAAGTTCTCCGAAGATCCCCTTTTTAACCATATTAAGGATCATCATCTCCACCTTGTCGTAGTTGCAGTTTTCCATCATGATGCAGTACTTCCCTGTCTTTTCGGAAGTCTCAACAAGCTGCCAGCACTCGTCCATGGTAATGGCTGCAGGCACCTCGGTGGCTGCATGCTTGCCGCTGTTCATCGCAGCCAGGCAAACCGGAACGTGCCATTGCCACGGTGTCGCAGAAAAAACCAGGTCGATGTCGGTCCGTTCACACAGCCGTTGCCAGTCCATGTCGCCTTTTGAATAGCCGTCAGGCCTTTTGAACCCGGCCTTTTCCACCATATCCTGTGCCCGTTGAACTTTACTTTCTACGATATCACAAACAGCAACAATTTCAACGCCTTCAATTTTCAAAAGGTTTTCAACGTGGGAAGTCCCCTGAAGCCCAACGCCGACAAAGCCGATACGCACTTGCTGCATCGGACCGGCAACCGGGGCGGGTTTATACAACTGTTCGGGGTATGCCGGCTGAAAAGATGCCAGCAGGTCATTGCTCACCGCCAGACCAACACCTGTGGCTGCAACGGTTTTAATGAAGTCTCTGCGGTTAAAATGCTTCTTCATAGGGATATTGTGATATTTTTGTCAAAATTAGTGAAAATCTCTGAGTTCATCCTGCAACCGATCCATGGGCTTCACCCATGGCTGGTAAATTACGCCCTTTCAGGGCTGTCGCGCTGCTACAGACTTCAATATTCAAAATTCGTTGATCAATATTCAATGTTCAGATAGCACAATGCCAAGTATCAAATGCCAAGTGTCAAATACCAAGTGCCTGGTGAACCTTTCGTGTCACCTGTCACCTGTCACCTGTCACCCGTCACGCGTCACCCGTCACTCGTCACCCGTCACCCGTCACCCGTCACCCGTCACGCGTCACCCGTCACTCGTCACCCGTCACGCGTCACCCGTCACCCGTCACCCGTCACCCGTCACCTGTCACCAAAAAAAAACAGCCGGAAAACTCCAGCTGCCTCCGAAACACATCAGTTACAATGTTATTTTTTTCTCGGTTTGATCTCCAGGTCCTGAACTTCGGCCATTGTAACGAAACCATCTTTGTTGCCAAAGTTATTGAGAACATAGTTGATAACGGCTACGGCATCCTCTTTGGTGTCAACCTGGGGAAGCATTTCCTGTGTGTATTTTTTTCCGTTCACAATCATTTCAAGTTTAGAGCCGTTCAGTGTCTGAGCAACTGCACGAACTTTGTCAGCAAGCAGATAATCGGCCTTTGACAGAGGAGGGAATACGTTCTCAATACCCAACCCGGTGGTTTGGTGACATACGGTGCATTTTGTTTTGTAAATTTCTTCCCCGCGCGGCATCATGGCCTGGATATCAGCAGGAAGGTCGGCGTACGGTCCGGTAGCTTTAACAGCGGTGGCAGCCTGATCAGCAGCGGGCTGGCTTCCTCCGCCGCAGGATGTCATGAACATGGTAATGGCAAAGAGAGAAATCAGGAACAGTGATGTTGTTTTCATGGTAGTTTGATTTAGAGGGTGTTATTTATGGTTATATGTTTAATTGTGAGCAGGTGAACGGGTGAGCAAGCGGACAAGCGGACGGGCGGACAGCGTTCATTTGAATTAGTGGGTAAATTATTTATTGCGTTTTGAGCGGCAAAATTACTTAAATCCGGTGAAATTTCAATGGCAGCAATCAGGTTTTTGGAGTTGTTCTTTCGTTTGTTTCTGTTGTTGCTCCATTTCAGGGCTGATGTAGGGAATTCCCAGGTTCATCCCCCTGAGCACAAATAAAACACCGATCAGGATGATGAGGAAGGGAAGCAATTTCTGGATTCTCCTGCGAAATGCCATGCTGATAACATTCCCCAGCAAGGAAAGAGATAGCAGGGCAGGTACAGTGCCCAAACCGAAAACCATCATATACAGGGCACCTTCCGCCGGGCTCGGTGATACCAATGCTCCGGCAAGGGCAATGTATACCAGTCCGCAGGGTAAAAACCCGTTCATCAGGCCGATCATCCACGTGGATAAGTAGGTCCTGAAACCGAAAAACCGGCCAAACAACTCTTTGAATCCTGAAAAAAGCGCATCAAGGCCCCATGTCATCTTCGATCCGTGAAAAATAACCGGGAATGCCACACTGAGAATCATGACCGCACCCACCCCGATGGAAACCCATTGCTGGAAGCCCCAGAGGTGAATCCCCAATCCGAGCAGTCCAAATACCAGGCCAAGGAAAACATAGGTGAATATGCGTCCGAAGTTATAGAGCAAGCCACTGAAAATGCGTGTTTGCCAGGAATTGGATTTTAAAGGCAATGCGACTGCGATGGGGCCGCACATTCCCATGCAGTGAAAACTACCCAGTAAACCTATGATAAGGGGTTGCCAGAAGTCCATTTCAGGGAATAAAAATATCCTGTTCTTTGAAATAATTCTTTCCCTCCACTGTCCAGTCTACTTTCACGACATAACGGCCCCTGGTGAGCCTGGTCAATGGAATAAGCTGGGTTAATGATGTATCGGCCGCAACGGGAAGGATCAGGTCCAGCTTTTCGTCCGACGGCCGGTACACATCAACGGATCCCGTTAACACTTTTCCGTGAAAATCAACCGGGAACTGCAGTGTAAGATTAGACTTATCCAGTTTCACAACCAACTGCGCTGAAAGCGCATTGGCATTCCTCATCTTGACCAGTTTCTCCTCATGGCGGAGCTCCTTGGGATAGTAGTCTTCCTCCACCAGGCTCCATGTCTGGCCCTGTGTATAGATAATAAATGCGACACATGCCCCAAGAAAAAGGACAATGACAATAAAAATCCCGGTTCCCCAGTTCCACTTCATAATCTTCTATTTTTCCGGTCCGACAAATGTTGCCCGGGTCTGGTCAAGCTTTTTTCCACGTGAGAAGATACCGATCTCAACCTCAGTTTTACTGCTTTTTATTTTGCTGCGATCCATCAGGATGAAAAACACAACCTCTCCCACCGATTGTTTCGCTATAACAGGATTATTTCCAATGACTTTCACCATGCCTGCTCCTGAGAGATCTTTCATTTCCAGCGGCAGGTCATGCATCGTTTTATTCACCACTTTAACGCTGTAGAGGTTGCTGATCCTGCCACTGTCCTGTTCCTGGAAAAGCATGCCCGGCGAGCGAAGCACAGTGGCTTCCACGGGGTTACGCGAAAACAAAAAGTAGCTGAGGGCTATAAGCAGAACTGATAAAACAACAGTGTACGCTCCTGACCGCACAGTGAAATGCCAGGGCCGCTTTTCGGCAATCATCTTTTCAGATGCATACCTGATCAAACCCGGACGGAACCCGACTTTGAGCATCATGTCGTTGCAGGCATCAATGCAGCATGCGCAATTGATACATTCGAGCTGCGTACCATTGCGAATGTCAACACCTGTTGGGCATACCACAACGCACTGGTTACAGTCAATACAGTCGCCTTTGGTCGTTTCGCTCCTGTTTTCGCTTTTACGGAGCGGGCCGCGTTCCTCTCCCCGGTTGTAATCATAGGTAATGACAACCGTTTCCCGGTCAAGCAACACTCCCTGCAGCCTGCCGTAGGGGCACACGATGGTGCATACCTGTTCGCGGAACCAGGAGAAGATGAAATAGAAGATAAACGAAAAAATGGCCATCGCTGTAAGGCCTCCAATGTGAAGTGCCGGACTTTCGGTTACCAGTTTGATCCAGGCATCTGAACCCATGACATACATCAGGAAATAATTACTGATGATAAAGGAGATCAGGTAAAAAACGCCATGTTTCAGCACCCTGCGGATGATCTTATCGGTATCCCAGGGCCTTGCGGTGAGTTCTTTCTGCTTGTGCGAATCACCGTCAATTACGTACTCAATCCGCCTGAACAGAAGTTCCATGAAGATCGTCTGCGGGCATGCCCAGCCACACCAGATCCTGCCGTAGGTTACGGTAAAAAGGATGATGAAGACCATCAGGGAGATCATGCCGATAAAGAACAGGTTGAAATCCTGGGGCCAGAACTGAACACCGAAAATAACGAAGGTCCGGTGGAGAAAGTCAAAGAGCAACAGTTGTTGGCCGTTTATTTTTATAAACGGGGCAGTAAAGAAGAACACCATCAGCAGTATGCCGGTGATATTCCTGGCGGTCGTTAACCGGCCTTTCGGTTTCTTTGCAAAAACCCAAACCCGTTTGCCGCTTTCATCAATGGTATACAATCTGTCACGAAAGCTGCCCGGCACATCATCCTGTTTTTGCATATCACTTGCAGGGATCGCCCTGCGGTGCCTTGGGGTTTGGTGGCGTGGTACCCTTCAGGGTCATAACATAACTGGATACTTTTTTGATCTGGTCGTCGGTGAGTTGTGCCTTCCATGAGATCATTCCCTTTTCAGGGGCTCCCACTACGATGATATTCACGACATTATAGTATTTACAGCCATGGATGGAAAAATCATCGGTAAGGTTTGGTCCAACAAGCCCCTGTCCGCCTTCAAGATGGCAAACTTTGCATTGTTTCAGCCAGATATCTTTCCCGGCATCCAGGCTGGCCTGGTCGGTGAGGGCCAAGAGAGTTGTATCGGTGACAGCAGCAGGCTGGCCCGGTGTAACGGTTCCTGCAGCGGCCATCTCGTTTTTCCATTCTTCCTGCTGGTAAGGCGCAGCCTTCAGCACATCATAAACGATGACATAGGCAACTCCCCACACAACGGTGATGATAAAGAGCCAGACCCACCATTTCGGCAGGTTGTTATCCAGTTCCCTGATGTTGTCGTAATCGTGACCCGCTAATAATTTATCACCGGTCAATTCATCCTTTTCAACGGTATTATTTTCATTCATTTTCATAGAAAATATTTTTAAATATCCTGAATTTCGTCTGATTCCTTTGAACAATCGTCCAGCGGCAGGCGGCTGAATTCATCTGCATCGTTTCCTTTGATGGAAAGGGTGTGCATAAGCAAAAGGGCAAAGAAAACCACGAAAATGATCATGGAAATCAATCCATAGCTCTCAAAGCCCCTCAGCGAATGAAATACGTCGCGCAGCATGGTCCGGGTTATTTACCTGTGATGGAGGCGGTTGGATTTCCGGCGGCATGTACATCCTTGCCCAGCCGCTGCAGGTAGGCGATCATGGCGATGATCTCCTTGGTCGGCTCAACCTGGATGCCCTGGCTCTTAAGGTCATCAGCAATGGCCCTGGCCTGGATCATGAGGTCATCATTGGCAATCTTGTCGTAACCGGCAGGATAAGGCACCCCGAGGAATTGCATCACCCGGATTTTTTTTGCCGTAGTTGACAGGTCAAGATCGTCAGAGATCAGCCACTTATAAACAGGCATGATTGACTGCTCATTTAAAAGTTGCGGATTCAGCATATGATTATAATGCCAGGAGTTTGGTTTGTACTGGCGACCGCTTACAACGCCTTCCCTGGAAAGGTCGGGGCCGTTGCGTTTGGAGCCCCACTGGAACGGGTGGTCATATACATATTCACCTGCTTTGGCATATTCGCCATAGCGTTCGGTTTCAGACCTGAACGGACGGACCTGCTGTGAATGGCAGGTATAACAGCCTTCGCGCACATAAATGTCGCGGCCCTGCAGTTCAAGCGGTGTATAAGGCTTTACACTGGCAATGGTGGGGATATTTGTCTTGATAAGGTATAACGGAACAATCTCAATGAGGCCACCGATCAGAATTGCAACAAGGGCCACAACGGTGAACTGTACCGGCCTGCGCTCCAGCCAGCGGTGAATGCCTTCGCCCGAACCGCGTTTACCACCGGCCTTAACAAGAGCAGGAGCAGAAGCAGCCTCTTCGGCAAGGAAATTTCCGCCCTTGATGGTGAGGACAAGGTTGTAAATCCCGAGCACGATACCTACAATATACAATGCCCCGCCAATGGCACGGGCGGCATACATGGGCTGCAGCTGGGTCACTGTTTCAAGGAAATTCGGATATTTAAGCATTCCGTCGGCTGTGAATTCTTTCCACATGGAAGCCTGGGTGATGGCACCCCAATACAGAGGAACCGCATAGAAAATGATGCCGAGGGTGGCAATCCAGAAGTGCAGGTTGGCAACCTTTTTTGAGTAAAGCTGGGTCTGGAAAATCCGGGGGATCAGGTAATAAAGAACTGCGAACGTGAGAAAACCGTTCCATCCGAGGGCGCCGATGTGGGCATGACCCACGGTCCAGTCGGTGAAGTGAGAGATAGCGTTCACTGTTTTGGTTGACATCATCGGACCTTCAAAGGTTGACATACCGTAAGCTGTTACCGCTACGACCATGAACTTTAAAACTGGATCCTCACGAACACGGTCCCATGCGCCACGAAGGGTGAGCAGGCCGTTTACCATACCGCCCCATGACGGTGCAATGAGCATGACGGAAAACACAACGCCAAGCGACTGTGCCCATCCCGGCAATGCACTGTATAAAAGGTGGTGCGGGCCAGCCCAGATATACAGGAAAATCAGTGCCCAGAAGTGGACAATGGAGAGTTTGTATGAAAATATCGGCCGGTTGGCAGCTTTCGGCAGGAAGTAATACATCAGGCCGAGAAACGGGGTGGTGAGGAAGAATGCTACCGCATTATGCCCGTACCACCACTGAACCAATGCATCCTGTACACCGGCATAAATGGGATAGCTTTTGAAAAGTCCGACCGGGATGGCCAGGCTGTTGGTTACATGCAGTACCGCGATTGTAACAAAAGTGGCGATGTAAAACCAGATGGCCACATAGATGTGCGATGTGCGCCGTTTGATGATTGTTCCGATCATGTTCCATCCGAAAACGATCCAGATAACGGCCACAAGGATATCAACAGGCCATTCCAGTTCTGCATATTCCTTTCCGGTGGTGATGCCGAAAACGAAGGTCAGAGCCGCACAAACAATGATAAACTGCCAGCCCCAGAAATTGATCTTGCTGAGCAGGTCGTTGAACATGCGTGCCTTGCAAAGCCTCTGCAGGGAATAATAGATACCGGTGAACATTCCGTTGCCGACAAATGCAAAAATGACGGCATTTGTGTGAATGGGGCGGATGCGGCCAAATGTGGTATAAGGTATACCAAATGAGAGTGATGGCCAGATAAACTGTAATGCCAGTAAAAGCCCGACAACCATGCCGACTACGCCCCATAAGAGCGTTGCATAGGCAAAGTTCCTTACAATTTTGTTGTCATAGTAAAATGTCTGATTTTCCATATGTTATTGGTTTGGTGTGTGTTCTGTCATCGGGGAGGCAGGAGTTGCCACAGGTGGTGCGGGATCCTTGGGCTTGTCGTCATCAAACAAAATCCTTACTGAAGAGCTATATGTATCATCATACTGCCCGTTGCGAACCGACCAGAAAAAAGCGGCCAGGAAACCACCGGCAAGCAACACACTGAACGCAACTAAAACAAGGATTACACTCATAGATATCTGACCTGTGAGCAAAATAAAGATTAAAGTATCATATTTCCAAAATACGACCGCGGAAATGTCTGTAAAACCTGAGATTTTTATTCAGTCTAAATTCAGGATTTGACATCTAACCTACTGAAACGGGCTGATATAAAAACAGATAGTGTAACAAATCCAACAATTGTTACGGAGCTGAGTGGCATCAGGATGGCAGAGACAACAGGCGATAAATTGCCAGTGATCGCAAAACTTAACCCTACTACATTGTATGCAAAAGAAAGGGCGATGCTGAGGAAAACGATCCGCATGGCCGTTCGGCTGAACCGGAGAAAATCGGGCAGGTGACGGAACTGCCCCGACTCCAGGATGGCATCGCAGGCAGGAGAAAAATGGTACACATCATCCGCAATAGAGATACCGCAGTCGCTTTCGCGCAGTGCACCGGCATCATTGAGACCGTCGCCGATCATCAGCACCTTCCTGCCGCTGGCTTTGAGAGAACGGATATACTCGAGTTTTTCTTTCGGGGATTTGTTGAAATTCAGATGGTCGCGCGACGGAAAAAAGGAAAGGAGATTTTCGAGTTCCGCGTCATTGTCGCCCGAAAGCAGGTGCAACTCGTAACGCTGGGAAAGTTCGGACAGCACCTCTTTCATCCCATCCCTGTACCTGTTGCTTACGCCAACAAATCCCAGTAAAACGTTGTCAACAGAGATGTAAACCCGCCCTGAAACTGCAGTTCCGGAAGTACCGCAAACAAAAGTCTCAGAGCCTATCTTCAGCTGGTGCCCGTTCACAGTTCCCTGGATCCCCCGGGCAGGAATTTCAGCGAACCCGCTGACCGGCAGCGCGGTAAAACCCTGCAATTGCCTGTAAACCGCCACACTGGCCGGGTGGGTTGAATGGCGGACAAGAGATGAAACCATATGCAACTGCTCCTGCGATGCGGAAAGCTGGCTGAAATCAGCGCCAAGCCCGTCGTTGCGGGTGATAGTGCCTGTTTTGTCAAACACAATGGTGTCAACTTTGGAGAGATTCTCCACAACGCCTGTCCGCTTGAGGTAAAAACTGTTCCTGCCAAATACCCGCATGGCACCCCCAAGTGAAAAAGGGTAAGTCATTGCAAGAGCACATGGGCAGGCAACGATGAGGATCGCGGTGACAACGAGGAATGTTTGGGACGGGTCATGCAACCACCAGAAAATACCGGAAACCGTGGAAAGCACAAGGATCATCAGGGTAAAATAGCGGCTGATTACGTCGAGGATGGTATCCCAGCTGGTCTGCTTTTCCGCACCCATCATATCCTGGTTCCACAATTCGGTAAGATGGCTTTGCGCCACCTCGCGTTCAACAAGCAGTTCGATGGAGGCACCAACCTGGCGGCCCCCGGCAAAAATCCGGTCGCCTTCTTTCTTGCTGACCGGCGACGATTCTCCGCTTACAAAGCTGTAATCGATAGAACCTTCTCCACTCACCAGCAGGGCGTCAGCCGGCACCAGTTCCTGGTTTCGAACCAGGATGCGCATGCCGGGTTTCAGCTTTTTTATGGGGATGATGGATTCAACGCCGGCATCCGACAGAATTGTGACGGCAACCGGGAAGTATGACCGGTAATCACGTTCAAACGACAGCGCCTGGTAGGTTTTGTCCTGGTACCACCGTCCGATGGAGAGGAAAAATACCAGTCCGCCGAGGGAGTCCATAAATCCATGGCCGGTTCCGGAGATGATTTCATAGGCGCTTCGGAAAAAGAGCACCAGTATCCCGGCTGCGATCGGCACGTCGATGCTGATAAACCTCTTTTTCAGACCTTTATATGCTGCAACGATAAACACTGATCCTGAGTAAAAAGCGACCGGGATGCCAAAAAGGATGTTCAGCAAACCGAAATTCTGCCGCAGAAGGTTCTCTACCGCATCATTCACGCTGAGATATGACGGAAAGCTGAACAGCATGATATTACCGAAGCAGAACCCGGCAACGCCCAGCCGGTAGTAAATACCGCGGTTGACTTTTCGCTTTGCCCCTTTCTGCATGCTTTCAAGTGTAAGCTGCGGGATATAATTTATTGAAACCAGTAATTCCACGAGCTGCCTGAGCGACAGTTCCGTGTCACGAAAGGTAATGACCACCTCTTTTTTCACAAAATTGACCGTGGAATGCATCACCCCGGCGTTGAGGCGTTGCAGGTTTTCAAGAAGCCAGATGCAGGAACTGCAATGAATGGCAGGGATAAACAGTTTGATTTTACTTACCCCGTCTTCAGAAAATTCAAGGAGGTCGCGGCAGATCTCGTCATTGTCGAGGTAGGCATACTTTTTTTCAACTGCATTGTCAACACTCTTCAGGCCGGGATGCTGTTCAAAACGGTAGTATTCACTGGCATTGCTGGCACTTAGAATTTCGTAAACCATCCGGCAGCCGTTGCAGCAGAATAGCTTTTCATGAAGTGTGATTGGTACGGTTCCGCAATCCTCACCACAGTGGTAGCATGCGTTTGAGCTGGATTCTGGTGTCACGTTGTGCTTTTCTTCGTCTTGCTTTGTGATTATTATTCCCATGGAGACCTCCACGGCAATGGGCCGCAAAATTAAACAAAACAGTATTGCAATAACACAATTCACCTTCTTATTGAAATAGATATTTAGGTACCTTTGCTTTTGTTAAAAATTAAACACACATGCCTCAACATATAGATCCGGCGCTGATTGACTGGTCGCGGGCCCAGTTTGCGCTGACCGCCATGTACCATTGGATTTTTGTCCCGCTCACCCTCGGCCTGGCCTTTATTGTGGCCATTATGGAGACCATTTATGTCAGAACCGGGAATCCTGAATGGAAACAGATCACTAAATTCTGGATGACACTTTTCGGTATCAACTTTGCCATTGGCGTGGCCACCGGCATCATCCTCGAATTCCAGTTCGGCACCAACTGGTCGAACTACTCCTGGTTTGTGGGCGACATTTTCGGCGCACCGCTGGCTATTGAAGGAATCATGGCCTTTTTCCTCGAATCAACATTCATCGCAGTCATGTTTTTTGGCTGGGACAAGGTGAGTAAACGTTTCCATCTTACGGCAACATGGCTTACCGGCCTTGGTGCCAATCTGTCGGCGTTATGGATCCTGGTGGCCAATGCATGGATGCAATACCCTGTGGGAATGCAGTTTAATCCCGACACAGCGCGCAACGAAATGGTTGATTTCTGGGCTGTTCTTTGTTCACCTGTGGCTATAAACAAATTCCTGCATACTGTTTCATCCGGTTATGTGACTGCAGCTGTTTTTGTTGTCGGCATCAGTGCCTGGTTCCTTCTCAAAAAGCGCCACACCCAGCTTGCAAAACGGAGCATCCTGGTGGCCAGTATTTTCGGCCTGGTAACATCGCTGTTCCTTGCCTTTACCGGGGATGGGTCAGCTTACCAGGTGTCGCAAAAACAACCCATGAAACTGGCGGCGATGGAAGGGTTGTACAAAGGAAAAAACGGGGCGGGGCTCGTGGCCATCGGCATCCTTGACCCGGCAAAACAGCCCGGCGACGGAAAAGATGCATTCCTTGTTAAAATAGAGTTTCCAAAACTTTTATCATTCCTTGGATACCGGAACCCCGATGCCTTCGTACCCGGCATAGATGATATCATTTCCGGCGGGTACAAACCCGGTTTTGACCACGTTAACCCGGCAGAAAAAGAGCGGACCCTTTCGGTGGAGGAAAAGATACGTCGTGGAAAACTGGCCGTACGCGCACTGGCAGTTTACCGTGAAGCCAGAACGGCGAAGGATACGGCCGTCATGAATCAATCCCTGCCGGAGCTAAGGCAAAACTTCGCCTGGTTCGGCTATGCATACCTCAACGACCCGCAGAGTGTCATCCCGAATGTTCCCCTCACTTTTTACAGTTTCCACCTGATGGTTTACCTGGGCGTTTTTTTCATCCTGCTGTTCACCGTTGTCCTCTATTTTTCAACGAAAGACAAACTGGAGGACCAGCGCTGGCTCTTGCGCGTGGCGATCTTCACCATCCCGTTTGTTTACCTGGCTTCCGAAGCAGGCTGGGTGGTGGCAGAAGTCGGGCGGCAGCCCTGGGTCATCCAGGACCTGATGCCCGTGATGGCCGCAGTGTCAAAGATTGATGCTACATCGGTCATCATCACATTCTGGCTTTTTGCAGCCGTTTTCTCGGTGCTGCTCACCGCTGAGCTGATGATCATGATCAAACAAATAAAAATCGGACCAAAAGAAGGAGGGCATAACTGATGTTTGACACCATTACAATAGAAACGCTTCAGGCATACTGGTGGATCATCATCGCCCTGCTAGGAAGCCTGCTTGTATTCCTGATGTTTGTTCAAGGCGGGCAAACCCTGATCTATACCATCGGCAAGACCGAGCCTGAACGGAAAATCCTGGTCAATGCCCTGGGACGCAAATGGGAGTTTACCTTCACAACCCTGGTCACCTTCGGCGGTGCTTTTTTTGCGTCATTCCCGCTCTTCTATTCTACCAGTTTCGGAGGGGCATACTGGGTGTGGATGGCCATCCTGTTTCCGTTCATCATCCAGGCAGTGGCCTACGAATTCAGAAGCAAGCCGAACAACTTCCTGGGACATAAAACATACGAATGGTTCCTGATCATCAACGGATTTCTCGGCACACTGCTCATTGGGGTTGCCGTTGCCACATTTTATACCGGCAATGCCTTCTCCGTCAACAAATCGGCCATCACCAACCTTGCTGACCCGGTCATTTCGCGCTGGCAACACCCCTGGCACGGGCTTGAAGCACTGCTTAACTGGCGTAATATAGCCCTCGGACTGGCCGTATTTTTCCTGTCACGTGTACTGGGCATCCTGTACTTCATGAACACGATCGATGATGAACAAATCCTGTTGCGATCTAAAAAGCAACTTCCCCTGAATGCCATCCCGTTCCTGGTGTGCTTCCTGGCATTTGCATTTGCCATTTTCACCATGCCGGGATTCGCGGTCAGGCCATATGACGGGACCATCATGGGAGAATCCTATAAGTATTTTCACAACCTCATCCAGATGCCGATTGTCATGCTGATGCTTGCGGCAGGTGTTGTGTTCGTTTTGCTCGGGGTGGCCCTGCCCCTGTTGTCTTTTGAAAAAAGCGCAGCCTCGGGTATATGGTACGCAGGCCCCGGAACGATACTCACTGTTTTTGCATTATTCTGCCTTGTCGGGTTTAACAACACTGCCTATTATCCTTCAGTTTATGACATGCAGAGTTCACTGACGATTCACAACAGCTCTTCAAGTTATTATTCCCTTACTGCCATGAGCTATGTGTCACTGCTGGTCCCGTTCGTTGTGGCGTATATATGGTATGCGTGGAAAGCGATCAACAGCAGGAAAATTGATCAGAAGGAGATGGATGAGGGAGGGCACAGTTATTAAATGGTGAAACGGTAAAATGGTGAAATGGTAAAATAGGGAAGTTGTGAAATGGGGAGGAATTGTGGTGATTAAATGGGGTTGAGGGGAAGGATGACGGTGAAGGTGGAGCCGTGGCCTTTGGAGGATTTTAGTTCAATTTTACCGCCGAGCATTCTGGTCATTTTATCTGCAATTGAGAGCCCGAGTCCGCTGCCTTCATGGCCCCGCGAATGAGACTGGTTTTCCTGCATAAAATGTTTAAAAACCAGTTTGTGGGCTACCTCATCAATGCCCACGCCCGTGTCACTGACAAATATCTGCAGTTCACCTTTCTTAATTTCCAGTCCAACCGTAATGCTACCCTGTTTTGTAAACTTGATGGCGTTGTCAATGAGCTGGGATAGTACTGTCCGCAGCATGTTGGGATCACTTATTATTTTCAAGGCATCAGCCTTTCCGTCCGTCTGGAATTTAAAGTCAAGTTCCCTGGCTTCGCAGGTGTTCCAGTAAAAGTTATATAATTCTCTCAGCAACTGTTCAGGGTTGAATTCACTTTCGGCCATGGTCATACTACCTGAATAAAGGAGCGACATATCCATGTAATCTGTTATGGTTTTTATCAGCCTGTCGCTGCTCTGCCGCAGTCCGTTATAGAATGACTGCTTTTGCTGCCAGCTGTGGTTGGGGTCGGTGAGAACCTGGTACATGCCCAGTATACCGTTGAGTGGCGTGCGAATTTCGTGGGAGATCATTCCAAGGAATTCGGCTTTTAACCGATCACTTTCTTCGGCTTTATCCCTTGCTGCAATTAATTCGAAGTTCATTTCCTCCAGTTCCTTTGTTCGCTCTTTCACCTTGTCTTCAAGCTGGTGGTTCTGATTGCGCAACTGTTTGTAAAGGTAACGCGCAAACAGCAGGTTATCAATTCGTAAACCCACCTCAACCAGGTCAAACGGTTTGGATAAAAAATCTTTTGCACCGAGCTCCAGTGCACGTTGCTTTGCTTCAGCCGTCATGTCGGCCGTAAGCACAAGAACGGGCATATACTCATCATGCGGGATCAACTCCTTCAGCTGTTCAATGACTTCATATCCTGAAAAGTGAGGCATCATGAGGTCAAGCAGAACCAGGTCGGGATCGCAGGTCCTGAATAAATCTGCGGCAAGCCTTGAATCGGTCGTTGTCTGAATATTACTGTAACCCCTCAGGTCAAGGAACCCGTATAACACATCAATATTAACCTGCTTGTCATCAACAATCAGGATGCTGGCATTCTTAAACGTTGAATCTATCACCATATGCTCCCTTTTTCAAACCAGTTCTTCCCTTTCACAACAGTCATTGATTTACTGAACAAAATTGTTCTCTGCTTTCAATTTTCCAGGATTATGCCGGCAAACTGAAAGAGAAAGTTGCACCCTTGTCAACCTCGCCCCTGGCGTGGCAAAGTCCGCCATGACGCGTGATAATGCTTTTCACATTGGCAAGGCCGATACCGACACCTTCAAACTCGGTGGTTTTATGATAACGCTGAAAGACCCCGAAAAGTTTCCTGGCATGCTGCATATTAAGTCCGGCTCCATTGTCTTTTATATAGAAAATGACCTCCTTTTCCTTCTTGACACTGTCTATTTCAATAATGGCCTCCTCCCTTTTCCCGGTATATTTGATCGCATTTGAGAGTAAATTGATCCAAACCTGTTTAATCAGCTGCTCATCACCTTTACAGTCGTGCAACTTATCAACGACGAATTTGACGGACCTGTTTTTCAATTCCGGTTCAAAAAATTTAATGACATCACTCACCAGCGCATTGGAATGCACGGTAGTTTTTTTCAATTCAGTTCGCTTGAGCCTGGAAAACGACAGCAGGGCATTAATGAGTTTACTCATCTCCTTCGCCCCCCCGTCGATGATCTTCATATAATGCAGGTCCTCTTCCGAGTGCAGGCATTTTGAAGATTCCATCAGGAGGTGGATGAACCCGCTGATGTGCCTCAGTGGTGCTTGCAGGTCGTGCGAAATAGAATAAGCAAAGGCTTCAAGTTCCTTGTTGGCAGTTTCCAGCTGGCCGGTACGCTCTTCAACACGGTGTTCCAGTTCCTCATTCAATTTCTTCAGTTCAAGTGTGCGCTGCTCCACCTTCTCTTCAAGGACAGCATTCTGGGCTTGAAGCTGCAGGTATTGTTTCCGCGCAAACAGCAGGTTGTCGATCCGAAGCCCGACCTCTATCAGGTCAAAAGGTTTGGAGAGAAAATCGTATGCCCCTCCGTAAAGTGCACGCTGTTTTGCCTCCGGCGTAATATCAGCAGTAAGTACCAACACCGGCAGGTAGGTTTCTTCCGGGATCATCTCCTCCAATTGTGCCAGTATCTGAAACCCTGTAAGGTAGGGCATCATTAAATCGAGCAAAATTAGGTCCGGGTTAAAGGTAGTGAACAGGTTTACAACCAACCGCGGGTCGGTAGTGTACCGTATATTGGTGTAACCCTGAACTTCGAGCAATCCGACAAGTACATCAATATTGTCCTGTTTGTCATCCACAATGAGGATGTTGGCTTCTTTAAAACTGGCATTAAACATAGTTTCTGTTTTATAATTATGAAGTAATTTTCATCTTATTTTAATCCTGTAACACAGGTTTGTCTATCCACTGATCAACCAGCTCCAAAAACTCAATAATATCAAACGGTTTAGCCAAATAATCACGGGCTCCTGCGTTTTTAAGCTGCTGTATTTTGTCCGGTATTGCATCAGCGCTGATGATTACAACCGGAATAAGTTTCGTGGCCTCGTCCTTTAGCAAAGCATCCAGCAAATCAGTACCATGCATATCAGGTAAATCGAGGTCAAGAAAGATTAAATCAGGTTGACTCTGCCGTGCAACATTTACAGCATCAATTCCTGACCCTAAAGTGACGAGGCGGACGGAGGGACGGTGACTGCTGAGAATACCTTCAACGAGTTTGGCATTCGGGACATTATCTTCAATGTGCAGGACTGTTCCAGACCTGTTGAGTGACGTAACAGACGTAGTTGTATTGTCCTCTGTCAAACCGGCACGGTGTTTCTTGCCTTCATATCGTGTAAGTTCAACCCAGAATATACTTCCCTTATCCAGCACGCTTTCCACCCCAATCTTTCCTCCCATGGCCTCCATCAGTTCTTTAACGAGTGTAAGCCCAAGGCCTGTGCCTTCCATCCCTGTTTTTTCAGCCCCGATCCGTTCGAAGGGCTGGAACAGTTTTTCAATATCCTCCTTTTTAATTCCGAGCCCTGAATCCATTACCGAAATTCTAACGAAGGACTCCATGGCATCCTTCTCCTGCCTCAATTCTGTTTTAATCACCACCGAGCCACCGGCCAGATTGTATTTTATTGCATTGTTGACCAGGTTCAGCAACACCTGGCGCAAACGCTGGCGGTCGGCCATGACCAGGAGCAAGTTTACCGGCGATTCTTCCAGGCTGAGCGTCACATCACGCTGCCCGGCATACGGATGCACGATGTCCAGGATCTCATGGATGATCCCGGTCAATTGCACCGGTTCCGGTAACAGTGACAGCCTGCCGGCCTCAATACGGGAAATATCAAGCACCTCATTAATCAGGTTAAGCAGGTGTTTTCCACTGTTCAGGATATGATCAACCCCTTTACGGTGCGATGGGCTGAGGTCGCCAAGGCCCATCAACTGGGCAAAACCGAGAATTGAATTCATCGGCGTTCTCAATTCATGGCTCATCCGGGAAATAAATTCACTCTTGGCGCGGTTGGCCATGTCGGCTTCGCGCTTTGCCTTTCTGATTTCCTGTTCAGCCCTTTTGCGGTCGCTGATATCAACCATGACGGTGAGCAGGCATAAGTCCTTGCCGATAAACATCGGTTCAGCAGAAAAAAGTCCGGTGATAAAGGATCCGGATTTTGTTCTCACATCCATTTCCACATCCCTGACAATTTCTCTCAGCTTGATTCTTTCCGTGATGGCCCACCGCACTGTTTGATCCGGAAAGAGGTTTATATCTGTGGCCCTTTTGCCAATGACCTCTTCGCGTGTGTAGCCAAGTGTAGTGAGAAACTTCTCATTGATATCAATGAAAAAACCATCCTCAAACCCGGAGATGGCCATGAGGGCGGAATTTGAATGAAATGCCTTGGAAAACTTCTCTTCCGACAGTTTGATTTTAGAAATATCTTTGCTTACCCCGAAAATAACGTTCTTGCCATCCCAGAACCCTGGTTTTACCCTGGTTTCCACAGGAAGATATTCGCCGGTTTTGGCACGTAACGGAACAGGGCAAAAATCGGCAGTCCCCTGGAGCATCTCGCCCACAATACGGTTGGCCTCCTCCCTCCGCTCCTCAGGGTGAACCATGAGGACTGACTGGCCGATGAGTTCCTCTTCTGTATAGCCAAGCCGCTTTATCACTGTTGTGTTGGTGTGGATAATGCTGCCCTTTTCATCCAGCACAAAGAGAAAATCTTCAATTGTATTGAAGAATGTTTCGTAGTTCCGGCGGGTCTGCTCAAGCGCGATTTCCGCCTGCTTCTGGGCCGTGATATCCCAGTTGGTCCCTACCATATGCAATGGTTCTCCTGACTGGCTGCGATTAACAATGGCATATGCCCGTATGTTGTGCAAAGACCCATCCGGCCATAGGATCCTGAATTCAATGTCAAATTCCTTTTTCCCCGCAATGGCCATCCTTATCTCCTCGTCGCCCCTGATCCTGTCCTCCGGGTGGAGTGCGTTTGTCCAAACCTCATATGTTCCACGGAAGTCGTTGTGGCTGATGCCATAAAGGGAATACATCTGTTCATCCCATACGAGGGTGTCATTAACAATATCATAATCCCATACACCAATATTTCCGGCACGAGTGGCCAGCGACAACCGTGTAGTCAGGCGCATCAGTTCCTCTTCAATTCTTTTGCGTTCGGTTATGTCGGACATAAAACCATTCCAGAGCACAGAATTATCGTCTTCACGCTGAGGCAGAGCCCTGCCGAGCAGCCAGCGAACTGTGCCATCCTTCCGTCTGATCATGAACTCATGATGCCACAGTTTCATTTCACTCGCGGAGGCATTTACAGTCGACAGGAAGCCTGTAAGTTCGTCATCCGGTATCAGCCGGTACATAGATGAAGGATCAGCAACGATCTCATCAGGTCCGATGGAGAGAATATCACGGACTCCGTCACTGATATATGGGAAATAAAATGTCCTGTCAGGCAGCATCCGGAACTGGTATACGGCACCGGGAAGATTGCTTGTGATTTTTGCCAGTCGGTCAAGAGACTGTTCAAGGGCCAGGGCCGCATTTTTACGCTCTTCAATTTCCCGCTGGAGCTTTTCATTGGCAGCTGCCAGCTGGTTGGTTCTTTCATCAACCGTAAGCGCCAGGATGGCATTGAGTTCCTGGATCTCCTGTTCAGCCTTCTTCTTATCGGTGATATCGATGTTTACACCATTCATGGCCACCAGGTTGTCCTCATGAAAAACAGGTACAATGAAATTCTGGATCCACCTTACTGTGCCATCAGGCATATTGATCCGCATATCTGTGTTAACAGGGATTTTCTCCATGATCATTTCATCCATCGAAGCCTGCAGCACAGGGAGATCATCCGGATACACCAGGCTCATGAAGTACTCGAGGGTTACCTCTTTTTCAAACGGTTTAAATCCGAGAAGTTTATAGTTGTTTTTTGACCAGGTATATTCACCTGAAACCAGGTCGTACTTCCAGCTGCCCATGGCAGATATCTCCTGGGCGTAATTCAGGTTGCCCTCACTCTGAAGCAGGGCTTTGTCCGTTGCTTTGCGCTGGGTGATATCCCGTACAACATAAACGAGACTTGTTGGCTCGCCGAGGGCATCCCGTATAAATTCACCGTTCACTTCAATATCAAAGGTAACCCCGTCGGCACGCAAACCGGTATATTCTTTAGGACCGTGCCTCAGCCCCTGTAACATAAGGTTGATATTCCGGGTAGCACGTTCACGATCTTCCGGTATGATGTACTCTGAAATTGAATGCCCGATAACTTCTTCTCTCTTCGGGATTGCGAACATTGTCAGTCCAACATCCGAAAGCATGATAATTTTCCCGCTCAGATCAGTAATCGTGATATTGTCGGGGGAAGCCTCCAGGATGCCGCGGTACAACGCCTCGCTGGCATGCAGTGAATCCATGGCCAGCCTGCGTTCGGTAATATCGCGAATGCTGCCCGTTATTTTTGCAGGCCGGCCGGTGGCATCAAACAACAGCCTGGCGGAAACAGAAACAGGAACGTCTGAACCATCCTTGTTTTTCAATAACAGTTCGTAATCAACCACCCTTCCATGCTCTATTATTTCTGCATAGAAGACGTCCCTGTCACCGGGATTTGCATAAAGGGTTACAAACGACCTCCCAATCAGTTCATCACGGGTGTATTGCCCCCTTGAGATAATTTCTATTGAAGGACTAACCTCAAGAAGTATTCCGTCCAATGTCGCTTCATAGTAAACATCCTGTACGCTTTCAAAGATGTTGCGGTATTTCCCCTCGCTCATCCTCAACAGGTCCTCTGCCTCTTTGCGCCCTGTGATATCCCTGGCGATTCCGCACAGTCCGTTGATGTTCCCGTGAAAGTCCCTCAGGGGCACTTTGATGGTATGAAAATGTCTGATCTCCCCTTTCACTGGTTTTGAAGGGTACTCCTCCACTGTTGAGCCGGCAAGTACCTGCCGGTCAATTTCCTCAATGTGATCAGCATTTGCAGCACCAAAAAGGTCTGTATCCGATTTGCCGAGGACGTCGGCAACCGGCATACCGAACAATTCAGCCATGGCGTTGTTCACTTTAACATACCTGAGTGATTCGTCCTTGATAAAAATAGAATCCCTGGCCGTTTGAATGACGGAATTCAACAACTCTTCGCTTTCCCGAAGGTCGTTCTCAACCCGCTTCCTGTCGGTGATGTCATTGCTGCTTGTCAGAATATAAGGTTTGCTATGCAGCCGGATGATGTGAGAAGAAAGTAAAACTGTTCTGATCCTGCCATGCTTTTCCTTGAGCAGAACTTCCATGTCGGTTACAGCCTTCCCCTCTTTCAGGTCTGTCAGCACTTTTTCGCGGTCGGACCAGTCAACAAACAGGTTGGCACTTCCAAAGCCCTCAGCCAAAGCTTCCTCCTTTGTATAGCCCGACCATTTCAGAAAAGTATCGTTTACTTCAACAAACTTGCCATCTTCAAGGCGGGTAATGGTGACCGAATAGGGAGAGGTGAGGAATGCCTTGGAATACCGTTCTTCGCTGTTCTGCAATTCAGTTTCCTGATCTTTCAGTTCTGTAATATCGGTAAATGAACCAATCAGTCCGGTTACAGAACCGTTTTCCATGATCAGGGTAGCGGAAGAGCGCACCCATACAAGCCGACTGTCGCTTGCAACAAACCTGAATTCAATAAAGGGGTGTACCTTCTCGGCCAGTTCGGCCATTATTTCAGCCACCATCGGAATATCCTGCTCATATACAATTCCCAGGAAATTGGTACCGACGAGGTCATGCCGGTCATATCCGAGTATTTTTTTAACGACCGGACTGATATACCGGATCGTCCCGTCCATCGCCGACTCATATACAACCTCATGCAGTGTCTCAACAAGTTTGCGGTATGACTCTTCGCTTTTCTGAAGGCCGGTTTTCGCATGATTCTGCTCCGTAATATCATGAACAATAGAATACAACAGTCGTGTATTCCCCATTGTTACGGGACCTGAATAGACTTCAACATCCCTGATTTCACCCGATGCCAGTCTGTGTCTGAAAAGGAAATGGTTCCTCTTTTCATTAACTGCCTTTTGCATTTCAACAGACACTTCCTCCACACTGAGGGTGTTGATATCAGAAATGCTTTTCTGGCATAACTCATCATGCGACCAGCCGTAATAGCGGGATGCAGAAGGGTTTGCGTCAAGGATCTGACCGCTGTCGGGATCAATCAGCATCATGACCGAAAAATTGTCCTGAAACAATGCTTTATAGCGGTTTTCGCTTTCCTTCAGGTTTACTCTTGACTGATTGAGCGAGGTTACGTCTGATGCTGTTACAAAGCAACCATTTTCCTTGTCGGTAATGATTCCTGCGAGTTGAATGCAAACAGTAGCAGAATCAGAGGTAATGAGATTGATCTCGCAGGATTGTCTTGATTTATGGTGAAATATATCCTGAAGGAACTGCTCATAAGCATGTTTGGATGTTCTTGAAACAAAAGAACCGAAAGGGAAATTTTTAATTTGCTCACGGTCTCTGCCAAGCAACCTGGCTCCAAACAAATTTATTTCCAGTATAGTTCCTGTGCGGGAAAGGGTAAAATATCCGGTTGGGGCAAAATCATAAAGTTCGGTATATTTTGCAACCGCATCTTGTGCTGCCGCCCTGGAGCGCAGCAACTCTTCATTTTGCATTTCCAGCTCAATATGGGATACCTCAAGTTCATAGATGAGCCTGGCGCTTTCAGTTGCAGCCATCTGTTCACCTTCGTGTGCAGGTTTCTTTTTCATCCGCTGTTCAGCCTGATGACGCAATGAAACAGGAGATATATGATGATCCTTCTTCATCCGGAAATGTTTTTGAAACAAGAAACCACGATAACCCCCAAAATGGAAAGACATGATTCCGATGTCCTGATGGGGAAAGATCAAACGGAATAATCAGCTTTGCGCCTTTTGACGACAGGTCGTAGCTATGGCGAAACAAAAATAACCATTATTCTTACATTTCAAGACAATAGTGAAAAAAATAACAAAAAAAGGTTTTCCGTTAACTGCAGTGGGTTTTTGTGAAAAAGGGCAATACGGTGACCATGTATTTGACATAAAGCTTCATTGCCCGCCTGGAATTCGGTGCATGAAAATGTTAAGCTTTATTAAAATTCCGCTTTCCTGCCTTTCGAAGATAACAATTTTGCAGCTTCCATCGCACCGGCACCCAAAAGCAGTATAAGCAGAACCAGGGAGCTGGCAAATGAGACTTTTTCTCCGGTCGCGTAAACCGCAGGTTCAAACCTGAATTCCAGGCTGTGCTCACCCGGGGGCAGCATCATCGCCCTCAACACATAATCAGCCCGGAAATGGGGTGTAAGTTTCCCGTCAACATAGGCATTCCAGCCTTCGGGGTACCAAATCTCCGAAAAGACAGCCAACCCGCCGGAATGTGATTTATATGTATAGGCCAGTTTGTTTGGGGCATATGATTCCAGGTGTATTTTGTCGGTACTGTCGCGGGCTCCCGTAAACCCTTTGATAAACTCAGCAAACTGCCGGTCAACAATGGCTACTGAGTCAGGCCTGAATGACGTGAGTGCGTCAAGCTCTTCATCGGCATTTGCAACCTGTTTGGCTGCGGTTACAAACCAGCCGTTACCCAGGGTTCCGGGGTTTAGCTGTGCCTGGGGCTGCCTGTCTTTATCGGGGACTATGAAATACTTCACATTGAGCATATTCAGCACGGCCATATTGTTCCTGCTGATGTGCCTGTCCCAGAGTTCCTGGTACCTGCGCATTTTCACCCCGCTATAGCCGCCCAGTGATTTATGAAAATAGGATGTGGTAGGATCAATGAATGGGTTTTGTGATGTGAGGTTGAATACGCGGTAATTGGGATCGGGGTCCTGCAGGATCTGCTGATCAGCCTGTGTAGGTTCGAATGGCACATCCATAGCGGAAGCATTCGTGAAACTCCCGTTGTCGAGGTATCTTTTGCTGACGGTAAACATATCAGCAAGGAACAGCAAGGCAAGGGCGGGGATGAAATAACTTTTTTTAAGTTTCCCGTACATCACACCTGCCATCAGGCCAGCCGTGAGGGTGATGAAGATAAAGCTCCTCCAGGCATCTGCTTTCAGCATATTTAAGCGGTCGGCCCGCACCGCCGCCATGAACCAGTCGGGATACTGACGGGCAAGTTCCGTATCTGAAGGACTTGTAAAATTAAAAAACAATCCCGGCAGCAGGGCTAAAACCAGGCAGATGCCTGCGGTTACGGCAAATGCAATCTGTAATCCGCGCATATTCCTCTTTTTATCCTCCGGTCGGTCAAGGAACTCCTTCAGGGCCAGGATTCCGAGCAAAGGCATCGTCAACTCGGCAATGACGAGGATCATGGTAACCGCCCTGAATTTGTTGTATGCCGGGAAATAATCAAGGAAGAGGTTTGTGGCCACCATAAAATTATGCCCCCAGGCAAGGATGACCGACAACACCGTTGCCAGGAGAAGCCACCATTTTAAGGCCCCCCTGACGAGGAAAAGTCCAAGGACAAATAAAAAACAAATGATGGCCCCCACATAAACAGGCCCTGATGTACTGGGCTGATTGCCCCAATAATAGAGGAAGGAAACAGGCTGGCTCGTAAACTGCGCTACAGTGCTGTCATCAAGGCCATTTTCCTTCATGGCTTTAACGAGTTCAGACTTTTCACTCACCTTTGCGCCGGAAGCACCGCCATTGATATCGGGAATAAGCAGTGACATGGTTTCCCCGATCCCGTAGCTCCAGTGTGTTGCATAGTCACGGTCAACGCCGGTGGTTTTGTTTTCCTTGCCTGATGTGAGTTCCGATTTCCCGCGGATGGTGTATTTGGTGTATTCCATGGTGGCCCACAATGTAGTCAGGTTCGTCAGCACGGCGAAAATCAGGGCAATCGCCGTGACACCACAGGCTGTAAAAAAAGGACCTGCCAGTTTTTCCCGGAAGGCAATTACAGCTTTGAAAATCAAAAGGATGATGATGATGATGGCAAGATAATAGGTAATCTGCGGATGGTTCGCCTTCACCTCCAGGGAAAGGAAAACTCCCAGCAATGCACCGCCAGGCAGGTATTTCTTGCGTAATGTCAGGACCACACCTGCCAATACGGGAGCCATGTAAGCGATGGCATGGGCCTGTGAATTGTGTCCCACTTCAAGGATGATGAAAAAGAAGGAGGAGAAGCCGTAGGCAATGGCACCTGCGAGTGAGAGCCAGGGATTAACCTGCAGGGAAAGCAAAAGGATGAAAAATCCCAGGAAATAGAGGAAAACGATATTTGCCGGATGGGGTAACCCGAGTGTAATCAGGGTGTCAATATACCCTGTCAGGTTCCCCGGATAACGTGTGGATACCTGGTAGGCAGGCATTCCGCCATACATGGAGTTGGTCCATAAGGGCTCCTGCCCTGTTTTATTCCTGAAATCGGATATCTCTTTGGAAACCCCTTTGAAGTTGACAATATCGTATTGGTACAGCTTTTTACCCTCAAAAAGAGGATAAAAGTACACCATGGTAATGGCAAGAAACACAAGAATGGCAACGCCGTACGGCACCAGGTGCCTGAACTGGAACTTTTCCATACGCTGTTCAATAAAACTAGAGGAATTTTATAAAGGGCACAAATGCAGCTGTTTTTGCTTTGTAATCAGGCCAGTCGGGATGGTGCTCATACTTTTTCTCAAGCATCGGAACCCCGGATACGAAACGCAGCAGGAGCGTAATGATCAGAGGGCTGATGAGGGTATACCATCCAAACGGAAATGACAACGCATAGAAACTGATGCCCCACCAAACGAGCGCTTCGCCAAAATAGTTGGGATGACGTGATACAGCCCACAACCCGGTAGTAATTATTTTTCCGCGGTTATCCGGGTTTTTCTTGAAATCAACCAGTTGATAGTCTGCCAGGGCTTCAATCATGAAGCCGGCGCCAAAGACCAGTAATCCGAGCGAATCCCACGGTCCGAGCGGCCCTCCACTGTTGAAATTGATGAACCATACCGGAGAAGAAATGATCAGCATGAAAACACCCTGCAGCATGAAAATCTGGAAAAAACTTCTCAGGATGAACAGCTTCCATGTGTTGCGCCAGGCTTTGTACCTGAAATCCTCACCCTTGCCACTGTTCCGAACCATGATGTGAAACGAAAGCCGCATCCCCCACAGCAGAACCAGCAGGCTGACGATCATCTTCCGAAGGTCGACCTCTCCCGATTGAACGATGGAATACAGGGCAACCACGATGAATCCAACTCCCCATGCAACATCAACAATGGAATTGTCTTTGCGCATCAGCGCCAGTATAAATATGATGGTCATATAAAGGCAGATCACCGTGCCCACCTCAACAACCACATTCAAAATATCCACCATAATTCTCAGAAACTAAAAAGATCTGTCATCAGTCCGCCTGTCCGCCTGTCCGCCAGTCCGCTTGTCCGCTTGTCCGCTTGTCCGCTTGTCCGCTTGTCCGCTTGTCCGCTTGTCCGCTTGTCCGCTTGTCCGCTTGTCCACTTGTCCACTTGTCCACTTGTCCACCCGTCCGCCCGTCCGCTCTACTCCAGCATCAACGAAACACACCCCACCCCCGGCCCGGTATTCGCCACCAGCGCAGGAGAAGCATGATCAATAAAAAGGGGTTTTTTACCTGTAAGCAATTCCATCTGCGTGGCATACCATTGGGCTGTTGCAGGATTATTGGCATGGGTAATGGCATATTCCCACACTTTTTTACCCTTTGTGTGCCGGGTTATGCTCTGCATCACCTTTTTCATGCTTCCTTTCTCGGAAAATGATTTTGAGAAAAGTGATGCTTTCCCCTCGTCATCAATGGCAATAACAGGCTTAAGATCAAGCATTTTGGCAACAAAACTCTTGAATGGGCTTACCCTTCCGCTGCGTACGATATACTTCAGTGTGGTGATGCTCACCCGAACGATTGACTTCGTCTTCCATTCCTCAATGAGTTTCAGGAGTTCATCATGCGACACCCCTTCTTCAAGGGCTTTTGCGGCACGGTAAACGAGCAGCCCCAGGCCCCCGGTGAGGGTTCCGGAATTGATTATATTAATTTGCTTGCCGGTGCGGGTTATAACATCTTTGGAGCCTTTTTCACTGCTGGAATAGGTTCCGCTCAGTGCCTGGCTCAGGTGGATTCCAACAATGGAATCGTAATGGGTGGAAAGATATTCAAACTTATTCTGGAACTCTTTTGAAGCGGGCTGTGCCGACGAAGCGTTGACATCCGACTTCTCCTGCATGGCATAGAACTGTGGTGGGTTGATGGTAAGCCTGTCTAAAAAGTAGGTCTCACCAAAATGTACCGACAACGGCACCACATGAATCTGGAATTGGTCAATCAGGTCTTTAGGAAGGTCGCAGGATGAATCTGTAACAAGGGCGACATTGAATTTCCTGTTGAACTGGATTTCGTTCTGCATCACCATATCGTCAACTTTCTGGTAGGTGATGCTGCCGAATTGCTGCAGTTGGGAGAATACTTCTGCCGGGAAGTCGGTATGGATGTGAACCCGTATTTTCTGCGGGCTCCCTGCCACAACCAGCGAGTCGCCACAATGTTGGATGAAATTCCTGATTTTGTGTTTATCCATGTCTGTTCCGGAGATCAGAGCCTCTGTACAGAACCTGAAATTGATCTCATCATGGGGCATTTCGATCGCTTCGTCGGCCTCACCGGCCACAGGGACCTGCCTCCTCATTGCCTTCTCAGCGCCCATGGTAAAAAAGTCCCTGAAGCCTTCCAGCCAGAAAACAAAGCCTTTGGCACCTGCATCCACCACATGTGCGCGGGCAAGGACTTCCAGTTTGCCGGTTGTGGATGCCAGCGATTCAAGTGCTCTTATATAGGCTTCAACCAACAGCCTGGTGAAATCGTCAAAAGTGTCTTTAAGAATATATATGTATTCAGCCCAGTCTTTAATGACAGTAAGCATGGTCCCCTCCACAGGGTTGGCGATGGCATCATAGGCGTAGGCGACAGCCTTTTTAACGCTTTCTGCGAACGACTTGACAGTTAATGCCTCATCCGGATTTATTTCATTGCTGAAACCGTAGAGGAACTGGGCAAATATGATCCCCGAGTTTCCCCTGGCACCGATGAGGGCTGCATCTGCAAGAGCTACTGCTGTTTGTTTGAGATTATCGGTAGGTATGATTGCGTCCATGATTGAACGCATAGTGGAGGCGAGATTAGTCCCGGTATCAGCGTCGGCAACCGGGAATACATTGATTTTGTTGAGTAGCTTCTGTTGTTCGAATATCCGCTGGGCACCTGCAAGGAAAGAGAAATAGAGCTGTTTCCCGTCAAGTTCCTTAATTTTTTGAACAGTTTCCGTCAATATTTTATAGTTTTAGATGGGCAAAGTTAATACTAATTTTCCAAATGCGATTTTATCTGTTTTGTGTGGTTATACGGGTATTGAATAAAATTCGCATTTTGCAGAATTGTAAATCAATAAATTAACAACTACAAAATTAATACAGAATTCATTTAAACCTTTGCGCACCGGATTTACAGTTCTGCTAAAATAACCAATTCTTCCGGCAAACATCTTTTTTTCGTAATTTTGCAATTCATTCATACCTAGTTCTAACCTAAATAATCCAGTAAATATGAAAAAGTTGATTTTTTCATTTGTAATGTTGATGTTTACCGCTTTCACAGTTAATGCCCAGGATGCAGCTGCACCGGCAGCGCCTGTTAATCCCAATGCCCCGGAAATTTCTTTTGAAAAAACAGTTCACGATTACGGAACAATCGTTCAGGGTGCCGACGGAACATGTGAGTTCAAGTTTACCAACATTGGCAAAGAGCCTTTGATCCTTTCAAGGCCCCAGTCATCATGTGGCTGTACCGTTCCTACCTGGCCGCAGGAACCAATTCTTCCCGGTAAAAGCGATGTAATCAAAGTTACCTACAATACAAACAATGTTGGTGGCATCAATAAAACTGTTACCGTTACGTCAAATGCAAAAACCTCACGGATCGTTTTGCAGATCAAAGGCACTGTAACCCCGAAACCGGCAACGGAAGCTCCGGTGAAGCCTGCTGATCAGGGCGCCGCTCCGATAAATAAATAGATATATTCAATCATTCATTCGCATCAGGCCAGCCAAAAGCTGGCTTTGATGCATTTAGAAACACTCGTTATGCCTACCATTTCTCAGCGCGGCCAGGACTGCCCCCCATCCCCGATCCGCAAACTCGTACCCTATTCAGATGCAGCAAAAAAAAGGGGGATCAAAGTCTATCACCTGAATATCGGCCAGCCGGATATCGAAACCCCGGCAAATGTCCTTGAAAAGATCAGGAACACCGACCTGAAAGTAATTGAATACAGCCACTCTGCAGGGATATTATCCTACAGGAAGAAACTGGTGGAATACTACCACCGGGTGGGCATTGAAGTTACACCCGATCAGATGATCGTTACCACCGGCGGTTCTGAGGGCATCCTTTTTGCATTTCAAACCTGCCTCAATCCCGGCGACGAAGTGATCATCCCCGAACCATTCTATGCAAATTACAATGGTTTTGCCATCGCTTCAGGTGTTGTTGTAAAACCCATTGCATCGTATATTGACAATGGGTTCGGACTTCCCCCGATGCAGGCATTTGAAGAAGCCATTACCCCGCGTACAAAAGCGATCATGGTCTGCAATCCCAACAACCCCACCGGTTACCTTTATTCAAAGGAGGAACTGGGGCTGCTCAGGGATATCGTGAAGAAACATGACCTTTACCTCTTTGCCGATGAGGTTTACAGGGAGTTCTGCTACGATGGCAATCAACACTATTCCGTGATGAACCTGGAAGGTATTGACCAGAATGTCGTGCTGCTTGATTCAATTTCAAAGCGCTACAGTGCCTGCGGCGTTCGCATCGGGGTGATGATCTCCAGAAACAAGGAGATCATGGATACCGCGATGAAATTTGCACAGGCACGACTCAGTCCCCCGACTTTTGGCCAGATTGCCGGTGAAGAAGCTGTGAACACGCCCGAAAGTTACCTGATCAGGGTATTGGAGGAATATGTAAAGCGCAGGGATATTGTTGTTGAATCAATCAATAAAATGGACGGCTGTTTCTGCCCCACCCCCGGTGGTGCGTTTTATGCCGTGGCGCGCCTGCCGATTGATGATTCCGATACATTCTGCCAGTGGCTCCTTGAGGATTTCAATTACCAGGGACAAACAGTCATGCTGGCGCCGGCAACCGGGTTCTATTCCACCCCGGGCCGTGGGAAAGACGAAGTCAGAATCAGCTATGTACTCAACCTTGAAGACCTGAAAAACGCGATGAAATGTATGGAGGAGGGATTGAAGGTGTATCCGGGGAGAAAATAGACGGGCGGACGGGCGGACAAGCGGACGGGCGGACTACCTGTACTTTACATTTTACATTTTACATTTCAGATCTTACATTTCAGATCTCAGATCTCAGATCTCACATTTCAGATTTCAGATTTCAGATCTCAGATCTCACATTTCAAATCTCAGACCTCAGATCTCAGATCTCAAACCTGAACCATAATACAACAAGTACTTCGCCCGTACTTTCCTGAACTTTGTTATCCCAGCTTTCCAGCTTTGCCTGATTTCTTTTTCCGTTTTGCCTTCGGCAACCTGTTTCTGCAACGCTGAATTTCCGGCGAGCTTGTTGAAGTAATCGTTAAAAAACACTGTCTTTCCTTTCAGGCTGTGACAGGCCTTTATCAGCCATGCCAGGTTGATCTTACCTGATTCGGCTGGGTTTTCAGCATAAAAACTCCTTAAATCTTCTCCGTGGCATACCTTGTTTTCAAAGGGTGGATGAAGGCTTGCCCCCGGCATGCTTTTCGGGGTAAAAGCGAATCTCCCGCTGTCCATCATGGGATGACCGTAAACCTGGAACGGGAAAGATGTTCCGCGCCCCACGCTGACGCAGGTACCTTCAAAAAAACAGAGTGAGGGATACAGGGCAATGGCACCAGGATTTGAAAGATTGGGGGAGGGTTTGATGTGGAGCTGATACCGGCTTTTTGCCGTATAGTTTTCCAGGGGGACCACCTTCAGGTCGCACTGAATCCCATTTTTAAGCCAGCCTTCACCGTTCACCATCCGCGCATACTCACCAATGGTCATGCCGTATACCACAGGTACAGGATGCATTCCGACAAACGATGAAAAGGATTTTTCCAGCACCGGCCCGTCAATATAGAAACCGTTGGGGTTCGGGCGGTCAAGCACGATCAATGGAACCCTGTTCTCGGCACATGCCTCCATCACGTAACTTAGTGTGGAGATATAGGTGTAAAACCGAACACCCACATCCTGGATGTCAAACACAACCACGTCAAGCGAATCGATATCTTCCCGGGCAGGTTTTCGCCTGTCACCGTATAATGACACCACCCTGATACCGGTTGCTGAATCAATGCCGGTATTGATTGTTTGCCCGGCATCTCCGGAAAGCCTGAACCCGTGTTCCGGTGAAAAAATCATTCCGATTTGAAACCCATCCTTTACCAGCACATCCACGATATTGGCATTGAATGCAACAGAGGCCTGGTTGGCAACAATACCAACCTTCCGGTCCTTCAGCAACGGGTAATAAAGTTCCTTCCGCTCGGCCCCGCACCTGACCTGGGCAGGCAGAAAAGCCGGCAGACACAATAGCATTATTGAAAAAATGACATTAAAAAAACCCATACTTTTGCAAAGTAAAGACTTCTTCCGTTTGAACACTGAATTTTTTTTAGCCAACCGGCTGGTTTCACGCAGCAAAGGAAATTTTTCCCGGACTTTTATTATCATTGCCATTGCGGGTATCGCCCTGGGTTTGGCGATCATGTTCATTGCCGTGGCGATCCTGACAGGGTTCAAGAAGGAGATCAGGGAGAAGGTTGTTGGTTTCAGCGGCCATATACAGGTTACACGGTTCTCCGAAAATTCGACATACGAGCCGCAACCGATTGAAAAACGTCAGCCCTTTTACTATAAAATCAAACAAACCGACGAGATCAGCCATATCCAGGAATTTGCCACCAAGGCAGGGATTATAAAAACCAGTGAACATATCCAGGGTGTCATCCTGAAAGGCATCGGGAGTGACTACAACTGGGACTTCTTCAAAAACAGAATGGTTGCCGGGCATACATTCAATGTAAACGACAGTATCCGCACGGATGAGGTGATTGTATCCCGTAAGACAGCCAACATGCTGAATCTTCGCCTGAATGATGATATGAGGATGTATTTTATTGTCATAAATTCAACCCTGGGCCGGAAGTTTAAAATTGCGGGAATTTACGATACAGGGCTTGAGGAGTTTGACAAACTCTATGTAATTGGCGACATCCGCCACATCCAGAAACTGAATAACTGGACGGCCAGCCAGGTGGGTGGTTACGAAGTATACCTGAAGAAATTTGAAGATATTGACCGGATGGGAGTTTTTGTTTACCACCAGATCGGGTTTAACCTGGATGCATCGACCATAAAAATGCTTAACCAGCAGATTTTCGACTGGCTTGACCTGCAGGACATCAACGTACTGATCATCCTGATTTTGATCGTGCTGGTATCTGCAACCACCATCGTTTCCACCTTGCTGATTCTGATACTGGAAAGAACAGGAATGATCGGCATCCTCAAAGCGCTTGGAATGCCCGATAAGGGGATCCGCAAAGTATTTCTTTACAATGCGTTTTATATTGTAAGCTGGGGGATGCTGTTCGGAAATATCCTTGCATTCACCCTGTGCATCCTGCAAAAAACATTTTCGCTCGTAAAACTCTCGGAAGAAACCTATTATGTTTCTGTGATTCCGATCAACCTGGATGCATGGAACATCCTGGTGATCAACCTGGGCACACTCGTGATCTGTTACCTGATCTTCATTGTCCCATCATTTATTATTTCCCGGATCACTCCCATCAGGGCCATCAGGTTCAGTTAGGACAAGCTAATGCTTCTGATGTAGCCCGCATTCCTTGAATTCAGGCATTTCCCACCACCATCGGCCCGACCGCAGATCCTCTCCAGGCTGCACGGCACGGGTGCAGGGTAAACACCCGATGCTCGGATATCCCTTCGCATGCAATTCGTTAAGGGGTATTTTCCATGTGTTGACATATTGGTATACCATCTCCTCTGTCCAGTTTATCAGCGGGTTTACCTTGAGAAGGCCAAATCCTGCCTCCCACTCCACAAGTGCGGTATCCGTGCGGGTAACCGACTGTTCCCTGCGCACTCCGGAGATCCAGACATCCACCCCTGAAAGTGCCCTTTTCAAAGGCTCAATCTTTCGGATATGACAGCAAAGCCGGCGGTTTTCAATGCTTTCATAAAACAGGTTTATTCCCTTTGACTTCACCATCTCCTCCACCCTTCCGGCATCAGGAAAAAAAACATCAATAGGCAGGTTGTATTTCTTCTGTGTGATATCCAGGATGTCATAGGTCTCCTGGAACAACCTCCCGGTATCCAGGGTAAATATTTTAACCGGCGATTCCAGCCGGGAAATCATGTGTGTAATTACCTGGTCCTCTGCGCCCAGACTGGTTGAGAAGGCAGCCTTCCCTTCATAATTTTGTGAAACCCATGAAAGAAGTTCCTCTGGGGACGAATCTTTAAATTTCCTGTTTAATTCATTAACCCGGTCCTGCATTGTCCGCTTGTTGTTAAATTTTTTGTGAATTTACAAAAAACAGGCTGGAAAATACCAATTATTCAGGAAGGATTGATGTAATTTTGACCAAAATATCTCCCTCATGCACCTACATTTTATTGCCATTGGTGGCAGTGCCATGCACAACCTCGCCATTGCCTTATACAGGAAAGGTTATACTGTTACCGGTTCCGACGACGAAATCTTTGAACCGTCGAAAAGCCGGCTTGCTGCCTGCAACATACTGCCCGAATCCCAGGGATGGGATGCCTCCAGGATCACCCCCGACATTGACGCCGTCATCCTCGGTATGCATGCAAAGCTTGATAATCCAGAACTGGTCAGGGCCAGGGAGTTGGGACTGAAAATATTTTCATACCCTGAATACCTCTATGAACAGTCGAAAAACAAAAAAAGGGTGGTGATCGGCGGCAGCCATGGCAAAACAACCATCACTGCCATGATTCTGCACGTGCTGCAACAGGCGCAGGTTGATTGCGATTACATGGTGGGTGCACAACTGGAGGGTTTTGATGTCATGGTAAAGCTTACGGAATCAGCCCCCGTCATGGTGATCGAGGGAGACGAATATCTTACATCGCCGATCGATCTTCGCCCAAAGTTTCACCTGTATATGCCGGATATTGCCCTGCTGAGCGGCATTGCCTGGGATCACATCAACGTGTTCCCGACGTTTGAAAATTATGTTGACCAGTTCCGTATCTTCATCAGCCAGATCTCACCGGGTGGTGCCCTGATCTATTGCGCCGACGACACGGAACTCCAACGAATCTGCCCAGATGCGCGAAACGACATCAGCATCATCCCCTATACCACGCTTCCGTATGAAATCAGGAACGGAATCACATACCTGGATGCGATGGGCATCACCTTTCCGCTGCAGATCTTCGGCGTGCATAACCTGGCGAACCTGAACGGTGCCCGGCTTGTATGTAATCAGCTCGGAATCAGTGACCTGATTTTCTATAAAGCGATCCAGTCCTTCAAAGGAGCCTCCAAGCGTCTTGAAAGGATTGCAAAAAACGGAAACCGGCTCGTTTACAAAGACTTTGCCCATGCCCCGTCAAAGGTCAGTGCCACACTGAAAGCCGTGAGAGAGCAGTTTCCCGGTCGAAAAGTCATTGCCTGCCTTGAACTGCACACTTACAGCAGTTTAAATGAAGCGTTTTTATCACAATATGAGGGCACCCTGGATCCGGCGGATGAAGCCATCGTCTATTTCAGTCCGCATGCGCTGGAGTTGAAACGTCTGCCTGTCATTTCAGAACAACAGGTAAAAGAAGGGTTCAGAAAAGAGGGACTGGAAGTTTTTACCACTTCATCCCTTTTAGCAGAAAGACTGCTCCGGGATAAAAATCCTGAAGCAGTCCTTCTTTTAATGAGTTCCGGAAATTATGATGGTATTGACCTGAAAGTGCTCGGTGAGCAGTGGTCAAACCCCGTTTAGTCCTTATCCGTTCATGGAGATGAGGAACTCCTCATTTGAATTGGTGAATTTCATTCGTTCCCTCAGGAATTCCATCGCTTCCAGCGGGTTCATATCAGCAAGGTGATTCCGCAGGATCCAGATACGCTGAAGTGCATCCTTGTCGAGAAGCAGGTCCTCGCGACGGGTGCTTGATGAAACAATGTCAATAGCCGGGTAAATCCGCTTGTTGGAAAGTTTGCGGTCAAGCTGAAGCTCCATGTTTCCGGTACCCTTGAATTCCTCAAAGATCACTTCGTCCATTTTTGAACCTGTTTCAATCAACGCCGTGGCAATGATGGTAAGCGAACCGCCGTTTTCAATCTGGCGGGCAGCACCAAAGAAACGTTTGGGTTTCTGCAGTGCATTGGCTTCCACACCACCTGAAAGCACTTTACCGGAGGCAGGGGCGACTGTGTTATAAGCCCTTGCCAGACGGGTGATCGAGTCAAGCAGGATCACAACATCATGGCCGCATTCTACCAGTCGTTTTGCCTTTTCAAGGATGATGTTTGATATCCTTGCATGGCGCTCGGCCGGTTCGTCGAAAGTAGATGAAATGACCTCCGCCTTTACGCTGCGCTGCATGTCGGTGACCTCTTCAGGGCGTTCGTCAATCAACAGGATGATCATATAAACATCCGGGTGGTTGGCTGCGATGGCATTGGCAATCTCTTTCAGCAGGACCGTTTTACCGGTTTTAGGCTGGGCTACGATCAAACCGCGCTGGCCGAAACCAATGGGTGCAAACATGTCAATCACACGGGTTGACATGCTTTCATTTTTATGACCGGTCAGCTTGAATTTCTTCATCGGAAAGAGCGGCGTGAGGTAGTCGAACGGAATCCTGTCGCGCACTTCTTCCGGTTTCCTCCCGTTGATCAGGTCAACCTTGATCAGCGGAAAATATTTTTCCCCCTCTTTCGGAGGACGGATCGTACCACGAACAGTGTCGCCTGTTTTCAGTCCGAACAGTTTGATCTGAGACTGTGAAACATAAATATCATCAGGGGAGTTGAGGTAATTATAATCCGAAGAACGGAGGAAGCCGTATCCGTCGGTCATAATTTCAAGAACACCTTCGCTGACGATGATGCCTTCAAATTCAAAAGTATACTCTTCACGGTGCCTTTCAGGAAATTTACGTGGAAATTCTCTCTGCTTGTGCCCCGCTGCAACAGGTGCCGACTGTGCATCAGCTGAAATACCACCGTCAGTTTGCTCGGTTTCCGTTACTTCAACTGCACCATCAGGTTTCTGGATTACATCAACCGGATCAATGGCTACATAAGGTTTATCGTTGTTTTCGTCAAAATCAAAGCGCTCTTCCGGGATGATAAGCTGTTCAGGTAATGTCATCTGAACAAGTGGCTCGGCAGGTTGTTTTTCCTGGAAGGGACGGAAAGGTTTGCTGTCCCTTTGTGGCCTCTGTTCACGGGGTGGCCGTGCTTCGCGCGGAGGTTGTGCATCTCTGGGCGGTTGTCCTTCTCTTGGAGGAAGCGGTTCTCTTGGAGGAAGCGGTTCCCTTGGGGGGCGCTGGTCTCTTGGCTGACGATGCTCGCGGGGCGGGCGTTGCTCACCTGCAGGCTGAGCCTTTGGCTCTCCGGCAGGATTAACCGGCCTTGGCTCTTTAGGTGCAGCAGGCACTCCCGGCTCTCTTGATTCAACCGGCTTGGTTTCATTTTCCTTACGCGGCCGTCCACGGAACGGCTTAACCTGTTCCTGTTTTTCTTTGCTTAAAATTTCAGGGGTGGGATTCAGTGCCTGATGATCCAGGATTTTGTAGATAAGGTCCTGCTTCTCAAGTTTTTCAACTTTGGGGATATTGAATTGTTTTGCTATTACTCTGATCTCCGACAGCTCTTTGCTGTCGAGGGAAATGATGTCATACATGATTAAAAAAGTTTTTTGATTGAATAGTCAATGTGAAAATGAACTATGTTGTTGAAGATAAAAAGTGAAAGGGTTGAAAACAAACAAGAAAGTGATCGTGGGGATTAAAATCAATGCAAAGATAGAAATATTTAATGGATTTGCTGAAATCTTTTCTAATTTCGCATAGAAAAAAAGATTAATACATGTTACAGCGTATTCAAACCTTATATCTTGGCATTGTAGCCATTGCATGCATCCTCATATTCTTCTTTCCGCTGGCAAACTATTACAATGAAATCCAGGGAAATTACAAATTCTTTATTTATGGTGTCAGGAGCATGGATCCGGAACCCACGGTTCTGTTCAGCACTTTCTTCACAATACCGCTGATTTTCCTGGTCGTTGCATCTTTCATCTTTACGGTGTCCACCATCCTGCTGTTTAAAAACCGGCCGCTTCAGATCAGGATGTGCACGTTCAACGTACTCGCCAACATCGTACTGGTCATGGTGATCTTTTTCTTTTATGCCACCAAGATCAAAACACTGACGCAAACAGAACCGGAGTACAACTATACCGGCATGGCACTTCCGCTGGTTTCGCTGCTTTTCCTGGTACTGGCCAACAAGGCGATCAAGAGGGATGAAGCGTTGGTGAAGTCAACGGACAGACTTAGATAGAGGAGGTGAAATGGTGAAATGGTGAGACGGTGAAGGTGTGAAATTGTCATTTGTCATTTATCACTAATACTTTGTCATGCTCACCTATTTCCTCGGTATATCCAGCACCTCCAGATCCCTCATATTCCCACCCTCAATAATCAGCCTGATTGCCGTAATTGATTTGTGGATGCCATATTTGCCTGCAGAGCCGGGGTTTATGTGCAGCAGGTCGTATTTATCGTCATAGATGACCTTCAGGATATGCGAGTGGCCGCAAACAAACAGTTTTGGTTTTTCCTTTTCAATCAATTGCCTGGCACTGTAATCATAGCGCCCCGGGTAGCCCCCGATGTGCGTCATCAGCACTTTAACCTGTTCGGCATGAAAAATCTGAGTTTCGGGAAACTCAAGCCGGAGGCCATGCCCGTCAATATTGCCGTACACGGCACGTAAGGGCTTGATTTCCCGCAGTTGCCGTATAACAACGGCATCGCCAATATCCCCGGCATGCCAGATCTCATCTGCAACAGAAAAAAAATCGAACACACTCGGATGGATGAATCCGTGGGTGTCGGAAAGGATACCGATGTGGAGCATGGGGGCAAAAGTAGTAATTGGAAGGGATATATAATGCAATTGAGATTTGAGATCTGAGATCTGAGATTTGAGATTTGAGATTTGACAATTGACAAGTGACAAGTGACTATACAAAACCTAAAATCCAAGGCAGTAAACGTTTGGAAGTATTGACGGAGTTGTTTTTGGGAAGTCCATTGTTGTCGATTGATTACCTTTGTGAAATAAAATAACAGCAAATGTATTTCAGAAAATTGGCACTTTTGATTCTGCTCACAGGGATGACCGTTACAGGGATGAGCCAGGCGTTTATGATCCTCACCTATAATTTGAGATATGACAACCCTGCCGACGGTGTCAATTCATGGACGAACCGCAGGTTGTGGCTCTGTGAACAGGTGAAGCAGGCCGGCCCGGGTATTTTCGGAATACAGGAAGGACTTGTATCCCAGGTGAATTACCTCGACAGCACTTTTTCTGATTATCGCCATATCGGGGTTGGCCGCGACGACGGGAAGTTAAAAGGGGAATTCAGCGCTATCTTTTATGACACACGAAAATTCAGGCTACTGGCACAAGGAACCTTCTGGCTTTCAAAAACACCGGGGAAAGTCTCGGTTGGATGGGATGCTGCGCTTCCGCGGGTATGTACATATGGTCTTTTTGAGATCATTGAAACAGGGCACAGGTTCTGGGCTTTCAACACCCATTTCGACCATATCGGAAAAAAGGCAAGAATAAACAGTGCTGTACTGATCCTGAAGAAGATAAAAGCTTTAAACAAAGAAGGTCTGCCGGTCATCCTCACGGGTGATTTCAACACGGATCCGGCAAGCGAACCCTACAAAACAATCACCGGTCAGATGGTGGATGCAAAAATCGCGGATAAAAGCATGACCATGGGCCCGGATGGAACTTTTAACGGATTTGATGCAGGAAAACCGGCTGCTGAACGCATTGATTTTATTTTCACCTCTAAAACAGGCACATCTATTTTGAATTACAATGTATTACGCGAACATAAAGATAAATTATTCGCCTCTGATCACTACCCGGTTGTCGCCGAAATCAGGGTTGACTGATATAGTTGGGTGAAATACGCTATTTTTGTGTTTTAATCGTAAAATCCTGCATGGAGAACATTTTCCTTTTCATTCTCGGCTTGATCATCGTGGCAGGATTCCTGCTGCTCTATGTCAGGCTGAAGCAAACAGGTGGCAACGATGTGTCCGGGGAGATCGACCAGTTAAAAGCTTTATCAGAGATACTGGGAAAAGAAAAAAATGTACTCGAAGAACGTGCCAGGATGCTTCAGGTTCAACTTGATGAATCAACCCGGCAGAACAGGGAAAAAGAGGCCTCTCTCCTGGATATGAACACCAGGTATACCACCAGCATCGCAGACCATGCGAACCTGCTGAAAAAGCTTGAGGAACAAAAAGCAAGCATTGAAACGCTGCAGGACAGGTTCCGCATCGAATTCAAGAACCTTGCCAATGAGATCCTGGAAGAAAAAACGCAGAAATTCACCGAACAGAATAGAACAAAACTGGATGAGATTCTGAAACCGCTGGGTGAGAAGATCCGTGATTTTGAGAAAAAGGTGGAAGAGACTTATGACAAGGAGTCCAAGCAACGTTTCTCGCTTGAACGTGAGATTAAAAACCTAACCGACCTGAACCAGCAGATCAGCAAAGAGGCCAGCAACCTGACCAATGCACTCAAAGGCCAGGCAAAAACCCGCGGGAACTGGGGAGAGATCATCCTGGAGAGCATCCTTGAAAAATCAGGGCTGACGCTTGACCGTGAGTTTTTCATCCAGCAATCCTACACCAACGAACAAGGGAAGCGGCTTCAGCCGGATGTGATCGTGGCCTACCCGGGCGAACGAAATGTGGTGATTGACTCCAAGGTTTCGCTGGTCGCCTACGAAAGGTATGCTTCAGCCGAAACCAAAGACGAACAGGACATCGCAGCGAGGGAACACCTCCAATCGGTTAAGAACCACATCACTGACCTGAGCAGCAAGAATTACCAGGACATCTATGCACTGAAAAGCCTTGATTTCGTCATGCTTTTCATGCCCATAGAACCCGCTTACATGCTGGCGATGCAATACGACCCGAATTTATGGAACTGGGCCTATGACCGGAGAATCCTGCTGATCAGCCCGACTAACCTTATCGCAGCACTGCGCATGATTGCAAACCTGTGGCGTGTTGAATACCAGAACAAAAATGCCATGGAAATTGCCCGTCAGAGCGGAGACATGTATGATAAATTCACCGCATTCCTTGAAGACCTGCAGGATATCGGCAATAAAATTGACGCAACACGCAGATCATGGGATGCATCCATGAACAAACTTTCAACCGGCAAAGGCAACCTTATCAGGCGGATAGAAAACATTAAAGCACTCGGGGCAAAAGCCGGGAAAGAGATACCGAAATCGCTGCTGAATCTGGCAGGGGAAAATGAGGAAGTACGAATGACAAATGACGAGTGACAGGTGACGCGTGACAGGTGACGGGTGACAGATGCCCGCGAGACACCAGCACTCAAAACTTACCACTCACAACCCATAACACACCCTATGAAAAAAGAAACTTACATCTACGGCATCCGGCCAACCATCGAAGCCATCAAGGCCGGGAAAGAACTTGAAAAAATCTTCCTTCAGAACGGGTTGAGGGGTGAGGGCTTTCATGACTTGTTCAACCTGATCAGAGAACTTGAGATCCCTTACCAGTTTGTTCCGATTGAGAAACTCAACAGGCTGTCGCGCCAGAATCACCAGGGGGTGATCTCCTATGTTTCGGAAATCACCTACCAGCTTGTGGAGGACCTGGTCCCGTTTGTTTTTGAACAGGGTCGCACACCGCTTTTCCTCATCCTCGACCGCATCACCGATGTGCGAAACGTCGGTTCCATTGCGCGAACCGCTGAATGTGCCGGTGTTGACGGCCTGATCATTCCAGCCCGTGGCTCGGCACAGATCAATTCCGATGCCATTAAAACCTCTGCCGGTGCCCTGTACAAACTCCCTGTAGTGCGCGCGCAAAATGTCAAAGAAACAATCCAGTTCCTTAGAAACAGCGGGCTGACGATCCTGGCTGCGACTGAAAAATCAGACAAGGATTATTCCGAAATTGACTTCAACCGTCCGCTTGCACTCATCATGGGTTCAGAAGGGGAAGGCATTTCCGAGGAGTACCTGAAGCTCACCGACGAGCAGGTGCGGATTCCCCTTCACGGAGAAATTGAATCACTCAACGTTTCGGTGGCCACCGGTGTAATCCTGTTTGAAGCCCTGCGCCAGAGAAGAATAAAATAAGCCGGTCAGATGAAATATCTTTACAAGCATACACCAGAGATTATTCTGCTGATCTATGTCCTGCTGTTCCTGGGTTTCAAGTCACCTGAGCGAAACTGGGACAGGGTGATCAACAGCGACGGCAAAGGCTACTACGCCTATCTGCCGGCGGTTTTCATCTATCAAGACCTGCAGTATAACTTCGTGGAAGGCTACGAATGGGAATATTATCCTGCAAACAGGTCGGTGTTCAAGGAATTCAGGCAGGATTCAGGAACCGGCAAGGTGAACAAGTACTTTCCGGGGATGGCCATACTCTGGCTGCCGTTCTTCCTGTTCGGGCACCTCCTGGCCTGGCTGGAAGTGTACCCCATGGACGGGTATTCCCTCCCCTACCAGTACTCCATTGCATTGGCGGCACTCGTTTTCCTGTGGCTCGGAGCGCGATGGCTGCAAAAACTGCTGAAGCAGTTTGGGTCAGGTGATAAAACTGCTGCCTTTATCACAACTGTGGTTACCATCGGCACCAACCTGCTCTTTTTCACCATTGTTGAGCCGTCGATGACGCACGTGTATTCATTTGCATTGATCACCGGATTTGCGCTTACAACCTATAAACTGTTTCATGATTACCAGCCGAAATGGTTCGTCAAATCACTTTTGCTGTTTACACTCATCTTCCTCATACGTCCCACCAACGCGCTGGTTATCCTGCTCGTGCCCTTCATCGCCGGAAACCGGGAAGTGCTTGCGGCAGGCTTCAGGCAGGTTATTTCCGAGCGAAAAACCGTGATACGCGGGTTTGTACAGGCCCTGATCCTGCTGGCTGTTCCTGTCGTCCTCTGGTATCTGCAAACCGGAAAGCCGTTTGTTTATGCATACGGGGATGAAAAACTGAATTTCCTGCAGCCTCACCTGCTGAGCATTCTGTTCAGTTATAACCGTGGATGGTTTGTTTACACACCGGCAGCATTCCTTGCCCTTTTCGGCTTCGCCGGATTGTTCAGCAATAACCGGTTCAGGTTTTACTGGCTGCTGGGGTTCCTCCTGGTATTTACCTATGTGGTATCGTGCTGGTGGGTATGGAACTACGCATCAAAATGCGGGCAGCGTGTTTTCATTGACATTTACGTGGTTGCAGGAGTGCTGCTGCTCTTCCTGTTCAACTCCCTGCATGCCAGGATAATGAAGCAGGTATTGTCAGTCGTCCTTGTGATGCTCGTGTCCCTCAACCTGCTCCAGTTTTACCAGCACGCCAAATGGATTTTCCCACCTTACAATATAACCGGCAACATCTACTGGGATGTTTTCTTCAGCGTTGACAAGAAAGCAAGAACCTACATCCCGGCAGAAAGTATTGCAAACACCAATGAATTCTCAAATGACCTGGAAAAGGACAAAGGGCAGCCATGGATGAATTATGCTACAAGAAACGACACTGTGTATCACCTGGGAAAATGGTCATCAAAAACAGATCAGAAAAGACCTTACAGTATCGGGCTTGAAGACACACTCAGCAAGCACTTCACCACAGGAAACCGCCTGATCCGTGTAAAAGCCTGGGTGCTGTCACCGCGTGAAGCCACTGAAGCATCCATGGTGGTGGATTTCCAGCTTGAAGGCAAGAGTGTCAGTTACAACCAGTTCATCCTCGACAAATATGTCCCGGTTGAGACCTGGACCCCGGTTGAAGCCGCATTCTATGTTCCCAGGAACCTGCCTCAAACAGGCATGGTAAAAGTATATTTCTTCAACCCTTCTGCCCTTTACAAACTTTATGTTGACGACCTGTCAGTTGATTTCATTTCGTTAAAAGATGAGCCGGACTACAGGAAAATTGAGGGGGTGCTTATGCCGGAGAAAAAAACTAATTAATCAATGCAGGCAATGCAAAGAATGCAAAGAATGCAGACAATGAAAACAATGAGTGGAATGAATGGAATGCAGGCAATGCTTGCATTGCTTGCATTCTTTGCATTCCCTGCATTGAAAAACCCTTCTCCCAATGTATATCCTAAAGACTGAGGGCACCGGTAAGGTCCCCGACCATATCCAGATCAGGGATGATGATTTTTTCCTGCTGGCCTATTTCAAGGTGAGTGCGCCCCGAACTGCCCTGAAGCGGATCAATCTTGACAATAAAACAAAAGAAATCCTTGAATTTGCTGCAGGGCTTGAATACGGTAAGATCAGGAAACTGGAACTTTAACCGCGAACCAAAAACATTTCCTTATTTTTGCTGAATCTGAAAACCAACTATGACCGGCGACCGCATCATTGAACTTGACAAAATATCTGTATACCAGCATGAAAACCTCATCCTGGCCAATGTCACGCTGCTTATCAGCAAAGGGGAGTTTCTCTACCTGATCGGCAAAACCGGGAGCGGGAAAAGCAGCCTGCTGAAAACAATTTATGCCGAACTGCCCCTGCATACCGGCGCGGCACAGGTCGCTGGATATGACCTGTCATCTCTTCGCCGGAAAGAGATCCCCTACCTGCGAAGGAAACTTGGTATCGTGTTTCAGGATTTTCAGCTGCTGATGGACCGGTCGGTGAATGAAAATATCCTGTTTGTGATGCGTGCCACCGGCTGGAAAGATAAGAAAGAGATGAACAAAAGGCTGCTTGAAGTACTTGCCAAAGTGAATCTCGGCAACAAAGGGAATAAGATGCCCCACCAGCTGTCGGGAGGCGAACAGCAACGTGTTGCCATCGCCCGGGCACTGATCAATGACCCCGAAGTGATCCTGGCTGATGAACCAACAGGAAACCTTGACCCCGAGAGTTCAGAAGGGATTATCAGTTTGCTGATGGACATATCTAAAACAGGACGGGCAGTCATTGTTGCAACGCATAATTATACGTTTTTCAACAGATATCCTGCCCGTACCTTGTTATGTGAAAATGGAAAGGTTCTTCCGTATTAGGCTCCCAATGTAGCAACCATTACAGCTTTGATGGTGTGAAGGCGGTTTTCAGCCTCATCAAAAACAATAGATGCCGGTGATTCAAAAACATCCTCTGTCACTTCCAGCCCGTCCAGTCCGTATTTCTTGAAAATATCAGCGCCAACATCTGTATCCTTGTTGTGGAATGCAGGAAGGCAATGCATGAACTTCACCTTGGGATTCCCGCTCTTTGCCATCAATGCAGCGTTCACCTGGTAGGGAAGCATCTCTTTAATGCGCTCATCCCAGAGTTCCTTGGCTTCGCCCATCGATAACCATACATCGGTATAAACAAAATCAACGCCTTTCAATCCTTCCTCCACACTTTCGGTCAGGGTGATCTTTGCGCCGGTTTCCTTAGCGATTTCCCGGCATTTGTCAACCAACTCCTGTTCCGGCCAGTATTTTTTCGGAGCACAGGCACGGAAATCCATGCCCATTTTTGAAGCGCCGACCATCAGGGAGTTTCCCATGTTGTTGCGTGCGTCGCCGCAGTAAACGAAAGCCACCTGGTGAAGCGGCTTGTCGGAATGTTCCATCATGGTGAGAAAATCGGCCAGGATCTGCGTCGGATGGAATTCGTTGGTGAGCCCGTTCCAGACAGGTACACCTGCATATTTGCCAAGCTCCTCCACGATGGACTGTCCGAATCCGCGGTATTCAATGCCGTCATACATGCGACCGAGAACACGTGCCGTGTCCTTCATGGTTTCTTTTTTTCCGATATGTGAACCTTCGGGCCCAAGATAGGTTACATGGGCTCCCTGGTCAAGTGCTGCCACCTCAAACGCACAACGGGTACGGGTGGAAGCCTTTTCAAATATCAGGGCAATATTTTTCCCCTTGAGGCGGGGCTGTTCAATGCCGGCATATTTTGCCTTTTTCAGATCCATTGAAAGATCCAGCAGAAATTTGATTTCCTGTGGTGTGAAATCAAGTAGTTTTAAAAAATTCCTGTTACGAAGGTTGAATGACATAAAGATAAGTTTAGATTTACGATTTCTGATACAGTTTCAGGACAGCAAAATTACAAATTTTCACTATCTCACCATCTCTCCATTTCACCATTTTACCATTTCCTATTCCGGCAACACCGACGACATCTGCACGTCCCTTCCCGATGGCCGCTGGAATGCCTTCAGCCCGAAATCGGGCAGGACGGAGAGAATATGTTCAAACAGGCGTGCCTGGAAATCTTCAAACTCCGACCAGTTGGGCGGGATATAGAATGCATACAATTCAAGGGGCAGCCCGTTTTCTGTTGGTTGCAAGGTGCGCACCATCAGCGATGCATCCTGGTTAAGGTTAGGAATATTTCGCAGGTAGTTCAGTATGTAAACCCTGAAGAGTCCGAGGTTGGTTTCATGATTGCCCCCTTCACTTTGCTCATCGGTTATGAGCTTCTTCAATTTAAGGTTTTCAACCATCATATTGTCGATGAAACGGATCGTTCCAAGATCAATCAGTACGGAACGCTTCATACGGCGGCCACCCGCCTCCCCCATGCTCCTCCAGTTCTGGAAGGAGTCGGAAACGAGCGTGTATGTGGGGATACAGCTAACGGAGTTGTCAAAATTCCTCACTTTAACAGTAACCAGTGAAACATCAATGACCGTTCCGTCGGTGTTGAACTTGGGCATCGTGATCCAGTCGCCGATCTGGAGCATCTTGTTGTTGGAGAGTTGCACCCCGGCCACAAATCCAAGAATGCTGTCCTTGAAGATCAGCATGATAACCGCCGACATGGCGCCCAAACCCGCCAGCAGTGTAAGTGGCGACTGCCCTATCAGTTCGGAGATCATCGCGATCCCTCCAACAAGGTAGGTCATGATCTTTCCGATCTGAACATAGCCTTTGATGGGCTTTGAATCCGACAGGTCCAGCTCACCGTATATGTGGTAAACGGCATTCAGGAACGACACAATCACCAGGAGGATAATGTAGGTCATATACAGGTGAAGCCCGAGTTCAATGAACTTTATAGCCTCCGGGTACTTGGAAATGCTTGCCGCAAGCGACACTTTCAGCACCAGCGCGGGAAGCAGCAAAGCAAGGCGGGTGAAGACCCGCTGTTCATAGAGATGATCGTCCCATTTGCTGGATGACCGGTCGACAAGGCGTTTCAGAACCTTGTTGATAATATATTTGGCAATATAATAAATAACAATGGAGGAGAGCAGGATGATGATCAGTGTCGAAAAATCAGCAAGATACCCTGCAAATGTGTCGGAAAAACCCCAACCGGCAAGTTTTGCTTTAAAACCGGTGTTGAGGTTGCCTGTGTTTAACTCGTGCATATTTAAACAATTACGAGGTAAGAAATTACAAATTACAAATTACAAATTACAAGTGCCAGGTGATCAGTGTCAGATAATACCGCTCACCACATTCAAAGATAACGGGTTTATTTTCATCGTCAGCTCTTTCCCCATGATCTTCGGGTCACCGTCAAGATGGATATTTTTCCCTTTTTTGCGCTTCAGGATCACCTCCTTTGCGCGGATGATCTCCACGTACTTTGTCTGGTCAAATTTCTTCAGGAAAAGCAGGGGTGTCATGAAAATCGCCTTCCAGTAAGGCACCTTTCCAACAATACAAACATCAATATATCCGTCGCTTACGCTGGCCGACGGGTCGATGGAGGTGTTGTTCCCAAACTGGCTGGAATTGGCAAAGCTGATCAGCAGCGCCCTTCGTTTGTATATTTTACCGTCAATGACCAGCGTGTATTGCTTTGGTTCATAATCTTTATACGAGCTGGTGGTGATCCGCAGATAGGTGGAAAAACCGCGTTTCCCGGCAACAGCGAACTTCTTGGCTACGGAGGCATCAAATCCCACCCCGGCAACGTTCACAAACAGCTGGTCGTTGATGGTGGCGGTGTCTATTTTGATGATCCTGCCGGTGTTAATGATGTCAATAGCACGCTTGAGGTTCATCGGTATACCGAGATGACGGGCAAGTCCATTCCCCGATCCGGCAGGCACAATGGCCATGGCTGACGCGGTGCCGACAAGTCCGGCGGCCGTTTCATTCACCGTTCCGTCGCCTCCGACAGCCACGATGATCTCTATCCCTTCGGCGGCAGCTTTGCTGCTGATGTCTGTGGCATCACCCGGGCCGGATGTATAAACGATCCGCGGGTTAAATTGAGTTTTGTCCAACCCGTCTTCAATCAATCGTTCAACGCCTTTATGCTTCCCGATTCCGGAAACCGGGTTAACAATGAAAAGGATTGATTTTCGTGTGTCGGACATGGGTGTACTCAGAAATCAAAATGCAAAATGCAAAATTTAAAGTTAGTCGATCAGGAGCCGGTTTTCAATCAGCCGGTTATTGTATTGCTGGATATAGGCATTCAGGAATAATTCCATCCTCGCCTGCACCTCTTTTTCCCTGCCGGCAAGGTTCTTTGACTGCAAGGGGTCGGTGGTGATGTTAAACAGCGCCGTAGTCCGGGTTCCATTGTTTTCAAGATAGTAGCCATCTTTCATCAGGCCGTAAAGGCCACTGATGTAGTGAATAGAAAAACGGGCTGATGCGGAGGTACTGTCCATCAGGTCGGTTCCGAATGCGATGAATTTTTTATCGTATCCCAGGTAATTCAGTATCGTTGGCATGATATCCGTCTGCTGGGCAATGATGGAAGAGTGCCCCTTCAGGGAATTTCCCGGCCGGTAAAAAAGCAAAGGAATGGCATATTGTCCGATATCAGACTGGTAATAGGGATAATAACCCTCAGATGTATGGTCTGCTGTGATGACAAACAGCGTATTCTTATACCAGGGCATGTGCTGTGCCGTATGAAAAAATTCACCAAGGGAATAATCAGCATACATGATACTCTGCTGAATAGGCAATTTCCCGGTTCTGAAAATGTTGACAAATTTTGCCGGCACATGGTAGGGATGATGTGATGAAAGCGAAAAAATTGCAGCAACAAATGGTTGTTTCAACCCATTGACGGTTTTGGCTGTGTATTGAAAAAACTGCTCATCGCGGATGCCCCATTTGCCGTCGTAATCCTTTTCATTGTTGTACTCACTGCGCCCGTAATAGTGGTCAAAGCCAACGAGTTTTGTATATGAATCAAAACCCATGGTGCCATTTGTGCCCCCGTGAAAAAAGGCTGTTGTATAATCCTTGCCTTTCAGCAGTCCGGCAATGCTGGTGAACTTTCCCGCAGCATAAGACGACTGAATAAATGATTCATTCATGAGCGACGGGATGGCGGACAAAACCGCCGGGATGCCCTGGATGGATGTTTTGCCGTTGGCAAAGGCATCAAAATAGAGGCTGTTCCGGATCAGGGAGTCAAGGAAGGGAGTAAAACCCTGGTAACGGCCGTTATCAAGAGCATGGTTCAGTAAACCGATATGTTCCCTCGACATACTCTCAAGGATGATCACCATCACGTTCAGGTTTTTAAACCCGGATGATTTCCCCTGTTGAACCGGGGTGTAAACCTTGGCAAGTTCGTCCTCCTTCTTATAAACTGTGATGGTCTTTAACGCCTCCTTGTCAAAGGTTTTAGCAATTGAAAAAGGCGTGTTCAATACCAGCGGCATATATTTTGCCGAGGTGTAATTGCCGGCAGTGACAAGTCCGATGGGGCGGAGCTGCAGTCCTCCCCTCATTCCGATAACGGAAAGCACCGCGATGACCAGAAAGATCAGGGTATTGACCATCAGGAACTTAAACCCGAATTCGGGTTTCTTTGCCCCCGATGCAGTGGTCAGCTTCATTCCTGCGTAGACCAGTATTCCGGCAAATATGATCCACAACAGCGCGATGTACCAGAAATCACGTAAAAACTGAGGGATAAGCTTGTCAAAATCTCCGCCAACACCCACATAGTTGAAAATATCTGCGGTCAGCCTCTTTAGGGTAAATCTGAAATAGATGGTGTCACCGAAATTGGTGAACAACGCCAGCGAATTGATGACATAAAAGTAAACATTGGCGAACCCCTGCAGAAAACGGTTATAACGGAACGGGAATGGGATCGTGTTGATAAAAATAAACGGAGTATTCAGGATCAGCAGGGCAGCCAGGTCAAATCTGAGGCCAATGATAAAGAGGTGCAATGCCTCCGGGATGCCCATGTTTGAAAAATAGCCATAATTGAACAGGTAGAATAAAACGCGTGAAAAAAAGAGCAGAACAAGTGCCAGTGCGAGTTTCAGCAGCATGGCCACAACATTGTCGCCCTGGTACCATTTTTTCCCTTTGCCGGAACTGCCGCTTCTGGATCTACCTGAACTCCTTCCTGAACCTGACTTTGATCGCTTCCCGGTAGTTTTAGCCATAGTTTGGTAGTCTGTTTTGAGTTGCAAAAATAAGGCAATCGGACGATTATTACGTATTAGTTTTAAAAAGTTCGTACCAGTCCTGAACCACCCTGTCGGTCAGGCGGCAGGCTTCAACAACAATTTTCCCAGCAGCAACCGAATCCTGCAGTGCATCATGGTGCCGGAAATCAATGTCGAGGTGCCGGGCAACGTTTGCCAGGTTGTACCCGCCTTTTGAAAACTGGCTCCAGGTGTGACGCACAATCCTTGCAGAATCCAGCCAGTATATGTCAAGCGGCCGGAGGTTAAAGCGGTTGTATGCCTTCTGGAAAGCTTGTTTGTCAAACGGGGAGTGGTGAACAACTATATTCTCCGACAAAAGTTTCCGGAGTATCGGGTAAACCTCATGAAACAGAGGGGCGCCCCGGACCATTTCCTCTGTGATTCCATGCACCCTGATGTTCCCCCAATGAAAATCACTCATCGGATCCACCAGTGTTTCCCATGTATCAATTAGTTCCCCATCGGCAAATTTGCCAATCCCGATCTGGCAGATTGTAGATGAATCCCAATTGGCAGTCTCAACATCAAGTGAATAAAAAAGCATGGGGCAGATTATGTTGCTAAATTAATAATTTGTGCGACCTGCTGATAAAAATAGCGCATCATTTAAAACTGCATTTCCCCTGCCGGTCTATCCCGAATTTTTCTTAATTTTGGCTGTTTATTAATTAACACTAAACGAACCATTACCATGGGAGCAATTGCCAATACGGGGAACAAAGGCAAAGGAATCAGGTCCGACTGCTTTGTTACTCTTGAACTGACAGACCAGGGCGGCATCCACCTTCAGGTTGAATCCAAAGTGGAGGTGATGTACGGCGACAGCATTCGGAAGGAAGCCCTTGACATCCTTGAATTTTTCGGCATTAAAAACGCTAACCTGACAATAGAAGATTCAGGTGCACTGTCACTGGTTCTTGCCGCACGGCTTGAAGCTGCCATTAAAAAACTCATTCCCGGTGATACATGCTTCCTTCCGGCCATACTCGCGGAAAACCAATATACAACAGCCAAAGACCGCAACCGCTTTTCAAGGCTTTACCTCCCCGGTAATTCACCCAGCCTGATGATCAACGCCGGGATTCACAAACCCGATGGCATCATCCTTGACCTGGAAGATGCTGTTGCCCCTGATAAAAAAGATGAGGCCCGCTACCTTGTGCGCAATGCACTTTGCGGAATTGATTATTACGGAGCCGAGCGCATGGTGCGTATTAACCAGGGCGAACGCGGAATCACTGACCTTGAATTCATCATACCCTACAACGTAAACCTCATCCTCCTTCCGAAATGTGAGAAGCCGGAGCAGGTGCATGCAGTCAATGACCAGATCAGGAAAATTCAGCATGACCAAAGGATAAACAAACCCGTGTGGATCATGCCCATCATTGAAAGTGCGCTGGGTGTGATCAATGCTTACCAGATAGCAAGTTGTGCCGAAAACGTGGTTTCGCTTGCCATCGGCCTTGAAGATTATACCGCCGACCTGGGTACCCGGCGCACCGCCGAAGGAACCGAGTCGTTCTTTGCCCGCAGCATGGTGGTCAACGCAGCCCGTGCCGCAGGTATTCAACCGATTGACTCTGTCTTTTCCGACGTGGGCGACATGGAGGGGCTCCGCCAGAATGTGATCCGTTCAAAAGCCCTCGGGTTTGACGGGATGGGATGCATTCATCCGCGACAGATCGTTGTGATCCATGAATCCTTTGCCCCGACACCTGATGAGATTGAAAAAGCCAAGAAGATCGTTTTTGCTTTCCACAAAGCAACCGAGCAGGGGCTTGGCGTGGTGGCACTTGGCACCAAGATGATTGACCCGCCTGTTGTAAAAAGAGCGCTCAACACAATCAACCTTGCACTGAAAATGAATAAACTTGCTGAAAACTGGAGGGAATCCTATGAACAAATTTGATAAACTTGTCACCAACGCAGCCGGCCGTATCGTACCTACGGTCGTTAACGGGAAACCTGCCATACCATACATGGGTGTGGGAAAATACAAACCCGACGGGTTTCGTGCCGCTCCCAAACTTTCAAGTTGTGCCGATTTTCCGGCCGATGGCAATAAAGTGGTTCCTGATCTGAAAGAGGCGCTCATCCGGGCCGGTTTGCGCGACGGGATGACCATTTCAACCCACCATCACTTCCGCAACGGCGACCTGGTGGCAACCCAGATCTTTGACATCGCCCATGAACTGGGAATCAAAGACCTGATGTGGTATCCGTCAGCTTCTTTCCCGTGTCATGAACCGATGACGAAATATCTTGAAGACGGCACGATCAATCACATCGAAGGCAGCATGAATGGCGCACTTGGCCGGTTTACCTCCAACGGAAAGATGAAAGGCCTCGGCGTGCTGCGTTCCCACGGTGGCCGTTACCAGGCCGTTCAGGATGGTGAGGTTCACATCGACATCGCAGTAATCGCCGCCCCAACGGCCGACCCTTTCGGCGATGCAAACGGGGTAAACGGCTCTGCTGCGTGCGGTCCGCTCGGATTTGCCCTGGCCGATTCGCAATATGCCGACAAAGTTATCGTGGTCACCGACAACCTGATCCCCTTCCCTTGTCTGCCATGGCAGATCAACGGCAACTATGTTGATTACGTTGTGGTGCTGGATAAGATCGGGATCCCTGAAAAGATCGTAAGCGGAACCACGGAAATCACAAAAAGCCCCGACAGGCTTCTCCTTGCTGAATGGTCGGCAAAATTCTGTGATGAGGCAGGGCTTATTTATGACGGGTTCTCATTCCAGGCCGGAGCCGGTGGCACAGCCCTCTCCATCGGAATCTATTTCTCCGAAATCCTGCGCGAACGCAAATGGAAAGCCAGGTTTGCCAGGGGTGGCAGCAACAAGTACCTCGTGAAAATGCTGGAGGAAGGCCTTGTTGAATACATCCTTGACGGTCAAACATTTGACCTTGACGGGGTGCAATCCATGCGCGACAATCCGAACCATACCTGGACAAGCCCTTTCACCAGTTACAACTATCACAGCAAGGGTAATTTCTCCTCCATGGTCGACATTGTGATCCTTGGAGCTACTGAGGTGGATGTGAATTTCAATGCCAATGTTGTAACCCACTCTGACGGTTATCTCCTTCACGGTATCGGCGGATGGCAGAATACCCTCTTCGGGAAATGCGTGATCCTTCCGATTCCGCTATTCCGGGACCGCATGCCTGTAATCCGCGACCAGGTGACCACCATCTGCGGCCCTGGCGAGCTGATTGATGTAATTGTGACCGAGCGTGGCATTGCCATCAACCCGCTGCGTACCGACCTGATTGAAAAGATGAAAAACTCATCGCTGCCCATCAAAACCATTGAAGAACTCAAAGACGAGGCTGAGAAAATATGTGGCGTTCCGGCTAAGCCAAAATTTACGGATGAGGTGGTGGCGGTGGTGAAGTGGGTGGATGGAACGGTGTTGGATTCGATTTGGAAGGTGAAAGAGACAAGTGACAAGTGACAATTTACAAATGACAAGTGAGGGGAATCCAGAAGTTTGTTCTTTTAATTTTAGAATTGAAAAGCTCAAACTTTGATTGATTGATTTTTCCGTGCCGTTTTGATACTTGCAACAACCATCGCCAGTATTTCATTTGCTTCTTTTCTGAGAGCAATTAATCTCTCTTTGGAAACAATGCCGCTTTCCTCAATCAATTCAAGCCAAAAAACGGTCTCATCCGCCTCTTCTTCAACTATTTTTAGTTTATTGATAAAATCCCTGTCCGATTTCGCGACGCATACAGCCCTATAATTTGCTCCAACCGAAGTAGCGGACCTGAGTACTTGCTGACCAATTACATATGAAGATTTGGTGTTGGGTAATTTCTCAACCATCCGGATAACCCTCAAAGCAAATTCTTTTGTCCTTTGCCTTAACACATCATTTGCCATTTTTTTTTACGCCTTAATCCTATAATAGGTTAAAAAGTAATACGTTTGTTAATAACTTTTCATTTGTCATCGGTCACTTGTAATTTGTCATCGGTCACTTGTAATTTGTCATTTGTCATTTGTAACTTGCAACTTGTAAATCGTACCTGGTCATTCGTCATTCTCTATGCCTCCATCCGTCCACCAAATCCTCCTCAAACACTGGGGTTTCTCTGCCTTCCGGCCGCTCCAGGAGGAGATTATCCGGTCGGTGCTGGATGGAAAAGATACGCTGGCATTGTTGCCTACAGGTGGTGGGAAATCCCTGTGCTTCCAGGTGCCTGCCCTTGCACGGGAGGGGGTTTGCCTGGTTGTTTCACCCCTGATCGCCCTTATGAAAGACCAGGTCGACAACCTGAAGAAACGAGGAATTCCGGCAGCAGCACTGCATTCGGGCATGCATCCCGATGAGATCCGGATCATCCTTGACAATTGCCGTTTCGGTAATACTAAACTCCTGTATGTTTCGCCCGAACGGCTTACCACAGCCACGATGATTGAATCACTCCGGCGGATGAACATTAACCTGCTCGCAGTGGATGAAGCCCATTGTATTTCACAGTGGGGGTACGATTTCAGGCCACCCTACCTGCAGATCGCTGAAATCAGGGAGATGATCCCCGCCACACCGGTGCTGGCGCTCACGGCAACTGCCACTCCGAAGGTGGTCATGGATATACAGAAAAGACTGGCATTCAAAACCGAAAATGTCTTTCAGAAGAGCTTTGAGCGGAAAAACCTGACCTACATGGTGCTGAAAGAGGAAGATAAAATGAAGCGCCTCCTCAACATTCTGAGCAAAGTGAAGGGCCCCGGCATCGTCTATGTCCGCAACCGAAGGCACACCAAGGAAATTGCAGAATACCTGCAGAAAAATAAAATCAGTGCAGATTTCTACCACGCAGGCCTTGACCCGAAAACCCGTGATAAGCGCCAATCATCCTGGATCAGGGAGGAAAGCAGGATCATCGTCTCTACGAACGCATTCGGCATGGGCATTGACAAGCCCAATGTACGGGTGGTGGTGCACCTCGACCTTCCCGACAGCATGGAAGCCTATTTCCAGGAGGCGGGGCGCGGCGGCCGCGATGAAAAAAGAGCATACGCTGTATTGCTGTACGAAAACGCTGATGTGCATGATGCCCGACATAACCTCAAACTCTCCTACCCCGAACTGAATACCATACGCGATGTTTACCAGGCCCTTGGAAACTACTTTCAGCTGCCTGTCGGGATGGGAAAAGACAGCCAGTTCGACTTTGACCTCTCAGCCTTCGCCGATCAGTATAATTTCCCGCCGGTGATTGTATTCAATTGTCTGAAATTCCTTGAAAGAGAAGGTTTTGTGATGATGACCGAAGGGCTTCGGCAGCCGTCAAAAGTATTTATCAAAGCCAGGAAAGAGGAGTTGTACCGGTTCCAGGTGGAAAATGAGCCGTTTGACCATTTCATTAAAACGATGCTGCGGTCGTACAGCGGAATACTCTCCGATTTTGTCACCTTCAATGAAACAGAACTGGCACGCCGATGCAATATCACAACAGAAAAGGTAATCAGCAACCTGAAATACCTGTCCAAACTGCAGATACTCGATTACCTCCCGCAATCGGATAAACCCAGGGTCATTTACATCCAGGAGCGGCTCAACACCAGCGACCTGACAATATCTCCGGAAAATTACCGCGACAGGCTTAAAGATGCCGGGGGCCGGCTCGAAAGCATGATCGGCTACGCTGAATCCACCGGAAAATGCAGGAGCCAGGAACTCCTCTCCTACTTTGGAGAATCCAATACGAAACGCTGCGGCAAATGCGACGCATGCATCGAACGCAACAAGATAAGCCTGAACGAGATGGAATTTGACAACATCCTGAACATGATAAAACCGCTGCTGAAAGAACGCAACCGTACCCTGGACGAGATTGTGAACGCAGCCGGATCTGTCAACAAAGAAAAGGTACTCAGGGCCATCCAGTGGCTGGTTGACAATGACAAGATCAGGGTGGATAGGGAGAGGAAGTATACCTGGAAATGACGGGTGACGGGTGACGAGTGACAATTTACGAATGACGATTGATACTTGATAATTGACAAATGACAAATGACAAATGAACAAATATGATGATCTGCCGCTGTGGTCGGCGCCTTTCGGATTGACTTTGCTGGATACAGTCCGGATGAGGTCTCACATCAACGTGCTGGATATTGGCAGTGGCAGCGGGTTTCCGATGCTTGAACTTGCAGGCAGGATGGGCAGCACATGCATGGTTTACGGACTTGATCCATCCGAGGAATCAATTTCCATGATCGCCGCAAAAAAGGAGGCCCGTGGAATCACCTTCGCCAAAATCATCCGCGGGTCGGCAGAATCCATTCCCTTTCCGGATGAGTACTTCGGGCTGATCGTTTCAAACAACGGAATCAACAATGCAGAGGATCAGGCTGCCGCAATGGCGGAATGCTGGAGGGTTGCCGATGACGGCGCCCAGATGGTGTTAACGATGAACCTGCCGCATACCATGGTAGAATTCTACGAAATATTTGAAAAAACCCTGAAGGACAAAGGGTTGTACAATGAGGTTATTAAAATGCACGAACACATTGACATGAAACGCAAGCCGGTTGAATACCTGAAAGACCTGATCCTGGATTCCGGTTTCATGATCAATACCATCAACGTGGATGGGTTTAAAATGAGGTTCAGTGACGGTACTGCATTTTTAAACCATTACCTGGTTCAAACAGCATTCATGGAACCGTGGAAATCCTTTTTGCCGGCAGCGCATATTGACGCTGTGTTCCTGGCCATTGAAGAACAATTAAACGCAGTGGCTGCTGAAAATGGTGAAGTGGTCATGTCCGTACCTTATGTGTGCTTTGACTGCCAAAAACGAAAGCAGTCAAAGGTTTGACATTGCTGCCTGTGATATAATATTCGTTAGCATTCACCATAAAATTACTGCCGTCATGATCACCTCCTTCCTGTTTATGATGATCATGCTTCTTCCCGGACCCCGGGAAAAGCATGTGGATAAGGATTGCAAATACATGAATTTCAAACTCTACGGCAAGATTAAAGTTGTGAACGACTTCCCTGACATCAGGGTGAAAATAGTAGAGAATTTTCCCGATCTCAAAGTGCAGGTGGTTGAAAATTTTCCCGACCAATGCGGCAAATGGCAATTTGTCAATGATTTCCCTGATCTCAAAGTAAAGTTCGTTACGGATTTCCCGGATATAAAAGTAAAGTTCGTGGAGAACTTTCCCGGAAAACCTTAAGGGTAAACGGTGTACCGTTATTTAGGATTCAGGATTTTGAGATTTGGAACTTGGGATTTGAGATTTGAGATTTGAGATTTGCGATTTGCAACTTGTAACTTGTAATTTGTAATTTGTAACTTCAATAAATGTCTATCCTTACATGCGATTTTTTCCTTCGCCCTGATGTGGTTCAGATCGCGCGTGATTTGCTTGGAAAGCATATCGTCACACGATTTGATGGTGAAACCACCTCCGGAATAATTTGTGAAACGGAAGCATACGCAGGCATCACCGACCGTGCGTCGCACGCATACGGCGGCAGGCGAACGGCAAGGACTGAAACGATGTATGCAAAGGGCGGAACAGCCTATGTGTATCTCTGTTACGGCATACACTCCCTGTTTAACGTGGTGACCAACGTTGAAGGGATACCCCATGCCGTGCTGATTCGCGGAATAATTCCGGTTCATGGAACCCAAAAGATGTTGCAACGTACAGGGAAGGCCTGGATTACCAGGGAGATCGGAATTGGCCCGGGAAAAGTTGCGAAGCTACTCGGGATCCATTATTCACATTCCGGAATTGATCTGCTGAAATCCGGCGAAAGCGGGAAGGAACCTGCAATATGGATTGAAGATATTGGAATCATCATTCCCCCGGCAATGGTCAAGGCCGGGCCGAGGGTGGGGGTTGATTATGCGGGTGAGGATGCGTTGCTTCCCTACAGGTACTGGCTAAATGAAGACCTTCCAGGTTTTAAAAACCTGGAAGGTCTCTTACCTCCCAAAAAAAAACCCGGCCAAAACCGGGTTTTCTTTGAAAAGCAGTAAAGAATTACTTTACTTTTTTGCTCAGAGCTGCACCAGCCTTGAATTTCACAACTTTCTTAGCTGCGATCTTGATTTCTTTTCCGTTCTGTGGATTGCGTCCTTTGCGGGCAGCCCTCTTTGAAACAGAGAATGAACCAAAATCTACTAAAGCTACTCTTTCACCCTTGCTGAGTGCTTTTTTTGTATTGTCAATAAAAGCCTCAAGAGCGCGTTTTGCTTCAGCTTTGTTAATTTTTGCATCAATGGCAATTGCTTCGATTAATTGAGCCTTGTTCATTTTTCGTAGGTTTTAATTAATACATAACTAATAATCCCTGCAAATATAAGGCATCTGAAAAAAAAGTCAAGTGTTTTCGGCTGAAAACATGCGGTTTTGTTGATAAAATGGAATATTTGTTAATATCTCCGCCTTCAAAAGTGTTAAATAGCACGGGTTTCAGCGAATATTTTTCCGAAACCCCGCAGGAAATCCCCGCAGGACATGACTTTTCTCCCTGCCAGCTGAAGCTCCTGAATGTGAATAAATCCATTTTTCACGCCAACTTTCAGGTAAGATTTCCCATCCGTAATAAAATGCCCGGTTAATCCGTGGCCGGCAGTATGTTCGGGCAGAGTCCGGTAGATTTTAAGATTCTGGGAACTTCCGTCGGCCATCTTCACATCCGTAAAAGCACCCGGGTGAGGGCTCAGCCCGCGGATAAAATCATGGACGGTTGTCACTTCCTGGTCCCAGTTTATCCGGCAGTCATCTTTAAATATCTTTGGTGCCTGTTTTAAGGCGACAGGATCGCTGATCAGCGTTTCCTGACTGATCACCTCCAACTTTCCGCCTGCAACCATGTCAACTGTCCTGGCGACCAGTCCTGCGCCAATCTCCATCAGCCTGTCATGGAGTTCACCGGCAGTTTCATCCTTTCCGATCGGCACCCTTTCACTCAATATGATTTTCCCGGTATCTATCTGGTCATTCAGCATAAATGTAGTAACCCCGGTTTCAGTTTCACCGTTCATCACTGCCCTGTTGATGGGGGCCGCGCCACGGTACTGGGGAAGCAATGATGCGTGGAGGTTGAAGGTTCCCAGGGAAGGGAACGACCACACTGCACGTGGCATCATGCGAAATGCAATAACAATCTGAAGATCGGGGGAAAAAGCGCTGAGCTGATCAAGGAAGGCAGTATCTTTCATATTTACCGGCTGCAACACAGGAATGCCGTGTGAAACGGCAAATTCCTTGACCGGTGAAGACCTCTCTTTCAGCCCGCGGCCGGATGGCTTATCCGAAGCGGTGACAACAGCCACCACATGATACCCGTTATCAATAAGTTGTTGCAGTGAGGCCACTGCAAACCCGGGCGTACCATAAAAAACAATGCGGGGAAAATCAGTCATAAAAAAAGCCTGAAAGTTCAGGCTGTAAAATTAGGAATATCAAATGATTAAAATTGAATATTGACATTGATCAACGAATTTTGAATATTGAGAAGGCTTACTATACATTCGGTTCAACCTTCAAAATTCGTTGATCAATATTCAATATTATTTTTTCATCAATCCTTCGGTATAAGAAATATACTTATCAATCTCCCTGCCCTCAAACGAGCGCGGGTATTCGTCCTTAATTTTCTTATAGATGCCGAGCGCTTTTTCAAAGTTCCCGAGCTCTTCGTATGCCAGTGCCGATTTCATCATAAAAAGCGGGGTGGTGAAATCATTCTTCCTCATCTCAGCGGCTTCCATGTAAAGGTCTGCAGCTTTCTGCGTTTGCTTGAGTTCCATATTGGCATCACCCATGGCGCCTTTGGCCATCGGCCCGACAAACTGATCTTTTGCACTGAATTTGCCAAGTTGCTCAAGGGCCTGGTCAAACTGACCAAGTTTAAGATAGCAGACGCCTGCATAGTAATGTGCAAGGTTGGCAGATTTGGTCATTCCAAAATCATCAATGATAGCAAGGAAACCAAGATACTGCCCGTCGCCGTTGAGGGCTTTTTTCAAAGAATCCTGTTCAAAATACTTTTCGGCCATGAACATCTGGCTCTGTGCATCCTTCTCCTTAGGGGAGAGGTAGAACCTTCTGAATCCGAAAAAACCAAGTACTATCACTATTATCACACCAATCACGATCAGGATGATCCGCTGGTATTTCTCAATGAACTGTTCTGTTCTGCTGAATGCTTCTTCAACTGCAACGATACGTTCTTCTGTCTTGTCAATCTTTTTGTCCTGCTTACTTGCCATGATATCTGAAATTTGGAGGTGCAAAATTACATTTTTTCCTGAACTACAGGTATGGTAAGCCAATTTTTTTACATTTGCACGTTCCCAACACACAGGCGCATGCACCAGGCTGATGATCTGACCCCCGCTGAAACCGCTGCATTAATTGCACACCTGAAGCAATTTGTGACGGTAGAACGCTTCCGGAAATTTGAGGAAATCATTCGTTTCCGCACCCGCCACATCACCATCGCCCTGGAGGATATTTTTCAGCCACACAATGCCAGCGCGGTGTTGCGCACCTGCGAATGCTTCGGCATCCAGAACGTTCATATCATTGAGAACCGGAACAAATATGAAGTGAACCCCGACGTTGCGTTGGGCGCATCGAAGTGGCTTGACCTGGTCCGTTACCAGGGGAACGAGGAAAACACTGCCTCGTGCATCAATTCGCTCAAAGAACAAGGTTACAGGGTTGTTGCCACCACCCCCCATGAAAACGGATATACCCCTGAAAACCTTCCGCTCGACGGAAAAACTGCACTCATCTTTGGCACCGAACTGGCCGGACTGAGCCCCATTGCGCTGAAAATGGCCGATGATTATATTAAAATCCCCATGGTGGGATTCACAGAAAGTTTAAATATAAGCGTTTCCGCAGCAGTTTTTATTCAAAATCTGACAAACAGGCTGAGAACCTCAGATATCAATTGGCAATTACCCGATACTGACAAAGATCTCATTATGCTTGCCTGGCTTCGCGAATCAATTAAAAAGTCGGATACCATCATCCGGGGCTATCTCAATAAATAAGTTAAACTGAAAAAATCTCCCGGTGCAACCCTGCCAGCAGGATGTTATCTTCATTGAAAGCCCTCATTATTCGGGTAATTCTGCGAAAATCTGCGCTTTAATCTGCGAAAATCTGCGAGAAATATTCCTTATAAGTAAATGGTTTTTCATACCTTTGCAGATTATAAGAAATTATTAATTAGTTGTATTATGGGAAAAGGAGATAAAAAAACAAAACGTGGCAAAATCATCATCGGATCTTCAGGTGTAAGCAGGTCACGCAAGAAAAAGAAAAATGGTGCTTCTGTTTCAGCTAAAGCTGAACCTAAAGCAAAAAAGGCAGTTGAAGAACAGGAAGCAGTTGCTGCAAAAGCCGCTGCAAAGAAAACTGCAAAAAAGGCTGAAGAACATGATGCACCAGCTGAGGAAAAAACCAAAGCTGCAAAGACAAAGAAAAAAGCAGATACTCCTGAAGCTGAAGCAGAACACACAGAGCCTGTTCAGGAATAACATTTTTCATTCAATGATTTTATTGAACCCGTCCGGATCGGCCATTGCTTTTCCGGACGTTGTCTTTTCACAATGAGTCTACTGTCAAACTATTTCCCCGGACTATCTGCATTGCAGACCGACCAATTTGCCCTGATGGAACTGCTGTACCGTGAGTGGAATGCCATGATCAATATCATTTCACGCAAGGATATTGACCAGCTTTCAACACACCATATTCTACATTCCCTGGCAATCGCAAAAGTCATCACGTTCAAACCCGGCACCTGTGTCATGGATGCCGGTACAGGCGGAGGTTTCCCGGGAATTCCGCTGGCAGTTATGTTTCCCGACGTACAGTTCACCCTTGTTGATTCCATCGGAAAAAAGATCAGGGTCATTGAAACCATCGCCACAGAGTTACAGCTCAGTAACGTCAAAACCATGAATGTACGTTTTGAAACAGTGACAGGCCAGTTTGACTTTATCACCGGCAGGGCGGTATCCAAATTGCCGCCTTTTGTTGCCATGTTAAAAAAATGCATCCGGAGAAAGGGAATAAATGATATCCCGAACGGCATCCTTTACCTGACCGGCGGTGAATTTGAAAATGACCTTTCCGCTATAAAGGCATCAGCAACCGTTTGGGACCTGGCCAGCTTTTTCACCGAATCATATTTCTCCACCAAGAAGCTCGTTCACCTTCATAACTTTTCATAACTTTTAGCAGCGTTTAATCCTTATAATCAACGCATTAAATATTTACTTGCAGGAATGTACATATTGTCCTTGTTCATGTCGCCGGATTTTCTTTATTTCGCTTAGAATATCATATAATTACTAACCACTTAAAATCAGGATTTATGGCTGAACAGAAGAAGTTCATTCCTTTCGTCTCCCCGGAGACAAACATGAAAGAATTCACCGTTCGGGCGTTAATCATTGGCCTTTTCTTTGCCGTCATTCTCGGCGCCGCCAATGCTTACCTCGGGCTAAAAGCGGGCATGACCATTGCCGCAACGTATCCGGCTGCCGTACTCGGCATGGCGATCCTGCGTTTGATGAAAGGTTCGATCCTTGAAGAAAATTTCACCCGTACCGTCGGTTCCATTGGTGAATCGGTTGCTGCAGGCGCCATTTTCACACTGCCGGCATTTTTCGTGTCGGGCATCTGGTCAGAATTTTTCACGATGGGCCATTATATCACCTCTTCCCTCATCCTTATTGCAGGAGGTGTGCTTGGCATCATGTTCGTTGCATTGCTTCGCCGCGTGATGGTAGAAGATGCAGAACTTCCTTTCCCCGAATCCGTTGCGGCTGCCGAAATCCACAAGGCTGGCCAGGGTGGTTCAGGCGGATCAAAGTTTCTCTTCTGGTCAATGGGACTGGGCGGTTTGATCAAGATTCTTGGTGAACTTCAGTTGTTTCAGTACCTCTGGGAAAAATTCGTGGTTTTCGGACAACAGACCATTACAGGCACCATATTCAAAGGACAGGGCGGTATGCTGCTCAGTTCCCCCGGCGTCAGCCCTGCCTATATGGGTGTTGGCTACATCATCGGCCCGAAACTCGGTGCCCTCAACTTCAGCGGCGGGATCCTTGCCTGGGGCCTTATGGCACCCATGATCATGTATTTCCTGCTTCCCGGCATCAACTTCCAGGAATGGGGCGCATTTCTGATGGCCAAAGACCCTACCATGACACTGGATGCGGCCATGGCAAAAGTGAATGACCCTTCATACCAGATCACACAGATCTGGAAATACATCATCCGCCCCATCGCCATCGGCGGTATGCTTGTGAGCGCTGCCTTCACCCTCTTTAAAATGAGGAAAAGCCTCACAACCGGGATTGCCCGGTCGGTAAAGGACGTTAAAAAAGCTGCAACGGGAATCGAACATAACGTTCCAAGAAATGAAAAAGACATCAGCTTCAGCTGGATCATGGTTGGAATCGCTGCTGTTGCCGTGCTCACTTTCTGCATTACCTTCTTCATTTTCCAAACCAATGTGCTTATTGCCGGCGTGGCCTCCACGGTCATGATCATCCTGGCATTTTTCTTTGCCTCCGTCTCGGGATACCTCGTCGGGATCATGGGTTCATCCAATAATCCTATCAGCGGCCTTACCCTCACTGCACTCGTTGTTACCGCACTTATCCTTGTAGCTCTTGGCGTACAGGGTGATGCAGGTGTTGCAACGGTTCTCGGTGTTGCTGCCATCGTATGCGTTTCAGCAGCAGTCGCCGGTGAAATGCTCCAGGACCTCAAGGCCGGGCATATCCTCGGCGGTACACCGTGGCGCATGCAGATCGGAGATATCCTCGGCGTTATCCTCGCCGGTGCGGTAATGTTTGTGGTACTTGCCTTCCTCAACGACGGCGACATTGCTTCCGGCAAAAACCTGGGCTACCAGGGCGGCTTCGGCAGCAAGAACCTTTCGGCCCCGCAGGCCAGCCTGATGGCCATTCTTTCACGCGGTATCGTGCAGGGACAAATGGCATGGCCGCTGATCATCGCCGGTATGCTCATGGGTGTTGCCTTCATCCTCATGCAGGTCAGAAGCCCGATGCTTGTCAGCGTTGGTATGTACCTGCCGATTGAAACCACTTTCGCCATTTTTGTGGGCGGACTCATCAAGGGTGCGGTTGAAATGTATTCTGAAAGACGCAAACACAACGAGGCGCAAAAGGTGCGGGTCGAAAATACAGGCGTACTGCTTGCTTCGGGGCTGATTGCCGGGGAGGCGCTCATGGGACTGCTGATTGCGATCTTCGCAGTCTTCAACATCTTCCTCTATAACTATTTCAGCTTCTTTAAAACGCCAACGTTCTATATCAGCTTCGTTGTACTGGCACTCATCGCCTATGTTCTGATACAGATACCTTTGAAAAACGCAGGAAAACCTGATGATCCGGCACCTCCGGCATCGGGAATGTAATACGGATAAATAAATTGAAAGGGAGCTGTTTCAGAGTTTTGGAGCAGCTCTCTTTTATTCACCCCATCCCCCCAACCCGCTTCCCCAAAAAGGGAAGGGGGAGCAAGTCCCGCCCTTTTTGGGGAGGGATTTAGGGAGAGGTCTGAAAAACACTAAACTTTACAATCAATGAACTACTTCCAGCGCCGCCGAATTTTTAAACAAGCCAATTTCCTTGACCTTCGCCCGGTGCGGGTGCTGGGGCACGAGGTGCGCGAGGATGGCGGAATCACCATGCTGATGCCTCGGTTTAAAAATAAGGTCAACTCAGCCCTGTTCCAGCCCAATTCCAAGGGTAAATTCATCACCATCAGGCTGGACCGGTTCGGCGGGCACACCTGGCTGCTCATCGACGGCCATTCAACGGTTTCACAGATCTGCGACAGGCTGAAGGAGCAGTTCCCCGAAGAACTTCAGCCCATTGAAGAGACAGAAGACAGGGTCACTAAATTCCTCTCCCTGCTCTATCAGCAGCGCTATATTACTTTCCGTGAAATTCAGGATGAAACGGAACAGCATGCCAAATAATTTGCTAATTTTGACGTTCTACCATCATCTAATGATCTTATACCTTAATATTTAAAGTAACCCAGTAATGAGCAACGAAATTTTACAACTCAATCCCAAAGCGCTGTGGAAGAATTTCCATAGCCTGACGCAGATTCCCCGTCCCTCCAAAAAGGAAGACCAGATCAGGGAATTCATCTATAATTTTGGCAAAAACCTCGGACTGGAAACCATCCAGGACGAAGTTGGCAACGTGATCATCCGTAAACCGGCCACCCCGGGCATGGAAAACCGCAAAGGCGTTGTACTGCAGGGACACCTCGACATGGTTCCCCAGAAAAACAGCGACAAAGTGCATGATTTTGAAAAGGACCCCATTGAAACGATCATTGACGGCGAATGGGTGCGTGCCAACGGCACCACCCTGGGAGCCGACAACGGAATGGGTGTTGCAGCAGCCATGTCGGTACTTGAAGCCACAGACATGCAGCACGGGCCAATTGAAGCGCTTTTCACCTCAGATGAGGAGACAGGCATGACCGGGGCCACCGGACTAAAACCGGGTGTACTGAAAGGCGACATCCTGGTCAACATGGACTCTGAAGACGAAGGCGAACTCTACATCGGATGTGCCGGCGGAACCAACGGCAACATCACCTTCTCATACAAAGAGCAGCCACTGGCAGGCGATTTCAAAGGTTTTAGAATCAATGTAACCGGCCTGAAGGGCGGACACAGCGGCGTGGATATCCACCTCGGACGTGGCAATGCCAACAAAATCATGAACCGCATCCTTTATCACGGATTCAGGAAACACGGACTCCAGGTTGCCACCATCGACGGCGGAAGCCTTCGCAATGCGATCCCGCGTGAATCATTCGCCCTTGTGGCAGTGCCTGCAGCCAATGTAACTGCATTCCTCGAATGCCTTGCCGGAAGAACCGCTAAAATTAAAAACGAACTCTCCGCCGTTGAACCCACGCTGAAGATCGAAGCAGTGGCAGCTGAAGTACCTGCCGCCGTGATTGACCCTGCCGTTCTCGTCAACTCCATGAATGCCATTTATGCCTGTCCGAACGGTGTGATGCGCATGAGCAATGAGATGATCGGACTGGTTGAAACATCAAACAACCTGGCCATTGTAAAGGCAGAAAAAGGGAGCATTAAAATCAGCAACCTCCTCCGCAGCTCTGTTGATTCAGCCAAGGATGACCTCCAGCAGATGATCAAGAGCGTGTTTGACCTGGCCGGTGGCGTATCAGTATTTGACGGCAGCTACCCGGGATGGAAACCAAACCCCGACTCCCCGATCCTCAAGACCATGCAGGATGTTTACAATAATAAGTATGGCAACATCCCTGAGATCAAGGCGATCCATGCCGGACTTGAGTGCGGTATCCTGGGTGGAGCCTACCCCAACTGGGATATGATCTCCTTCGGCCCGACCATTCGTTTCCCCCACTCCCCGGATGAAAAGGTGAATATAGCCACTGTGGTTAAATTCTGGGATTTCCTGGTTGAAACACTGAAGAACATACCGGTTAAATAAACTGGGACCTTAACTGTAATTAAAAAGGTTAATCAATAGCCTTTTTCACCGCGAAGGTGCAAAGAATTGAAAAATAGTTTATTTTTCAATTCTTTGCGCCTTTGCTATTTTCAGGCAGTTTGACTATTTTTGTGAATATGAAAACCCGGATTGTCAGCGTATTTCTGCTTTTTTTCATCTCATTGCATGGCCTTCTGGCCCAGAACACGCCATGGGACATCATCTATTGCCTGAACGGCGGAGAAAACAAGTCTGTTGGTATTTCAAAGCTCCCGGTACCGAACCCGGTTAGCAAACCCGGGTGGAACCTGGTTTTCAGCGATGAATTCCAGTCCGACAGCCTCAATGCTGCAAAATGGAACCGCAGCACCTTCCTGGATGATCAGCCTGCTGAGTGCAACCGCGGTTTTGCCGTGAACCCCGGCAATATCCTGGTTGAAAGCGGCAACGCCAGGATCAGCAATACAGTCGGTTCACTGCTCCCGGGTTGCCCCTACTCTTTCGGTGAAATTAAAACCATGAGCGTAAAGGATACAAGCTTCCGAAGTTATTATTTCTACGCACCGGGTTACCTTGAAACAAGGGTTAAACTCTATAATAAAACCGGGCAGGGTGCCGCCTGCTGGCTGTGGGGCATCGGCACTCCTGAAAATCCCGGGACCCCGGGACCGTGGAACGAAATTGATGTGTTTGAACTCAATGGGGTGAACAGCAATATTTTCAACGGTGCCTACCACTGGACCTATAACGGCAAGCATGTTTCCCAGCACCACGCCATTTACCTGACTGATTCCGCGCAGATGTACGATCTTTCTGCCAACTGGACGACATTCGGACTGGAATGGGATTCAACCGCGATCAGGTGGTATGTCAACAATTTGCTGGTTAAAGAACTTGATCTGACAAGGGTTCCCCCGTTTTGTTTGCAGGCAGCAAATTATTCACAGCCGGTGGCACCCTTCTGTTTGCGGCTGAATTCAGGAAATAATTCTGTGGGAAACCAGTCCGGGTCGCCCGATCCGGTCGATTTTCCGCAGTTGATGCTGGTTGACTATGTACGGATGTATAAAAAAACCGGCATGAAGGCATCACCGATCGTTCTCTCTGATGGCATACCCCAGATTTGTGCTGCTGAAACGTCTCCGTCTCTTTCTTCCAAATTCATCAGTGCTCACTACTATCCGGGCGCCGTTTACACATGGTCATCACCGGCCTTTGAATTCCTGGATGTAAAATTGCCCATACCGCAGCCGAGAGGTAAAAAAATCATATGGATCAAACCTTCCATCGCTTCAGGGCAGTCATACCCAGTTTATCTTGACACCCAATTCCCTGGAAATTATGCTGAACGAGATTCTGTCATGATCTATATCGCCCCTGAACCACCCACACTTCCGGCCGGTAATTTCACATCATCACAGGTTGACACGGTTTGCCGGTTTGCCATTCAGACCCCGGCGCTTGACAATATTGCAGGCTGCGACTTCAGTGTTGATGCAGGGATAACCTGGAATGCGGGCACCCTGCAACCTGAAGCAGGGGTAACAACGTATGCATACGGAACTTTTAAGCCCGGGCAATTGGTCAGCTTCATGTTCCGCGTGCGAAACGGCTGCGGTTATTCACCGTCTGGAAGTTATTCTATTACCATGCCGGAACCTCCGGTCGGATGCAAATGGCCGGCAGGGACTGATGAGACTGCTCAAAATGGTGGTGGAAACGCTCCTGTTTCAGTCATGCCAAATCCCTTTACTACCAACCTGAATCTGAAGTTTGGACCATCACAGGTTCCTTCAGGCAGGGAAATTAATATCAGGATCTATGATGTCTATTCGAGGGAAATGGTGAACCAGGCGACCAGATCAAACAACTGTAACCTGGACCTGCACCAACTGTGCGGCGGTGTATATTTTTTAATCATCACGGATCAGAATACAGTAATATTTCGTACCGCGATTGTAAAACGTTGAGAAGGCCTTTTTTTTCACTATATTTACATGCCTTTACCACGTTCTGATAAATTTCACATCATGAAAAAATCAACCTTTGCCGCTACGGTTGTATTATTCCTTTTCATCGCCCTGTCTTCCGTTTCCCAAACTGTTCAGACCCTCGTTCTCCGCCCCGGCCCTGCTGACGGCATGGATTCAGACATCCGGACCGATATGCCCCAGACCCCCCGTGGATGGAGCCCCGATTTTATAGCCAATGCATGGACCGCCCAGGGCAATTTTTTTATTCAGAGAAGCCTGCTTAAGTTTGACCTGTCGCAGATCCCGGCAACAGCAACAGTGCTGGAGGCAAAACTGCACTTTTTTACAAACCTTACAACAGGCCATTACCAGCTTGACTCCGGCGCAAACAAATCGTTTTTATACAGGGTTACAGCGCCCTGGACAGAGGACCAGGTCACCTGGGACACACAACCCTCTTTCTCCCTGCAGGACCCGGTGGTATTGCCACAATCGGTGACACACACGCAGAGCTATTCCCTGGATGTTACTGCGCATGTCGGTGCCATGGTACAGAAACCCGTTGAGAACTACGGATGGATTTTCAAACTTGAAACTGAAGAGAGATATCGCTGCATGGTTTTTGCTTCCAGTGATAATGCCACGGTGGAATGGCGTCCGGAACTGACCGTAAGATATTCAACCTGCTCAGACCCTGTGGCCGATTTCAGCCACACAGGGAGCGGCATGGAAATTCAGTTTACCGACATCTCAAACCATGCCGACTCATGGCACTGGGACTTCGGAGACGCAACGTACTCGTTTGCTCAAAATCCAGTGCACTTATATGCAAGTCCCGGCAATTACCGTGTTTGCCTGGTGATTGAAGACAGCTGCGGAACAGCCACACACTGTGACACCGTTGTTACGGAGTGTGCGAATCCTGTTGCGGGCTTTGCCTATGGCCAACAGGACACCACGGTGTCCTTCATTGATACCACGCACTGCGCCAATCCTGTTTCGTGGTTCTGGCAGTTCGGCGACGGAGGCACTTCCACACTGCAAAACCCGGTACATGAATATGCCGGGTACGGTGCATACCAGGTATGCCTGACCATTGCTGATTCCTGTGGTTCCGGAACAACCTGCGCATTTGTCCAGCTCTTGGTTCCTTTGCGTCCCGGGTTTACGGCAACGCAGCAGGAAACCAACAATCTGAAAGTGGCCTTTCACGACAGCTCAACAGGCGCAACCAACTGGTTATGGGACTTCGGCGACGGTAAAACTTCCGCCGAACAAAACCCGGTTCATCTGTATGACCAATACGGCAGCTATCTGGTTTGCCTAACCGCAGGAAACCAGGTCACATATGAATCGGCCTGCGATACACTCAGGGTTAAGAAGATCAGCGTTGATTCAAAAGGCAACAGCATCGTTTGCTATCCAAACCCATGCGACGGGCAGAGTAACTTCTGGTTCATCCTGTTTGAAGACACCGATCGGGCTGAAATAACGATCACTGACTATGCCGGACGTAAAGTCATGATGCAGGAATTCACGGACATCAAGAAGAATGAACCGGTATCACTGGATATCAGCAAACTCGGCAAAGGCACTTATGTTCTGGAAGGTTCGTTCAACAATTATAAACGAACTGTAAAGGTGACCATACTTTAGGGGAGGATGTTGGTTTGAATTTACGATTGGACGATTTTAGATGTACGATTGAATTGTATGATTGACGATTTACGATTAGCGTTGTAGATTCGTTAATTGAAAATCAATAAATTCATTCTGAAATTATAAATTGTCCAATTGTCCAATCCAACATCAGGTTGAGTGAACTTGCAAGCAGGCCTGAGAAACTGATTAACTGCGTTTTTAAATCCCTTCAGTGATCTTAGGTGTGTAAAGAACCTGTCAATGGCCGCATGCAACAGGTTATAGCAATTGATGCCTGTGCTGAAGGTAGCGATAGCAAATGTGAGTACCACAAGGCTTGTCTTTTAATTTACCAGCCACCCATTGAAAAACTCATGGTCGTGTCTAATGTCGCCAGGAGATAGATGCTGTAAATAATATTAAATACGAGTGCTGCAATCCCGATGATGAGTCCTGCAATGGCAAGCCCTCTTCCTTTATTGTTTTGTGGATAATTGTTAAACCTCCTGAGACTGGCTGCACAGAAAATGATGCCTAACACCGCGAAAACAATTCCGAAAACCGGAATCCATCCCAGGATGGAGAAAATAAATCCAAGTAAGGCTTTCGTGTCAATTTTTCTTGAATCGCGCGTTACCGGTGGCGTTGACTTCCTAATTGCCGGTTTGCTTTTGATGTTAACCGGATAGGAACTGACAACCGCACTTCTGTCCGGGTTCTTATAAGATAAGCCCGGCCCGGGTTGCTTTTTCGTCTGACTGGCATTCATCACTATCATGGAAGGTTCCACCGCTGTTGATGCGATGAGTTCTTCACCAATCTGAACCTGGGGAGGATAAGTTAACTGGGTTTCCGGTTCGGGAATGGTTCGTTCATTTTTGCTCATGGAGTCTGATGGAAGCATTTTTGATGCCTTTTCAATTGGCATGGATTCCCGACGGGCGACCGCTGTAAGTTTGTACCGGCGCGTAAGATAATGTTTGCTGTATGTCACCTTCCCATGCTTATAATGTCGTGTCGTTGTTGAAAATTGTGATTTCTGACAAGAGAAGGAAAAGATGATAAGCAACGGAAAAAAAAGGAGGCAGAGTTTTCTCATAATTTGTGATTTAAGGATTGCTATTTCATTTTTATGGCACTGCCCATATTGTCCCACATGCTGTTGACAGAAGAGGCGACAATTATTGCTGCCCCGCCGGCAAGCAGTGTTCCTCCAACCAAGGGCACAACCCATGATGCGGTGGTTCGCTCTTTATCCTTCATATAAACTTCAGCATTTTTTATAGCCGACAAGGCAATCCGGATATATCCGCTGACAAATTTCTCAGGTACTGCCGAATCGGTTACATAAAGATGTACCTCCTCTAAGACCAGGTATTCCTGATATTTTTTATTTTTCAAATACCGGTTCCCCCCGGTTGGGCTCGTTGTCATGAACTTGTAGCGGTTTTCAGGTAAGGAAGTAAGTTTGCCGTACAGCGTACTGTCCGTTAAGAGGGGACTTGAAAAATGCCAGGCTTTATCTTTGTGGTGTAAAATGATATACTTGTTCTGCGTCTCAAATGATTTTACCTCCTGGGGAGTAACCTTGTTCACAGTTTGAACTTTGTAATAATACCTGCAACCCTGGAGCGGGCCGAAAAGAACAAGTACTATAGCCAGAATGAGGGCTGGCGTGCCTGGCAAATATTTTATACTCCTTTTCATGGTCACGTGTTGTTGGTTTATGAAGCAAAGGTATGGCCGTAACCCCGCTTGAGATAATTGGTTTCTGAGCAATTCTGTCTGGCAGTAGTATGAAATCAGGAATAAGGAAGGAATATCGCCGGCTGTCGGGAATTAATGCAAAAACATGCCGAAAGAGATGGAAGGTTTGCGGAATACCTCAAACGATTGTACGGGAAACTGATTTATTGCCATATAAAAACATCCGGCATTAAAAAGCTTTACGTCAGATGAAATCTCAACTCACCCTTGCTTTGATCAGACGATGAACGATTCTACAACGCTAATCGTAAATCGTAAATCGTACAATTCAATCGTAAATCTAAAATCGTCCAATCGTAAATCGGGCTATTTCAACTCAAACGCACAAAAATAGTAGTTATTCGCCGCGCCGATCAGGTCAAATTTCAGGTAAAAGCTTGAGGTAAACAACTGGAAGGCCAGGAATTCATGCATCGGAACATTGAACTGGTCAAAAAGAATGATATCACCTTTTTTGAGATAAGGAGCCAGCATGGTAAGCACATAGAGGGTTGAACTGAACAGGTCGGCATCCATCAGGATCACCTTTTTGCGGGTAAGATCCATCCCTTTCACAAAATCGGGAAGGGTATCCTGGAACAATCCTTTGTAAAAGTTTACCCGCCTGTCATCCGTCTGCGGTACATCTGCTGTCATGGCACCCTGCTTGAAGCCGCCCCAGTCCTCGGGAAGGCCTTCAAAAGTATCAAAACCGGAAAACGAAGATGAGGGATTGCTGTTTGCTTTCACCCACCAGTTGAAGGAATGTCCGCCTGAAACTCCAAATTCAAGATAATTGATGGGCTGGTCAAGATTTTTTGTGCCCAGGATGTGCTCGTAGAGTTTATACCGTTTGTTGTAATCCCATTTCGGAGAGTAAAAATCGTTGAAAGCAATATCCCTGTTTTTACTGATCCATTTTGACACTTTCGACATGTAGGCAAGATTCAGTAAAACACCCGAAAAAGGTTCAACAATACGATGCAGTTTGAAACGGTAAAAAAACCATTTTGTCTTCCTGATCAGGGTAATTTTAAAGGACATGTGCTCTTTTTTTTGAATTTCAGACAAAAGTACGAAAAAACTTATCATTAAATTATGTTAACGGTTTGGTAGTTTCTAAAATTTTTGTATTTTTGCACTCCCAAAATAATGAACAGATGACAAAGAGAACATACCAGCCTTCGAACAGAAAAAGGAAGAACAAACATGGTTTTCGTGAGCGCATGGCCACAGCAAACGGCCGTAAAGTATTGGCTGCAAGAAGGGCTAAAGGAAGAAAGAAACTGACGGTATCCGACGAAAAATTAGACAAAGAATAACAATTCTTTACTTGATTGACAGGATAAATCCGATTTTACGGAATTTACATGAAGAAGAAGATAGCATCTGGTTATCTTCTTTTTTTATTTAATTTGGTTCATTGATACTCTAACTGCCTGATATGAAAAACATTGAATTCAAGAAACTGCTGCCATACATGGCCGCTGTTGTAATATTCCTGGTGGTCACGCTTGTCTATTTCAGCCCGCTCCTGGAAGGAAAGAAGATACTCCAAAGCGATATTGTTAATTTCAAGGGAGCCTCCAAGGAAATTGCTGACTTCCGCGATAAAACCGGGCAGGAACCCCTCTGGACCAATTCAATGTTCGGCGGCATGCCCGCCTACCAGATCTCGGTAAAGTACACCTCCAATTTGGTCGGCTATCTTGACACGGCACTGACGCTTGGGCTCCCTCACCCTGCCAACCTGGTGTTCCTCTATTTCCTCGGATTTTTCATCCTGCTGATTGTCATGGGTGCCGATCCCTGGCTGTCCATTACCGGTGCCGCTGCATTCGCCTTCTCATCTTACTTTTTCATCATCATTGATGCCGGGCACAACTCAAAGGCCCATGCCATCGCCTATATGGCCCCGGTGATGGCCGGCATCATCCTCACGATGAAACGAAAATATCTATGGGGCGGAATTCTCACGGCCGTGTTTCTCTCCCTTGAAGTCAAAGCCAACCACCCGCAGATCACCTATTACCTGGCCATGATCGTGCTGTTATACGGCCTTTTTGAACTGATCCAATCCATCCGGGTTAAAGAACTCACTCCATTTTTCAAAGCTGTTGCAGTGCTGCTGGTTGCCCTTGTCTTTGCTGTTCTCACCAACCTCACGAGTCTCTGGGCAACCTGGGAATACGGAAAATATACCATCCGCGGGCAATCAGAGCTTACAAGCAACAAAGGAAACAGGACGACGGGCCTTGATAAGGACTATGCAACTCAGTGGAGTTACGGCGTAAGCGAAACGATGACCCTGCTTATCCCCGATTTTCATGGCGGGTCTTCCAGTGCAAAAATAAGCACCAACTCAAAAATTGCGGAGGCGATGAAAGTCAACGGCTTGTCCGACGGCGCCATCAGCCAGTTCACCAGTCAGCCGATGCCTTTCCTTTACTGGGGTGCGCAACCCTTTACATCCGGGCCGGTTTACGTCGGAGCCATCGTCATCTTCCTCTTTTTCCTCGGGCTCATCATCGTGAAAGGGCCACTGAAATGGTGGCTGCTTTCGGCAACAGTTCTTTCGATCCTGCTGTCGTGGGGGCACAATTTCATGGGGTTGACCGATTTCTTCCTGAATTATGTCCCTGGATACAATAAGTTCAGGGCAGTATCCATGATCCTTGTGATCGCCGAATTTACCATCCCGCTGCTGGGAATCCTTGCCCTGAAGGAAATTGCTGACAGAAAGCGGGATCAGAAGCGGCTTTTCCAGGGGATACAGATCGCCTTTGCCGTCAGTGCAGGGATCGCATTGTTTTTTGCCGCTTTCCCAGGGATGTTCCTCGATTTTGTCGGAGCCGGCGATCGTTACATGCAGCAGCAGTACCAGTTTCCCGAATGGCTGATGCAGGCCATCCGCGACGAGCGCCAACGCTTGCTCCGCCTCGACGCCATCAGGTCGTTTGTCTTTATCCTGCTTGCAGGAGGCCTTACCTGGGCCTTGCTGTTCGCCAAGATCAAAAAAGAATATGCATTTATTGCGTTGACCGTCATCATCCTTGCAGACATGTTCACCGTCAACAAGCGATATCTGACCAACGACAGTTTCACCTCCGGAACCAGGGTAGAAAATCCGTTTCAACCCTCTGCCGCTGACAGCCAGATCATGCAGGATAAAGATCCCGATTTCAGGGTTCTTAACCTGACCACCAGCACCTTCAATGATGCAGGAACATCTTACTATCATAAATCACTGGGCGGGTATCACGGTGCAAAGCTTCGCCGGTACCAGGAACTCATTGATCAGGGTATCATGAAAGAAGTTGAAGTATTTGCGAAAAGCATGAGCACCGACAGTACACCGGTCATCAACATGCTCAACACCCGGTATTTCATCCTTCCGGGCAACGACAAACAACCCATGGCATACCCCAATACCGGGGCGCTCGGAAATGCATGGTTTGTTTCCGGGGTGCAAATGGTTGACAATGCTGATGCTGAAATAAAGGCCGTTCAAGGCTTTAATCCTGCAACAACGGCCGTGGTTGATAAACTGTTTGCCGACAACCTGAAATCGTTCACCCCGGCAAAGGATTCAACCGATATCATCTCGCTTGACACCTATGCCGCCAATGAACTCTCCTACAGTTACCGGAGTAGAAACGGCGGCCTGGCTGTCTTTTCGGAAATATATTATCCGAAAGGCTGGAATGCCTATGTCGACGGCCAACTCACACCGCATTTCCGTGCCGACTATGTCCTGCGTGCCATGGTACTTCCGGCAGGCGAGCATAAGGTCACCTTTAAATTTGAGCCCGCCGTGTATGCCATTGGCGAAAAAGTCTCGTTCGCAAGTTCTCTAGCACTGCTCCTGCTTGTGTTGCTTCTCGCCGCCACAGAGGGTTGGAAAGCAATGAAAAAACAGGCATGAAAAAAGTTCTGATCATCAGTTATTACTGGCCTCCCAGCGGAGGGGCCGGCGTGCAGCGATGGTTGAAATTTGTCAAATACCTCCGGTGTTTCGGATGGGAGCCCGTTGTGTTCTGCCCCGAAAACCCTGAATATCCCGAAACAGACCATTCTCTTGCATCCGATATCCCTGAAAATCTGGAGGTGATCAGGTTTCCGATCTGGGAACCCTACATGCTGTATAAAAAACTGCTGGGACAGAAAAAGGAAGACAAGATCAATGCCGCCTTCCTTTCAGAGAAAAAAAAGAACAAAACACTAGAAAACCTCTCTGTCTGGATCCGGGGAAATTTATTCATCCCTGATGCGCGTAAATTCTGGATCGCCCCGTCGGTCAAATTCCTCGGAAAACACCTGGATACTCATCAGGTAGATGCCATCGTTTCAACCGGTCCGCCTCACAGTACCCACCTCATTGCCGGACGGGTGGCAGCGCAACACCGTCTCCCGTGGCTTGCCGATTTCCGAGATCCCTGGACCAATATCGACTTCTACAAAGAGCTCAAACTAACTGCCCTTGCAGACAAAAAGCACCGCAAACTTGAATCGTGGGTACTGCAAAAAGCCGATGCCGTAAGTGTGATCAGCAACACCATGGCCACGGATTTCGACAACATCTGTCACCGCCCTTACGAGGTGATCACCAACGGGTTTGACAATGCCGACACGGATCATGTTGCACCTGAAATGGACAAAAAGTTCTCCATCGCACACATAGGAACCCTGGTCAGTTCGCGAAACCCGGTTACCCTGTGGGAAGCACTGAAAAATTTATTACAGGCCAATGCAGCACTGGCTGATGATCTTGAAATCAAACTGGTTGGGAAGGTTGATTTTACAGTAACCGCCTCGCTTGAAGAATACGGTTTATCCCGCTATGTAAATAAAATTGACTACCTGCCGCACAACGAGGTTGTCACATGTCAGCAGCAGTCGCAGGTACTCCTGCTCATCATCAACAACACACCCAATTCGAAAATGATCCTGACCGGCAAGTTCTTTGAATATCTCGCCGCCAGGCGGCCGATATTATGCCTCGGGCCTGAAGACGGAGATGCCGCCAGGATTCTTGACGACACACATGCAGGGCTGCTTGCCGGGTTTGGCGACGTTAAAACAATGGAAGGCCATATTCTGCATCTTTATGCCGCCTTTAAAGCCGGCACACTCACAACAGAAAGCAGCGGGATTGATAAATATTCCAGGAAAGAACTGACGCGGAGGCTGGCACTTGTGCTGAACCAGATAACATCCGGAAAGTAATCAGGCAGACGACTCTTCTGTTTTTTGATATTTCACAACAGCCTTCTTTTTCCAGTATCCCAGGCGGTAATAAATATAGTAAAAAAATACCCCTGAAAGCCAGCCAACGGGTATCGACCACCATATCCCATGCACCCCGATGGCAGGGTTCTTGGCCAGCAGCCAGGCAACCGGGATACGGATGATCCAGAGGGAGAAGAGGCTGATGAACATTGGGATAAGCGTATCGCCTGCCCCTCGAAGCAACCCGTTGATGGTAAACATCACCGAAAACAGGATGTAGAACGAGCCGATGATTCGAAGGTAGGTTCCGCCCATTTCAATCACCACCTCATCATCAGTAAACATGCGCATAAGGAAGTTTCCGAAAAACACAGTTACAAGCGATATAACGACCGAGATGACACTTGTCATCAGCAAAGTGGCCCTAAGGCCCGCCTTGACACGGTCGGGTCGGTTTGCTCCCATATTCTGCCCCACAAAAGTTGACAGTGCCACGGCAAAGCTCATGGCGGGCAGAGCTGCAAAACTGTCAATCCTGCCGGCAGCACTGTAGGCTGCGTTGGCATCCACACCAAACTGGTTGACAATCCAGTACAGCGCCACCATGCCTGCGGCAACAAAAGTTTGCTGAAACCCGGTTGGCAATCCTATTTTTATGCTTTTCATGAAGATCTCGTGATCAAAGTTCAGATTTCTGAAGGAGAACTTGACCACCTTGTGGTATTTGTTCAGGTAGATGATCTGCACAATGAAGGCACACGCTTCAGAGATCACGGTGGCGAAAGCAACCCCTGCCACACCCCAGTGTAAAACAGGGACGAAGATCAGGTCGAGGATGATATTCAGCCCCACGGAACCGATTAAAAAATAGAGCGGTGTTTTGGAGTCGCCCAATCCCCGGAGGATCGCACTTGTGCCATTGTACCCGAACAGGAAGATAAGGCCCGACAGGAAAATGTTCAGAAAAAGCATGGCATCCGGTACGATGGCCGGATCGAGGTCAATGATTTTAAAGATCAGGCCGCTCAGCATGATTCCGCCGACTGTCACGACCAGGGACGTGATAAACATGAATATGTAAAGGGTGTTGATCGCCTTTTTTACATTGTCCATTTGTTTGGCACCGAAATACTGCGAAATGACAATCGTAAACCCCATTGTCACACCAATGATGAATGAAACCAGCAGGAAAATAATGGGTCCTGACGTTCCAACCGCTGCCAGTGCTGCCTTTCCGATATATTTCCCCACCACCACGCTGTCAACGATGTTATACATCTGCTGAAACACATTACCGAGAAGCATGGGAATGGCAAACTTCAGGATTAACCGGCCCTCATTGCCATAGCTGAGATCTTTCATGGCCGCAAAGGTACCCAGATTTGACGGATAATTCGTATCTTTGCGCAAACAACAGTTCGTTCTGTCGCTGGCATAGCCAGAGGAAAGTCGGGACAACACAGAGCACCATGCTTCCTAACGGGAAGGATCCGGACGCCCCAAGGCCCCGGAGACAGAAAGTGCCACAGAAAATGACTACCCTGGGGTTCCCCGGTACAGATTGTAAAGACGCACCGCAGTGCGTCTCAACATCGGTAGCGGGGAGCCCCAGGGAAAAGGTGAAAATGCGGTGTAAAAGACCACGGTCCGGATGGGCAACCACCCGGGTGGGTAAACCTCATGGGTTGAAAGACCAAGTATACCGGCTGTTAAGGGTTGCTCGCCCGATGCCGGAGGGTAGGTCGCTAAAGTTTGCCGGTGACGGTAAACGTAGATAAATGACAGAGTTCAACAAAATCCTGCTTACAGAACTGTTGTTTTATTTTTGATATCAGGCACATGAAGATCGTCACCATTGTCGGCGCCAGGCCGCAGTTCATCAAAGCAGCTACCGTTTCGCGCGTCATCCGCGCCAACCCGGGCATCCGGGAAATACTGCTCCATACGGGCCAGCATTATGATGAAAACATGTCGGACATTTTCTTCCGTGAACTGAGCATCCCGCTCCCCGATTACAACCTGGAGGTGGGTTCCGGCAGTCATGCCGTTCAAACCGGACTGATGCTGAAAGGTATTGAAGAAATCCTTGTGAAGGAAAAACCCGACTGCACCCTTGTCTACGGCGACACCAACTCCACCCTCGCCGGATCGCTGGCTTCGGTGAAACTTCACATCCCGGTGGCCCATGTGGAAGCAGGACTCCGTAGTTTCAACCGCGCTATGCCCGAAGAGATCAACCGCATTGTGACCGACCGGATCTCCGACATGCTCTTCGCCCCTACGCAGACAGCAGTTGACAACCTGGCAACAGAAGGACTTGCAGAAATAACCCATTTCACCGGGGATGTCATGTACGATTCTATTTTATTCTACACCGACCGTATCATGAAGGAGCCAGGCAGGTATGCCACGCCAGGCATCCCTGAGCGTTACCTGCTGGCCACCATTCACCGTGCTGAAAATACCGACAACCCCGAAATCCTTGGGAATATCCTCCTTGCTTTTTCCCGGCTGAACTGTGACATTGTCCTGCCACTCCATCCGCGGACACGAAAAATACTGCAGTCAACCATGGAACTGCCCTCCAATGTTCATGTCATTGATCCGGTGGGCTACCTGCCGATGATGAAACTAACCATGGATGCCGTGAAAGTGCTGACCGACTCGGGCGGACTTCAGAAAGAGGCTTATTTCCTGCACCGGCCATGCATCACCCTTCGTACCGAAACAGAATGGGTTGAAACACTTCACGACCGCTGGAATATCATCGCCGGAAGCGACCCGGAAACCATCGTGGAGGCAGTCGCGGAACCGCTTCCATCGTCGCAGCCGCAGCCACTTTTCGGCAACGGAAAATCGGCCGGGATCATCCTTGAGAAACTCCTCTCTTTTTAACTGCGAATTGTTAATAAATACATTGATTTTACTGCGGCTTTCATGGCCGTCGGTAAAGGAAAAAATTGTACCTTTGTTTGATATTACTCTTATTATAAATTATTGAATATGACAGACATAGAAAAAGAAATTGCCAGCCAGAGTTATACGGCTGATAATATCCAGGTGCTGGAGGGTTTGGAAGCAGTGCGCAAGCGCCCTGCCATGTACATCGGCGACATCAATGTGAAGGGTTTGCACCATCTTGTTTACGAAGTTGTTGACAATTCCATTGATGAGGCACTGGCCGGTTATTGCAACCGGGTGGATGTGACCATCCTTGAAGATAATTCCATCAGGGTTGTGGATAACGGCCGCGGAATCCCGACCGATTACCACGAAAAAGAGAAACGCTCGGCCCTTGAAGTCGTTATGACGGTACTTCATGCCGGCGGAAAGTTTGACAAAGACACATACAAGGTTTCCGGCGGGCTCCACGGTGTTGGCGTTTCAGTCGTTAATGCCCTCTCATCAAGTCTTAAAGTTGTGGTAAAGCGCGGTGGCCAGATATTTCAGCAGGAATATGCATTCGGCAAACCCCTTTATCCCGTAAAAGCAATCGGCGAAACAGAACACAACGGAACGGAAGTCACCTTCAAATCTGACAATTCAATATTTATTGTCGAGAAATTTGATTACGAAATCCTCAGCTCCCGTTTGCGCGAGCTGGCATATCTCAACAAAGGCATCACCCTGACCCTCACCGATGAACGTGAAAGGGATGACAAAGGAAACTTCGTCACCGACACCTTCTTTTCCAAAGACGGGCTCAGCGATTTCATCAGCTACCTTGATGCCAACCGCGAGAAGCTCATTCCCGACCCCATCTGCATGGAAGGCGAACGCAACAACATCCCGCTGGAAATTGCGATGCAATACAACACCTCCTTCTCGGAGAACATTCACGCCTACGTGAACAACATCAATACCCATGAAGGCGGAACCCACCTTGCAGGCTTCCGCAGGGCGCTTACACGCACCCTGAAAAGCTATGCTGACAAAACAGGGATGCTTGCCAAACTGAAGTTTGACATCAACGGCGATGACTTCCGTGAAGGACTTACCGCCATCATCTCGGTAAAAGTTCAGGAACCACAGTTTGAAGGCCAGACAAAAACGAAGCTCGGCAACAACGAAGTAATGGGCGTTGTTGACCAGTTGGCCAGCGAAATGCTCACAAATTACCTGGAAGAACATCCCAAGGAAGCACGTACCATTGTCAACAAGGTGATCCTTGCCGCCACGGCCCGCCATGCCGCCAGGAAAGCCAGGGAGCTGGTTCAGCGCAAGAATGTACTCACAGGGTCAGGTTTGCCGGGAAAGTTGTCTGACTGCTCGGAAAATGATCCTGCACAGTGCGAGATCTACCTGGTTGAGGGCGACTCTGCAGGTGGTACCGCCAAACAGGGGCGCGACAGACGCTTCCAGGCGATCCTCCCGCTGAGGGGAAAGATCCTCAATGTGGAGAAAGCCATGGCTTACAAGATCTTCGACAGCGAGGAAATCAAGAACATATTCACAGCCCTCGGCGTCACCATCGGAACGGAAGAAGACAGCAAGGCACTAAATCTTGAAAAGCTTCGTTATCATAAAATAGTGATCATGACCGATGCCGACGTGGACGGAAGCCACATCGCCACCCTGATCCTGACGTTCTTCTTCCGTTACATGAAGGAACTGATTGAAAACGGACATGTCTACATTGCAACACCGCCTCTCTACCTGATCAAAAAAGGGAGTACGCAGCGGTATTGCTGGACAGAAGATGAACGCCAGGCAATTGTTGCCGAGCTAAGCGGCGGAAAGGAAACAGGCGTCCATATCCAGCGGTATAAAGGTCTTGGTGAAATGAATGCCGAACAGTTGTGGAGTACAACCATGAACCCCGAGTTCAGGACGCTGAGGCAGGTTGCCATTGAAAACGGCACCGAAGCCGACCGCATCTTCTCCATGCTGATGGGCGACGATGTGCCGCCCAGAAGGGAATTCATTGAGAAAAACGCCAAATACGCGAACATAGACGTCTGATAATGTTGACTTAACGACCAACAGCATGACCCGAAAGAAGTACATTTACGTGATCGCCTCGCTCCTCGGCCTGGCGATCATTTTATATTTTTTCTTTGGAAAGAACGATAAAAGTGAACAGGTAATTGCAACGGTTAAAAAAGGCAATTTCCCCATTGAAGTTACCACTACCGGCGAACTGGTCGCGAAAAGTTCAGAGAAGATTTACGGGCCTGCCGGGCTCAGGCAGATCCAGATCTGGCAGGTTAAAATACAGGACATCATCCCCGACGGAACCGTGGTTGATTCCGGCCAGTACGTTGCCACACTCGACCGGACCGAAATCTCCAACAAGATCAAGGATGAGCAGACAAACCTGGAGAAACTGGAGAGCCAGATGACCAAAACCCGGCTTGACACTTCCCTCGACCTGAGAAGTGCCCGCGATGAACTCATCAACCTCAAATTCGGACTTGAAGAGAAAAAGCTCACCCTGGAACAATCCAAGTATGAACCGCCCGCAACCATCCGCCAGGTGGAGATGGACCTTGAAAAATCCCAGCGAACCCTTGAACAGGCTGAAAAAAACTACAAACTCAGGTATCAGAAATCTGTAGCCACCATGCAGGAGGTGGCGGCCTCCTACAACCAGGCGCAGCGCAAACTGGAGCAGATGACTGACGTGCTCAAACAGTTCAACGTACTGGCTCCGAAAGCCGGTATGGTGATCTACAAACGCAACTGGGACGGCAACAAAATGGGAATCGGGGCTACGATGAATGCCTGGGAGAATGTCGTCGCCGAACTGCCCGACCTTTCAGAAATGATGTCAAAAACATACATCAATGAAATTGACATCAGCAAGGTGAAGGTGGGACAGGCCGTGCAGGTTGGCATTGATGCCTTCCCCGAGAAAAAATTCACGGGGAAGGTGATTGAAGTGGCCAATATCGGTGAACAGCTGCAAAGCAGCAATGCCAAAGTGTACGAAGTTCGGATAGTGGTCAATGAATTTGACTCCATCCTGCGCCCTGCCATGACCACCAAGAACAAGATCCTCACAAACATTGTTGACAGTGTGCTTTTCATACCCATTGAGGCAATTTTCAACAACGATTCGGTTGCATTTGTCTATAAGAAGGACGGAGGTTCAGTCACCCGGCAACAGGTGATCGTCGGGCAGTCAAATGACAATGAGATCATCGTGAAAGCCGGCCTCAATGAGAAGGATGAAGTGTTACTTGTACCACCCGAAAAAGCAGACAACCTCAGTCTCGAACTGCTGCCAAAAGAGGTCGTTGCAAAGTACAAAGTAAAACCGGTTGCCGCAAAACCCCAGAAACCGCCTTCAAGGGATCCGGGAAAAATGCAGCCACCTCCCCCTTTGAAAAAATGACCCGTATGATTAACCCTCAATTTGTCATTCGTCATTCGTAATTTGTAATTCGTCATTCGCCTCCCATGCTCGAACGCTATAAATACATCTTCAACATCGCCCTTGAGGCTGTATTTCTGAATAAATTCAGGTCCATCCTTACAGCCCTCGGTATCATCTTCGGTGTGGCAGCAGTGATCACCATGATGGCCATCGGGAACGGGGCAAAAAAGGAGATCCTCGACCAGATGAAACTGGTTGGTGTCAACAACATTTTAATTGCACCGAGATCTGAAAACCAGAAGAAAAGCAACACAAGCAGTCAGTCGGGCGACCAGGGCAGCCAGTCGGGCGATCAGAATGCAGACAAAGACAAAGGTAAATTCTCCCCGGGCCTCACCCTGAAGGATGCCCAAGCCATCAAAGCGATCATCCCCACTGTGGCAAAAGTGAGCCCTGAGGTGATCTATGAAACCGACATCGTGAAGGACGGCATTAAAACCACGGCGAAATTCACGGGGGTCACCCCCGACTTCTTCCATGTTTTCGCCCTGGACCTCCAGGAGGGACAGATGTTCAACGACGAACAGCTCAAAGACGGCAAGGCGGTTTGCATCATCGGACCGGTGCTGAAGGCTAAATTTTTCCCGACCGAGAATGCAGTCGGCAAGGATATCAAGTGCGGCCCCATATGGCTGCGGGTGATCGGCGTGCTGAAGAAACGGGAAGTGAGCCAGTCAAGCATCGACAACCTCGGGATATCGGATTACAACAACTCCATCTACGCTCCTATCCAGACATTGCTGCGCCGGTTCAGGGACCGTTCCATGATCACTGGCGCCTCACTGCATGGCAACAGCCAGCAGATTGACGATGATTCATACATGGTAACCTCGGGCGACGGGGGCAACACAAGCAACCAGATCGATAAAATCGTGGTCCAGGTAAAGGAGAGCACCCAGATCGGTCCCACCGTTGAGATCCTTAAAAAGATGATGGTCCGTCGTCACGCCGGGGTAGAAGATGTAGACATTAAAGTACCTGAACTTTTGCTGAAACAGGAACAGCGTACCAAGGATATCTTTAACATTGTACTCGGCGCCATTGCCAGCATATCCCTGCTTGTAGGCGGCATCGGCATCATGAACATCATGCTGGCCTCTGTCATGGAACGCATCAAGGAGATCGGCATCCGGCAGGCCATTGGCGCCACCAAGCGCGACATTGTACTGCAATTCCTGATGGAAGCCACCCTGCTCAGCCTCAGCGGCGGGCTGATCGGAATCATCCTGGGGCTGGCCCTGTCAAAAATAATCATGGAACTGACCGATATTCTTACCATTGTCTCCCCAATTTCCGTCATCATCTCCTTCGGTGTATCCGCATCCGTGGGGATTATTTTCGGATATATGCCCTCCCAACGTGCCGCTGCCCAGGATCCTGTGGAATCATTAAGACACGAATAACATGAAAATGAAAATCATAATACCACGAGCCATTATCGTTATTCTGATGGCAATCACGGGCGGCAAATGCGCGATCGCCCAGGATAACCTCCGTCAACTGACCCTCGACCAGGCAATTGAATTGTCCATATCCCAGTCGCCTGAGGCGCTGAACGCCAGGCAGGCATTCAGCAAGAGCTACTGGGAGTACAGGTCGTTCCAGGCATCCAACCTGCCAGCACTCAGCCTTACCTCCACCCTGCCCGATATCAACCAGAATATCACCCCTTATCTGAATGAAAACGGCGAGCAGACCTATGTAAGCACCAAATACATCAGCGCCCAGGCTAATCTGGCCCTTTCACAAAAGATCGGGATCACCGGCGGGGTGATCTCCGTGAACTCCTATTTAAGCGGAGTCTATAATGTCAATTCGGAGAATCAGTCGCCCTACCTGAGCTACCCGGTTAACGTTGAGCTGTTTCAGCCGCTGTTCGCCTATAACCCTTACCGCTGGGACCGGAAAATCAAGCCGCTCAGCTACTCTATCGCCAAGAGAAGATACATCGAGGAACTGGAGCAGATCGCCATCAATACCACCACCTACTTCTTCACACTTTTGCAGGCACAGGTAGAACAAAAAATATCTAAAATGAACCTGACCAACTCGACAGACCTTTTAAAGATCGCCGACGGCAGGTATTCCCTTGGAAAAATTGCCGAGAATGAACGCCTCCAGATGGAGTTGTCGTTTCTGAAAGCCAGTGCGGCACTTGAAAACGCCAATCTCGCGTTGGACAATGCACAATTCAGGTTCAAATCTTTCCTGCACCTGCAGGATGATGTCCCGGTTGTCCTCCTTCCCCCGGGAAACATCGATTTTTTCACCATCGACCCGAAAAAGGCTGTCACGATAGCGAATGAACACTCGCTCACACCGCTGGATATCAAAAAACAGTTGCTGGACGCTGCCAGCGCCGTAAACATGGCCAAACTGGACGGCAGGTTTGACGCCCAGATCCATGCCCTGATCGGATTGCAGCAATCAGGGGCGACTGTCCCTGATGCATACATCAACCCGCTTGACCAGCGACAGGTATCTGTTAAACTGACCATCCCGATTGTTGATTGGGGTGTTGCCCACGGCCAGATCAAAGTGGCGCAATCGCAGGAGGAAATTGTAAAAAACACTACGGAACAGGCGCTGATTGACTTCCATCGGAATGTATACCTGAAGGTGATTGAGTTTAACATGCAGAAAAACCAGCTTACCATTGCGGCGAAATCGGATACTGTTGCGCGCAGAAGCTATGAGGTGATCATGGGACGGTTTAAAATCGGAAAAATCAACAATACTCTTGAACTGAATAATGCCCAGATTGACAAGGACAATTCAGAAAAAAACTACTATTATGCCCTGCAGACTTTCTGGAGAACCTACTACGAAATCCGCAGGATGACCCTGTACGATTTCCGTAAGAACGAACCGTTGAAATTTGAGCTCAAGGGTTACAAATAGGGATAAATTTTCAATTCTATTAAAACTCTTTCTAAATTATAGCTATCTTTGCACCACAGTAAAAATTAAACCAAAAACTCATTATTATGGCAGTATTAGTTGGGAAAAAAGCTCCCTTATTTGAAGCGGAAGCCGTCGTAAATGGCGGTGAATTTGTCGACAAATTCTCTCTTGCCCAGTACATTGGCAAAAAACACGTTGTATTCTTCTTTTACCCGCTTGATTTCACGTTTGTTTGCCCGACGGAAATCATTGCTTTCCAGGATAAAATTGCAGAATTTGAATCAAGAAATGTTGCAGTTGTAGGTTGTTCCGTTGACTCCAAATTTTCTCACTGGGCATGGCTGAACACCGAGCTCAAAAACGGCGGGATCAAAGGCGTTAAATTTCCGATTGTTGCCGACCTCTCCAAGACCATCTCAGCCAACTATGATGTGCTCGCCGGGGAATATGTATACACCGAAGAAGGCATCATGGAATTCGAAGGCGGACCGGTTGCATACCGCGGCCTGTTCCTGATTGACAAGCAGGGTATTGTTCGTCACCAGGTCGTGAATGACCTCCCGCTTGGCAGAAGCGTTGACGAAGCTTTGCGCATGGTAGACGCCCTCCAGTTCTTTGAAGAGAACGGCGAAGTGTGCCCGGCCAACTGGCACAAGGGTGATGCAGGGATGAAAGCGACTGCGGAAGGTGTTGCTGATTACCTCAGCAAACACGAGTAAGATTTACGATTATGGGATTTTAGATTTCAGATTGAATTGAAAAAAAATCCGATTGACGATTGGTAGCGCTATCAATCGTAAATCGTAAATCAAACAATTCAATCTGCAATCTATAATCTCATAATCGTAAATAAATTTCCTTGGGCCAACCCACATCGGGTTGGCTTTTTTCTTTGCCGGATATTGAGCGGAATTTCGGACTTTTGTGAAGTTGTCTATACCAGGTCGTATGATTAAAAGAATAAAAGTTTCCCATGCTGCAGTGATGATCATCATGGTCCTGATGACGGGTGTTTCATCCAACCTGAACTGGAGCAAGGATCACTGGAAAACGATCATCATTTCCGACGGGAAAGGGTATTATGCGTACCTCCCGGCCATATTTATCTACCACGACCTGAATTTCGGTTTCTTTGACAAAATAGAACGGGTGGAGTATTTTGACCCGAACAACTTTTACGACTACCGCTCAAACGGGAACGGGAAGGTTATTGACAAATACTATTGCGGAACCGCGCTGGCGGAAATGCCGTTCTTTATGGCCGCACATGCGATGAGCAGCCTGGCAGGCCAAAAAGCCGATGGCTATTCAATTTTATACCAGATCTTCATCAATGTGGCGTCGCTGTTTTACCTGCTCGCCGGACTGTTATTTCTGAATGCCACGTTATCATTTTACCAGGTCAGGGAATGGGATAAAGTGCTGGTACTCTTCGCCGCCGTATTCGGAACCAACCTCTTCTATTATACTGTTCGAGAACCTGCCATGTCGCACATTTTTTCATTCGCTTTTATCGCCGGCTTCCTTTATTATTCCAAACTGTATTTTACAAGCCTGAAAACCAAATACCTTCCGGTTATCGCACTGGCGCTTGGCATCATATGCCTGATCAGGCCGGTAAATGGCCTGGTTATTTTGGCACTGCCCTTCATGGCCGGAAGTTATGAAACGTTTCGCACGGGGATTGTCAACGCTTTAAAAAAACCGTTCACCCTGGCAGGTGGGCTATTGATTGTCCTGGCAGTGATTGCCATTCAACCGGTTATCTATAAATTATCCACCGGAATTTTTTTTGTGGATTCCTACATCGGCGAAGGCTTCAGCTTCAGCCGTCCGGAAATGATCAACATCCTGTTCAGTTATAAAAAAGGGTTGTTTTTGTACACCCCGCTCTATCTGGTCAGCCTGGCAGGAGGCTATTTCCTGTGGAAGGCTTCAAAGTTCAGTTTCTTCGCATGGTTCGGCTTCTTTATCCTGATCACCTACGTCTTTTCATCCTGGTGGTGCTGGTATTACGGAGGAAGTTTCTCCTCCCGGGTTTATGTGGAATTCCTGCCGCTTTTCATGATCCTGCTCGGCCTCACTTTAACCGGCATCCGTTGGCGTAAACTGAAAGTATCCTTCACTGCCCTTATCTTCCTGCTGATTGTGATCTGCCAGATACAGACATACCAGTATCGGTATTACCAGATCCACTGGTCGGAAATGACCAAAGAAAAGTACTGGGACGTGTTTTTGAGGATAGACAAATTGATCAAATAATGGTGGTGTAGGGACACGCCATGGCGTGTCCTTGCCCAATGAGGACACGCCATGGCGTGTCCCTACCGAACCTTTAACAAAATGGTATTGGCTTCCGGTGATGAAAAAACAACCACCTGACTCCTGTCCCTAATCAGACCCGAATCATCCTTAGACAAATAAAGAAAATCTGCATCCGCTGAATGGTCCTTCCGGTCAACGGGTATCAGCCAGGTTAGTTTCCTCGTCTCCCGGTAAAAATTGACAGTAGGTTCAAAAAGCCAGTTGACACCGAGCAGAATACTGTCCTGCTTCAGGTTGCCATGTGCCTGGTGGTAGTCAGCCAGCGCGGAAATTGCATCTTTGGTCCCGCTGTCGTAACTCCATTCGGCACAGGTATGAAGATTCCTGTTGACATAGAAATTTGAGGCCGAAAGCATAGCAAGAAGGACGGCGAAAGACAGAAAAACACCCCGGCAACGAAGGGTACTGCCATAATCCATCAAAAGGCCGGCATTCAGCACCAAAAGCGGGAAAAGAAACAGTGAAAACCGGCCAACCAGGTAGTCTGTTTTCATGAAATAATGCTGCAGGACCGTTTCCAGTGAAATAGCCACCAGTACCAGGCTGACCAGCACCAGGGCCCTGAAACGACGAAAAAATTCAGGATCGGATCGCAAGAACTTAACTACTATAATAAAGACGGGTATGATAACCACAACAACCAAAGTGATTTGAAGCAGGGTCAATACCAGCGTGCTGAAATGAATGTTTGTAAATCCATGAAAAATCAGCGATGAAACAGTGTCAGTAACAAACCCCTGTTTGCCGCCAAAATCAAAGGAGTTAAACTTAACTGCCTTTCTTACGGGCTCATACAGGATGAACAGTAGCACCCCCATAAGCATGATATTCACCCTGTTGACCCGCCAGAACCTGAATTTCTCCTTCAATACTACCCGTGATTCTGCTATCTGCATAAGATTGTACACCACCAGGGCAGACAGATAGAAATTCACCATGGTGAAATTAGCCAGGATTGCCAGCAATGCAGCAAGGTTAAACATCACCAGGTGACGGGTCTTATTTTCGTCAAACGACCGGAACAGGTGATAAATCCCCATGATCATGAAACCGATAGACATCCCATACCCCCTGGCAAGGCCAAAAAAGTCAATCAGCGCGGTATTGGTGGCCAGGAGCACGAAAACCGATACTCGCACCAGGGGATTGACATCCCGCATCAGCAGGAATGCATAGGTAAAAAACACCAGCAGCATCAGTAAATTGGGAAGCCGCAGGGCCAGTTCTGAGCTGCCAAACACCATGGAGGAATATTTCATCCCAAGCGTGTTCAGCACATGGTTGTTTGAATAGGCCCGCTGGTTGGAGATGATATCCATGAAATGGTCGGGAACATACTGGAGATAGGAAAAACTCTCATCATGGGTAAAAGACGAAACAGTGGCTTTCGTGGCGATCCAGGCAAAAACCGTAACACCAATGACGATGACCAGCAGGAGGCTGGCATGAAGTCTGTTCCGCATTGGCATGGTATTAATTGATTGCTCCTGGTTCAGCAGGGAGCGATTGGGTTAATCATCTTTCTTTGCTTCGTTCCAGTAGACATCCATCTCAGTGAGAGTCATTTCATGCAATGGCTTGCCGATCTCCCTGGCCTGCTCTTCAAGATACCTGAACCGCTTCATGAATTTCCTGTTCGTCCGCTCCAGGGCATCTTCCGGATTCACTTCAATGAACCGGGCATAGTTGACAATGGCAAAGATCAGGTCGCCCAGTTCATCCTCCCGTCGGGCATGATCCGCCCCGGATTCCACCATCTCCTTCAGCTCGTTGAGCTCCTCCAGCACCTTTTCCCATACCTGTTCAGGTTTTTCCCAGTCGAATCCAACGCCACTGGCCTTTTCCTGGATCCGGAAGGCTTTAACCATGGCTGGCAACCCGGCCGGAACGCCTGAAAGGACAGACTTATTTCCCTTTTCCTTCAGTTTGATACGTTCCCAGTTGTCGTGAACCTCCTTGGCATCCTTTACCACCACATCGCCGAAAATATGCGGGTGGCGGTTGATCAGTTTGGCGGTTATATTATCGAGCACATCCTTGATATCAAACTGGTTGGTTTCCGAAGCAATTTTAGAATAGAACACCAGGTGCAGCATGAGGTCGCCAAGTTCCTTCTTCACTGAATCCATATCTTTCTGAAGAATTGATTCAGAAAGCTCATACGTCTCTTCTATCGTAAGGTACCTGAGCGATTCAATGGTTTGCTTTTTATCCCAGGGACATTTTGCCCTGAGTTCATCCATGATCTCAAGCAGCTTTTGAAACGCGGCAATTTTCTCTTCCATTCCGAATATTTTAAGCAAAAATAAGCAATTCGGTTTTCTTTCGTTAATATTAATTGGCAGAGTATAAATATTACGATGTATGATTATTTCCTGGGTTTGATTTTATTGCTTTGGGTAACACCAGATCCAGTGGATAAGATAACCGCAGAGACGCAGAGGCGCAGAGGCTCTGCGTCTCTGCGCCTCTGCGGTTTACAAAAAAACACTCACTAACATCACCGCCACAGGGGAGAGTATCATTATGCAAAAACTGACTGGTTTAAATGTCACCCTTCAATTATTATTCAGATTTGCATGCAAACCCGTTTCCGGATGGACAATTCATGATAAATTTGTGGCCCGCTAAACCCACTGAGAAATTTGAACATCAGGTTGAAATACAGAGCTTTTCATTTGCGACTTGCAGGCGTCATGGTTGCGGCTATGCTCTGTTCAATCAACGGGTTAGGCCAGTTTCAGCATAAGCTGTTCTCATCCAACATGATCTTTGAAGGCAAATTTCATTACGGGTTCATCTATGCGCAGCACCTGGAGATGGAACTCTTCAACGCTCACTTCCCGGCCTTTGAGTTCACCATCCAGCAGCTGACCTACGGCAAGCAGCGCTGGGAACGCGATTACAACTACCCGATTATCGGGATGACATTTCTTTACTCCGGGCTGGGCAACAACCCGTCGCTCGGACAGGCCTACGCCCTGATGCCATTCATCAATTTCCCGTTATACAAGAAGAGGGATTTCACCGTCGGGTTCCGGCTGGCGCTGGGTTTGGGATACCTTACAAAACCTTTCGACCGCATCAGCAACTACAAAAACCTCGCCATCGGGTCGCATTATAACGCCGCCGTGAACCTGATGTTTGAGGCCCGTTACCGGATCAATTACTACCTGTCGGTAACCGGTGGTATCAGCCTGCAGCATTTTTCAAACGGGTCGCTGAAACTGCCCAACTACGGGCTGAACATCCCGCTGCTGAACCTGGGAGTTGCCTACCGCCCGTTCAAGGCCAACAAGGACATCGGCGACCGTTTCTACGCCCCCACAGATCCATATGAGGCCATCATCTATAAAACCATGGAGTTCAACATTGGCGCACTCCTTGGATATAAGAACATGAAAGCCGTTTATGGCAAGAATTTCATGGTCTTCCACCTGTACGAAAACACCTTTTTCAGGCTAAGCAAAAAAAGCAAGGCCGGCTTTGGCGTTGATTTCTCCTATGATGCGTCACAGGTCAGGCTTCTTGAATCAAATGGGGATACCGTCAGCAACAAGCTGAGTGTTATCCGGCCCGGGATCAACGGTGCTTACCAGCTGGTGCTGTCGCGGGTTGGATTCATTTTCAACCTGGGTGTTTACCTTGCAGGCAAGGAGAAAAGCAATGGTCCGCTGTATGAGAAATTCGCGTTTCAATATAATTTCTCCAAAGATTTTTACGCCACCATGATGCTCAAAGTGCACTGGGGACGTGCCGATTACATCGGGTGGGGAGTTGGTTACAAATTTGATGTGAAATATGGTAAAAAGACATTTAAATAGGATGCGGCAGGCATCCGGGATCCTGGCAGCCATCCTTTTTGCAGTGTCCCTGCTTTTGCAGAGCTGCGGAAAAAATGGTGGTGCCTGCGTTTCAAACAGCGGCCCCATCAGCAGGCAGGTCAGGAATGTGGCCGATTTCAACCAGGTCAACCTGAACGACAACGTCAGCCTGATCCTCACCACCGACACCATCAGTCCGCTTATTGTCGAAGCCGGCCAGAACATCATAGGCGGGATCACCACAAAGGTGGAGAACGGCCAGCTCACCATCGGCAACAGCAATACCTGCAACTGGCTCAGGGACTACAGCAAACCCATCAACGTATATATCTCCACCCGCAAACTCTGGAAAATAAAATACAATGCCTCCGGGGATGTAACCTCTGTCGGCACCCTCAAGCTGGATTCCATTTCAGTGGAGGTGTGGGGCGGATGTGGCACGATTGACTTAACCCTCGACGTTTGGCAGGGCAACTTCAGCCTGAGCATGGGCACTGTGGATTTCAGGCTTCACGGCGTAAGTGCGATCACCTCTGTGTTCACGGAAGGTTATGGTTTGTATGATGGCAGGGACCTGCGCACAGGCTATACTTTTGTCACCAACAAAGGTTCCAACAACAGCTATGTACAGGCCGTCAATTCCCTGAATGCCACCATCGGTTCCATCGGGAACATCTATTATTCCGGTAATCCGGCCAGCATCTCAGCCACCATCAATGGTTCTGGGAAATTACTTCCGCTGTAACCTAGTAAGCGCGGGCAAAAATGACACGCTGCACAGACGGTTTGCCTGAGTAGATGCATTTCCCGTCTTCCAGGGGGTTGTTCAAAGGGATCACCCGGATGGTAGCCTTGGTCTCCTCCTTGATCTTCTCTTCAGTTTCGGCAGTTCCGTCCCAGTGGGCGGAAATAAACCCGCCCTTGTCATCGAGCGCCGCTTTGAATTCCTCCCAGCTATCCACCCTGAAGGTGTTGTTCTCACGGAACGCAAGGGCACGCTGATAAAGGTTTGACTGGATCTGATCGAGCAGGTGAACGATCTTGTTCTCGATGTCGGTGATCTGGAGAACCTCCTTTTCAAGGGTATCCCTCCGGGCCACTTCAACAGTTCCCTGCTCAATATCACGCGGGCCAACCGTAATGCGAACCGGTACGCCTTTGAATTCATATTCGGTGAATTTCCAGCCCGGCTTGTGGGTGTCGCGGTCGTCGAACTTAACGGTGATCCCCTTGGCTTCCAGCGCTTTCTTGATCGGAAGCACGGTTTCAGAAATCTGTGCAAGCTGTTCCGCTGTTTTAAATACAGGTACAATCACAACCTGGATGGGTGCCAGTTTCGGTGGCAGCACCAGTCCGTTATCGTCGGAGTGCGACATGATCAGGGCGCCCATCAAACGGGTGGAAACACCCCAGGAGGTTGCCCATACATGTTCCAGCTGATTTTCCCGGTTGAGATATTTCACATCAAATGCCTTGGCGAAATTCTGCCCCAGAAAGTGCGATGTTCCGGCCTGTAAGGCTTTGCCATCCTGCATCAGGGCTTCAATGGCATAGGTGTCAATGGCACCTGCAAAACGCTCGGCAGGTGATTTGGTTCCTTTGATAACCGGGATGGCCATCCAGTTCTCGGCAAAGTCGGCATATACATTCAGCATGGTTTGTGCTTCGGCAATTGCCTCCTCCTGTGTTGCATGTGCCGTATGCCCTTCCTGCCACAGGAATTCGGTGGTACGCAGGAACAGGCGGGTACGCATCTCCCAGCGAACCACATTGGCCCACTGGTTGATCAGGAGGGGCAGGTCGCGGTACGATTTGATCCAGGTACGGTATGTATCCCAGATGATGGTTTCAGACGTTGGCCTGACGATCAGCTCTTCCTCCAGCTTTGCATCCTCATCCACCACGATGCCTTTTCCGTCGGGTGAATTCTTCAGCCGGTAATGCGTTACAACGGCACATTCCTTGGCAAATCCCTCCACATGGCTTGCCTCTTTGCTGAAGAATGATTTGGGGATGAAAATGGGAAAATAGGCGTTGGAGTGCCCGGTATCCTTGAATTTCTTATCCAGCACTGCCTGGATACGCTCCCAGATTGCATAGCCATAAGGCTTGATCACCATGCATCCGCGTACGGCAGAACTCTCTGCCAGATCAGCCTTGATAACCAGGTCGTTATACCACTGAGAATAATTTTCTGCCCTTGAAGGAAAATCTTTGGCCATTTTATAAGTTTGGTATGAGATTTGTTACTTTTCATGTCACATCTGACGACGGCAAAAATACAAAATTATCCCGATCCCTAAGATGTCTTCAACACATAAGATATATAAAATAGAACGCCTTATGAAAAAATCAGCCTGGATTATCGCGATTATCGCCCTGGCAATGAGCGCCTGCACTTCACAGAAGCAGGCCACTTCTTATGTCAACGATGATGTTTACGGCTCGCCCACAAGGTATGAGCAAACGGCAACTGCGCCCGCTACGGCCACAACCCAGGGCGCACAGGTTATCACGGCCCCCGACAAGGCAAAAGTGCAGAAACCTGCTTCTTCCACACTGGAACAAGATTACAGCGACTATTCCTATACCAACCGGATCAACCGGTTCAGCAACAAGGATACCACAGTCGGATATTTTGATGATGCCTATACACAGTCAACCACCACCACCAGCAGCGAACCCAATGTGAATATCTACCTGGGTGCCGGTACAGGGTACGGTGGCTATTATGGTTCCTCCTTCGGCTTTGGCTGGGGATACCCCTATTCAAGCTGGGGAATGGACTATGGCTGGGGATATCCTTATTATGGCGGTTATTACGGATTTGGTTATCCGTATTACGGATACAACTCATGGTACAGTCCGTATTATGACCCATGGTACAGCCCCTGCTGCTATTGCTACGGGTATAACGACTATTACCCGCCGTATTACAATACCAACATGTATTACGGTTCGAGAACGTCGTTGTACCGGACGGATGGCGGAATGCTGAATGCCAGGAGCTCGGCTGTGAATGGAAACAATGCATACAATGCAAGGAATGCAGGCAATGCAGGCAATGTATACAATGCAAGGAATGCAGGCAATGCAGGGAATGAAAGGAATGCGGGGGGTGCCTATACGAGGACCGGGCAGGGTGATGTGACGCCTTCACCGAGAACTACCGGACAGTCGTCGGTACGGAGTACGCCGGCCAACCAGGAAAAATACAGGTATACCAGGCCTGCAACACAGGGCCAGTCAGGTTACCAGCGCACTACCAAGCAGAACCCGGGGCAGGTTCAGAACCAGGTTACAAGGCAACAGCCAACCCCGAGGTATATCAGGCCGGAGAATGCAGGTGCAGTGCAGCGCACCGGGTCGGCACAAAGCTACTCCTCCCCTGTTTACAGGCAACCGAAATCAAGCCAGGAGTACCTCGCACCAAGGTCACAGAACCCGGGAACAACCCGCGGATCGGGCCAGGCCACGGAGACCAGGACCGGCTCTTCGGTCGGCGCCACACGCCAGTCGGGTGACCAGGGTTCAGGCCGCAGGACATACACACCGCCGACACGCTCCGGATCATCCGGGTATTCAACACCAACCCGTACCACCCAGGAATATTCAGCCCCGACGCGTTCAGGAAACAGCGGTTCTTACTCAGCACCAACACGGTCAGGCAGCAGCGGAACCTATTCAGCCCCATCCAATTCAAACAGTGGTGGCAGCTATTCAGCTCCGGCACGATCGGGAGGAAACAGCGGCGGTTCATCAGGCGGAAGCGGAAGCAGCAGTGGCGGCGGAAGACGCAGGTAACAACTTACTCACATTCAATACTGACTGAAATGAAAAGATCATTCATCATCATACTGGTATGCATCCTGTCGATCCCGGCGATGTTCGCCCAAACGGCAGAAGATGCCCTGCGATACTCCCGTGTCATGTACAGCGGAACTGCCCGGTTCAACGGATTAAGCGGTGCCTTCGGGGCATTGGGTGCAGATTTCTCCACACTCACGGTTAATCCTGCCGGCATCGGACTTTACAAAGGTTCGGAAATGACGATCACTGCGGCCCCCATTGTCTCCTATGCCACATCAATATACAATGGGTCGGAGGCATCCGACAGCCGGGTGAATTTCGGACTCGGGAACATCGGCGCGGTTCTGAACATCAGCCCTTATGCCAAAAACAAAACAGGGCCCCTGAAAAGTTTCAATATCGGCATTGGCCTCAACAGGCAGAACGATTTCAACAACCAGGTGGTCATCAACGGTGTCAATGCCAAAAACTCACTTATGCAAAGCTATGCCAACACACTGAACGATGCACAGGAGCCTGAGCAATACATCAATGATGATTATCCCTTTGACATCGGCCTTGCATACGGAGCCAACCTGGTCTATTTTGATTCGGCTGCGAACAAGTATTTGTGCGACGCTGCCTATGGCGGGGTGCTTCAGAATAAAGTCATCACCACCCACGGATCCATGAATGAATTTGACTTTTCCATGGGCGCCAATTTCAACGACCAGCTGTTTTTCGGGATGACCTTCGGCGTGCCAACCATCAATTACTATGAACACACCCAATACCAGGAAACACGCACCAAAGACACCATTCCGAACTTCATCTCGCTGAACTACTACAGCGATCTGCATACCACCGGCACCGGCCTGAATTTCAAACTGGGGGTTATTTACAAGCCAGCCGACTGGGTACGGATCGGTGCCAGCATCCACACGCCGACCTGGTTCCCGACCATGCGCGACCGGTGGTCGAGCAGCATGCAGTCAACATTCACCAATACCGACTGGAATTCAACGCAATATTCCCCCGAAGGATCGTATGATTACAGGCTTACCACCCCGTTCAGGGCGATTGGCAGCCTGGCGTTCATCATCGGCCAGTATGGGTTGGTGAGTGCCGATTATGAGTATGTCAATTATTCCCAGGCGAGGTTCAATTCAACCTACGACAGCTACACTGACCTGAACAATACCATTAAAACCAGCTTCAAGTCGTGGGGGAATATCCGTGTCGGCACCGAATGGAGGCTGAGCGACTTCAGGTTACGGGGCGGATTCGCCTACTTCAGCAACCCGTATTCCAGCGGAACCAACAACAGTGAGCGGTTCCAGGTTTCCGGCGGGTTCGGCTACCGTACCAAGTACTTTTTTGCCGATGTCACCTATGTGTGGGCCAGGATGAACCAGGATTATTACCTGTATGACGCTTCCATGGTCAATGCCGCTGTTATCAGCAACTATACCAATTCGGTGATGACGACGGTGGGGTTCAGATTTTAGGACACGTAAAAAGAAAACCACTAAGGCACGGAGGACACTGAGGAACACGAAGGAAATATTCAATAATGAATTTATATTCTTAGTGGTTCTTAGTCCTCCGTGCCTTAGTGGTTTTCTTTTTCCAACCGTTTCAGACCAGCCTTTGCCTTTTGGTGGAGGCTGGTTTTGTATTCACGGGGATTGGTTGAGAGGCATACCCGGAAGGCACTGTCAGCTTTTGCAGGCTCTCCTTTGTTTTCATAGAGCAATCCCAGCTGGTAAGCGGCACCGGCTGCAAAATACCAGGGTTCATTCTTTCCCCTGGTGATCGTTTGCCGGTAGTTGTCAATGGCTTTGGCCAGGTTTCCCTGTTCGTGGCAGATCCTGCCCAGCCGGTAGGTGTACTCGAGCAGGTCGTGTTTTGACTTCACCGTCATACTCACGGGATTGTTCAGCAGTTCATCCATCGCCTTGCTGTAATAACCTCCGTCGAAGAGCAGCCTGGCACGCAGTAAAACCACGTTGGGCACGACACCATCGGCAGCTTCAAATGCCGCCTGTTTATCCTCATCAACCCCGCCGGGCCCTTCGGCTGCCCGCCCGATCAAACGGCGGTAATTTACAGAGTCGCCGCGCAACACCGCGATCCATGCCAGTTTCTGGTTTGCCGTGCGGATATAGTATTTTCCCCTGAAACCCCCTATGAACCGCTCAAAGCAAGCACCTGCAGTTGTATCAAGCCTGTTCAGCCGGGCCATCCCTTCCAGGTAATCGAGAAAATAAAAATGGAATGTCTGCGGCATGGAATAGCGTTCCTGTAGCACGTTCAGGGCATCATCGTTGAAACCGTTCCGCATCAGGATGGACGCCCTGGCATAAACCAGCAACGGGCTTTTCAGCGGCGTACCGCCATACGAAGGATCCCAGAGTTCCTCCAGGAAAGAGAGTGCTTTTTTTTTGTCCTTCTGCACATTCAGGGTAAGGAAGGCAAGGAAAAATGTTGCCTGCGGCCGGTATATCCGTGTAATTTCATCAGTTCCAGCGTACTCTGCCACCTGCCTGATCTCGTTCATGCCGCGCTCAAGGGAGCCCTCCAGCCCTGCCAGGTTGCTCACCCACCGGTAATTGTCGGGAACCAGGCTCACCATGACATGGATCACCCCCATCCACAGTTTGTTAAGCACAAAACCGGGATACTTTTTTTCATTGTCAGCGAACAGGTCATGGGCCTTGTGAAACTCAACCGCGGCGGCCGTATAATCCCCGAATTTCATCTTTGCCATGGCCCACTGCAGGTGCATTTCACCCAGGCAAAAATTGTGGTATGGTGAATCTGCCGGACCTTTTCCCAGCTGCTTCAGCTTTTCCCCTCTCCTGTCCTTCAGCAGTTCATACACCTTTTGCTCCTCGCCAATGACCATGGTGAGGAAGTCGATGTAATTCTCAAGATACAATGGGATAAGATTCTCCGGGACAGCCTTCTTTTCTTTTGCCAGGATGTTGCGGGCCTCCGCAAACCGGAGAGAGAGGATGGACTCATAGGCCTGGCGGCAATTGGCATCGTAGCTGTACTGTGCCTGGGGTCGGGGCATTAAAAGCAGAAAGGCGCCTGCTATCAGTAAAAACCTGATACAAAGCGCCTTCGCTGGTTTCATTGTATTAAATGCCACTACATTGCGTTCACAATTCCATCGTCAACGAGGATACGGCCGCAATATTCACACACGATGATCTTTTTGTGCATCCGGATATCAAGCTGATGCTGGGGCGGGATCTTGTTGAAGCAACCGCCGCAAGCATCGCGTTCGATCTGCACCACGGCGAGGCCATTGCGGGCATTTTTGCGGATGCGGGTGTAAGCGGTGAGCAAACGTTCTTCAATATACTGTTTGTTATCTTCCGAGGTCCTGATCAGGTCGTTCTCTTCCTTCTCGGTTTCGGCAACGATGTCGTCAAGTTCGTTGCGCTTGATCTCGAGGTCGTTCTTGCGGTCCTGCAATTGCTTCTGGGCACTTTCAATCTCCTCTTTTTTCATCTCCAGGCTGGCCTGAAATTCTTTGGCCCGCTTTTCCGACAGCTGAATCTCGAGGTTCTGGTATTCGATCTCCTTGGTGAGGGAGTCATATTCGCGGTTGTTACGAACATTCATCTGCTGTTCCTCGTACTTTTTGATCATTACGAGTGCCTCCTTAGCAGCATTCTTCTTGTCAGCAACGGCTTTTTCCATCGCCACTGTTTCCTGGATATGGTTGTCGACACGGGTTTCGAGGCCGGCGATTTCATCTTCGAGGTCCTGTACTTCGAGCGGAAGTTCACCACGGATGATGCGGATCTTGTCAACCTGTGAATCAACCTGCTGCAGGCTGTACAGTGCGATCAGCTTTTTTTCAATGGTAATTTCGCTTTTATCATCACTACCCTCTGATTTGGCTTTTGGGGCAACTTTCGGAGCAGCTTTCACTTCCATCACCTCTTCGCTTGCTGCAACTTCGGTGGTTTCCTTTACAGCCTCTTTTTCAACAGGTTTCCTGGCTAATTTTGATGGCTTGGAGGTAGCGATTGGCTTGCTTGGTGTTTTTGCCATATTCTTGTTTTTAAAAATAATGAACCGGATTGGTATTTACTTCCGAAATAAGGAATGCAAAGGTAGGAAATTTTTTAATAAGTGTGGCATAAAGCCATTCTTTTACCCCCTGTTCGCTTTCATAATGACCAATATCGGCAAGCAGCATGCGTTTTTCCATCCCAAAAAAGTCGTGATACTTCAAATCGGCCGTGAGGTAAACATCGGCACTGGCAGCCATTGCCTCCCGGGAAAGGAAACTGCCTGAACCCGTGCAGAGTGCAACCGTCTTCACCAGCTTTCCCAGAAGCGGTGAATGCCTGATCACCGGGATGGCCAGTGATTTTTTGACCAGTCCCAGGAACTGAACCTCATCGGAGGGCGATTCCAGTTCGCCGATCAGTCCCGCCCCGGCATGCGGCATCGCATTATCCAGGGGATAAAGATCGTACGCGACCTCTTCGTACGGATGGGCTGCGACCATGGCGCTGACGATCCTGTTTTCCAGGAACCTGGGAAAGATCACCTCGATGCGGGTCTCTTTTTCCCGGTGAAGCTGATTTATCTCCCCAACAAACGGGTTGGCCTCCTCCGAAGCATGGAATGTTCCCTCCCCTTCCAGGTTGAAACTGCAGCAGTCGTAGTTCCCGATGTGTCCTGCACCGGCATCAAAGATGGCCTGCCTCACTTTTCCGGCATGTTCAATCGGGCAGAACACAGCCAGTTTGGATAGCAGTCCCGCCTTCGGGCTCAGTATCCGCATGTTCTTCACACCAAACTTTGAAAGGACGAAGGCATTCAATCCCTGAAGAGTATTATCCAGGTTCGTATGAATGGCATACAATGCGATATTGTGCTGAATTGCCGCCACGATGATGGAGGTTTCGGGCTGGGCCGGGGTCAGTTTCTTCAACCCCCTGAAAATGAACGGATGGTGGGCAATAACCAGGTTGCAACTGTTCTTTACCGCTTCGGCCATCACCTCATCGGTGAGGTCGAGGCAAAGGAGGGCTTTTTGGGACTCACCTTCCGGGTCGCCCAGCAGGAGTCCGCAGTTGTCGTAATCTTCCTGTAAGGCAAGCGGGGAGATGGATTCGAGGTGGCGGGTGATGGTGGAGATTTTCATGGGGGTGGGGGTTGGAGGGGCAAAGATAGGGAATTTACCCCACCCCCGGCCCCTCCCCAGAAAGGGAGGGGAGGATTCGCTGAGGTGGGGTTTGGGAGGGTTTTGGGGGACTGTGGAAATTTGTACTTTTGTTATACCCTGGTCGTAAGTCCGGTGGATGCATCAGACTGAAAGTAAATGCGTTTGATCAGTCTGCAGCGGATGACCGGGGTTTAACCAATCGTTTAAAAACAAATAAAACCATATACTATGAAAAAGATGAATCCGGTGGTGCATTTTGAGATGCCCGCCAATGACAGGAAACGGATGGCTGAATTCTACACAAACGTTTTTGGCTGGCAGGCGAACATGATGGGGGAAGAGATGGGAAATTATGTAACGGTAGCAACCGGCGAAACGGATGAAAACCGCATGCCGTTGAAGCCTGGCTTTATCAACGGGGGCTTTTACCCGAGGCCGGAAGATGGATCTGCGGATGTTCCATCTGTGGTTATTGCGGTGGATGATATAAATGAAGCGGTTCGGGAGGTGAACAGCCATGGCGGCAAGGTGATCGGTGAACCCATGGAGATCCCGATGGTGGGGATGTATGTGTCGTTTGTGGATACGGAGGGGAACAGGGTGAGTTTGTTGCAGCCAAAGATGTAAAAACTTCAAATAAGGCATTCTAAGGTTTCGCAGTTACTTCAATGGTTTGCTCAGCTGAAATGATTTTACCCGTTTTTGGAAAACGATAAAAAATCATAGTTAACTTTCCGATGGTAACCGGAACCTTGAAGGAAACTGAAGTAATACCGTTATTTGGGATCGTTAAATCCGGCTCCCATAAAACAGTGTTCCTTGCATCTGGAATATTATCGAAGGAGGGCAACGATGAACTGTTTTCGTTTATCTCCTCCAGAAATTTATAATTCACAAACGTCCCCGATGTCGGTAAATCAATCCCCGCAAAGTCGTTCTTTTTGGACACAAAACTGATGATGCCGCCGTATTTGATGTTGCCTTTGACGTAGGGGGCGTTGACGAATTCGATGCGGTCGATTTCGGCGGGCGACATGGCGAGGATCTTTTCGATGTTGTTTACGGCGACCCAGTCAATGAGCATGAGGGGCTCGTACATGGAGAGTGACTCCTGGGCGTCGTAGAAGCGGAACTGACGGCGGCCGTGGACTTTCTTTAATTTGACCAGTCCGGGCAGGTCGGTGAAGTATTCGCCGAGGGTGGGCAGATCGATGTATTTGTCCATGACCAGCACTTCGGTGGGCTTTCCGTAGAAGGAGGTTACATGGGTTGTTCCTGTGGCATCAACAGCATTGGTATCAAGGGTATACACGGCGTTGATGCGGGCGTTGACGACCAGTTTGTAGGCGGCTTTGGTCTCTTCATCGTTCAGCGAAAAGGTGGGTGAGGGAAGTGACAGTGGCCTGGCGCAGAAATCGTTGTCGATGAGGAGTTCCGGGGTGATGTCGGGCAGGTCGTCGGCACAGAGGAATATGTCGCGTTTGCCGTAATAGGCCGGTAAAGCGAAGAAGAAGCGGCCTGCTGAATCGGTGCGGACCACCAGTATATCGCGGTCGCCTACGATGGACAGGTTGACTTTTACGCCCTTTAGCGGTTGCCTGGTTTCCTTTGCAATCAGTTGCCCCGACAGCGATACACCGCGGGTTTCAGGGGAGTAAAAAACGGAACTGACAGTGTCGGTATTCTTTTTCAACCTGACCACATGTTCGGTAAAGGTTGCAGCAGGTATAACAGACAAACAGAGCCTGACAGGTGCTTCTTCCCCGGCATTGACTTTGATATCCACGGTGACCACTTCCCCGGGGGAGTAACTCTTTTTGGATGTTGATATTTCAATCTTCCGACTGAATGCCTCGTTATCCGCGATGTTCCCAGGTGCGGAGGGATTATCTATTGTGTCAGTCCCGGCAATGATCTCTGTCCTGGAAGGATTGACGATCTTCAACATGATGAATGTATAGCCGCTCACGGGATAGTTGCGCATAAAGCGGGTATAGAACTTCAGGTAATAGATCCCGGTGGGGGCATCTTCCGGAATCAGCAGGGAGCCGCTGCCGGCGGAATTTCCGAGGAGGTATTTGCCCCCGGTGATCCGGTTGCCGGAGGGGGATACAAGTTCACAGTAAGCAACCCGGCTCAGTTCGCCATCAACCGAATCGTTGTCATTGAACAGGATCAGGGAAAAGTACACCTTCTCCCCCGCCGCATAAAGGGTACGGTCGGAACAGGCCCGGATGTGCTCTTTTGTATCCGGCAGGAGCATTCCCTGTGGTTTCATCTCTGCCGAAACCAGCAAGAAAAGAAAGAGTGTTAACCAATATGTCGTTCTACGTCTGCTCATGTTAGTTTGGCCAGAAATCGGGTTTGGTAGTTGTACCGCCCATCTTGCGGCAGTCAATACACTCGGCGCTGAGTATGCGCAGGGCGCCCGTTTCGTTGTAGTAAAAGAATACAGGATAATCATCTGCGGCGAATTCACTCCAACCAAACCGTCCAAGCACATCCTCCTGGCATCCATTGTTGGCGGTGATGTCCAGGTCGGGAATGTTGTGATAGAAATATCTGTGGCTCGTTGTTGAAGCCGCATAGAAATACCCAAGCACTTCTTTGCCGGGGTTGGTAACACTTGAAAGGTTGCCCTTGATGGCAATAGGCTGCTTTTCATAGAGTCCACCCTGGTCGTTGCTGTTGATGCGCAGCTGCTCCCAGTAGTTGTAGGCCCCTTCGCTCAGCGCATACTGGTGCAACAGCAGGCTGTAGAGGATCAGGAGGCGGTTGGACTTCCCGTCGACATAGTGCAGCGGGTATTTACTGTATTTGTTGGCGGCCAGATTTTTGGTGGAGACGGTGAACACATTGTTTACCGGCACCGTGATCCAGCATATTTTATTGGTGGAGTCGGGCGGATACACCGTGTGAAAGAATCCGTCGTAATAGTATTCAAGAGAATGTGCTGAATGGTATTCCCAGGTTTCATCCACTTCCCACTTGTAAAAACGGCTGTAATCGCCCGGTGCGTTGAGGTCGGCGTAGTATTGCACCACCCGGTGATTTAAACCCGGCGTGGTTGTCGGTAAATCCTCCACGGCATAATAGACGGTATCAACCGGGGGGCATTTCGACATCTGGTCCGGGGCGGAAACAATGATCTCCCGGTCGGGAGTGACCACAATGACATGGTAAGAGGTTCCGGCGACAAGATTATCCTGTGTAATCCACGCCCTGTATCTTCCCGGGTCAAATTCCATGGTCGGAAAAATATTCCCCTTGTCATCCCGGATGTTCACAATGCAGTTTTGCAACGGGATGTATGCCGGATCACCCACCGGCGATGTGAGCGACACATACACATCCTGCCATCCTTCCGTATCGGTAATCCGGCCCGACACCACCAACTTGCTGGCCGTATTGGCATCAATAACGGGATCATACTGTTTGATGCATGCAGCGAGCAGCATCATCCCGAAGATGACTGCTATGTATTTAATCTGCCGCATAGTTCCCGAGTTTAAACAACCATGTGAAGGTGAAGATGGGTACGCCGATCACGGAATACTTGTAACTGTTGATCTTCCCGTTCTCCAGCTTGAAATATACTGAATAGGGGTTATCCCGGCCCGTAACATTGTACAGGCTGAACACAAACGAGTTGTGCAGGAACTTGTTTCGCTTCAGGCTTCCTTCAATGGTGAGCGAAAGGTCGAGCCTGAAATAGTCGGGGATGCGGTATTCGTTGCGGTTTGAGTAGTCAACGAACGGGGTGGTCCCGACATAATAGATGGAAACCGGGTAGGTGACCGGTTTTCCGCGCTGGTAGGTCATAAGTCCGGATATGGCCGCCCTCCGGCTGAAATGGTAGATGACCACAGTGTTCACCACATGGGGAATGTCGTAGTTTGCCGGGTAGGTGATCCCGTTGTTGATGCGCTCCCATGGCTGGCTTCCGTTCACCTTCACCGTGGTTTTTGAATAAGTGTACGACACCCAGCCTTCCAGTTTCCTGCCACTGCGGCGAACGAGGAATTCAAGTCCGTAGGCGTCCTGTTTGCCGGGCAGCACCGACATTTCAACCTGCGGCTTGCCGATAAAGTCGGCACCGTCGACAAACTCAGGGTAGTTGACTGTACGTTTGTAATAAAGTTCAAAGGATGTTTCCCAACCCTGGTTGGGAAAGGTGCGGAACACGCCGGCAGAGACCTGGCTGCTCCTGGCAGGCGGGATGTGATAGTCGGCCAGCTTCCACTGGGAGTTTGGCGAGAGTGCAATGGTATTGTTCAGCACGAAAAGGTTCTGATGCATCTGGTTGAAGGCAATTTTCACGGTACCCGACGGGTCGGTGCGCATAACGAGTGCCGCCCTCACATCGGGTTCAAAATACCATTTGATCGCCTGGCCATTGCCGTAGTGCAGCGTGTCGCTGATATACCGGGGATCTTTGGGCGCCCCGTCGTAATAGGTGTATACTGTTTTGGGCCCGAGAGGATTGAAGAGGGTGAACCGGAGTGCGCCGGAGATGTTCATCCAGGGCAGGAGATCGTGTGAATCAGAGACATAGAGCGCACTTTCAACGCCCTGTTCCTTTCCCAGTTCAACAGGCAGCCTCAGTGAATTGGCGCCATAAGGCTCCACCGTGCCGCGGTTGAGCTTATAAAAGACAATGGCAGCACCGTACTGCAGGGTATTCTTTGAGGTAAGCTGCTGGGTGAAGTCGGCATTGGCCCGGTAATCGCCAATCAGGTAGTTGTGACTGTAAGCCGTGGTGGGATCCTGCTGATCGGTGGTGCTGAAGGCATACTGCGACCCGGTAAGCGAGAAATCTGCCCTCAGGGAGGTGCTGAAATTGTGGCTGAGGTTGACGGATGCACCGTTGTTTGAGTATTGGTAATTGTTCAGCCCCGAGAGTTTGAACTTATCCTGGCTGTGGTAAACAAAAACCGAGAGCTGGCTCTTTTTGAAATCGTAATTCCAGGAGGCGGAGAAATCGTTGAACCCCGCCTTACTTGTGCGGATCACCGGGTCATCGATTTCACCCAGGATCCAGTCGGAATAAAGATACCGTGCACTGATGAGGAACGAACTCGTATCCTTTTTTAACGGCCCTTCCACCGTCAGGTTTGCTGCCACCGGGCTGATGCCGCCCCGTGCCGTGAAACGCTTGCGGTTCCCCTGCCGGCAGATGATGTTGAACACGGAGCTGAGGCGCCCGCCGTACTGTGCGGGAATGAGTCCTTTGTAGATGGAGAAATCTTTGACAATGTCGGCATTGAAGGCCGGGAAAAATCCGAAAAGGTGGGCCGTGTTGTAAATCGGTATCCGGTTGAGATAGAATGCATTCTGATCATAATTTCCACCGCGCACATTGAGCCCGGCCGAGCCTTCGCCCACGGTAACGATCCCCGGCAGCATCTCGGCAACCTTCACGATATCGCGTTCGCCCATCATCATCGGGATCTCCTTGATCGCCTTGGCGGATATCTTCTCCAGCCCCGCATCCTTAAACCGGAAGCTCATCTGGCGGTCGCCGAGAATAACCACCTCTTTCATCTGGATGGCCGATTTTTTCATCTCCAGGGAGAAGTCGCCGTCGGAGAAGACCTGCAGGTAACACTTTTTCGTCTCCATGCCCATGAAGGCAAAGACAGCAGTATAGTTGCCCGGTTTGAGCACCATCCCCAGGAAGCCGCTCTGGTCGGTGGCTGCCCCTGCCTCCAGTTCACGGAGGTACATGGTGGCGCCGATCAGCGCTTCGCCGGTTTGCTGGTCGGTGAGCCGGCCGCGGATTTTGACTGTGGGAGCAGTGCCTGCAAGGTTTTTCCTGCCCACCCGGATGGTTTGCATCAGGTCGGCCTTCCTGCCGGTGATATAGCGTTCTTCACTTCGGGTCAACGCCTTAGCTCCCCGGGCGGTGCTGTCGGCGGGTGGTTTCCTGATCTCAAACCGGGGCAGTTCAGCCGGCAGGGTTTCTCCGGGCAACAGCACCAGCCCGTTGTTCCAGGGTGATACCTTCAGGCTGGTACCGGCAAGTGCCAGGGTGGTGGCTGCCTGAACGGTGATGCTGTCTTTATCCATAGTAACCACGATATCCTTCACCCAGTCATCCTTGTAAAAGATCCGTGTTCCGGTATGCTGATACACATAATCGCAGTAAGCGACAAACGACACCCTGTTCACGTGGCATGAAAAGACGGTGTCGGGCCCTTTCCCCGCAGCGGGACCGGCAAAAAACAGCAGGTTCAGAAAGAGCAGCAGTTTCATCTTTTATTTCAGTTTGCCTATAAAGTTGATCAGGTCTTCCATGGTACTGTCACTTGCCTTTTTAATTTTTATCCTGTTTTTCCTCAGGTAGCTTTTTATCTCGGGCCTTACACGCGGGTCAAACAGCTTTACCAGGCTCCTTTTTGTGGAAAACGGCCTGAGTTTGCCGTCTGTCAGCACAAACGGGTCCCGTATGGTTTTTGAAAAAACATAGTTGTAGGTTCCAATGGCGGTGTTGAGTTCAAGGGTTTTCCTGAAGTAGTAGAGAATCCTTGTTGTACCGTTGCCCAGCACCTGGTAAAAATGGGGTTCCTGCTCCAGGTTCAGCAGTTCGAAGTTCATGCCGCCGATGCTGAAGGCGGTCAGCCAGGCTTTTGACACCTCGATCATGCTGCCGGGGCCTTCCTCATCAGCATACTGCAGCAGGAGGATCTGGTTGTACACATCATAATTCAGCCTGACATCGGTAAAATTCTTTCCCCGGATGGTAACGGTACCCTCCAAAAAGTACGGGGCATTCAGGTAATGGTTCCCGGTGGAGCCTGAAGGGGCCTTCCAGGTATATTTTTTCCCGTTGATGAGCGTCTGGTCAAGACCATAAACCTGGTCAAGCTCCATCACGGCATCCTGGGCGGCCAAAATGCCTGACCAGGAGATTAAAATGAAGACTAACAGTGAGCAACTTACGCGTTTCATCAGGGAACCTATCAGTAGCAGAAACAGGATATAAAGGTATTGGTTTATTTTGAGAACCTGCTTCTATTTCTTCAGTAAAATACATAACCTGAATGAGAAAAATCCCTTGTTCATAACATGTTTAAAAGTTTACAACATCCGTGTATGATATGGTGGTAAAAATTACAAATTTTGACAACTACAATATGAACCAACAAGGGCGCATGAAAACAGCAGTGATATTTGTGGTTGATAAGAACCCGATTCACCGGAGCCTGATCAAGTACAATCTGAATATCAGCAAATTTACCACCGTGTACACTTTTTCTTCAGCGGAAGAGTGCCTTTACCGGATGCAGAAGAACCTTCGCCCAGATTTTCTGATCACCAGTTTTTTCACAGGCAACTATTCCGGATTTGATTTTTTACGCATCATCCTGGAGATCGATCCGGTTACCCGGGTTGTTTTCTTTGATGCTTTTGAAGATCCGGACATCCCGGCGAGGCTTATTGAGGCAGGCGCCTGTGATTACGTGGCCAAAACCAGGGATCCTGATGCCGGCATTGCCGAGCTTCTTAAAAACGTGAGCTTTCTCGCCCGGGAAAAAGCCCTGATCGGCAGAGTATAATTTTGCCTATCTTTAGGTTCTGAATTATGACGCGGATACTCCAGGTTATATTGCTCCCTGTTTCTTTGTGCTATGGCCTCGCCATGCAGATCAGGAATTTGCTTTTCGACCTGCATGTGCTTCCCTCCCGGTCTTTTAACAAACCTGTTATTTCAGTTGGCAACCTCACCTATGGGGGCACCGGCAAAACCCCGCATATTGAATACCTTATCAGGCTGCTCACCCCGAAGATGTTTGCCGCTACGCTGAGCCGGGGTTACGGGCGCGAAAGCAACGGCTTTATCCTCGCCTCCAAACGCTCAAATGTCAAATACATCGGCGATGAGCCATTGCAGTTCCTGAAAAAATTCGAAGGCATCAAGGTGGCGGTGGATGAAAAGCGGTCGCGCGGCATCCAGACCTTGCTGGAGAAGTACCCGGATCTCCATGTGATCCTGCTCGATGATGCATTTCAGCACAGGTATGTCAAGCCGGGGCTCTCCATCCTGCTCACCGACTATCACAGGCCATACACCGAGGATATGATCCTCCCCTCGGGCACACTCCGGGAATTCAGTGCCGGGGCGAGTCGTGCCGACATCATCATTGTGACAAAAACCCCGAAGATTTTTTCGCCCATCACCCGGCGCAGGATCATTGAGGATATGAAACCGAAGCCACGGCAGCGTGTTTATTTCTCCTATATCAAATACACTGACCCTGTGCCTGTTTTCGACACCCCCGACCTCGTCTTTCCGGCAAAGGCAACCAACATCCTGCTGTTCACCGGCATCGCCAATGACTACCCGCTCAGGGAGCACCTGGAGCGGATGTGCAGCGAGCTGGTGGTGATGAAATTTGCCGACCATCATCCGTATACCCTTAAAAACGTTGAAGAGATCATCCGGAAATTCACCGACCTTCCCACCCAGCGGAAAATCATCGTCACCACCGAAAAAGATGTTATGCGCCTGAAAACTCCGGAACTTAGCACTTATTTGAAAAATTTGCCGTTATTTTGTGTTCCCATGGAGATTGACTTCCATGGCACGGATAAAGAAAATTTTGATAACGAGATCATACGCTATGTTGAAAAAAATCAGGGAAACCATTGAATATCTTGAAAGCAGGATCACCCAAAAACCAGAGATCGGAATTATTTTAGGCACCGGCCTTGGCGGGCTGGTCAATGAAATCGACATCCACCATACCATTCCTTACGAACAGATCCCCAACTTCCCGGTATCAACGGTGGCTGGGCACCACGGACAGCTGATCTTCGGCTCCATGGGCGGAAAGAACATCGTGGCCATGCAGGGCAGGTTCCACTATTACGAAGGATATTCCATGCAGGAGATCAGTTTCCCGGTTCGGGTGATGAAGTTCCTGGGCATTGAACTGCTTGTGCTCTCCAATGCCAGCGGCGGCGTGAACCCCGATTTTGAAGTGGGCGACATCATGGTGATCACCGACCACATCAACCTGATGAAAGACAACCCGTTGATCGGAAAAAACGACGACGAGGTGGGTACCCGCTTCCCCGATATGGGAGCGGCATATGATCCTGAGCTGGTCAAAAAAGCATTTGGGATCGCAGCAAAAAACGGTATTAAACTTCAACAGGGCGTTTACACCGCAGTATCAGGTCCTACCTACGAAACACCGGCTGAATACAAGTATATCCGCACGATCGGCGCCGATGCCGTGGGCATGTCGACCGTTCCCGAGGTGATCGCCGCGCGCCACATGGGTTTGAAGTGTTTTGCCGTTTCCATCATCTCCGACCTGGGCGTACCGGGCAAGATCGTGGAGATCACCCACAAGCATGTGATTGATGCAGCCAGCGCTGTTGAACCACTGATGACGAAGATCATCAAGGAGATGATTGCGGGGTAGAGAATTTCAGATTTCAGATCTCTAATCACTGCTGATGGCCTGCTGTAAGCTTCGCGCGCCTTCGTGACGTACTTTGTGCGCCCTAGTGGTTTAATTTATGTAAACACACGTATTTACAGACGTTATAGATAAAATAACCGCCATATGGCGGTTGTAAAGAAATGTTGTAGCAACAATTATAAAACCAACAATATGATAAGCATTGCAAGTAAAAAAACATCCATAACAAGAAATTTAATTCTAATTGTTCTGACTTTTCAAATCTCATATTCCTTAGGACAAGTGAAGGAAAAATCTGTTAATGATAAAATAGCAAATGAAGTAAACACCCAACCACTCATATTAAATCAAACTACGACATTTCCGCAAATACACACCAATTTAAATGGAATGGTAAGCGAATTTGTCAGGTCTATGTATCAAGATTCAAAAGGAAATTATTGGTTTGGAACAAATGGAAATGGGATTATACGCTACGACGATAAAACACTTGAAAGAGTTACTATTGAACAACGTCCAACGTGGCTGACTATCAGAAAAATCATTGAAGATAAAGTTGGCAATATTTGGTTTGGAACGTCTTCTGGGCTTGTAAAATATGATGGAGAAAAATTTACTGCATATTCAACAGAAGTAGGTTTGCAGGATGAGGAGATTTGGGGATTAGCAGTTGATTCTAAAGGACTGATTTGGGTTGGTTCAGTTGGAGGAGTTAGTCATTTTGATGGAAAAAAGTTTACTCCTTTTTTGTTGCCAAACACAGTGGTAGAGAATGCAGAACCTATGCTTTCAATAAAAAGTGCTGGAGGTTTTGTAGAGGATAATGACGGAAATATGTGGATAAGCAATGACGGAAATGGAATTTTCAAATACAAGAATGGGGCATTTACCCATTTAACAAAGAAAAATGGGCTTACCGATAATAATGCTGGTGTGGGCTTAAAGGACAGGAATGGAAATATTTGGATTGGCTCATTTTATGGAGGCGCAAGTAAATTTGATGGAACTACTTTTACAAATTTCACAAAGGATGGAATTATAGAAGGGATAGAAACTGGCAGTTTTTATGATGATAGCAAAGGAAATATATGGTTTACAGCCGAAGGCATAGGGGTTTATAAATATGATGGGACAAAATTCACTTTATACACCACTAAAGACGGACTAACTACAAATGTTGTTCAAAGTATTTTTGAGGATAACAAAGGGCAATTGTGGTTTGGCACTTGGCAAGGCTTATGCATTTTTGATGGTGAGAAATTCGTGAATGCCCGGGACAAAGAACCTTGGACAAATTAAAAATAACTGTTGCAACACAGCAAGTAAGCCCCATGCTACATATTATCCGGATGTCAGCGCAATCCAGAAACCACCGCAAAAGGGCTTAGCTGCAACGATATATTAGCGGTTAATGCAGAACGTCACCCAAAACAGACAGGAAATATTTACATAAACACTAAGAGCGACTTTTATGCAACTCATCCAGCTGGTTCAATAGAATACCTGAATCAACTTAACCGACCACCCGGCCAACTGATTATTTGGGCATTACTTGTTTCATCATTGGCATTCGGTTTTTTTATCACCACCGTGATAAAATGGTCGGGTGCGAAAACCTTTGGCTCCGGTTTAAGGCATGGTTTCATCATTGGTTTACTCTTTTGGACAGCTATTAATTTCGGCCTGTTTTCTGCACAGAATATTTTTTCACTACCAAGTGTTTTTGCTGATTTAGCTTGTAGTGCATTTGCAATGACAATTTCCAGTGGTGTTTCAGCCTGGATGCTGGGCAAAGCTTATCACAAAATTTAACCACAAAGGAGCACAAAATACGTCACGAAGGCGTACGAAGGTTACTACATATCATCTTCCCTTTGAGCGACTTTGTGAATCCTTTGACGCCTTTGTGGTTAAAATGATTTCACTGTTCTCACATTGCATTGGAACAGTTCATGTTACAGTTTGATTTCGTTTCGTCGGGTAAGGTATTTCAACGCATCTGCAATACAGCCAAATATTGAACAATGGTCAATTTCAGAGTAGTTATTTTTCTAACGATCATTCTTTCCCTTTCACAATATTCATACAGTAAAAACGGATACTGCCACTTACACCAGTTACAATACAGGTTTTAACTACTTGTAAGTAAGAATTGTCCAGACCTTAAAAATAATTGCATATGTCTTTATTTTATTTGGTTTAATTTTAAATAACTTCTATTTTTGTTATCTCTACCGTTTTGCAATTATTTCATCTCCATGTGTTTTATAACCTGACCTTTCACATATAATTCAGAAAAAAATGAAAATGAAAATAATGGTGGCATGCATGTTCCTTCTCTTCAGTCTCTATACCAGGGCGCAGGTGGCAGTGAACACAGACGGCACCGCACCGAATGCATCGGCCATGCTCGATGTAAAATCCAGCACCAAGGGAATACTAATACCCCGCATGACTGCCACTGAACGTGGCCAGGTTGCAGGTCCTGTCGCAGGGCTTCTTGTTTACCAGACAACTGCCCCTGCCGGGTATTATTATTACACGGGGACCGCATGGAAACAGATGATAGACGCTCTTGCAACAGCCGGCAACCCACCGACCAATAACCTTCTTACGTTTGACGGGACAAACTGGATCGCTAAAAACCTGGTTATAGCGAACACAGGAGGAAATCAGCCGGTAACCCATCTGCAACCTTATCTGTGCATGAACTATTGTATTGCATTACAGGGTTACTGGCCATCCCAAAGTGGCATAGACGCTTACCTTGGGGAGATAGAACTTTTTGGATTTGGCTATACCCCTAACGGATGGGCAGCCTGCAACGGCCAGCTCCTGTCGATTTCACAATACTCGGCATTGTTTTCACTGCTTGGAACCACTTATGGCGGGGATGGGGTTAATACTTTCGGATTGCCGGATTTAAGGGGCAGGGTTCCGATCAACCAGGGTACAGGGCCGGGGTTGACCAACAGGACCTTAGGAGAGACCGGTGGCAGCGAGTCCTTCTACTTATCTGTGCCGCAACTTCCTGTGCACACACATTCTGTTATTTACCAATAGTCGGGCAGGCAATCTCAGGAAAATCCGGATCATGAAGCACCTCTGCCTGTTTGCGTGGATGTTTTTTGCACTTCTCCCTATCGGTTGCCCCGGAGTTGCATATGAAATACCGGATGAACCTGTAAAGAAAGGAATCCCCGATCCCCGTATTTACAATATCCTGAAAATTGTTCAGCAAAAAGCGGCTGCCGGTGTTGTTGTGAAAGTAGCCGTGGTGGATAACGGGTTCAGACTGTCACACAAGACCATCAGGGATTTCATATACACAAATACCGGGGAAACGCCTGCAAATTTCCAGGATGACGATGGAAACGGGTACACCGATGACATGCACGGCTGGGATATGTCTGACAACGACAACGATGTATCTGTTCGCCCGGGAAAGGAAAACCGGTTTTATCACGGCACCTACATCGCCGGGATCATTGCATCCATTTTTCAAAGATGCTATGGTGACAGTGCCTTCCGGCACCTGCAGATCATCCCTGTAAAAGTGCTTTCCGATCATGCTGAAAACAGCTATTTCAAGGATGGGTACAAAGGGATCAGGTATGCCACTGATCTGGGGGCCGACATCATCTGTTGTGCCTGGAGCGGAGGTGACCCGTCGGATGAGGAGAAGCGCATCCTGAATACTGCAATCAGCAAAGGGATCATGATCATCGGTGCTGCCGGGAATTTCTATACGGAAAAGGCAGATGCACCCTCCTCCTTCCCCGGGGTATTCTGTGTGGCCTCCCTGGATACCCTGTTGAAGAAAAGCAAATATTCAAATTACGGGATGAGAATCGATATTGCGGCACCGGGCGATTCGGTTTACGGGCCCCACCCCCAGGCCGACAATGCCTACATCCACGAAAACGGCACCTCCCCCGCTTCGGCGATCATAACCGGATGCGCAACGGTTTTAAAAGCGCTTGTTCCGAAAGCCACCACAGAAGATATTCTCAATGCCATCAGGAATACGGCCGTCCCGGTCGACAGCCTGAATTTGACTTATTGCGGGAAACTTGGTGCAGGGCTGCCCAACATGGAAAAGGCCATTGAATTTATGAAAGTTCCGGATTTCAGATTTTCAACTTTTTCTGCTTTACGACCCAAAGGCAACATATATTTCAACAGGAAAAAAAGTCCGCATTCCTGGTCTATCCATCCTTCCGGCGCCTATAAGGGGATTCATATCGTCGCGGATTGTAAGGAGCCAAAGAAAATGGTTCAACTGTTCACAGGTGACTCGCTGTGGTATGCAGGCCCGTTATCAGGAATCTCCAGGATGGTTTTCATCCCGGGCAGCAGGTTCAGAATTGACCTGCAACCCGCCACCGGTCTCCCGAAGGACCTTGTTTTCAGTTATTATATGGAGACCATCGATTCCACGTCGCTCTATTGCCGGGGCATCCACGACATGGTGAGGGAGCAGGATTCGATCAGGGATGGAAGCGGAGATGAAAACTATGCAAACAACTGTTCCTGCAAATGGCAGATTTCAGTTCCTGCTGGTAAGCGTATCAGGATGGAATTCTTAACCATGGACACCCAGCCAAATGTAGATTTTGTCTGGATTTTTGATGGAACCTCCCCATTGCCGGAAAACATTCTGGCAAAATTTTCCGGCACCAGTATACCGCCTGTCATTACGTCGTTTACCAACAATGTCCTGGTCTGGTTTCTATCTGATGGCCATACGGTTGGCAAAGGATGGTCAATGAAATATTCTTCTTCTGATCTATAAACTTCTTAAACTGAAAACCATGTCACATAAAATAGGATCCAAAGACAACCCGATGGCACTGAAAACACCGCCGTTGACAAGTGAATATACCATGCATGTTGACCAGAAAGACGGAAAAGATGTCCTGGTGTGTACGGTCGGCAAAACAGTCTTGCTTTACAACATAAATTGCATCAACGACTTGCACCAGATGCTAAAAGACCATGGCGACTGGATGGAACTGGGCAGCGCTGATGAACAAAAGGCGGCAAAAGAGGGAACCGTTGAGGCCTGGGGACGATCAGAAAGTAACCCTGCCGGCGGATGGTACGGGCTCAAAAAGGGGTTACGCGGCCGGTTCGGCATGTACATTCCCCCGTTGATGGAGGCGCTCGGACTTGCAGAGGTGACGCACGATGCGAAAGGGAATAAAATGAAAGCAAAATCCAGCGAAAAAGAGTGAACTTTAACCGTCTGCCATGTCATTAAAAAAAATAACCACTAAGGCACTAAGGGCACAAGGGACACTAAGAAAAAGATGACCAATTTATGGGCCTTAGTGTTTCTTAGTGTCCTCCGTGCCTCCGTGGTAAAAAAAAGCTAAGTTCCTAAACCTCTTATGGCTGTTGTTCTTAATTCCCTCCACAACCCTCATCAACCTGTAATCCTACTTTTTAACATTTATATTCAGCACCTTTATTTTCCATCGGCCGGTTCTACATTTTTTCTCGCTCAGCCCGATGGATATAAGTCCGGCCCCCAGCATGGACCCTGAGAGGATAAACATATCGGGCGTAAACACCTGCTCATTGTTGATGAGGTGGTTGACGGTGATGATCCCGAAGAAAACACCGCTGCCGATGCACATGTAGATGCCAAATTTCCTGGGGAATGCAAATCGTTTGTACAAGGCATTGATATCGCACAGGCGAACATCAAACGGACGAAGTTCAGCCACAGAGATCACACTGTCGCGGATGGACCAGAGTTTACCCTGCAGCAGGGTATCTTGTTTTGAAATCCTGAGTTTGAGGTAATCGCCGGTGTGATAGAAATATTTGCGTGATGAACCCACCTTTTCGACCATGAGGGTTTTCTGGGCGAAGGCCTGGTTTGAAAATAAATACAATGTCAGCAGAAGGAGGAGTATTTTTTTCATCGGGATGTCAACTGCCGTTAGTTTCAAGAGCATTTATCAGATTGTGTAACGTCTGAAATATTAAAACCAATATTAATGAATGTGTAATTTTTCAATTTTTGTCGGGGTGGCAGCGTTGTTCTCATAATATTCAAGTGTTGGCGTAATCGAACCAGGGCCCATAAATTGACAATCATATGATAATTACACAGAGGGACACAGAGAAGACACAGAGGGCCACAGAGTTAAAGATCAACATGTGTTTAAGTGATTTATAAAAACTATTACCTGTGCCATATGCATCATACAATTTAACATTACACCTGTTAATTGATTAGAAGAACTCACTAGTGTCCAATTAATTTTTTTCGACAATCAATACGTAAAGGCAAATTCAAGTTGAGTGTTTTTTTCACCGATATCATCAATAATCTCGGAGGTCAGGAAAAGGTCTCTGATAGG
>CAJBYO010000048.1 GCA_903959905.1 uncultured Bacteroidales bacterium
ACCCTGGTGGTGCTTTCATTTCCGTTAACAGTCTGGCTGGCCCAGTAATGCTGGCCATCAACAAGCGGTGTTGAGGGATCAAGTGCCGTTCCTCCTGATGATGTGGTGTACCATTTTAATCCTGTCCCCGTTGCTGTAAGGCTGGCAACTGTTGTCGTTTGTGCGGAAAGCCTGTTGCCGAAAAAAGTGATGATGATGAAAATAACCATGAAAGCCGTCGAAACAATCCGATACATAATGATAATTTTTAAAGGTTCAAATATCTTAAGACTATAACACCTGATTTATCACGAGTTACTGCGGCCCACCCGTCAATGTCACGGTTACCTCAAAACGCGTGGCACTCTCAGTACAATCAACCGTTTGACTTGCCCAGTAATGCACCCCGTTTTGCAATTCAGTAGCCGGATCAAGTACACTTCCGCCACCTGAAAAAGCATACCAGCGAATATTTGACCCGGCAGCCTGCAGACTTGCAACTGTTGAGCCCGTCGTGTAACTCTGTGCCGCGCTGCCGGAAGGTTTGCAGGGAGTCGGATCAAAATTTGCAATCACATCGGTACGGTCAGAACTTTCGTTCCCGTTGATCGTCTGGCTTGCATAATAATGGTTCCCGCCGACAATCGTGGAGGATCCTGAAAGAGGCGACCCTCCCGACGACGCAGCATACCATTTTACACCGGTGCCGGTAGCCTGCAGATCGGCAACTGTTTTTGGCGTGGGACTGTAAGACGGCTGGTTAACCGTGACGGTTGCCGAAGCGCACCCCGGACTGAACTGCGAATTATTGTAATTTCTTGCATAATATGTTGTTGTGGTTGTCGGTACTGCAATGCAGGTATTGCCTGTGGTAACCTGGGTTCCACCGCAACTGCCGATATACCAGTAAACTGTTCCAACTGCACCGTTGGCGGTAAGCATGGTACTGTACCCATTGCAGATCGGATTTGCCGATACGGATATGGATGTAGGAGTAGTCGGGTAAGGAAGGATGTAGGTAAACCCTGACCGACTTGCAGCACCGCCTGGTGCATTCACCACCACATCTCCCGACGCCCCTGAACCAACCACGGCAGAAATCTCTGAATCGGATATAACAGTCATTGAGGTGGCCGCCGTACCGCCAAATGTAACGGCAGTCGCCCCGGTGAAGAGGGAACCATTGATGGTCACTGGTATTCCTGTACCGGCACTTGTGGGTGTAAATGAGCTGATGGTAGGTGCCCCTATCCAGGTCACGCCGGCGGTCATCGTTCCCGTATTGCTGTGCCCGGAATTATCTGTCAGGGAGGTTCCGCTCCCTTCCTCCATTTTGTAATAGGCAATGAGTCCTGATTCGCTTCCGGTGAGCTGTGTGTTCATGTTAGCCTGGATATCAGCCTGGGAACGAACCACATTCCATACACGCACTTCATCCAGCTGCCCTTTCCAGTTGTATAAACTGTTGGCCGCGCCAATCTGAAAAATATCAGAAGTAATCGGGCCAATGGTTCCGGTATAATTGTCCGTTCCCGCGAGTGCCCCATCAAGGTAGATCAATATGAGCCCGGTACTCTGTTCCCAGGTACCTGCCAGGTGATGCCAGGAAGTATTGGTCGGGTCAAAGGAAGCTGTTGCGTTGTTGGTTGAATAATCATAAATATAAAAATTCATCTTTTGTGTGGATCCATTGTAGTATAAACCAAAACCCCCATCCGTCCAGGAATTGGAATGATAGGTACCACACGGTGAATCCCAGCTTCCGGGGGTGGTGGTCATGCGGAAGCGTGTTTCAACGGTAACCTTGTTAGCTGCACTGACAGAATTACTGACAGAAGAACCGCATGTCACATAACCGGAACCATTATACTGTGTCACATAATTCTGCCCGAAACCGGGCAGGAAAACGATACAGATCAAAAAAGTCATTAAAATTTGCTTCATATTCTCAGGCAATTATCATTGATTGTCAATTTCATTTTTATTGCAAATTCATTACATTCTACGGCAATGAAACTGTAACCTCCAGCCTCGTTGCACTCTCTGTACAATCAACCGTCTGGCTTGCCCAGTAATGTGCACCGTTTATCAACACCGTTGAGGGTTCGAGTGCCGTGCCACCACTTGAACTTGTATACCACCTGATATTCGAACCTGATGCCTGTAATCCGGCCACTGTAGTACCGGAACTTAAACTCTGGGAAGCACTGCCGGTTGGTTTGCAGGGAGTCGGGTCAACGCTTGCAGTTACATCCATCCGGGTGACGCTTTCGTTACCGTTGATGGTCTGGCTTGCATAATAATGGGTCCCGTTTACCAGCACCGTTGAGGTTGACAGCTGTGATCCGCCTGTGGAGGCTGAATACCATTTTACACCGGTGCCGGTAGCCTGCAGATCAGCCACCGTTTTAGACGTTGGGACATAGGCTGGCTGGTTCACAGTGACGGTTGCTGAAGCACATCCGGCGCTGTACTGCGAGTTGTTGTAGTTGCGGGCATAATATACCGTTGAGACCGTGGGATAAACCGTAACAGAGTTCCCGGTGGTCAAATACGTTGTGCCGCAACCACCCGTATACCAATAAACTGTTCCTTCAGCACCGTTGGCGGTAAGTGTTGTTCCCGATCCGCTGCACACAGGCGATACCGAAACCGATATGGAAGTTGGGTTTGCAGGCGCAGTGGCTGTTAAAGGGTAACCGTACCACGTACCTGACGTTGACAGGAAGAACCTGTTGTTTGCATAGGCAAATCCATAGCTGCCGGGTGTTGGCGTAGTTGCAGGAAGGACATAGTAATACGTGTATGATCCGCCGGAGATGCTGTACAGGTAAACCCTTTGATTACCGCTATCGTAGAAACCTACCTCCTGTCCGGAAATTCCGGTATAGATCATATGCGAGCTGTTAAAACTTGCTCCTCCCGGAATTGTGATGCCAACAGTGCCCAGCTGGCTTCCGCTTGTGTTGTACCTGTAGAAATAAGAGGAACCTGTATAGTACAGAATTTCCCCGTTATTTGAATTCCTTACTCCGCCCGATTGTGCGTTGGGAGTTCCGGAGCCACCGGAATATGTCAACACCACATTGCCGTTTGGAGTTCCGCTGCCGTCAAGCGGGTAATATCCCAGGTTCCCGTTTGCATAGTCGCTGCCTTCAATATTGCCATTGCTTGTACTGTACCACAACCCCCTGTTGTCAAAATTATGTGCCGTACTGGCAATGAAGGAGCCGGAGGAATTGAATGTATATACGGGAGAAGTAGTATTGCCCCCCGATGAAACATAATACCTGCTGTAACCCGGGTGCCATGCAACTGACATTGGTGTGGATGTTGCACTCAATGAAATATCAGAACTGCTGATGGTGGTTTGCGCGATCAGACAATCATGCAGAAAGAGAAACAGCATCAGGGTGGCTGCAAGGAGAATGGACTTTATTTTCATGTGTTATTTTCAGTGTTCGGTTAGTCTCTTCTTCTGTTCAGTTGATCGCCACTGTTAATTCAAATCCGGGTGCACCCATCATACAATATTAATAATGAAAATAGCCCGGGATGGGCATAAAGGCAAAGGTCGTACCGCAATTTCCCGTTTATAACATTGTAAAAGCCAGAAACACATAACAATCAAACAATGTGACACATAGCAATTGAACAAGTTAGGTGAAATCAACGGGCAGCCAATTTTACCGTACAGGCTGCGATCTGTTTTGATTAATTTTCGCGTAATCACGCGAAAATGCTGATTCAGAATAAAAAAGGATTTTTTCAGATCTCCTTGGTAGAATGAAAAATAAACTCTATCTTTGCACTCCATTTTGAAATACCATTTTAACCAGAACAGCCATGGCAAGGATTTGTGAAATTACCGGAAAGATTGCAATCAAAGGGCATAAAGTATCCCACTCCAACAAGAAATCAAAACGTTGGTTCAGTCCAAACATACAATCCAAAACTTTCTTTGTAGCGGAAGAGAACCGCGAAATCAAATTAAAAGTATCGGCTGAAGGACTGCGTCACATGAACAAAAAAGGCGTTTATGTGTGCATCAAAGAAGCCAGGAAAAAAGGATATCTTACAAAGTAAGTTATTTTCATGGGTAAAAATGCTGTTACTCCGTAACAGCATTTTTTTTGCCTTCGCGCCAGCAAAATAAACCGAAGGATTTTGCGTTATAACACGTTAAAAAACAACTTTCCACGAATGAAAAAAGGCCTGTGCTTTCTGCTTTTCATCTTCATCATCCAGTTAACAGGAAAAGCGCTGCAGGCCCAGGACCAGGAAGAAAATACGGACCTGGTACAATTCTCAGGCATCACCCTAACTGCCGACAGCCTTAACCCGGTACCCTACACAAAGATCCTTGATATCTGCAACCGCCGGGGAACCACAAGCGATGTGAACGGATATTTCTCCTTCGTAGCACATAAAAAAGACACTGTCGTATTCACCGCCATAGGGTTTAAAGCTGTTTCATTTATCATCCCCGACAGCATCACCAAGCAAAAATATTCGCTGATCCAGCTGATGACATCCGATACACTTACGCTTGCCGCAGCATACATATTCCCATGGCCTACCCTGGAGGATTTCAAAAGGGCATTTGTTGAAACGAAAATCCCCGATGATGATCTGGAAATTGCGCGAAAAAACCTGCAGGCTGCCGATATCCGCATGATGGCAGAAGATTATGCCATGGATGCCGGCATGAACTACCGAAACTACATTGACAACCAAACCAGTAAACTGTATTACGTTGGGCAGCAGCAACCATTCAACATATTCAACCCTTTTGCCTGGGCTAAATTTATCAAAGCGTGGAAGGATGGAAAATTCAAATCCAAGGAAGAACGGCTGAAATAAAACTGATCGTGAAACAACTGATTTACATAGCCGGGTTATTCCTCTTTTTAACAGCTTATTCTGCGATGGCACAGCAGGAAACAGCTATACTCACGGGCTCTGTAACCCTGCAGGGATCAGACGCGCCCCAGCAGTACGTCAATGTTGCCGTCAAAGGTACCAGCACCGGGACCACCACCGGCAAGGACAGCCACTTTACCCTCTCTGTTCCGGCTAACAAAGACCTGATAATCCTGTTTTCTTTCGTAGGTTGCGAAACCGACTCAGTGATGGTGCACCTGCGGCCCGGAGAACGGAAAGTCCTCAACAGGGTCCTCCTGCCGGCCTCCACCCAGCTCGAATCCATTGAGATCAAAGACCAGCAGCTGCGCACCAGCACATTCAGCCGGCTCGACCCAAAAGCGCTCTCTTTCATCCCTACCATCAACGCCAGCGTGGAGGATCTGATAAAAACCATGCCCGGGGTCTCTTCACGGAATGAACTCAGCTCCCAGTATTCGGTGCGCGGGGGCAATTACGATGAGAACCTGGTATTCGTCAACGACATTGAAGTATACCGGCCATTCCTCGTGAGGTCGGGCCAGCAGGAAGGACAGAGCTTTCTCAACCCCGACCTGGTATCAGGGATCTCCTTTTCATCCGGAGGCTTCGACGCCCGGTATGGCGACAAAATGTCGTCGGTGCTCGACATCAGGTACAAGAAACCAACCGAGTTCGCCGCTTCCTTTGATGTTTCACTCCTCGGAGCCTCCGCCCATATAGAAGGCACATTCACAAAAAAATTCTCCTACTTGTTCGGAACTCGCTACAAAACCAACTCATACATCCTGAAGGGCCTTGATACAAAAGGCAACTATAAACCAAGGTTCTTTGACATCCAGGGAATGCTGAATTATGAATTCAGCAAACAGTGGGAATTATCCGTATTCGGGACCTTCACCGACAATGTCTACAAGCTGATCCCTGAAACACGTGAAACCAGCTTCGGTACGCTTGACGAAGCCTATAAGATCAAGATTTACTTCGACGGCCGCGAAGTTGACCAGTACCAGAACTGGCTCGCCGCAGCAACGTTAACTTACAAGCCGGCTCCCAACCTGCGGCTGAAACTGATATCTTCTGCCTTTAGAACCTATGAGGCGGAGACTTACGACATTTCAGGGGAATACTGGCTTGGGAAACTGGAAGTGTTCCAGGGTAGCGGTCAGGGCAAGATCACCGAGATCATGGGCGTTGGGTCTTACCTCCAGCATGCCCGCAACTACCTCGACGGAACGGTCTTCAACATGGAACACAGGGGTTACTGGGACAAATCGGCCAGCAATATGTCGTGGGGTTTAAAATACCAGCATGAATCCTTCACCTATTCCATGAACGAATGGGAGTTGCAGGACTCTGCCGGCTATTCACTGCCATACCCTCATGAAATACCAGGATCGCCTAATCCCGTGAACGGCGACCTCGTCATCTACAACGTCATCCGCAGCAACAACACCTTAGGCACAAACCGGTTATCAGGCTTTATCCAGGACACCTGGACGTTCAAAAACACCTCCAATGATATCTCCCTCACGGCAGGTTTGCGCGCAATCTATTATGATTTTAACGAACAGTTCCTGCTCAATCCGAGGGTCAACATCTCATTTAAACCCCACTGGAAGAATGAGACTGTATTCAGGCTGTCAACCGGTTACTATTCTCAGCCTCCCACGTTCAGGGAGATGACCGACCTCTATGGAAACATTGTTCCGGGGCTCAAGGCACAAACCTCCATCCAGGTGGTTTTGGGGAGCGATTATTATTTCAAAGCGTGGGGAAGACCTTTTAAATTTGTAACCGAGGCATATTACAAATACATCAAGGACCTCATCCCGTATGCCATCGACAACATGAAAATCAGCTACTATGGCACCAACGATGCCCATGGGTACGCAGCCGGGATTGATTTTCGCGTGAACGGGGAGTTTGTCAGGGGTGCTGAATCATGGGCAAGCCTCTCCATTCTCTCCACCAAAGAGTATTTCCAGGGATCCTGGATCCCGAGGCCAACCGACCAGCGGGTAAACCTGGCCATCTTCTTCCAGGATTTCATCCCCAATTTCCCGACCTGGAAAATGAACCTGACCCTGGTTTACGGCACCGGACTGCCTTTCGGCCCGCCCAATTCACCCAGGAACAAACAGACCAGGCGGATGCCTCCTTACCGCCGTGTGGATATCGGATTGTCAAAGCAACTTATCGGAGCACAGACACAGTTCTCTAACAAAAATCCGCTGAGGGCCTTTGAATCATTGTGGATTTCGCTGGACGTTTTCAACCTCCTCCAAATCAGCAATACCATTTCCTACCAATGGATCACCGATATCAACGGGAAAGGGTACGCCGTGCCGAATTACCTGACGCCGAGAACCTTCAACCTGAAGCTGACCGCCAAATTCTAATTCAAAACCCCGAATTACGGTTTTAAATTCCTGTAGGTACACGCCATGGCGTGTACTCCACATCGCGAAAATCAAACATGAATAACATTCAGAAAATCACCCCTCCTGTACCGTTCCACCAGTTTATACCTTTGAATTTTTCCGCTGCTGGTTCGCGGGATGTCGCCTGAGCGGATGGGAATGAACGTTTCGGTGCTGAGGCCGATAACGGTGGAAAAATGGTTCCTGATCTCTCGGCAGAGGTCACGGGTTGTTTCATTGTCGGCTCCGATAAGGAATATCAGCAGTTTATCCCGTCCCTCAGGTTCGTCAAAATAGCCTGCAATCACGATTTTTCCCACGGAGAGGCGGTCAATTTTCAGCGCAATCGTTTCAAGATCATGCGCATAAAAGTTGATCCCGTTGATAAAAATGATGTCCTTTGAACGGCCGGTGATGTAAAGATCTCCTTGAAAAATGAAACCCAGGTCACCTGTAAGGAGCCACCCGTCATGAAACACCGCTGATGTGCCTCCCGGGTTGCCAAAATATCCCCTGGTAACATTGTCGCCCTTCACCAGCACATTTGCCACAATACCCTCTCCCACAGGCTGGTAATGATCGTCGGCTATCATCAATTCACACTGGTTCAGCTGGCGTCCCAAAGTAACCAGTTCAATCACATTGTCTTCACCTGCCACAGCCTCCACGGCGATTCCCCTGGAAACCAGTTCGTGCCTGCTGAATGCCCTGACATCTGCCTCAGCGAGCCTGTCGGGAAAGGTAACCGCCAGGGTGGCCTCTGCAAGCCCATAGGCAGGAAACATGGCCACAGGGTTTAATTTCAGGGACTTCAACCCATCCAGGAAGGTTCGCATGGTGGCGACGGAAATGGGCTCGGCCCCATTGAACAGGATCCTCAGCGACGACAAATCCCAGTCTTGCGCCCCCTTTCGGCCAAGGTACCGGGTAACGAGCAACTGTCCGAAATTCGGACAGGCAGAGATGCTACATTTCAGCCGGCTCATGGTTTCGAGCCAGATGGCAGGGTTCTTTACAAAATCAACCGGATCGATAAAATACTGGTTAACACCAACAAAAACCGGGGTGATGTGAAACCCGATCAGTCCCATGTCGTGGTACAGGGGCATCCAGTTTACGGAAATATCGTCAGGCTCCAGGGCAATTCCGCGGATGATATCGGTGACATTGATGATGATGTTGCGGTGGGACAGCATCACCCCTTTCGGATCGCCTGTACTTCCGGAGGAGAACTGGATCAGGGCGAGGTCGTCAGGTAAAACATCCGCTCTTATTGCATTTTCAATTTCCCCCGGCAATCCGGCCACATCGATGAGCACTTCAGCAGGTATCTGGCTTGACTGCCAGTTTCCGGCATGCTCGTGAGAAAGAATGATACAGGAATCGCCCAGCAGGCGGAATACTTTTTCCGTTTTCTCCGCGGCGGGGTTGTAGGAGGTAAAAGTAACAGGTGGCTGCAGCAGGGCAGGAATGATGCCTCCTATAAAGCAACCCCATAAAACCGGGATGATCTCTTCGCTTTTTTCCAGGGAAAGGATAACTTTATCGCCTTTCTTTAACCCTCTTGCCTGCATACCAGCCAGCATTGAAAGGGCACTTTTCTCCAGGTCGGGAAAGGTGGTAAATGAAACAGGATTGCCTGGTGTAACGAAACCGATCCCATGGAGAGGGAAGCCGGCACATGTTGCTGTCAGCAACTCAGGCAAAACAGCCGGCGTGCCGGACGGTAAAGTCACCGGGTTTTTCACTGGCTTTGCTTTGCAATTTGTTCGCCAAGCTTGTAATAATAGTCGGCCTTCTGGTTGTCGCCTTTCTTCAGGTACAGCGTATTTAACTGGACACAAATCTCAAAGCTGGGGCTGATGGTTGCAGATTTTTCCCAGTAGCTCACCGCCGTTGCCGTATCCTTCCTGAGCATATAATAGTTCCCGATGTTCACATAGGGCATCTCCAGGTTCGGATAGGTCTTCATCACATCTTCGTTCATCTTCACCGCCCGGTCAAAATCGCCCATGTCGTTGTACACATTGGCCAGGGCAAAAACGGCCTTGATCTGGTTCGGGTTTACTTTCAGGATATGTTCATAGCAATCAATGGCCTTTTGATACTCCTTCAGATTCCGGTAAGCCATGCCGAGGTTCACCCATGCAGGTTGCAGTGTTGAGTCCAGCGCTATCGCCTTACGGAGGAAGTAAACAGCTGAATCATAGTTTCTTCCGATGAACAGGTAAACCGTTCCCAGGTCGTTGGTGGATAGATAATTATTCGGATAAAGGTCAAGCGCACGCCGGTAGTGCGAAACGATCTTCTGGTATTTGAACTGGTTCACGTTGCCCGACTGGAGGAAATTGGGGTCCTGGTAAACAGTCCCCATCAGGAACCCGGCATAATCAAGATTGGCCTTGGCAGAGTTATTCAGTGACTTTATATCATTGCGGTACAGGTCAAAGAGGTTGCGCCAGTCACGGTTCCGTGAAACAGTCAGCACGGAATAGGGAATCAGGATCAGGATCAGCACGGCAAGGATCTTCAGCCGGGCATCCATTTCTATTGTCAGGCTTTTCGGGTCTGTTTTGAATATCCTGAAGATAAAATAGATCACTGCCAGGCAAAAACCCAGAGAGGCATTGAAAACAAACCTCTCGCCAACCAGTCCCACCACCGGGAAAAGCACATTGGAATACATGGCAATGGCAATGAGGTACCATAGCACGGCAAAGGAGAGGAAGTGCTTCTCCCTGAATTTCATCACCGCAAAACCGAACAATCCGGCGTACAGAATAAGTGAAATCACCGCCCAGATATTGGCAAGGTTTGTGACCGGGATCATATTATAGCCGTAATAATACAGCAACGGGTAGGGATATACCAGGGCTTTGATATAAAAGAGCAGTGTGACCAGCCCGGTTCCAAGCCGGATCCAGAAACTCTTTTCAAAGTAGAGTGGATTTTCAATAAAATAGTTGGTTCGTTGCATCGGCGGGAGAAAGAGCCGCGGTGCCATCTGAGCCACCAGGACAGCTGCCAGGATGGCCAGTGTTATCGCCACCATGCGTTTCAACGGCATACGGGTAAAGAAATGCAGCACCAGTGGAATGAGGAGCAGGAATGGCATGATGGACGATTTGCACAGGTATCCCAGGAAAAAAACGAACACCGCAATGGGTATAAAATAGAACCTGTTCTTTTCTGCATACTCAAGGAAAAACCAGAGGCTTCCCAGTCCGCAGATGAAGGCCAGAATCTCATCCCTGTTTTTAAGGCTGGCCACAACCTCTGTGTGAAGCGGATGCGCCATAAACATCAGGGTGATGAGGAACGGGAAAAGGATATTGTAATTATGCAACAGCCGTTTCAGGATAAAAAACAACAGCACCGACAGTGCCCAGTAGAGAAGGATGTTGATGGCGTGGCTCCGGCCCGGTTTATTACCCCAGAGCTGAAATTCAACGGCAAAGGTGGCTTTTACGATTGGCCTGTAATCGGCGGTAGATGAAGACCCTACGTTGCTTTGCTGCGAGAAGTATCTTGTGGAAAAAATTTCCTTGATGGAACTGAACCCTTTCTTAACGACCTCATTGTTGGTTACCAGGTTGTCGTCGACGGCATATTTGTTGAAAATGGTATTGCCATAAAGCAGAAAGGCAAAAAGAAAAAAGGCCAGGACAAAGTAGCGGTTTGCTTTATTTGAAACTTTCGGAATTAATGGAACACTTTTAGCAGAACCTGGTTTTTTATCGGCAACCTTTTTAACAGCAGGGATTGGTTTTTTCGGGAACTGATCTTTTTTCATCCGGAAATTGAAATTTATGCAAAGGTAGATATTTCTGTCGCAAGCCTGACGAAGTCATCTACCGAAAGTCGTTCTGCGCGCAGGTCGAGGTACTCCATCAGTACAGCAGATGCTGCCTGTTCGGCCGGTGAGGGCAGCATCGACCGAAGTGCATTCCGGAGGGTTTTCCTTCGCTGGTTGAAGGCCGTTTTTACAACGCTGGTAAACAGTGCTTCATCACAGTTCAGTTTATCGGTGGCATTCCTTCGCAGGCGGATCACCGCAGATTTCACCTTTGGCGGTGGGTAAAAAACATCCTCATGCACAGTCATCAGGTACTCAATATCATAAAATGCCTGCAGCAGCACACTGATGATGCCATAGGTTCTGTTGCCCGGAGGGGCCGCAATTCGTTCAGCCACCTCCTTCTGAAACATGCCGATCACCTCGGGGATCCGGTCGCGGTGTTGCAGCACGGTGAACAGTATCTGGGAAGATATGTTGTAGGGGAAATTACCGATGACGGTAAATCGTTGGTCGTTTTTCCGCAGGGATGCATCGCGATGCGTCTCCGGCCCGGGAATAGACGCATGGCGATGCGTCTCTACGATTGTTGCTGGGGGGAATTTATCCAGGTCATATTCCAGAAAATCCCCCAGGATCAACCGGTTTTCAATTTCGGGATATTTGGTTTTCAGGTAGGCGGCCGCCTCACGGTCGATTTCCATGAACCAGGGATCAATGGTAGAGACGCATTGCGATGCGTCTCTAACCGCCGCATTGCGGCGATCCAACAGGTATTTCGTCAAAACCCCCATCCCCGGGCCTATTTCCAACACCAGCGGGCAATCCGGGTTCAGATAGCCAACGATTTGCATGGCGATGTTTTCATCGCGAAGGAAATGCTGGCCGAGGCGTTTTTTTGGTCGGATCATCATATCAATGCGCAGCGTCCCCCCGCAGAATCCTGAAATTTTTACGGGCATCGGGCACAAAGATACTGCCCGGATATTTATCAAGCAGCTCCTGGTAAAGCTCCATCGCCTTCTCCTTGTTATTCAACTGCTTTTCGTTGAGCATACCCGCCTGCATCACCGACTCATCGGCCAGGATCCCGTCGGGGTATTCCCTTACAAGCTGACGGAACAGGCTGTCGGCCGAAGCGTAATTGCCCTGCTTTCTGAGTATTTCCGCACGTTTATAGAGCACCTGCTGTAATATGGGATGATCGCCGAAAAGCCGCGGGATGGAGTCAAGTGCTGTAAGCGCGCGGTCTTCTTCGTTGCGGTAGTCGAGCAAATCAGCACGGGCATAGATCCCCAGTGCCACGGTATTGCTGTCGGGATCGAAGTTCTCGCTGATCAGCAGTGAGAGGGCAATGGCATCGTTTGAAATAAACTTGGAGGTGGCGGCCTTCAGCACATCCGCCTGGGCTTTGGCCCAGTTAAATTCGCCAATGTAGAAAGAGAGCATTGCATTTTTGAATTTGGCTTCCTGCCCGAGGACATCATACTTAAAATCGGTATATGCCTGCTGATACAAGAGTGTTGCTTCCCACACATCATCGGTAAAAAGCAGGATGTCGGCAAGTTCAATCTTGCATTTTGCCTTTTCATTGGCAGGCACTCCGGCCATGTCAATGGCACGGTTCAGCAGGTCGATGGCCTCCTCCGACTTTCCAAGGTAGAAAGCCTTGATATGGGCAAGATTTTTTATAGCCTGTATATTTTCAGGGGTTTCACCCGAGTAGGCCAGCTCACCGGCAAACTCCTTCTCAAGGATCTCCAGCTCCTTTCGCGGAGGCGAAGGTTCCGACACCGTTTTCAGGTAGCGGGTATTGGCAAGCTCCCTGCGGGCAAGATCGTAGTAGGTGCAGGCAGTGCCCTTGGAAACCAGGTACTGGTAACAGTCAATCGCCACATCATACTTTTCATTCGACAGCGCCAGGCTGGCAAGGGAAACAACTTTGTCGCCATTCTCCTTGTAACGGCGGTCAAGTGCCTTGGCCTGTATCAAGGCCAGGTCAAAGTCTTTCTGCTGGATGGAGTACCACCAGAGCAGTTCGGCGTAGTTCGTGTTATCAGGATTCTTCTGGGCACGGGTAAGAATGATCTTCCTCAGCATGTCATTCTTCTCGTTGTTCACATCATACGAAAGGGTCATCTGGATCCTGTCCTGAACAGTTGGCAGGTACGATTTGTTGATATCCAGCATGTTCAGGTATTCCTCAATGGCATTCTTATAATCTCCCATCCGCTCATAAACACTGGCAAGCTCAAAGCCGAACGGGTAAGAATTATTCATCAGCTGGCGTCCCTTGACATAAGTTCGAATGGCATATTCGTTTTCACCGCGGGTGATAAAGGCGTTGGCCAGTTCAAAGATCTGCTGCTGCGACGGGCCAAGCTTTTTCAGCGCCTCGTCATAAAGTTTCACTGCTTTCTCCTGGTTTCCGGAACGGTAACCTACATATCCCATGTCAACCGTGTACCTCAGCACATCGGGTTCGGCACGCTGGCATTTTTTGATCAGCTTTTCCGCCTTTGCGTATTCCTTGATCTCTACCAGTGAAAATACCAGGTACTGATAGTAATAGAGCGAAGGTTTCTTGTCATACAGTTGCTGGAACAACTCAGCAGCCTGCGTAAAATCCTGGTTCTGGTAGAACTGCAGGGCCAGTTGTTCCTCATTCCCGGGCTTTGGGGCATCCTGTTGAAATGGAAGCAGGGGGGCTGGGGCGGGTTTGTTATCCTGGGAGCGGGTGAGAATCGGTATTATGAGAAGAGAAAGGAGTAGAATCGAATGACAAGTTACAAATGACGAATGACGAATACGGGAAACTGACAGGTAGTTTCGTAAAGTCTTGTTAAAATTGAATATCATATATTTTTCTCTGCTCATTTCTTCCCCTTATTGCTCATTCCTCATCGTACATTGTTCATTGCTTAATGTACATTATTTCCTTCCAACTCCTTCAACATCCCCACTGCCATCCACGCCATCACCCCCATCCCTGTTTCCAGGCTCTTTTCATCCACGTCGAAAGTGGCGGTATGCAGGTTTGACATGATCCCTTTTGCTTCATTGGCGATTCCCAGCCGAAACATACATGACGGGACCTTTTGTGCGAAATAGGCAAAGTCTTCGGCAGTCATCCGCTGCTCCAGTTCCTTAACGTTTTCCCCGCCCAGATATTCTGATGCCAGGGAAGAAAGTTTGCCGGTGAGTTGCGGGTCGTTATAGAGGTACGGATAACCGTGTGAAACCCTGACCTCTGCCCTTCCACCCATCGCCATGGCCATACCCCCGGCAATCTGTTCAACCCTGCGGTGAACCTCCTGGCGCCAGGTTTCGCTGTAGGTACGCACTGTTCCTTCAAGACGCACTTCGTCGGGGATGATGTTTGTGCGGCCGTTTGATGATATCTTTCCGAACGAAAGCACGGTGGGCATCACGGGGTCGGTATTCCTGCTGACAATCTGCTGGAGTGCCACCACGATATGTGAAGCAATCAGCACCGGGTCGATCACCTGGCTGGGCGTGGCAGCATGGCCGCCTTTCCCCCTCACGGTGATGAAGATCTCATCAGTGGAGGCCATATAGGCACCGGGCCGCATCCCGATAACGCCTGCATCCAGGGTGTTGATGACATGCTGTGCAATGACAAAGGACGGAGCCGGGCATTCAAGCACCCCCTCGTTAATCATACGGATGGCGCCACCGGGGTAAGTCTCTTCTGATGGCTGGAAAATAAGTTTCACGGTGCCGCTAAACGAATCTTTCAGCGTGTTGAGTATTTTCGCAGCACCCAGCAGGCAGGCCATGTGGACATCATGCCCGCAGGCATGCATTTTCCCAGGCGACTGCGACCTGTAATCAACATTATTTTCTTCTGTGACAGGCAATGCATCCATATCTGCCCGAAGTGCGATACAACACGATGCCGGTTCTTTTCCTTCAATCACCCCTACAATCCCTGTTTCCGCCACTCCTTTTTTATAGGGAATGCCATATTCATCAAGTTTTCTGCAGATAAATTCAGCTGTTTGAAATTCTTCGCACGACAGCTCCGGGTTCTGGTGAAGGTGCCTGCGAATGGCCGAAACCTCCCCGAAACAGGCCGCTGCCAGTGCCTCAATCTGCTGCTTTGCTGGTGTCATGGTAGTATGCTGATAAAAGAAAGTTCAAAGGTAGGAAATGTTTTGGTTTGGTGGGTGGGGAAAGTGGTGACGGGTGACGGGTGACGGGTGACGCGTGACAGGTGACGGGTGACGCGTAACACGTGACGCGTGACAGGTGACGGGTGACGCGTAACACGTGACGCGTGACAGGTGACGCGTGACAGGTGACGCGTGACAGGTGACGGGTGAGCCGTGATGCGGGATGCGTGATGGGAGATGCGGGATGGGTGACAGGCTCCATAGGAGCCGCACCCCGGTAGCCCGTTGTATATCCGGAATTTTCCGCGCCGTAGGTGCGGTACTAGTTTTTAATCAGTTTCAGGGTGGAGGTGTAGCCGCCGGCATGAACGCTGATGAAATATAACCCTTTTTCCAGTCCTCCCAATTCCAGTAGAATATGATTGTTTCCGGGGATGGTCTGATGCGTTTCCATAATCTTTTTACCTGCAATATCCAGCAGGGCTATTGTGCAACTTCCGCTGATGTTCCTGCTCAGTTCAACGGTTACCCGGTCGCCCGCAGGGTTCGGGAAAATGCTGAAAAGCCCCTTATTTGCTGTTATTTCTCCGGTCCCGGAGCAATGGTCGGCCTGGATATATTGTTGTTTCAGGATGGACATGGTGCGCTTGCCATCAGAAACCGTGAGTTTTACATCATATTTCCCTGGACTGAAGTAGTTAACAGACGGAAAGGCATCATGGCTGGTTGCCGGCGTGCCTCCCTGGAATTCCCAGGTCCTGGAGGTAATGTTGTCGAATGAATCGTCGGTAAAACCTACAGCCTGACCAATGCATGCATGCGGGTCTCCGGCATGAAACAACGGGTAGGGCCCGGCCAGGTTAAGCTTGAAAAACTCCAGGTACCGTTGCATCAGTGTACGCTGTGTTGATGGGGAGGCACCGCCGTTCAGGGCACTGAAATCGAGCATGGTGCCGATCGTTTTATAGTCATCGCCGTCGTAAACCACCTCAAGGTTCTTCGGCGGGTTGTCAGAGTTCACAAGCGTTGCATATGCAGGGGCAACAGGTTCAAAACTGAATACGGCATATTTCATGGGTGCCGTATAGGTGAACGCCATGGAATCGGTAAACGTGCTGTGTACACCCCTCACATTCGGATAATAATAGGCAGGTATCTTTTTACTTGTATATTTAAACATCGGGTGCAGCAACGTCTGGTTCAAATAATACCATGTCTGGTAGCTCTCCATGTAGAGGTTCCCTCCCATCATCAGGTAAGAAGCAAGGGTTGAACTTTCAACTTCGGTGAGCGGGTGAGTCCCGGTACTTGCGGTGCCCAGGATCAGGAATATGCTGGCATACCGGTTTAATCCGAATGACAGGTCAAACAGGGTGTCATATCCCACATGCAAACTGTCAAGCGCCCTGGCCATGGCACGGCAGGAGGTCTGTGACGATGCCAGGTTCACCACGCCGACTGACCTCGTACCAATCTGCAGAGTGAAATTACCGGCCTGTAACACGCCAGTGGTATCCTTCAGCACAAAATGCATGGCGGCTTCGCTGCCCGCCAAAACAGTTTTTAACGCCTTAACCTGGAAGCGGACCTCCGATGATGAATATATGTCAAAATTATCAATCGTTACCTGTGAACCGGACAGCACAGACACATCAGGGCCGTCGGAGACAAGCGTAAGCTGTACATGATGTGCCGCAACTCCGCCGTTATTGCTTAATTTCACAAACAGATCGGCTATTTCACCCGGATCAAGCATGTTGTTGTACCCATCGGAGATATAGGGGTTGTCGGCCACCACTTCAGGCGCGGCTACAGGGAATGTGAGCGCCATGGCCCAGTTGCGGGTGCCCGCTTGCGTGCGGAGTGCCATCTTTACCGGATAGCCATTCGGCAAGGCATGACGCAGGCGGAATGAAAATGCCGAAGGAACGGTAACGGATTGTCCCGGGTTGATCAGCGCCACACTGTACAAACTGTCGGTGACGACAACGGACGAATCTGTGGCGGCGATTTTCACAATGGTGTTCATCAAAGGCTGGGTGCCGGTGTTCTTCAGGGTAAGTTTGAGGGATGCCTGTTTGCCAGCCTTCAGCCGGTCGTCGCCGTCGCATTGGAGTTCCTGGGTCATCTCAAGCCCGTCTGACAACAACAGCTCTTTTGAATCAGAGATCCTACCGGCATCAGATACCGCGATCTTCAGTCCGTATATGGTAGATGAATCGGCCTGGGTAACAGTCAGCAGCCCTGTTTTGGACAGCGTCAACCCGCCCGGGACAACAGGAGGATAAAAGAGGAAACTTTTACCTGAGATTTCATCGGCATTCCATTGGCGTTGCAGGTCATAGTTGAGATCGTCGCCCCGTGAAAGGCCTTTGAAGAATGTATGGACAAATCCATAGTTTTCCATGGTACCGTAACAATATTCAATACGTCCGTCGGCATACAGGATCACCGAGAAGTCATCGGTTGAGGTTGTGTAATACGGTGCCACGGATACTTTCCAGCGGATGATCACCCTGCCTGCATCCTGCTGGAACCAGATCCCGTCGTTTTTGTTGAACTGGTAGGCGTATTTCTGTGAAAAGGAGGGCACGATAAGCGGGTATGACCTTAGCATCCCCATTTCATCGGTGATATAGGGCCCCGGAAGGTGCTGGCGTTCAAAAGCGATAAATCCGAAATAGTTGACATAAATTGAATCGTACTGTTTCCCGTAGAACGGAAAGCTGAATGGCAACGCAACCGGGGTAAACGACCTGGTTTCATCATATTGAAGAATAGAGGCTCCTGTGATAAGCGGCTGCGGGGTGGATGTCGGTTTTTTCGCATATTCCTGCAAAAACGACCAGGAATAGGGAGGAGTGCCCCCTGAAGCCTGCAACTGAACCTGCAGCGGTTGGGGCGGATTGAATGACGGCAAACTGCCAGTGGTTATCTGAACCAGTGGTTTTGTGAAGGACGCCACAGCAGAAACAAGGGTTGTATTGTTGTCGCGGATGGTCACCCCGGTAGCGTTTACAGGCACTTCGTGCTGTGTTCCCCGGTAAGAAATAAAAGAAGCCTGCAGGATCCTCCCCTGCCCGATGTGGTAAGGGTCTTTTTCTTCAACCATCAGGAAATACCGCGCTGGTTGCCCGGAGGGGACAAAATTGAGCAGTTGGGTTACATCAAGCCCGAACTCGATACTTTTATCGGATGGAACTGTATCATTCCCCCGCATGGCATGCTCCCCGCCCTGGAAGTTGAAGATGGGGAAGTCTATCACATGATCGGGGGCCTGGTGCAGTGTATCGCTGCTCACCCCTGCAAGTATCCTTATTTTGTTGCGGGCACTGTGTTCAAGACTTACTTTCATCGTTAACAGCGGCCTGTAACCGGTATCAGCCTCCACAACATAGACACGGTTGTTCCATACACCGCCATCGTGCCCATAGGTAAAAGCAAAAGAACGGTAGAGGGCATAGGCAAAACCTGTATCGGCCCACCAGTTTCCGTAGGTGTTGGCGATTTTAAATCCGCCGATCTCCCAGTCGCATGCATCAACAATGCCATCACCGGTGATATCCAGGGTATTCGTGAAAATGCCGTCGTGGTTTACATCATACCTGACAGAGTCATTGTATCCAACAACTGTAAGCCCGTGGTTAGGATTGGAGAGCCAGTCAAATATGACATTTTTCCCTGCTTCGGGCGTTCCTGGGGGAAGGAGTTTCATCCCGTACAACGCTTCACTGCTGGTGGTAAAACAGGCGATTCCACCCACCGGTGAACCTTCCAGGTGATCATACAGGTAATTTTTCAGCATGCTGATACCGGCGGCACTGTTCATCTCAATGGCGTATACCTGCTTCAGGCGATTCGGCATCCCCCGGTAGTATTTGTCGTACCCGCTGATCCAACCCAGCACGGAGGTGGCTGTATCCTCGCCATAGTCATTCATGGTCATTTCACCCTGCTGCCGGATAACCTCAAAACTCTGAAGGAAATTCACTCCGGTGAACCGCTCACCCTCGTTCATGAAATTCCAGGTATAATGTGCCGGGTAGCGGTTTTCCCAAAGCCACCCGGTTTTATTCCTGAGCCGGTTTATTTCGTAGCCGAAAACATAATTCACCCCGGCGTATTGCTGGCAGGTGTAAAACATGTACTGATCCTGCATGCCGGGCCAGCAGTTCTTTTTGGAATTGTCGACCAGTGCGGGAAGTGTTGCCGCATGGTAGCCGGCGGGCGCCTGTAACAACGGAACCCGCATGCCGGTGAGTGAATCGTGGTCCCTGGCGGCTTGCGGATACACCACCTGGTGCCGCACTGCATGTGTATTTTGCGCTGTAACCGCGCCCGGCATCATGATAACCAGGCAGATATATATAAGGCAGATCCTGAAATGTTTCATGGTTGTTTGCTGAAAGAGGCAAAGTTACAAAGTTTCGCCCGACCTTAATCCGGAATTTATGATTACCTTAGCACCCGGAAACATATGCATTATAAAATACTACCACATGAAACTCACCGGTTTTCTTTTCGCGATACTTCTCATCGCCTCGATAAGCAGCTGCAAGCATGTTGTCAAGTATGACTGCACCGGAACAACCCCTACCTATACTGACAATGTAAAACCCATCCTTGATGCAACCTGCGGCGGACATGAATGCCACATCGGACCATCTGCAGGCGACCTTGATTTCAGCACCTACTCAGGCGCCGCGGAAGCAAGTAAAAAGAAGAGCTTCATGGGTTCCATCCAGCACATGCCCTTCTATGAAAAAATGCCAAAAAACGGCAGCCGCCTTACCGACAGCCAGATTCATGTGATTTCGTGCTGGATAGAAAACGGATCGCCGGAATAAAAGAATGACGAATATGCGAATGACGAATATGCGAATGACGAACAGTGCTGCTATTCGTCATTCGTGATTCCATAATTCGTCATTTGTTATAGCGGAATGTTCCCGTGTTTCTTCGGCGGATTGGTCTTACTCTTATTCTGTGTTAATTCCAGCGCCTGGATCAGCTTTGTACGGGTCTGGCGAGGCAGGATGATTTCGTCGACATAGCCCAGTTCGGCGGCTTTGTAAGGGTTGGCAAAGGTTTCACGGTAATGGTCAACTGCCTCGGCACGATCAGCCTCATTCAGTTTTCCCTTGTGTATAATGTTTACAGCACCTTCGGGGCCCATCACGGCAATCTCTGCTGTCGGGTAGGCGTAGTTCACGTCAGCCCCGATGTGCTTGCTCGACATCACGTCGTATGCGCCGCCATATGCTTTCCTGGTGATCAGCGTGATCTTTGGTACGGTAGCCTCTGAAAAGGCATACAGCAGCTTCGCGCCATGCTTGATGATTCCGCCAAACTCCTGCGTAGTGCCAGGCAGGAATCCCGGAACATCCACAAAGGTAATAATCGGGATATTAAAGCAATCGCAGAACCTGACAAAGCGTGCAGCCTTCACCGATGAGTTGATATCGAGCACCCCGGCGAGGAATGCAGGCTGGTTGGCCACGATGCCTACCGGCTTACCGCCTAGGCGGGCGAACCCGGTGAGGATGTTCTGTGCATAATGGGGTGCAACCTCAAAAAAGTTATAGTTATCAACCACCGTGGAGATGATATCCTTCATGTCGTAAGGCTTGTTGGGGTCGGCTGGAACAACAGTCTGAAGTTTCTCGTCCTGGCGCATCACATCATCCGTACAAGGCTGTGCAGGAGGGTCTTCCATATTGTTTGACGGAAGGAAGCTCATCAGCTCACGGATCATCAGCAGAATCTGCTCATCGTTTTCAGCGGCGAAGTGGGCCACGCCGCTTTTCGTATTGTGCGACATAGCTCCGCCGAGTTCTTCCATGGTCACCTCTTCATGGGTCACCGTTTTAATCACCTCGGGTCCGGTTACAAACATATAGCTCGACTCCTTCACCATGAAGATGAAGTCGGTCATGGCCGGTGAATATACTGCACCCCCTGCACAGGGCCCCATGATGGCGGAGATCTGGGGGATCACGCCCGAAGCCATGACATTGCGGTAGAAAATATCAGCATACCCCGCAAGGCTTTCAACACCTTCCTGTATTCGTGCACCGCCCGAATCGTTGAGTCCGATGAGGGGGGCGCCCATGCGCATGGCCATATCCATGATCTTGACAACCTTGTCGGCGTTGGCCCGGCTCATCGTGCCGCCGAAAACGGTAAAATCCTGGGCAAAAACGAATACCAGGCGCCCGTCAATCTTGCCGTAGCCGGTAATCATACCGTCGCCGGGAACCTTGTTGTGCCCCATGCCAAAGTCGTGACAGCGGTGCATCACCAGCTTGTCCATCTCAACAAAGGTGTCCACGTCAAGGAGGGTAAGGATCCGCTCCCGGGCAGTCTGCCTGCCGCTTTTATGAATTTTTGCAATCTTTTCAACACCGCCGCCCAACTCGGCCTTGCGGTTCTTTTCTTCGAAAAACCTGAAGCGTTCTTCTATGGTTTGCATGGTATTTGGTTTAGTTTATGGTAAGCGGGTGAACAAGCGGACAAGTGGACAGGCGGACGAGCGGACGGAGGACCCTTGAGTGCTCCAGATTTCGCTGCTTCGCTGTTTCGCCGTTTCGCTACTTCTCCTCCCCGCTGTTTATACTCTCAAGTTTTATCATCACCTGGTGCGAATCAACCGTGTCGCCTTCCTTCACCAGGATGGCCTGTACGATCTTGTCGCCGGTGGCTTTGAATTCGCTTTGCATCTTCATGGCCTCCACCACGATGAGGGTCTGGCCTGTTGTAACCACCTCGCCAACGGTTACCGGAATCTTCACGATCTTGCCGGGCATCGGGGATATCACCTGGTTGGAGCCTTCCATCTCCATGCCCTTGTTGCGGTTGGCGATGTATTTTGATTCGGCATCAATCACCTCAATATTGAAGGATTTGGCAAAAGTGTTTACGATGAATTTCTTGCTTGATTCGCCGCGGATGAGTTCCACGTTGTAGGATTGCCCGTTGTAGATGATGGAGTATACCCCATTTTCAACCTCCACAATGTCAAGATCATACTTAATATCATCAACTTTGATCAGCGCCTTGTGGCCGACCCGGTTGAGGAGTTCAATTTTCGCTGTGCGATGTCCGTTGCTTATTTCGTATGCCATGGTGATCGGTTAAAGACGTAAAACATTCCGTTTGCGGCCAAAATCTTTCCAGTTGGAGGCAAGCTCCTCTGTGAATTTTTGTGGCTGGATCTGGGCGAGTTTGTCAAGGTAGTCAACAAAAGCCGCGATGAGCGCCATATCTTCGCACTCGGTACCGCAGAGTTTGGTCTGGAAAAGCCGCTCATGGTTATCTTCAATGAAGTGGGTGGTATATTTTCCATCAATGAATTCAGGGGCATCCATGATGCGCTCCAGGAATTTGATAGAGGTTTTCACCCCGGTGATCTTGTATTCATAGAGCGCCCTGCGCATGCGGGCGATCGACTCTTTGCGTGTCTTTCCCCAGGTGATGAGCTTGCATATCATCGGGTCGTAATGCATCGGGATCTCATAGCCTTCATATACGTATCCATCATAACGCACGCCGAGCCCCAGGGGCACCGTGATGTGCTTGATCACGCCCGGGTTGGGCATGAAGTTGTTGTCGGGGTCTTCGGCATAGATCCTGCACTGGATGGCATGGCCGTCCTGGCGAAGGTCTTCCTGCCTGAAAGAAAGCGGCAACCCGTTAGCTATGTTGATCTGCTCCTTCACCAGGTCAACACCCACCACACGTTCGGTAACAGGGTGCTCCACCTGGAGGCGCGTATTCATTTCAAGGAAATAGTAATCCAGCTGGTCGCTGACGATAAATTCAATGGTTCCGGCTCCTTCATAGTTGACTGCTTTGGCAGCTGCAACGGCCTTCTCCCCCATCTCCATCCGGATCTCCTGTGTGATCAGTGGCGAGGGCGTTTCCTCAATGACCTTCTGGTGACGACGCTGGATGGAACATTCACGTTCAAACAGGTGCACCACGTTGCCATGCTGGTCGGCAAGAATCTGAAACTCAATATGATGTGGCGATTCAATATATTTCTCAATGTACACGGCATCATCGCCGAAAGCGTTCATGGCTTCTGACTTGGCCATGCGCAGCGATGGAATCAGGTCTTCCATTTTCTTCACCAGCCTCATCCCTTTTCCGCCACCGCCGGCCGATGCCTTGATCATCACAGGCACGCCGATCTCCTTTACCACCTCAACGGCTTTCTTCTCGTCCGAAAGTTTCTCAGTAGTGCCCGGCACTACCGGCACGCCGGAGGCGATCATCGTTTTACGGGCGGTGATCTTATCGCCCATCGTCCTGATCGCATAGGCGTCGGGGCCGATGAACTTGATCCCTTCCGCCTTACAGCGCTCAGAGAATGTGGCATTTTCCGACAGGAAGCCGTATCCCGGATGGATCGCATCAGCACCCGACTGTTTCGCAGCGCCAATGATCGCATCCATGTTCAGATAACTCTCCCGCGACGGGGCCGGGCCGATATTATATGCTTCATCCGCATACCGGACATGCATAGCCTGGCGGTCGGCATCTGAAAACACTGCTACCGTAACAAGTCCAAGCTCCCGGCACGACCGCATCACGCGTACGGCGATCTCTCCCCGGTTTGCTACCAATACTTTCTTAATCATGTAGTTAGCAATTAAAAAATATTTAATCTGATTATAAAAATCTGGCAAAACTATTAAAAAATAGCATTGAAGCGGAGAAATGGGGGAATGATTTATGGTTTATTAACAAATTATCAATTTACGAATATGAGATTTACGATTGCAGATTGAATTGTTAAATTGACGATGTACGAACAACAGCGCTATCAATCGCAGATTGGCATCTGGCATTTGATAATTGATATTTGATAATTGACACCTGATCATTGGAACCTGGGCACCTGATTCCCGATACCTGCCAAATTTTGCATTTTTCTCTAAGTTTCTCCGATTGTTCTATAATTGTTCTCCGATTGTTCTCCGATTGTTCTCCGATTGTTCTCCGATTGTTCTCCGATTGTTCTCCGATTGTTCTATAATTCCTCTATAATTTTTCTCCGTTTATCCTGCGATCTTGCTCCGTAGATCATCCGAGGTGCTCCGTATCTTCGCCGTTGTTTCACCCCGGGACCGTCTGGCACCTGGCACTTGTCATTTGACATTTGACAAGTGCCAGGTGCCAGGTGCCATAAGCTAACAGCTAACAGCTAACAGCTAACAGCTAACAGCTCACCCCCCTCCCCTTGTTAACAACTTTCATCCGTCGCGCTCACTTATTTTTCCGATCTTTGGCGAACAGTTGAGTCTGATCTATGGCCGCAAAACGTCTTCTTATTTCATTGCTGATCCTGCTCCAGGTAGTGATTTCATGTCAGAATGACGGCAAGAAGGCGACCATGCACAAAGGTCTCCCCGTGGCGAAGGAAACCACTCCCGAACCCAGGTACGACACGGTGCTGCATGCGCTGAGCCAGCTGCAGAAGGACCCGCTGCTGGAGAACGCCTCACTCGGCTATATGGTGGTTGATGTTACATCAAAAGACCCGGTAATCGTGGCCGATTACCATTCCAAAACCCCGATGATTCCGGCTTCCACCCTGAAAATATTTGTAACCGGTGCTGCGCTTGAGTTTTTCGGAAAACCCATCATCCCTGAGGTGACTATCACCAACCAGATGAGTGTGAACTGGCGGTCGTCGAAGCTCCTCCGCAAAATTGGCGGGAAGGTGTACAACAAGGCCACCACCGATGCCGGCGCAAAGGCCATCCTTGATTTCTGGAACACCAAAGGCGTTGATACCGAAGGCATGTTTTTTTACGACGGGAACGGGCTTTCACGCAACAACGCAATATCGCCCAAGCAACTTGTGGATGCGCTGTATGCCATGCGCACCTCCCCATACTACCAGGTGTTTTACGAGTCGCTCCCGCTGGCGGGCCTCACCGGCACACTGCACAAGGCCATGAAAGGCAGTGCCGCCGAAGGAAGGGTCCACGCCAAAACCGGAACAATCAACCAGGTGAAGAGCTTTGCAGGATACGTCTCCACCGTGACAGGTCGCAAACTCATCTTCTCCCTCATTGTCAATAACTATGACTGCCGGGTGAAGTTGATGAAGAAGAAACTGGAGGCGGTGATGATAAGGATGGCGGAGATTTAGCAGACGGTAAAATGGTAAAATTGTAAATTGGTAAAATGGTAAAATAGGGGACCTCAGAGGTTCACCGTCCGCCTGTCCGCCTGTCCGCTTGTCCACTTGTCCACTTGTCCGCCTGTCCACTTGTCCGCCTGTCCACTTGTCCGCTTGTCCGCCGCTCACCACTTCCATGGCAACATCCTCCCCACCCTCCCCATATAATCCGCATAGTCGCTCCTCCTCGCCAGCATCCGCTTTTCCATCATCGGGATACTTGCAATGTTGAACATCAGGGTGATGGCGAGCGGGCCGATTATTACCCACCAGAGGGCCGGGTTGGCCGACAGTGCAAAGAGGTATAGCCCCCACCAGAACAGGATTTCGCCCAGGTAGTTGGGATGGCGGGAAAGGGCCCATAAGCCTTTGTCCATGGTTTTTCCGGTTTCTTTGTTCTCTGCCAGGAATTTCCGCATCTGCCGGTCGGCCGAGGCTTCCAGCACGATGGCATAGCCGGTTACCAGGATGGCGGCGAAATCCATCAGCCCCATAGGCCTGAAACCATTCACCACAGCAACCCAAATGGAGAGCGTGCCACCAAAAACCATGATGGCTGGAAAAATATGAAGGGCCAGCAGGCTGAAAGGCCAATAGGCTTTCCCGGTTTTAACTCGGAAATCAACGTAGCGCCAGTCTTCATGTGAAAGTCCGGGCCAGCCCCGAAGGAAATTCCGGGTTAATCGGATACTGTAGGCCATGGTAAGCAGGAAAAGTATGGCAACCCTGGGGGCACCGAGGAGATTCCCCCATAGTCCTGTTATCAAATCAGGTGGCACCTGGCTGGTACGAAGCAGGACGGTGAAATAAAACGTCACCATCAGCGGGGGCGCAATGCTCCAGTAAGGGTCAAATATGCTTGTGTTGTTGCAGGCCAGGCTGCCGGTGAAAACCAGGCCAACTGTCACAGCAACGGCTATGGCTGACTGCATGAGAATGCTGCCGGCACAAAAACCGGATGCCCACCAGCCTGTGGCACAGGCAAGATGATACACGATGAGTATGATTATCTTTCCTTTTATCCTGGCTATCATTGTATTGTATAAAAATGTTTGATATTTGGACCTTTTAGGGCTTTTGGCTGTTGGGGCACACTATTTCAGACACGCCTGGTCGGACATACCTGCATGGTTTTGAAATGACATAACCTAAGTGAACGATTGCATGTCATACAATTTCCTGTAAACGCCATTTTTTGACAGCAGGCTGCTGTGGGTGCCGCGTTCAACCAACTCCCCGCTTTGGAGCACGATGATCTCGTCGGCAAACTGGATGGTGGAAAGCCGATGGGCGATCACGATGGAGGTGCGGTGGCGCATCAGGTTTTCAAGCGCCTGCTGAACAAGACGTTCCGACTCCGTGTCCAGGGCAGAGGTAGCCTCATCAAGGATCAGGATCGGCGGGTTCCTCAGCACAGCGCGGGCAATGCTGAGCCGCTGGCGCTGTCCGCCCGAGAGTTTCGTTCCGCGGTCGCCGATGTTGGTATAGTAGCCCATCGGCATCTTCTCAATAAACTCATGGGCATTGGCCACCCGTGCTGCGGAGATAACGTCCTCTTCACTTACATTGTCCATGCCGAAGGCTATGTTGCTGAATACGGTATCGTTGAAAAGGATCGTTTCCTGGGATACAATGCCCATCAGCCCGCGAACATCCTGGATGACCAGGTCGCGGAGCTCTGTGCCGTCAATGTAAATGCCGCCCTGGATGCAGTCGTAGAAACGTGGCAGCAGGTCGACCATGGTTGATTTCCCCCCCCCGGACGGGCCGACAACGGCGATGGTGCGCCCTTTCGGGATCACGAGGTTGATATTTTTGAGTACAGGCTCCATCCCGTAGGCGAATCCTACACCCCTGTATTCAATCTCGGTGTGAAACTCCTTCTTGGTCAATGCGTCGGGCTTCTCCTCGATCACTTCCGGCTCGCGGAGCACCGTTTCAATCCGGTCGACCGATGCGGCACCCTTCTGGATGTTGTAGAATGCCTGGGTGATGGCTTTTGCCGGGGGCATAAGCTGGGAGAAAATACCGAGGTAAACCAGGAAGGCTGCTGCATCCAGGAAATTCCCCGGCGTAAAAACAAGTTTCCCGCCATACCAAAGTACGATGGAGACCACACATGCACTCAGGAACTCACTCAGCGGGGAGGCCAGGTCGCGTTTCCTGTACAAACGAATCATCAGCCGGTTGTACTCATTGTTGGTATGTCTGAAGCGTTTGTCGGCAAAGTCGATGGCATTAAATGCCTTGATGATGCGGAGGCCGGAAATGGTCTCTTCAATGATAGAAAGCAATATCCCCATCTTGAACTGGCCCTTGTCGGATGTTCTTTTCAGACTTTTCCCGATGCGACCGATGAAAAAACCGCTCACCGGGAGAAGGACCAGTACGAAAACCGTAAGCGACGGACTGATGAAAAACAAGGTTACAATATAGGTGATCATTGTCATAGGGTCGCGGAATGCCATTTCCAGGGAACTCATGATCGACCATTCAACTTCCTGAACATCCGTGGTCATCCTGGCAATGATATCGCCTTTGCGCTTTTCATTGAAGTACGACAGGGGCAGGATCAGGATTTTCAGGTAAAGGTCATTCCGGAGGTCTTTGACCACACCGTTGCGTACCACGGCCAGGAAGTACATGGCGAGGTAGCGGAACAGGTTTTTGAGGAAAAACAGCAGGACAATGGTGAGGCAGATATAGATCAGCATCTTCTCTTTGCCGTATGTCTGAAGCAACTGGCCGCAGTAAAAGTAGAAATTGTCCTTCAGTGCATTGATCTCCATGTGCAGCGGCGGAGCCGACTTCGGAATGGGCAGATTGTTGAAGAGCATCTGCAGCACCGGGATGAACAAGGTGAAAGAGACCAGTGAAAAAACGACGGAAATGATGTTAAAACCGACATTAAGCAGCGCATAAACCCAGTAAGGGCCTGCATAACGGAGGATTTTGAAAAAGCTTTTCATTGGTGCAAAGATAGGGGTTTGGAATTAATTAAAGGTATTGTCCAAAAATTAGGTAGAGACGCACCGCATTGCATCTCCACGATGCATCCGAAAAGACTGGGTGTTTCAAAAATCCCCAATTTAGAATCATTTTTTTTTCACCTCAAAATTGATTTCAACATTAAAGTACCTTATATTTGTATCCCAAATCCGACCCTAACATGAGAAAAATAGTTATCGTCCTTTGCCTGGCCGTCATCGTCATCATGGCATCCTGTTCAAAAAGCTCCACTGCTCCTGATCCGGGAACCGGTGCTGAGTTCAAGTTTACCAGTCTTGCAGCGGCTGATACCGTGATAAAGGTAAACGATATCACATCAGTAACCGCCCAGGCAACCGGCGACAACCTAACATATACATGGACAGCGTCTTACGGTACTTTTGTCGGTAGCGGCGCCACGGTTCAGTGGACTGTCTGCCACCAGGCAAAATTCAATATCTCCTGTGTCGTGACCGACAAATACAATCACTCGGAAAAAAAGACCATCGTTGTCAGGTCACACAATTAAACCGGCGCTGCTCATCCTGATATGGGCAGGCCTGCTAATCTCCCCTAACACTTCTTTCGCCCAATGCTGTTCCACCGGAAGCCCGGTGGGTGCTTCAGTTTATGTTGGCGTACTCGGAAAGAATTACCTCCGTGCGATCAGCTATTACCGTCACAGCTATTCTGACACCTATTATGAGAAAGACCACAAATCGAATGAAGATGTTCAGCTTTCAAATTCCAGCTTTAACTTTGCCGGCCTTGCGGTGGCATATGGTGTAACCAAACGGCTGACGATCGAACTGGATGCCGGCTATTATTTTGACAAAACCCAGAATTTCAAGCATATTGATTATCAAACCCAGGGATACGGTTTATCCAACGGAACACTCACGTTCAAATATGGCACCATCATCAGGCCTGTGCAGCAAATCGAGCTGACAACAGGTTTCGGGATCCGCTTCCCTTTCAGTACAAAGCCGCAGGAGGTCGACGGGGTTCAGTTGAACCGCGATGTGCAGCCTTCAACGAATGCTTTCGGCGTATCCGAGATGCTGTTTTTCAACAAGGGGTTTCCGGCCATTACCCTCCGCCTGTTCTCCATCAACCGCTATGAATACAACTTTGCCGACCGGCGCGATTACAAATACGGGAATGTCCTGCTGAACTCCATTTTTGTCTCCAAGAAAATCGTTAAATATTTCTTTGGCATCTTACAGGTGCGCAGTGAATGGAAGACAAATGACAAAGACTACGCCAACGCCAATGAAAACGGAGGCAACACCGTGATCAACTCCGGTTTTTACCTGCTAACTGTATCGCCACAGTTGAGCTACAGCATCGTTGGCAAGTGGAACCTGACCGCCAGCGTTGACCTTCCGATGTACAAATATTACAATGGCAAGCAGATGACTCCAGGATATTCGGTTGCGGTAAGTCTGACAAGGGATTTTAACCTGGGGAAGAAACAGCCGCAGATTAAACCTGAAGTAATTAAATAACCTAAGGCCAGAGGAAAGAGGCAATCTCAAAAGTTTATTAACCGCAGAGGTTCAGAGAATTTTGGCGTCTATAATGCGATAATTGAATCTTCTCTGCGTCTCTGCGACTCTGCGGTTTTTATAGATAATTGCCTTTTGCGACAACTTCTGGTGGGGTTGTTAAAAGGTCTTCGTATTACTCCTCAGCATCCAAAAATTCATCCGCATCATCATACGCCTCCACTTTTCTTCCCAGCAATGGCAGCACTTTCCCGGTGATCATTCCGGTAACGACAGCAACAACGATGGTGATAAGAATTCCTAATAGCTGGCTCTCCATGTGGAGGCCTTTGATGATTGGCAGAGCAGCAAGTCCGCCCATGAGGCCCGGCAAACCATGAAGGTTGGTCACCCCGCAGGTGTCGATAATCTTCATCAGTTTCTGCTGTTTTGACTGGATCACGGCAAAGCCGAAAGTTGAAAGTCCGCCAGCCATCATGCCAATGATCACTGCCATCGTATGGCTTGCATCGGCGCAGGTGGAGCCGATGGCCACACCGCCTGCCAGCGCGGCATTGGCAATGTCGGCAATGCTGATCTTCTTGCGGATGGAAACGGAAACAAGATATGTTGTAAGGGTGGAGCCGCAAAGTGCCAGGATCACATTCACCACCGTATGCGGCATCTGGGCCGGTGTGACAAGGGCTGCACAAAAGCTCGGCCAGAAGATCCAGAGCATCATACTGCCCAGCATGGAGTAACGGTCGCTCGTTGAATCGGTTTCAATGGTCTTTTCAAATTCCTGTTTCGTGGTCATGGTAAGGGCAACGCCCAGCCCGAAAATGGCGCCAAAGGCATGGATCACGATGGAACCGCCGGTATCCACCACGCCGCCTGCTTTGATCAGGCCGAGGCCGCCGTTCAGTACGATCCACTCGTTGAGCATATAGAACGGTACGAATAGCAACCCGAGAAGTACATACTGCTGCATCTTCAGTCTGCCAAGAACGGCACCTGCCGCGATGAGCAAACTGGCTGCCCCGAATTCGGCCAGGATTAACCGCCTGATCTCCCCGTCGGCATCGCCAAGACCGGTTTTATTGATGAGCATATATAACGGAAGCGAGGTGCTAACCAGCAGAAAGGTGGCGGTGAGCGCCGACCGCCCGTACTTCCGTACAAATACCATCAGAAACCCGAACCCGATCAGGAGCATGGCCATGATGTGGATGGCGCGGTTGTATTGCTGGTCGTCGGTAACCCCGGATGCTAGGGTTGTGGCGGTCTCCTCAGTTGCTGATAACAACATGGGAAGTGAAGTGAAAATCAGTAAACAGGCAAGCCATTTAAAGTAAAATTGTAGTCGCATGGGGTCAGTTTTTAGTGAGTGAATCGTTGCTAAAAGGCGCCAAAATTATTGTTAATTTTTTCACTATGCAAGAAATACTTATGAGGGTAGGTGGAATGCGTAGAAGGAGTAGGGAAAAACGAAGGATGCAGTACATTTGACATCTGACATCTGGCATTTGACAATTGACAATTGACAAATAACATATGCCAGATGCCAAATCCCAAATGCCAAATGCCAAATGACGGAACCTGATTCTGTCCGCCTGTCCGCCTGTCCGCTCGTCCGCTTGTCCGCCCGTCCGCCCGTCCGCCTTTCCAAAACATTTACTACCTTTGCCCCATGGAATCAACACGTCAGCAAAAAATATCGCGCCTGATCCAGAAGGATTTGGGCATCATCTTCCAGCAGGAGGCCAGGAACCTGTTTGAAGGCGCACTGATCACTGTAACCAAGGTGCAGGTAAGCAAGGATCTGGCTATTGCCAGGGTTCACCTGAGCCTGTTCATCACCACCGACAAACAGGTGCTGCTGGACAAAATCCGACATCACGGCCGCGAAGTAAGGCATCTCCTGGCCCTGCGGGTTCATAATCAGCTCAGGGTGATGCCGGAACTACAGTTTTATCTGGATGATTCGCTGGATTACATTGAGAAGATTGATGAGTTGTTGAAGTAGTGGTGAGCGGGTGAGCAGGTGTGCGGGTGAGTGAGCGGACGGGCGGACGGGCGGACAGGCGGACGGAATCGGTTTCCGTCATTTGGCATCTGGCACTTGAAATTTGTAACATGTCACGCGTCACCTGTCACGCGTCACCCGTCACTTTAATTTAGACATTTTGAATTTATAACATGCAGTACGATCCGATAAAAAGAACCCTTGGCAAGGTATTCAATACCACGCCATTCCTTCGTGTGTTGTTCTATAAGCTTCTTGACCTTCTGCTGTTGCGTGCCTGGCATGTTCGCCGGGAGATCAAACGTTGGGCAGGCAGGCCATTGCCGGGCGCTGCGAAGGACAGGCGCATGATCCTCGACGCTGGTTCGGGATTCGGCCAGTACACCTACTTTCTCACCGGCCTAAACCCGCTGTGGTTCATTGATGCTGTTGACGTAAAGGAGGAACAGATCGCCGACTGCAATGCGTTTTTTGCAAAAGCGGGCCGCAAGAACGTGCTGTTTGAGATCGCCGACCTGACAACTTTTTCACGGCCCGACCGTTTTGACCTGATCCTGTCTGTGGATGTGATGGAACATATCGCCGACGACGATGCAGTTTTCCGCAACTTCTACGATGCACTTACCCAGGGAGGCATGTTGCTGGTCTCCACCCCTTCCGACCAGGGTGGCTCTGATGTGCACGACCACGAAGAGGGCGAGTCATTCATCGACGAGCACGTACGCGACGGCTACAACATCACCGATATCCAGGAGAAGCTGAAGAGGGCCGGGTTTTCAAAGACAGAAGCGCGTTTCACCTATGGCACCCCGGGAAAGATCGCATGGCGGCTCTCCATGAAATACCCGATACTGATGCTCAACACCACCAAACTGTTTTTCATCCTGCTGCCATTCTACTACCTTCTCACCTACCCCGTTGCCTTTCTCTGCAACTGGCTCGACACACGGATGGAGCATCCGACAGGGACGGGGTTGATGGTAAAGGCCTGGAAGTGAAAAATGCAAAATACAACAGGACTAATGCCTAGTCACCGCCATTATTCGCATATTCGTCATTCGCATATTCGTCATTTGTAATTTGTAATTTCTCCTCCCCTTGAACTTCCCCTTCTACATCGCCCGCCGCTACCTGGTTTCGAAGAAATCACACAACATCATCAATATCATATCAGGTATTTCGGTGATCGGGGTGGCAATTGGCGCGATGGCACTGATCATTGTACTGTCGGTGTTCAACGGGTTTGACAAACTGGTGGTGTCACTGTTCAGCTCATTCAATTCAAGCATACAGGTCACCCCTGCATACGGGAAGACTTTTCATATGAAGGCCTTTCCTGCCGATCGATTACGGAAAATCCCCGGGGTGCTGCACATCACTGAAGTGATTGAAGAGGATGCCCTGATGAAGTACAAAGACAACCAGGCCATTGTCACCCTCAAAGGCGTAAGTGAAGAGTATACGAACATGAGCGGGCTCGACACGATGATGGTGGAGGGTCCGTTCCTGCTCCAGGAAGGCGATAAAGATTATGCAATCCTTGGTTACGGAGTGGCGGGGGCCCTTAATGCCAACCTGCAGGATTACCTCAACCCGGTTTCAGTGTACGTTCCCCGGCGTGATGCCAGCTTTGCCGGGGGACTGGAGAATGCATTTAATTCTGATATCATCTTTCCTTCCGGCTTTTTCCAGATACAGTGGGACTATGATGTAAAATACGCGATCCTGCCGCTGCGGTTTGTGCAGCGCCTTTTGGATTATACCGATGAACGCTCATCCCTGGAGATAGACCTGGCGAAAACCTACGATCAGCGTGCCATTCAAAAAACAATCGAGACATTGGCCGGACCGGCATACGTGGTTAAAAACCGTTACCAGCAGCAGGAGATCCTTTACAAAATCATGATTTCAGAAAAAAATTACATCTTCATGATCCTCACCCTGATCCTGGTCATCGCTACGTTCAACGTGATCGGTACCCTTTCCATGCTTATCCTTGACAAGAAAAAGGACATCGCCGTACTACAGAGCATGGGCGCCACGCAGGGACTCATCCGCAGGATCTTCCTGACGGAAGGGATGCTGATCTCCCTGATCGGCGCCATCATCGGGTTGACAGCCGGAGCAGTTATCTGCTGGCTTCAGATGCGGTATGGGTTTGTGAGGCTGGGCTCGGCCGACAGCAGTTTTGTCGTGAGCGCTTACCCTGTAAATATGCAGCTGATTGATTTCCTGGTGGTGCTGGGCACTGTTCTTTTCATCGGTTTTCTGGCGGCCTGGTACCCGGTGTACAACATTAAGAAAATCCATGCGGGGCAGGTGAAGTTGGACTGAGAGGGCGGCCAAGCGGAGGGTGGACGAGCGGACAGGCGGACGGGCGGACAAGGTGAGCGGGTGACGCAAGGATGCTGCAGTATGGCTGGATAGCACAGACTTCAAAGTTCAATATTCGTTGATCAATATTCAATATTCAACCCCTGCGGCAAAGCCACCAAACGAATTTTCCTGAAATGGCCAAAAATGAGCAGCGTCTCTACCTTTTGATAACCACCTTCTTCGTGATCATTCCCTCCTGCCCAGCTATTTTCATAAAATAAATTCCGTCGGGAAGTGAAGACAGGTTCATCATTGTTGAATGCTGTCCGGCTCCGGAAACGACCTGCTCCGAATAAACCCTGGTGCCGATCATGTCATAAACGGTAACATCAAGTAAACCAGACATACCAACTCTCAGGTTGAGGCTGAATACACCATTGTTCGGATTTGGAGAAACCGTGCAGTTGAAGGATGCGCCTTTTTCACCGGTGGAAGCGGGAAAGTCAACAACAATATATCCCGGGGTAAAAACACTGTCGATGGTGAACCCGTCACCGGTGATGAGTTTTACATCATAAATTCCGACAGTACTATAGGTTACAACCGGGTTTTTCTCATTTGAAACCTCCGGTGTTCCGCCCGGGAAGCTCCATTGCCATGTGGTCGTATTTCCCGAAGATGTATCGGCAAAAGCAACCTGGTTGCCCGGGATAACCTGTGCAGGGACCCCAACGAAACCTGCCACCACCGGTGCAGGAATGGCATGAACGGTGAGTTTGCCCTGGAAAGGAAGTTTGTTATAAGCGGTAGCAACAAGGTGAACAGTGTCGTTACCTTCTGTTAAGGCAGGGAAAATAAGGACTGCCGTGTCGTTTGCCACGAGGCTGGTGGCCAGGATGGCATCACCTGATGTGGCAGTAACCCTGGCGCCGTTCACATTGCAGTATACCATGATCATGGTGTCGCTGACAAACAGTGTTGAGTCGTAGAGGGCGACGATCGGCTCTGGAAGTGCGGTGCGCACGGCAATGGTCGGATCGCCGAATACCGTCCAGGTGTCGGCCATGGCCATGCCATCGCTTCCGTAGGCATCGATCATCTTCATGCATCCGTTGATAGACAGGCCTGAAAAGGTCCTTTTGATGTTTCCGGGATCGGTTTCGGAGAGGATATTGGTCATCTCATCCTGCCCTTCCATGGGTGAATTCCAGCTTTGATTGATGGTTGAGCCAAGAAATGCAATGGCCCCGGTGGGTTGTCCGCCCTGGGAGGCACGAAGCCAGGCTTCTGCAAAACATGTTCCGGCTGTAAAGTTACCGTTCACGCATGCAACCGACCAGATAAACGGAAGCTTGCCAACATTGGTAAGCTGGTTTACGTTGGTATTGCTGAAGTTTGACGTTCCCCATGAATTGTTGCTGCCATGGCCCGTATAGAGCACCAGGCTGGCACCGTTGTTTACCTCTGTGGCGACCATGGGCGGTGTGGGATTGCCGGGGGCGTCATTTCCGCCCTGTGAACCGTCAAAAAGTTCGGGGTTCGCTGTGTAATTGTAGGCCAACAGCTGTGTTTGCTGGTTGCGGATGTGCTGGTAATCATATTCATTGTCATCACCGGGCCCCTGGTCAGAACCAATTCCGATAACGGTGGTGAGCCAGTCCTCAGTGAGGAATTGCGGGTTTTGTTCATACTCCAGTGTCCGTTGAACCTGGGTTTGCACCTGTGCCACATTTTCAGCGGAGAACCTGCCAATGAAAACATCTGAGTAGTGATCTGTTCCAACAACATAGCCGTAAGCATTGTCCGAAGGGCCACCCAACCCGCTTCCGGTGTTGGTGGGTACCTGTGCCCCGTCGCCTACAAGCAACACATGCGTAAGTCCTTTGGTATTGTAATAATTGGCAATATAACTTTTCAGTTGTGCTGCCGTGGTACCGATGGAATCTTTGCTGATCATCTCGGTCTGGTATCCCTCGGCGCGTTTCCATTTCACATAAGGCTGCATCGCCTCCATGAAGGGCCCGTAGCAGATCACAAGCAGGTTCCCGTAGTCACCCAGAGGCACATAATTCATGGCATCGAAGTTCATGAAACGGTGCTCAAATACTGACTTGAAATCCTGGCTGACCATTTTGCTTCCGGCTGAACCTAATAGCGGATTGCTGCCATTGTCACCTGTTTTGTAAAGTTCAAGGGTAATGTCATGATAAACACGCAGGACTTTTGTAACCGGGTTGTATTGAAAGGGATAGGCGATGATGGTCTGGCCACGCACATCCCGGATAATATAAGGTTCGCGGGTGTTTGCAAGTGTTCCGGGGTAAAAAGCATCTGTTGCATAGGATGCCCCGTAGGTATAAGGAACCGTAGCCGGGTCAACATCACGCATAATGACCCCCTTTGAAGGCGCTATCACCATGCCCGGGTAGTCGGTAAAATCTGATGAAACAACCCTGATGCTCATGGCAGCCATATCAGGAATTACGAGGGATGCGGTCATCTTGGGGAGATCAGGAGCGCCCGCCTCAAGGATGGGCGTTGCATTGTCAATGTCAACGGAGAATGCCGGTCCGTTGGGTGTTTGGACCTCACGCAGGCTGTAGCCGCCAAGGGTAATATGGACTACAGACTTGTCAACGGTTGAAGATACGAGGCTTGTTTTTGCTGCACCGGGCAGTGCACTGTTGATGTTGATCCAGTTGCCGCAGAACCCGGTCACCGACCAGGCAAGAATGGCTGAAAGTACGAGGACTTTACGCATGGGGATTGAATTAGGTTTGTTTCAGATGATAACAGTATCACAAAGTTACATTTTTATTCAATGCAATATTAATTAATTGAAAGATCACAGTTATTCCGATAAAAAAAACCACTAAGGCACGGAGGGCCTTAGTGGTAAAAAAAAGACAAGTTCTTAAACTGGATTCTATCTTCAGCCTTCCCTCAACAGTTGGCATAGCCTCCACCACGCTCCCGCCTAAAGATGTTCCGATTTTGCAACGTGGAGCACCTCTTTGGTGTCGGCATCGGATATGAAGGCGATCACGCTGCAATGTTCGGGAACCCATGACGGGCTCTTATTGAAATCATAGGGAAAAGACCTGGTGATGAGGTCCCCATTGGCGGGGGCTGTTACAATCAGATCACCAAAACTCCCTGTTAAAGTACCTCTGAGCACATGCATGAAGTTATAATGCCTGATGAGTGGCACTGAATCCGGGGGAATAATGTTCTTTTGCCCGCCGATAATACTGTCTTCCAGTATGCAAACAGTTAAATTAACCTTCCCGGCATAGCCTTGAAGGAATTTTACATCAATCCGGGAGTTCAACATACTGCCTGCAGCATTATATACATTGTGCACGGTCATCACCGCCATTCTTGAATAAGTGCTTTTCACTTTTTTAACTGCTTCATTCCAGTCAGACGTGCCAAAGGAAATTTTATTATTAAACGGCACCCTGTTTACCATTCCTTTCGGATTCCCGTCAATGTTGAAACCGGTGTATCCGAACCAGTCGTTGCTTGCCGTGCACCTGTAATCACCTGTGAAATCAGGATTTGATGGAATGGGCAGGGCAAACTGACCTGCATGAACCGAAACAACATACACCTGTGCAGGGTAAAGCTCCTGCAGGGTAGCTGCTAGGGTGGCCGCCGGTGCACAGTTCACACAAAGGTGCCCTGTGTAATCCTCCAGCAGCACCGGGCGCCAGGTGGTATCAACCACCACCGCCTTTACCGAGTAATAGGGGTCGCTGATCTTGTTACAAGACGGGAACAGTATGGCCCCGGTCAGCAGCACTATGGATATCCTGAATATATTTTTCATACTGATTTCTTTTTTTCGTTCAAACTGTCAGATTGTTCCCGCAACAGGTCAGAAACTGCCTGTGATGGTTAGTGTAAGGCCATTGGTGGCCGGCACATAGCGGCAAACACCACCCACGCAGATAATCCCCTCTCGCTGCCTTCCGTAGGAAAGTGCGATGCGGGTTGAATGGTTGGTATACCCTGCGCTCACCGTATAATAGTTCAACCGCTGTGTGGCATCTGTGTTGCCATAATTGTACTGGTCAACCACAGAAACAAACCAGGCCGGCGAGATGGTCAGTTCAACCAGCCCTGCCACCCAGTTCCCTTTGTCCTGTTTGGTCCAGAGTCCCTGCACTTCCCAGCGAAGAGTGTGCTTTTTGGTGATATTCCAGGCAATGTCGGCGATGCCGATTTGCGAATAAACGGTGCCGAAATCGCCGGGGGCATGAGATTCGATCACATCTTTGTTATAGGTTTGATACAAATAAGTAAAAATCCCTTTCCACTTTTTCCCGAATTTCTTGGTTACTTCAATATTGGCGTCCTGGTAGTAAACGTTATCGCCTGCTGCGTAAAAACCTGATTTGTATCCCAGCGTTCCGATCTGGCCGATGAAGGTCGTATCGTTTACCTGTTTCTTTTGCAATCCGTTGACCTGTGAGAAATTGGCTGCGACAGACAGGCCTGTTTTTCCTCCCAGGGGCGACTTCTTAGCGAAGTGCAGGGTGACGGTTCCCGAAAGTCCGACTTCGCCATTGGGCTGCGTGGAATAGGGGTACATGCTGGCCAGGGCGTACGAATGCTCTTTGGTGATGGCCGGCAGATAGTTGATATTCAGCATGTTGTTGGACACAGAGCGGTCGGATTTATAACTCATGTTATCGATCCACTTTGACATGAGGGAGATGCCAAGTCCCGGTTTAGAAAACGAGATGTTGGTAAAGAGCCCGTCGCCATCCTTGTAAATATAGTTGTTCAGTGAGGAAGGGTCGTTGATTTTATGCGCGTACTCCGTAAACCAGTTAAAATCGCCGATGTTCAGGTTGAACCGGCCACCGTAGTTTGACACATTTTCCGGCAGTTTGAGTGCCAGCATCTGCCCGTTGTACGGGATATCCTTGGTGGTTCCCTGCTGGTAATTACTTACAAATGAACCTCCAAGGGTGAGTTTTACTTTTGCATCATTCAGGCTGGTGAAAATATCATTGAGATAGAAATCGGCATCAAAGCCCTTCACAATGCCGCGGTTGTAATCCTTGTAAGGTTCCCAGTAGTACCGCTGAACCCCATAAACGCCTTTAAAGGTAATCCCCTTCACCGGCATGACTTTCACCCTGACACCGCGCAGTGAATTGTCGAATCCGAGCGTCCACTCCTGGTAAGTCCTCAGCATCATACCATAGCCGAACTGCTCATAGAAATTACCGGCAGTGACATCGATAAAATTATTTTTATAATTGACATACCAGTAAGGAACACCTGTTCCGTTGTACTGGGCATCATACCCGGTAAGCGGCGGGAGATAAGCCTCAAAACGCATCCCTGCGGTAAAGTTGCCCAGTGAATAGTTCACCTCGGCAAAGGAATTCATGCGGATCAGTTTACCGGCAAGGGTCGAATCGGTGATCCCTGTTTTCGGATCGGTGAGGTAATAGGCGGCATCAGCCTGCATGCTGCCGTGAACTTCGCTTCCCTTTATCACATCCTGTGATCTGGCAGTCACAGGCAGAAGGAACAATATGCTGATTGCCCCCAGAAAATAGCAGATTTGACTTTTCAAGGTTTTCATGGTTAAATGATAAAACGCACTGGTTTTCTTGTTACTTGATCTCTTCGCCGCGGTTGAGTTTGCGAACCATTTCAATCAGGTTCAGCTCGTCGCCTTCTGAAAATGAGGTATGCTGATAAACAACCTGGCCTTTTCCGTTGAGCAGGAAAGTATGCGGAATGGGGCCTACATTCATGGCACGCTTGAAATCGCTGTTCGGGTCAAGCAGTACGGTGTACTCCCACCCTTTTCCGTTCACCATCGGGCCGACAAGGGTCATTGAACGTGAATCATCAACGGAGATGGCGTAAAGTTTTACACCGGTTTCAGTGACCCAGTCGTCGTAAACATCGGCAATGGTAGTCAGTTCGCGCACACAAGGCTTGCACCATGTTGCCCAGAAACTGATGATGATAGGTTTCCCGTTGTTCGTAATGCTGTCGGAACTGAATGGCAGTCCTTTCACCGTTTTAAGCTTCACCGACGGCAGTTTCTTGTAGTTGAAAATGCTTTCCTGGGCAAATGTGACAGAAGAAATGAGACATAGAAGTAATAAAATCCGGAGTGTTTTCATCATGAGTGTTATTTATTGCACAAAAGTAGGAAATATTTATGGAATGTAGACTTCCATTATCCGGATGTTAGGGCTTGGCTTCAGAAAAACCTCCTCAATTGTGGCTGGAAGAAGAACTACTTCCCCGGTTGTAAGGGTAACCCGTTCTTCCCCGGCAATGAGTTCCCCGGCGCCATCCACGCACACATAGATGACAAAAGAGTCAAGTGCACTGTAATCTTTCCTGATCTCCATGTCAGCTTCAAGCACATTCGCCGTAAAATAGGGGCAGTCGGCCAGGGTGGCTGGCTTATTCTTCACCTGCCGGTAATTTACACGGTAAGAATCAACCGGGGCAAAATCAATGGCCTCTGTGGCGAGTTCAGTATGCAGTTCCCTCGACTTCCCTTCGGCATCTACCCGGTCCCAGTCATGGATGCGGTAAGTGGTATCGGATGTTTGCTGGATCTCTGCAATCAGGATGCCGGGCCCGAGGGCGTGGATACGCCCTGCCGGGATAAAGAAGGTGTCCCCTTTGTGTACTTTCTCGCGGTTGAGCACCTCACCGAGGGACTTGTTTTTAAACGCCTCCAGGTATTTTTCAGCATTCATTGCCCTGTTGAACCCGGAGATGAGCTCAGCACCCGGCTCGGAATTGATCACATACCACATCTCGGTTTTGCCGTGCCCGATCTGCCGGCGCGCAGCAAGCGCATCGTCGGGATGGACCTGGAGCGAGAGCCAGTCGTTGGCATCGAGAAACTTGACCAGGATGGGGAACTCATCCGGGTAGCGGGCAAAAACATGTTCGCCAACAAGTTCATCCATGTAGATCTCCTGGACCTCGTTGAGTTCATTCCCGGCCAGGAAGCCATTGGATATAACTGTCTGACTTTCGGGAACACCGGAAAGGGTCCATGCCTCGCCGCAATTGGGCAGCGGTGAAAAATCAAGACCGAGGCTGGTCTTGATCTTTTGTCCGCCCCAGATCCTCTCTTTGAATACCGGTTTGAATTTTAATGGGTACAACATATACTAAAACGGGTAAATGATGATGAATACTTTGAATGATGGCGTATTATTCATTAATTACTCCGTGGCTCTCTGTGTCTTCTCTGTGTACCTCTGTGTAATATTTTGTAACACAGAGGTACACAGAGAAGACACAGAGGTACACAGAGAAAAAGATGATTGATGAACCGATTCTTGTTATCTTTGACTCACAATTTAAGGACAAAAATACAGATTTAATGATTAAAAACCTTTGCATTTTCTGCGGTTCCAGCATGGGAAGTCAACCCCTGTACGGAGAAATGGCTGCATCGCTTGCACGTTATATGGTTTCCAGGGAAATCACCCTCGTGTACGGCGGAGCCAATGTTGGATTGATGGGGGTGCTCGCCGATACGATGCTGGCAGGCGGGGGGAAGGCGATCGGAGTGATGCCGAAATCGCTTGTTGAACGGGAAGTGGCCCACACCAACCTTACCGAAATGCATATTGTTGAAGGCATGCAGGAACGCAAGGCCATGATGGCCGAACTTTCGGATGCATTTATTGCCTTGCCCGGCGCATACGGAACCCTGGATGAGGTGTTTGAAGTGCTTACCTGGAACCAGCTGGGGATCATCAAAAAGCCCATCGGGCTGCTGAACATAGACGGCTTCTACAATCCCCTGCTGACCATGCTCAACCACGCCGTAGAAGAGAAATTCCTCCGCCCCGAACACCGGGCCCTCCTGATCGAAGGCACCGACTTTGTTCAATTGATCGCCGACCTGGAGAATTTCCAGCCGGTAACTGCAGAGAAGTGGATAGAACGGCTGAAAGCAGGAGGAATCTAAAGGGAGGAGAATGCAAACAATGCAGACAATGTAAACAATGCAAACAATGCAGAAAATGCAAAGAATGTAAAGAAAACATGAATAAAGATCAGTATCAGTCACTTAATACTTAATACTTAATAACTTAATACTTAACAACTTAATGCATGACTCCTGGCATTTGACACCTGTCACCTGTCACGCGTCACCCGTCACGCGTCACGCGTCACGCGTCACCCGTCACCCGTCACCTTATCTTCACATATGATCATCATCGGAATCACAGGCACCCTCGGTGCAGGCAAAGGAACAGTTGTTGAGTACCTCATGGAAAAGAAGGGCTTCACGCACTATTCCGTGAGGGCGTATCTCCTGAAAGAGATCGGCAGGCGGGGCATGGCGGAGAACCGCGACAGCATGGTCAGTGTGGCCAATGAGTTACGCGCAAAGCATGGCCCGTCCTATGTTACGGACCAGTTGTACCTGGAGGCCCTGGTGACAGGGAACAACTGCATTATTGAAAGCATACGCACGCCGGGTGAGATTGATTCGCTGAGGAAAAAGGGCAACTTTCACCTGCTGGCCGTAGATGCGGAACAACATCTGCGTTATGCCCGGATCACCGGGCGGAATTCAGAAACAGACAATATCACCTATGAAACCTTCACGGCCAACGAAGCGCGGGAAATGAACACCTCCGACCCGAACAAACAGAATCTCCGTGCCTGCATCAAAGAGGCCGATTTTATCCTGAACAACGACGGAACAAAAGAAGACCTTTTCGGCGAGGTTGAAAAGGTGCTGAAACAGATTACCGGGTAATACTGAGTTTCTTTATCACCGTCTCGTTTTCTCCGATAATCCTCACAAGGTAAGGCCCGGGTGCCACCGATGAGAGGTCAAGGTCAACCCCTGATTTTCCCGCTCCTTTCTCACAGAGGATAACCTTACCGGCGTAGTCGGAAAGGCTGATTTCCAGGATCCGTGCAGTCCCGTTCTCACAGGCAATCCTGCAAAAACCGTTTGCCGGATTGGGATAGATGCGAATGCCTCCCGAAGAAAGGGTTGCAACCGACAGGGTTGAAGCGTTCTGGGTAACGGTGGCCGTTTGGACAGGCTGTCCGGTGGCCGTGACGGTGATATTCGCAACCCGTTTCTCATACAGGGGATTCTCCGCATAGGTTGCCGTAATCAGGGCATTGCCTGTTCCCGAAGGTGTGACCGTGCACCAGGATGGGGCATCGCAGGTGGCTGTCCAGGCCACAGGACTGGAAACCGTGAACGTTGTTGTTCCACCTGTCATCAGCACGTTCCGGTTCAGCGGGGATACATTCAAGGTTGGCAGGGCAGTTCCTGATATTTCGATATCATCAATGCAAACACCAAGCGCCCATCTTGAATTTCCGCAGAACCCGATCTGCATTTCACCCGTACCGGAAGGCAGGGCAATGGTCTGCTCAGTCCAGGCAGTGACCGATTGTGTAAAGTTCTGCAAGACGGTCCACGGCAATGCCGGATTGGTGCGGAACATCACCTTCAGTTCATCCTGCCGCGATCCCCATTTCTGCATGAACATCCAGAATTTAAGCTTGACATCCGTATAGCCCGACACATCAATAACAGGGGTCATCAGGGTGTTGTAGTCGGGGGCGGTAGTGGCATCCACCAGGCAGGCGTTATGCAGCCCTGAATGGGCAGTGGCAGGATAGCCGTAAACTGCCCCCAGCCCGTTTCCGGCTATAAACTGCCATGCCGGATCGGTATTGTCTTCAAGCCAGCATGCCGGTGAGTCGGAACTGGCCTCAAACCCTTCGGTAAAAGGAAGTGATGTGACCGTTGAACACAGGGTTACAGCACTGCGTAAAAGTCCGGGAGAGTAGGCATTTCCCGGGAGTACAGACCAGGCTTTATAGTAGTAGTGCTTCTGTGGCATAAGCCCGGCATGGATAAATGATATATCAGTGCCGGTGTAAATGACATGTCCTCCCCCGCCGATGGAACTTCCGGGCGTGTAGCTGGTTCCATTGACCGGCGCCCCAAACTGGCTCACGGTATCAAATGCAATCATCACTTTGTTCCCGGTTGAATTCTTCTGCCAGTCAAGCATCACTTCGGAAATGCTTGTTGCCGTAGCAGAAAAAGCAGCAGGATCGTTCAGGTTGATCACATCCACGGTAAAAGAGATGGTGGTGTCAGCGAAAGTTACCTGGGAGATACGCAACCCGCCCTTTGATCCGTTCTGGAGGAAAGAGGAAGGGTTGGTGAAGTCGTTGATCTTTGTGCGGTGCGAACCTGCCGAGAAATAGGCATTGGCAGGGGTGCCGTTCGTGGTATGGGTGCCGCCCGGCCTGTAGATATATACCTCGTCGGGTGGGCCGCCGGCATTGCCGCCAAGTGAGGGGTCAATGCGGTAAACAAGCAACCCGGAACCCGGAAGGGAATTCTCAAAAGTTCCTCCTTTTTTACGGTACTCCACCACGAAAAATTCGGATGAAGAATAGGGCGAGGCTATGGCGTAGCAGTTGTTTGCCGCTGAAGTGAGCGGATGCAGCGTATAGGTTCCGGAAGTCGTTATAAACGGCATGGCACTGATCCATGAATTCTCAGTATATTTCCACTTCATATAGGCACCCATGTGGCCGCTGCCGCTTTCCATCAGGTCCCACGAATCAACCGGGGCAAACCCGTCGCTGGAATAGTGGTAAAGATCAGGCGACCCGAGGGCGTGGAACATTTCGTGGCACAACGTGGTAACATCCACCTGCGATTCAGGCTGGAAGGTATAATCGTACACTCTTTTCCCATTGATGTAAACGTACTCGGAATAGAGCGACCACCGGTGCGCCCATAGCAACTCTGCCCATGCCCCGTTTCCGCCCCGGATGATGAAGCAGACATTGTCGACATTGCCGTCACTGTCGCCGTCAATATTCAACCCGGCAGGTACCGGTGAATTGGCATTGATCCAGTTCACCGCATCCTTCAGAAGGGTATGTTCCCGTTCTCTTCGTTCCGAGTCTCCGTTATAACCCTGCGGGTTGGCTGTTGCATTGTAGGGTTCAAAGTAATTCCTGTTGTGGGTATCACGGTAAGAAAAATTTGTAGTCAGTGCACATTCGGGGTAATGGGATGTGCTGATGGTAAATGTCTGGTACGACACCTCGCTGTAATATGACTTAAGCGATTTCCCGGTGGGGAAGTTGAATTTATTGTCATAAACCTGTCGGGTGGTGGCAAACTCAACATCATCATTAAACTTGATATATAAAGCCACGTTGTTCATGGTACCTGTGTGCGGCGCTTTAATTGACTGATCTGTATTCTCTGCATAAAATGCCTTCCGCCCGTTGTATGCAGCCAGCGAAATCTTAGCCCATTTCTTCAGGCCGGCCGCTGCAGGATCAGTGTTATCTGCCCTGTATGCTGTGGGAACAACAACATCTCCGCTCGTCACGCCCCAAAAGTAATACCCGTCGGACGCCTGTATGATCGTATATCCCTCCTGATCATGCAGCCAGTTGAAATATTCATCCCCGGATACGAAGCAATTTATGGTTGCACCGTTGGGTTGCGATATTTTATAAGGAAGAAAATGAAAGTTGGCAGCCCCTGCCCCCAGGCCATTGATAACCAGGACAAACACTATTAAAATCTGTTTAATTTTCATAAAAAAATCTGTTTTTTTAGTACCATTCAGAAAAAGGTTGAGAATCACGGGGCATAAATATATCACCCGCAGGGAATTACGGCAAATTTAACATTTTTCCGGGGAATATGGACACCTGTCATTCCCCGGTTTTTTCTCAGGAAATGATTTGTACCTTTACGCTGCAAATTCAAACTACATGGAACCTACAGCATATATCCGCCCAACCTGGGATGAATACTTCATGCAGATCGCACACACGGTATCAGAGCGTGCCACCTGCGACCGCGGCCGGAGCGGCTGCGTGATTGCCCGCGACAAACAGATCCTCGTGACCGGTTATGTCGGATCTCCCCGCGGGTTGCCTCATTGTGATGAAGTAGGCCACCTGATGAAAAAGGTGCTGCATGAAGATGACCGTGTAACCCAGCACTGCGTGCGAACGGTTCATGCCGAGCAGAATGCGATCTGCCAGGCTGCACGGCTGGGCATTCCCCTGGAAAAATCAACCTTATACTGCCGTATGACCCCCTGCCGTACCTGCGCCATGCTCATCATCAATTGCGGCATTGAACGGGTGGTTTGCGAACGCAAATATCACGATGGGAAGGAGTCGGAAGAGATGTTCAGGCTGGCTGGCATTTCACTTGAGTACGTTTTTGACGAAGTTCAGCAGTACGAAAAGCAGTAGATTGAGGAGGATGAACTCTTTCAGAGAATGTGCTTTAACAGCGCTGAAAAGTCAATCAATCCTGTTATTTGCAGTATCGTCAGCACCACCGACAAAAGAATAACCGCCCGGATGAACCCCGCTCCTTTTCTGACGGCAAAGTAGGATGCAACCAGCGCCCCGATCATGCTGCCGGCCGAAAGGATGATCCCGTAGAGGTAATTCACCTTGCCGTCGGCCATGAACACCAGCAGGGCAAAGATGGCGTAAAAGAAAACGATGAGGTTCTTTACTGCATTTGCTTTCACAAGGTCATACCCTGTACCTAAAACGAGCGCCATCAGCAGGAAATAACCAACACCCACCTGGATAAAACCGCCATAAAACCCCACAACGAAGAAAATAGCCAGTTGCCACCACTTTAGGGAGCCTTCAAGGAGCCGCGGATTCTGTTTCAGCCACTTATCCGGCTTATAGAAAAGGAAAAACAGCATAACCACCATGGCCACCGACATGGCGATCTCAATCACCCGCGTATTTACATCCACCGCCAGGTAGGCGCCCATGATGGCCCCGATGGTTGCAGGAATGCCCAGCCATACCGGGCGCAGGTTGGTAAACATCTTCTGCCTGGTGAAACTGCCAACAGAGGAAAAGGTCTGAAAGAAAATGCTGATGCGGTTGGTGCCATTTGCAATATCCGCAGGCAGTCCTAGAATAAGTAGCAGAGACAGGCTGATCACCGACCCCCCGCCTGAAAGGGTGTTGATGAACCCGACGAAGATGCCGGCTGTGACGAGGACTGTGATTTCGGGGAGAGACATTATGAATGACTAGTTACAAATTACAAGTGACAGGTGACAGGTGACGCGTGACGGGTAACCAAATTTTACCGTTTTACCGTTTTACCATTTTACCGTTTTACCATTTCGCTATTTAAAAAGTTTGCTGTGCCTCCGGCCATACACAAAGTAAATCACCAACCCGATCGCCAGCCACACCAGGAACCGCATCCAGTTTGTCACGCCAAGCTGGGCCATCAGGTAGAAGTTGGTCAGCAACCCCAATACCGGGATCAGCGAAAACTGCCGGCGTATGCCGTACCAGGTCAGGACAACTGAGGAAATAATGAAGATCAGGATAGGGAAATCATGGATGAGCAGGTGCGGGATATTGGAACAGAGCTCCAGTATCCGGTCAACGCCGGAGATGGAACTTATAAACTCATTTACATCAGCCTGATTCCAGTAATAAAGTCCTGTAAAAACTCCCGTCCAGATCACCGGCAGAAAATAGCGGCTGTTGAAATATGGAACCTGGAACCCTTTTTCATTGTTTGGGATGTCGTTCTTTTTCCAACCACTTTGTAGCACCAGCACCCCGCCCGATACCAGGATAAAGGCAAACAGAGTGCCGATGCTGGTGAGGTCGGTCACCTCCGTGAGGTTCATGAACAGGGAGGGTACAGCAACAAGGATCCCGGCTATTACCGTGGCAAACCATGGGGTTTTGAACCTGGGATGGATCTTTGAAAACGACGGAGGGAGGAGCCCGTCGCGGCTCATACTCATCCAGATACGCGGCTGTCCCACCTGGAATACCAGCAGCACGCTGGCCATGGCAATCACCGCACTGATGGCGATTACACCTGAGAGTTTCGCCAGGTGAAGCTTCTGAAAGGCATAGGCCAGCGGGTCGCCGACACCAAGCTCTGAATAATGCAGCATACCGGTAAGCACCAGGCTGATCATGACGTACAGAACGGTGGTGATGATCAGCGCCAGGATAATGGCCCTGGGGAGGTCTCTCCGTGGATTCCGGCACTCCTCGGCCGTGGTGGAGATGGCATCAAAACCAATATAGGCGAAAAAGACTGCAGACACTCCCTTTAAAACACCCGAAACGCCGTTCGGGGCAAAGGGATGCCAGTTTGTGGGATCAATGTAAAATGACCCCACTCCGATAATAAGCAGGAGGATGCCAACCTTGAGCAGGACCATGGTGTTGCTGGCTACCTTGGTCTCATAGATCCCAACGTACACCAGCACGGAAATAAAAACAACAATCGAAAAAGCAGGAATGTCGGCAATGAGCCTGATCCCGCCGATCATCGGTGCCGATTGCCATGCAGTGTATGCTTCGCGCACAGCATCGGGTAGATTTGAAAGTGGCACACCACGCATCAGTTCCAGCATGGCCTGGTGGTATCCTCGGGCAGCAGAAAGGTAATCAATGCCCAGGAATGCCGGCACATGAAGGCCTATTCCACCCAGGAAGCCGGTGAAATAGTCGGACCAGGAGATGGCCACGGCGATGTTCCCGATGGCATACTCCATGATCAGGTCCCAGCCGATGATCCAGGCAATGAGCTCCCCAAAACTGGCATAGGCGTAGGTATAGGCACTCCCGCTAATGGGGATGAGCGAAGCAAACTGGGCATAGCACAGGGCCGAAAAAGCACATGCCATGGCCGTGAAAAGAAAGAGCAATGATACCGCAGGGCCGCCGCTTGCCGCTGCATTTCCAATGGTGCTGAAGATTCCCGCCCCGATCACCGCAGCGATGCCGAGGGCCGTGAGATCAACCACATTCAGGCTCTTTTTCAACCCCGAATGATCACCCTCACGGTTATGGGCATCCTGCAAAATGTGGGCGATGCTTTTTTTTCGGAAGAGGTGTGGGTTGGACACGGGGGAAAATTTTTGCTAAAGGTATAGGTTTTTGGACAGGCGGACAAGCGGACGGGCGGACAAGCGGACGGGTGGACGGGCGGACAAGCGGACAAGCGGACAGGTGGACAAGCGGACGGGCGGACGGGTGGACTGGTGAACCGGTGAACAGGTGAAAGGGTAGATTAAGGTTGGTTCAGCAACCCAGGCCCCAAAGGGGCCGTACATTAATAGCCATGGGTGAAGCCCATGGATGGAAACGGGGGTGGACGGGTGAAGCCCGTGGATGAAATCGCCCGGGAGCGCGGGTGAACAGCGGAACAGGTGAGCGGGAGGGAATTGTTTGAGGATTTATTTGTAATTTTACAAAAAATTCATCAATGAAAATAGCGGTATTCGGAGCGAGTGGGAAAACGGGGATTCTTATTGTTTACCAGGCACTTAACAAGGGTTATACAGTAACTGCTTTTACACGGCAGCAAGCCAGGGTAACAATACAGCATAAAAACCTGCGTGTGGTGGAGGGTGACGTTATGGATCCGGAGAAAGTAACCCTGGCGGTGGAGGGGCAGGATGCAGTACTTTGCGCGCTCGGGAATGACAGGAACAAGCCGAATACAATGCTTTCTGATGGAACAGCAAACATCCTGAAAGCGATGGAATCCAAAGGGGTAAAACGCTTTATCTGCATGTCTTCCGCCGGGATTCTTGGCAACGACGGCGGCTTCTGGTTTGGTAAAATTATCATGCCGCTGTTCCTCAACCATGTTTTTGCAGATAAGAAACGCCAGGTAAAAGTGATTGAGGAGAGCAAGGCCGAATGGGTGATCATCCGCCCTACCGGACTGACCGATTCACCGAAGACCAGTACTTACAAAATCAACCTTGATATTCCTACATCGCGCAGCATTCCAAGGGCCGATGTGGCTGATTTCATGCTGAAACTTGTGACAGATAAAAAATATGACGGCAAAATGCCCGCAATGTCAAGTTCCTGAGCATTCATCACCGGCAAGGGTGAAATTGTATTTTCTGACTGCTAAATCTTAACCCCATGGATATAAATTTCAGAAACCTCTTCTTAGCCAAATGGACAAGGTACTTTGGCGAAAGTGAATTACCCATCACCTTTTTTTATGTTGATGACCCCGGCGATGTTGACCGGGCCAACCTCCCCGACGGCCACAGCTGCATTGTGCGTGAGCTGGCCATAGTGAGGAAAGGCAGGCCGCTTGCCTGGAACATACAATCACTTGGATGCAGTGGGTCAAAGCGTTACCTCGGGTATACGGATAAGATGAAACCCGACTTTGAACAGTTCCTTTCGTATGGGATCCCCGGCAAACTGGAGGGTGAACGTTACCTGCAATCGCCGGAAATTGTAAAGGAGTATATTTCAAACACCCGCTGTATACCTGCAAAAGGCCGGTATATCGTCTTCAAAAGGTTTGACCAGCTTACCCCGGATGACAACCCTGATGCTGTCATCTTCTTCTCAAAACCCGATGTCATATCCGCCCTTTTCACCCTGGCCAACTTTGACCAGCCCGACGGCAGCGGGGTCATTGCACCGTTCGGATCGGGATGCGGCACTATCGTTTACCACCCCTGGTTCCAGAACGAACAGGAGCATCCGAAGGCTATTCTAGGCATGTTTGACATTTCAGCCAGGCCTTATGTACCAAAAGATACGCTGACATTTTCTGTGCCCATCAGCAAATTCAGGGCCATGGTAAACAACATGGATGAGAGTTTCCTGATCACCAACAGCTGGAACACAGTGAAAAGGCGCCTTTAACCGGCACTTTCGCACAAACGGAACAGTGCTTCCGTTGCGTTCCGGTCGGCAGAAAATGGACAGGCAGCCGCCTTCAGGTGCTCATAGTACTTGCCTGTAATACCCTGAACATCCTTCGAAAGAGACAGGTACAGGGGCGTTGCAGCTCCCTCCTCCGGCGATTCTGACCCTCCGAAGCCAAAGGCATTGCTCAACTTTGAATTGACATCTCCGGGGTGGCACGAATTCACCGTGATCCCTGCCTGAATCAACCTTTCCGCAAATACAGCCGAGATCATGCGATTGGCCTGTTTTGCCTGTCGGTAGGATTTATCGTTATCATAAGTCCTGGTTTTAAATTCCGGGTCGGAAAGATTCAACCCACCAGCCCAGTAGCTCGCCACGTTGACAATACGCGCATCCGGTATATTTTCCATGAAAGGATGAAAATATTGCGTCATCCTGAAATATGCAAGAACATTCGTCGCCCACTGCACTTCAATTCCCTCGGAGGTTTCCGTGCGCTGGCGCGGGGCGGTTGCCGCGTTGTTCACCAACAGGTGCAATGGGCCCTTCCATCGCCGGCTGAAGGAAGCAATATCAGCATGCAGGCCCAGGTCAACCGCTTCAACCAGGATGTCATTGTTTCCTGTGCGGCTCACCAGTGTTTTCCGGGTATTTTCAAGCATATTGCTGTCGCGGCCCACCAGGATGACCCTGTATCCGTTCATGGCGATGCCCGCAGCAATGGCCTGCCCGATGGCGCCATAAGCCCCGGTAACGATCGCCGTTTTTTGATTTTCATGCATGGTTTGGATATTTATCAACGGTTCAGACAACTTTCGTGGTTGTTTGGGCATCTTTATATTCAGAAACCAAACAGTGCAAAGATGAAAAAAATCTTCCTCTTCCTCACTTTTTCAGTATGGGCCTGTTCCACCCTCGGCCAGCCGGCCACCTTTTACCCAAGGGGTGCAGGAGGAGGCGGCGCGCTGTTCTTCCCGACCATCAACCCGGCAAACGACAGTGAATTCTACATCAGCTGCGACATGAGCGAAATGTTCCACACGACTGACTTTGGAAAGTCATACAGCCAGGTCCCGTTTACAAAGCTCCAGGTGTTCGGCACTTCAACCTGGGAATTTACCACGGATCCGGCTATTGCGTACTCCATTCACAACGACGGGAACCAGGGATATCCCGTGAAAACAACCGACGGGGGAAACACATGGACCATGCTTCCGGGTTACGACCCGAACCTTGGCAGGGTTTACCAGTTGCGTGCAAACTACGACAAGCCGGGTCAGGTCATCATGGGGTACTATGGTGACCTTGTCATTTCAAACAATGGCGGCACAACCTTCAGCCTGATAAAACATGCTTCAAACATGGGCGCAGGAATAACATTCGGAGGCGTGGTGTTTGACGGAAACAGCATTTATATCGGAACAAACGAGGGGATCTGGTATTCCACGAACAGCGGAAACTCCTTTTCCCTGCTGACCTCCGGCAGCCTTCCTTCCGGAGAGGTGATCTGGAACTTCTGCGGGGCCAGGACGGGAAATACACTGCGGTTTTACTGCATAACAAGCAGCCCTGGCAACACATACAACGGTGTCATGCCCTGGGACTATTACAACTTCGCCAAAGGGGTGTATTCAATGGACAATGCCTCAGGAACATGGGTACCCAGGTCAACAGGGCTGGATTTCACCAACGATTTCATCATGTATGCCGCAATGGCCCGCAATGACATCAATACGGTATATCTGGCCGGGAACGATCATTCGCTTGCGGCACCGCTGGTTTACAAAACAACCAATGCGGGGGCGACCTGGCAAAAAGTATTCATAACGGCCAACAATCAAAATATTGAAACAGGCTGGTGCGGATTTGGCGGCGACAAAGGCTGGAGCTGGGCCGAAATCTGCTTCGGCATCGCAGTGGCACCCTATAATTCCCAAAAAGCAGTGTTCGGTGATTACGCCCTGGTTCATACCACCTCCAATGGGGGAACCACATGGCAGCAAGCGTATGTGAATGGCGCAGGGCAACATCCTGCCGGACAGCCAACACCGGTTAAGCAATCTTATCAGAGCATCGGACTTGAAAATACCACCTGCTGGCAGGTTTTCTGGATCTCACCGGCCAATCTGTTTGCAGCCTTTTCCGATAATGGCGGCATCCGGAGTACCGACAGCGGACAAACATGGGGATACAACTACTCCGGTTTCCTGGTCAATTCACTGTACCGGATCGTACGTACCGCCAACGGCACGCTCTTCGCCTCCACCTCCAGGGTGCACGACCTTTATGAAAGCACCCGGCTGAAGGATGCTCAGCTGGATGTTTCCGACGCATCAGGAAACATCTACTTTTCAACAGACAACGGATTTACCTGGAACCTGCTGCATGCCTTCGGGCACCCGGTATACTGGATTGCCACTGATCCTGCCCGGCCCGACCGGATGTATGCCAGTGTGGTACACTATGGCGGTGGCGGCGCCTCCAGCCAGGGCGGCATCTGGATGACGGACAACCTCAGCAGCCTCTCATCGTCAACCTGGGCCCACCTCTCCGCGCCGCCTCGTACGGAAGGGCATCCCGCATGTATCGAGGTGCTGAACGACGGGAAAATGGCCTGCACTTTTTCCGGCAGGATGAATGCTTCCTCAGTCTTCACAGCCAGTTCCGGCATTTTCCTCTATGATCCGGTAACAGGATCGTGGACCGATGTCAGCGACCCAAACATGTTTTACTGGACCAGGGACATCATCATTGACCCGGCCGATCCGGAGCAAAACACCTGGTACGCCGGGGTTTTCAGTGGATGGGGTGGCGCCCCGAACGGAAAAGGGGGCCTCTATAAAACCTCCAATCGCGGTACATCCTGGGTAAAACTCACCGGGAGCCAGTTTGACAGGGTAACATCACTTACCTTCAACCCTGAAAATCATTCACACGCATACCTGACCACCGAAACACAGGGACTTTGGGTGAGCAGGAACATGAATGAGGCGGTTCCCGCATGGAGCCTGGTAGACTCCTATCCTTTCAGACAGCCGGAGAGGGTATTTTTCAACCCCTTCAACACCAATGAAATGTGGGTAACCAGTTTTGGGAACAGCCTGAAAGTGGGACCCATGAATGCCACTTCTGCTGTGGATCATCTGCCTCCCGATGCCGGGCCCGCTGTTTTCCCGAACCCTTTTTCAGGGGATTTTCAGATCAATCCCGGGAAGCCAGGGGATACCTATGAAATTTACAATTGCCTGGGAGCCACAATAACCTCGGGCACTCTGGCAGGTAAAAGGACCAGGATCCTCACTGCCTCCTGGGATAATGGCATTTACCTGCTGAGGACCGGCGGAACGATCGTTAAAATCATCAAACGCTGATCATATAAATCAACCCGGATTGACAACGTTTCAATAATGTTGTATCTTGCGCCGCCAATTCCAACACGGCCAGTATATGAACACTAACTTCAGGCACTTCCACTGGATTCCACGAATTATCTGCATCCTGGCAATTTTATTTGTCAGCCTGTTTTCACTGGATGCTTTTGAACCCGGGATGCCTCTGTGGCAGCAGATCGGTGGATTCTTCATGCATATGATCCCCGACTTTTTGCTGATGATTTTCCTTGCTGTTGCCTGGAAACGGGAGCTGATCGGCGGAATCATGTTTGTGATCATCGCCCTTGGATTACTGCCATTGGTTTTCATGATGAACTACCAGATGAATCATTCAGTATGGATGAGCATGAGTGTGGTTCTTTTGATCAATTTCCCGTTTGTAGTGGTTGGAATACTTTTTATCGTGAGTCATTTTTTACAAAAAAAATTAAACAGACAACTCCATGAAAATAAAACTATACACCCTTTGCCTGATCCTGTTGTTCCTCACAGCCAAACTCCCGGGAACGGCAGCGAATGAAACAACATCTGATACCCTGAACACGGAACAGCTCTTAAAACAGCTGGACTCAATCCGACAGAAATTGAAGGCTGCAGAAGCCAGCAAACCTAAATCTCCCTGGCTCGTCTACCCCAAAGTCGTTTCAACCGGCTCCATGTTAAAAGCCAGGCCGGCGAACATGGCGGTGTTCAACGACTACATCTACCTTAAACTTGATTCCCTGGTTGCACTTACAGCCCTTGCGGATTCCATCACGGGCGGACAAAAAGACACCATGGGTGATGTGATCCTTTACATCAACGGAAATGCCATGCGTGACATTCCACTTATCGGCATTGACCAGGCAAAGCAGCAACTGATTTTCCATCTCGACCGCCATTCGACCTACCTGATGAAGTTTTATCCTGTATTTCCGTATCTCTGGTCAAAAGTACCAATGGCCATTACTGCCGGTTTCCGCAATGGCATGACAATTCCTGTTGACCGCGGCATGAAACCGCTGGAGTTAAAATATGTGAGCAGCTGGTCGATCGGGTTTTCGCTGCTGTTCGTGTTCGCTATTGCGGTACTTTTCATCGTATTGGCTGCGAAAACCAACCTGATCAGGATCGGCGACGATTCAAGTCCGTTCAGTCTTGCACTTACCCAGCTCTCATTCTGGTCAATCGTAGTAGCCTCCTCCTTCATTTACATCTGGATCGTCACTGATGAAATGCCACCTATAACAGGTTCCACCCTGATCCTTATTTCGGTAAGTGCACTAACCACGGCCGGTTCACGACTGGTTGATGTGAGAACAAAGACCAAAAGCGATGAAACCGCCCGCTCAGTGTCGTTCTTTGCAGATATCCTCCAGGACGAACTGGGATACAGCGTACACCGTGCCCAGATGTTCATGTGGACAGCCATTATGGGAATCATCTTTGTAGCCAGCGTCATCAGGCTGCAACAGATCCCGCAGCTGGATGAAAGCCTGCTGGCCATGATGGGAATAAGTTCAGGTGCGTATGTGGGGTTGAAGACGATGGAGAATAAGAAGCCGGCGGAGGAGCCCGTGAGTGAGGAGGTGAGTAAGTGAACGGGTGAATTTTGCTACTTTGCCATTTTGCTACTTTGCCATTTAATACCGGCCTAAATCATTTTCCTCAGGCATTCTGCTATTCCCTCCGCATCAAACCCACACTCCCGATGCAGTTCGGCTACCGAGCCCTGCTCAATGAACTGGTCGGGAACACCAAGCCTGGTTACCTTTGCGCTGTAGCCATGGTCGGCCATGAATTCAAGCACGGCTGAGCCCATGCCACCCATGACGGATCCGTCTTCAACGGTGATGATCCTGGTGAATTTGCTGAAAACCTGGTGGAGCATTGTTTCATCCATGGGCTTCAGGAAGCGGAGGTTAAAATGGGCGGCTGAGAATCCGTCCTTCTCAAGTGTTTTGCAGGCTTCAACAGCATAATTGCCGACATGTCCGAGGGTGATGATGGCGGCATCTTTTCCATCGCGAACCATCTGCCCCTTCCCGATTTCCATGGGAGCCAGCGGTGTTTTCCATTTTGTCATTACACCGCGCCCCTTGGGATACCTGATGGCAAACGGGCCGCTACCGGGCAACTGCGCCGTGAACATCATGTTACGCAGTTCCTCCTCGTTCATTGGAGAAGCAACAGTGAGGTTGGGAATGCACCTCAGGTATGCCAGGTCGTATGCACCGTGATGGGTGGCGCCATCCTCCCCTACCAGTCCTCCGCGGTCAAGGCAGAGTACCACATGCAGTTTCTGCAGGGCAACATCGTGAATGACCTGATCATAACCGCGCTGCATAAAGGTGGAGTAAATGTTGCAGAACGGGATATAACCCGACGCAGCCATCCCGGCACTGAAGGTTACTGCGTGCTGCTCGGCAATACCGACATCAAAGGTACGGTCGGGCATCTTCGTCATCATGAGGTTCAGCGAACAACCTGAAGCCATCGCCGGCGTGATACCGACGATTTTCGGATTGGCCTCCGCCAGTTCAATGATGGTGCGGCCGAAAACAGTCTGGTATTTCGGGGCAAGGCCCTGGCATTTGTCCTCCTTGATGGTTCCGGTTTTCTTGTCAAACACACCCGGTGCATGATAAACGGTCTGATCCTGTTCAGCCTTCTGGAACCCTTTACCTTTAACAGTATGAATATGAAGCAGTTTCGGACCTTTGATGTCCCTCATGTCTTTCAGGAGTTTCACCAGCCGGATAACATCATTGCCATCCACAGGACCAAAGTACCTGAAGTTAAAGGCTTCAAACAGATTCCCGCTTTTAAGCAGGGTCGTTTTAACGGCATTGCCAAGCTGCTTGACGATGGCCCTTGAATTCTTTCCGTATTTGGTGCCTCCTCCCATGGCCAGCCAGATCTTGTCACGCACCTTGTTGTAAGTTTTTGAGGTGACGATATCTGCGAGGTAATCTTTGATGGCACCTACATTCTTGTCAATGGCGATCTGGTTGTCGTTCAGGATCACCATCAGGTTTGCATTGGAAACACCGGCATTGTTGAGTGCTTCCATGGCCATTCCGCCGGTCATGGCACCGTCGCCGATCACGGCGACATGGTGACGGTCGGTTTGCCCGGCAAGTTTGGCTGCAACCGCCATGCCCAGGGCTGCTGAAATGGAGGTTGACGAGTGCCCTACTCCAAATGCATCAAATTCACTCTCCGACATTTTGGGAAAACCGCTGATCCCCTTGTATGTGCGGATGGTTTCAAACCGGTCTTTACGTCCGGTGAGGATCTTGTGCGCATAGGCCTGATGGCCAACGTCCCAGATGATCTTGTCAAACGGGGTATCATGTACGTAATGGAGGGCGACTGCAAGTTCCACAGCCCCAAGGCTTGCACCCAGGTGGCCGGGGTTGACAGACATCACCTCAATGATAAACTGTCGTATCTCTTCGCAAAGGGCCGGAAGCTCTTCAAGTTTGAGTTTCCTGAGATCAGCGGGAAGATTGACGCCCGATAACAAAGGTCCGGTAAGCGGAGTCATTCGCAGGTATTTATAGTAGTCCCAGTTCCAGAAGGGCTGATTCCGACAGCATATCCTTATCCCAGGGGGGCTCAAATGTGAGTTCAACTTTAACTGTTCCAACACCTTCAACCATCTTGACAGTTTCCTGCACCTGCAGGGGCATATCTTCTGCCACCGGGCAGTTGGGACTGGTAAGGGTCATGAGAATGTATACATCACTGGTCTGTTCGTCAACCTGGAGGTTATAGATCAACCCCAGATCAAATATGTTGACAGGGATCTCCGGATCAAACACCGACCGGAGTGCTGCGATGATTTTCGCCTCAAAAGGGCTGTGGTGAATTGGGCTGGTGGGTTCCACGGTATTTTTTTGCAAAGATAAGGAAAAGGTAACGGCAGATTTTTAAAAAGTTCTCGAGGATTTATGGGAAAAAGTTCTCGCAGATTTTCGCAGATTACGGCGCAGATTTGGGCAGATTATTATTTAAATGAAATTAATCTGATTTTTATCTGCTATAATCTGCGTTTTAATCTGCGAAAATCTGCGAGAACTCTTTTTATTTATCCAACGTGATCGGACTCGTCACATCGCAAATCGGCGGGCATGGGCTCAACTTTGCCGCATCGGTGCTGAAGACCGTATTTTTGATTGCATCATTCCCGTTTGCATCAACTCCGATGACAATACCAATCCTTTTTGCTGCATTATCTTTACCCATATAAATCCTGAAACCCGCCAGATCAGGGTTTTCCTTTGCAATGGCATTCATGGCATCAAGCTGGATTTTATCAATGGTAAATCCCTTCACCACGGTTGCAACCGGTGCTGCATCTGACAAGTATTTCAGGAGGTAGCTGTGTGCCATGTCCGTGGTAATCGGAGCGAGGCCTCCACCCGGCACCGGAGTTGCCGGGCCGCCGGAAAAAGAAAGTAATCCCACCACTGAAATGCCTGCTGCTATGCCGGTTATAAAACCTATCACCGTGTAGAAAAATTTATTTGTTTTCATGTTAATTTATTTAGAATTATAATAAATAAATGATTAATTTTGCTCAAAGATAACACATTATGATCATTTCCAAATAAATGTTTTTGCAATTGTGCCGATGGGAAGTCATGACAATAACATCAACCGGGTAAAAATAATGAATATTATCTTAACGGTCCGTCATGTGCTTTTCCTGCTTTTTTTAATGTGTGGAATGACATCAAGAGGCCAGTCAGATCCACCTTCAAGCGCACAGAAACTTCTGGCATCGTATCATGCTGCCACCAGCGACAGCATGAAGATCCTTGCCCTCTCGGAACTGGCCTATTTCCATCACGATTACCTGGGCGACGACCATTATGCCGACAGCATCAGCGAAATCGCCATCCAGGTTGCTGAAAAAAGCCATCGCCCAGAACTGCTTTTCCTGGCACTGAACTGTTACCTTGAATCCAATGACCTTCACGAGAATTACAGGAAAGCACTCGATTATGGACTGAAATCTGAGCAGTTATCCTTTCCGTCGAAAGAACAGCAGATGATGTTCCGGTGTTACAAGAACCTGGCATCCGTTTACCTCTCGGGTTATGAATTTGACAAAGCACTGGAATACAGCTATAAACTGCTTTCAATTGCCGGCACTTCAGAAAACCCGGAGATGAAAACGGAGAGTTACCTTTTTATCGGGAGGAGCCTTGAGGGTAAAAATCAAAAGATTGAGGCCTTCAGGAATTACCTCAACGCAGCAAGTCTGTCGGAACGGTTAAAAAAGACCACCCTGCGCCGGGAATGCTATTCCAGGTTATCAGACTTTTACAATTTCAGCAAATTATACAGCAAGGCAACACATTACAAATTGCTTGAACGCGCCCTGATTGAAGGGAAAAAACCGGTTGACTCACTGGCCTGGATGTGGACAGAGTATGACCTGCAGGTGATTGACATCAATTCAAACAACAATCAACTGTATGAGATCAACATGCATGATATTCTCAGCTTTGCCATGCGCCATCAGAATGCCCGGCTGTTGAACTATGAAATCGCACTGGTCAGGACCCATTATATTGAAGCAGGTAAGGTTGGCCTGCTTCGCGAATTCTATGCGAAGAAATTAACCGGGGAACTGAACAGGCTGGAATCTGAAAACCCCTCACTCTATTTCAGACTTAAAGCGCTGTTTTGTGAAGAGGGAAAAAGAGCTGATTCAGCATTGTATTATTTCAACCTTGCGGAAAAGACCCTGCAATCAGATCCGAACATCATTCTGAAGTCGAATTTTTACAACAGGTTCGGGCAATTTCTGCTTCGAACCGGAAAGAAAGACGCCGCCATTGCAAAATTTTCAACCTCTTATGACCTTGCAAAATCTGCTTTTTACATTGAGTACATGATTGCAGCAGCCAGGAATCTCCAGGCAATTTATGCCGAAAAAGGCGATTACAAAAACGCATTCAATTATGCCCTCATGAACAAGGTCCTCAGCGACAGTCTGAATAACATTTCCAAAAAAGATCAACTGCTTATTATGGAAATTGACCATGAAACCAGGCAGAGGGATATTGTCGCGGAACAACAGAAACAATCAACCATCCGAAGGCATTACCTGCAATACAGCGCGATAACGGTAGGGATTCTCACCGTTTTTGTTATCCTGATCATGCTTGGCAGCTTCAAAGTGCCGGAATGGATCGTCAAAACGACAGGGTTTTTCTCGTTCATCTTCCTGTTTGAATTTATCATCCTGCTTGCCGACCAGCAGATTCATGAACTTACCCACGGGGAACCCTGGAAAGTCCTGCTTATCAAAATCGGCCTGATCGCAATCCTGCTCCCGCTGCATCACAGCATAGAGAAAAAAGTGATTACCTATTTGCTGAATCATCGGTTGCTGGATATTTCAAGGGTTTCGATAAGGCGGTGGGTGAAAAGGAGGACGGGTGGACAAGCGGACAAGCGGACAAGCGGACAGGCGGACAGGCGGACGAGTGAACAATAATCATCAATCAAACAATCACCAAAATTCAAATCAATGAAAACAAAAATCGGAATTCTAGGTTCAGGCGTAGTGGCCCAGGTGCTTGGCACAGGGTTTCTGAAACATGGCTACGAAGTCATGATGGGTACCCGGAACGCTTCAAAACTGGCCGAATGGCAGGCATCAAACAACGGTAAGGTTGGCAGTTTCAGCGAGGCTGCCGCGTTTGGCGACATTGTTGTGCTTGCAGTTAAAGGAACCATGGCACAATCAGCACTGCAGATGTCGGGAAAAGAAACCCTGGCTGGAAAAATTATTATTGACACCACGAACCCCATCGCCGATGCTGCGCCGGTCAACGGTGTACTGCAATATTACACCAGCCTTGCAGAATCACAGATGGAGCGGCTGCAGTCGGCATTTCCGGAGGCAAAGTTTGTTAAAGCTCTGAACAGTGTCGGAAACAACTTTATGATCAACCCCGATTTTGGCGGAATAAAACCAACCATGTTCATCTGTGGCAACGACGCTGAAGCCAAGAGCCAGGTGACCAAAATCCTTGACCAGTTCGGTTGGGAAACCGAAGATATGGGTGCCGTGGAGGCAGCCAGGGCCATTGAGCCGTTGTGCATCCTCTGGTGTATCCCGGGGTTTATAAGGAATGAGTGGGGGCATGCTTTTAAGTTGTTGAAAAAGTGAGGGGACGAACGGACGAGCGGACGAGCGGACAGGCGGACAAACGGACAGGCGGATATGGTGGAACGAAAGCCATGCTGCCCTTAATACTTAATACTTAAAACTTGAGCCCACTCCGAAAAGTCGGACGGGCAATTTGGGTTAAATTGATTTATAATAATAGTTGTATATATTCATTTCCGACGTAGTTACAAACAAATGATTGTCAATAACTTGATTTGGTTTTATTGTTTTTTA
>CAJBYO010000049.1 GCA_903959905.1 uncultured Bacteroidales bacterium
ACAGCATTCTGCAATTCGTTTTTGTTCAGGTCGAGCGCGACCAACACTTTTTTTGCCATGATTTGATGTTTAAGGGTTTATAGAAATGGTTAACTGTAAATTATCTTTCCGCTGGCCGCAGGATTGAGCCGGATCACCATCTGATCGGTCGATTCATGCGTTATTTCTGTAATAAGTTCACGTCCGGTGGTGTCGACAACTACCACCGTGGGATATTTCTGAAGGTTGTGCTGAATAGTAATCTCACTTTGGTTGACAATAGACTGAACGACCTGAATCACCGCGCTGCCACCGCCGGGGGTTCCTGAAGCTGCCGGGTCAATGATCCGGTACAAATAGAAAAGCTCAATTTTTGAACTGCCTGATTTGGGGTTTTCTCCACCGGAAAGGCAAACATAGACAGGCGTATTTTCAAAGAGGATCGTTGAGAATACCGGTGTCATGCGCTGAATTGTCTCAGCAGATGACATCAGAAATATCGCCGGGAAATAGCCCCAATCCTGCGTTTCAGTGTCGCCATCAGTGGTCACGTTCAATGTCTGACTGGGGGAAATCTGTAATCCACCCGTCGGCGGCAATGCCGGGGTGACCCGGGCAATAAGAGAAATCAGGTCAATGAATTTTCCTGCTCCAGGTGCAGGGATAATGATGTTGATATCTGTCAAGCGGTTGCTTTCATCTTCGGTAATTACATGCTTTGCAGCAATGACAGGCGAAGCCTGACCGGAAGTCTGATTATTGTAAAGCTCTGTGAAGTTCTCATTGATCTTCCTGCCGCCGACGCGGAGCTTGTCTCCCCTTTTATCACCCGGTACAATGCCGAGATTGATCTCTTGTCTTGCCATAATTAAAATTCTATCTGATCAAATGTTATTTCCATGTCGTCAAAACTGACCTCCATATTATCCCAGGTCAAAGGCTCAGGAAGCAAAATGGTATTGGCTGAACTTTCAGGGATGTGAACCGAGAAGAATGAGTTCTGATACGAGCGTTCATATTCAATTTCAAGGTTATAGAGATATTCTCCACCCTTGAGGAATGGGGTCACTTTTGTCGATTTGACTATAATCTGGAACAGTTCTTTGCCGATCTGTTCGTAAGCTTCGGTGGATAATAGAAGTTCCCTTAGGCAATTCTTTTCTGCCAGTGAAATCCACCCGGAATTTGCTTTGCAGTTTTCAGTTTCTTTGGCGCTGAACTGTTTGGATGGGGCATTAAAAAAGGTATCCTTCTCTTCCCGAATGGTTGCTCCGACTGAGCGCTCGTATTCCAGGTTGATATCCGACTTTCCGGTAAACCTGAAAGTATCATAGGCCGAAAAAGAATTCCGATAAAAAAAGACCTTCTCGTTCTCAAAAAACCGTTCATCATTATAAAATACCCGGCGCTCTGAAAGGAAATCATCGTTGCTGTCCATCAAAAATACCTCCCACGACTCAACAGTTTTGCCGTACTGGGCATTCACCAGGTCAAGGTGATCAAACCCAACCTTGAATTCCATTACCGAAAAGGCAGTAAATGCCACCTGTTCGGTCGCGTTGACTACCTTATGCGATCCATCGGTGAAATTGATGATCACAACAAGACGATAGTGAACTGCCGAAGGATTGTCCTGGAACAGAAAGAACAGTTTTTCCATCACTCCGGAGCGGGAATATTTTGTAGTGGGAAGCCATGATAGGAACTTGAATTTATTGGCCGGAATAGAAAAATATTCCAGGTACTTTTCATTGAGCGAAGTGAGCAGTTCATGGTTAAGGCCTCCTGCAATTGCATAATTCCATCCGGTTGAATGCAGCCCTTTCACATTGCCGGCAATGCTTTCTGCAAACGATACCCGGTATTTAAGCAGGTAATCCCATCCGTGAGCTTTGGCGTTCCCAGTCAATTCCGGAAATTCAAAGCGTTGCATTTCCCACGCTGCAAACTTTGCCCGGATGTAATCCGAGATATCAAACCTTGCACTGCCAACGAAATCGGTGGGTTTTATATCCTCTCCGAACGGGTTGCCAAGCGTATCGCGGATCAGGCAAAGGATGCCAAAGTAATCCCGGTACTGATCATCAGTTCCGGGAGTGTTCACCCCCTGAGCAACTCCTGTAACCCCATTATTTGACAGCACAACGGTGCCATCGACTCCGGACTGTTTTGCAGAAAGCTTTATTTTTCGGTGGCTCGCCCCTGGCGGATCCAGCGTTACATTGAAATTTTTCTGGATGTCGTAATTTTCCTGAAAACACTGATAGATATTAGCAGCGAAGTCATTGAAGGTCTGACCGAGATATGCAATTTCAAACAGCAATCCGTCAAAACCGGTGAAACCGGCTGATTGAAAAATCAGGGTTTTCCCTGCAAACTGAAGATGAAAAGCATGACCGGCAGTGGTATCGATACCGGACACCACCAGCTCAAAGTAAGCCCGATTGCCAAGTGTGATCATGTAATTATCTGAGCAGGCCTCAAATAATACAGGATTTCCGGCAAAGGATATGAGATCGGGCGTTTGGGTGATGTCAATCATGGTGCAATAGTACCATGAGATCACAGGGGAATAAAGGACAGTATCAGGGTGCCGAGAAGCACTTGAGCTGAGCAGATTTGATCGAGGATTTGTTCAGGGTGACGGTAATTTCACTGATCAGGTAATTGATCCCATTTATGCGGTAACGCTTTGTGAAATCAATCGATTTTAGTTCAATGAAATCCATCTGCTTTTCTATCTTGACGCTCTTTCTGGTCTCCATGATCCAGTTTACCCAGTCTTTCCAGTAGAGATTGAACAAGCCATTTCCACCGGTGTACCGGAGAGAAAAATTACTATTGTTGGCAAAGCCTCTGAGCCGAACAGGGGTTCCCCAGCCTCCGGCCATTCCTACCCAAAACAAACGAGGGGTGATTTTCTGATTGTCAGCTCCAAGGTTCCCGCTATTGACCACGATGTATTTATCGGAAAGTGAAGAGAAAATCGTTTCGTATTTATTTTTATCATCCCCCCATTTATAGAAAAACTTGTCGGTCAGTGATGGCCCGTTTGGCAATTGCTGCCACTCAATGAGAAATGAAATGCCATTGGCTCCCAACTGCCACCAGGTGTTTGTATCGACGATATAATAGATATCCCCAAGCCAGGTGAATGGATACGGCGGAATTTCCGCAAAACTTCCCACCGCACCTTTGATCATTTCTGTAATCCCTTTTTCCGAATCCAGCTGCTCCTGGTACACCTTATCCCCACCATCGGGACCAAGCAGAAACCGAAAGCCGGTAACCTGCTCCGGAATCTCCTGGGTAATGGAGAGAATATTCTTAGAAAACCCTACAACTTCTGAGCGAAGCAACACTTCTTTGTTGCTGACTATACGCACAACCCTTTGCTTGGAATCCACATGAAAGCTGCAATTGAACCACTTCTCCAGTCCTGAGATGAATTCACTGACCTTCACACTGGGTACCAGGCGGCAGTAGAATAGTTGCTGCAGCCCGAATATAACTTCGCTCAGGTTTACCGAATGGTAAATCACCAGGCGGGAAAGCTCTATGCTGGAAGTAAAGAATTCATCCTGCAACCGATAGCCAAAGTTCTCTGCCAGCTTGTTCAGCACATATTTCAGGTAAAGAAAAGGGATCAGGATGGTTCTGTTTTGCCCGTCAGAGGTGGTTTTATGCAGCCAACCATCCGGGAAAATATGGTTGTAAGCCATCAACTCCGGATTGGTTGCCTGCGGATCAAAAAAGTCAAGGTTGCCGATCTCCGGCACAGAAAAATCAACTTCCGGATAAAAATGGGTCAACGACCAGTTGAAGTAATTGACGGCATCCTGATCACTGGGAAAACTTTTCATGCCCAAATCCACTCGGTTCAAAAGGAGGTCTTTGATTTCATAGTTGAAGTTTCCTTTGTTGATGTACAGGGTTCCCTCAAATGATTTGTCATTTGCTGTTTTGATCTTTATCTGACCGGTATAAAGGACCATCCCGTTCCAGCGGATACTGCCTTCATAAGTTTCATAAATACTTTGCTTCGAAGCTAACCGGTTTTTCCATCCCAGGATTGACATATTCCTTGCCGTGGATGGAACTTTGAAGGGAAAGGAATAATCGCCAACATCGTTGAAGATCGGAGATTTGAGGTTCAGTGAAACCGAAAAATCATCGGAAAGGTCAAGGCTTTGGTCGGCAATCAGGATGGATAACATAGGGTTTTGCTGTTATTTAGATACTTCGGCCTCTATTTGATTGACCCGGTTTGTCGTTTCCCTGAGGTGCTCGAATGAAATGAAAGCAGGGATACCTCCTTCTATCAAAGCATTCAGTTTGTTGATGCTGGCCATGAACTCAGGATCAACGACACTTGGGATGCCTGCCGGAGGTGAAACCGGCGTATCCACATACCTGCCAACTGCCCTTTGCGGAACCCTTGCAAAATTGATCGCATCAATAACATGAGGGTAGTTCACCATCAGGTTCTTTGTCGTTTTGGGATCAATGACAATCTCCTGGCCGGTCTCGCTGATCAAGGTGGGTGTAGAATACAAACCGGTCTGGGGAGAACTAACCAAAGGAACATCACGATAGAGTTTATTGTCATCCTGACCGATCACCGAATAGCGGCCTTTGGCTGCTTCCGGTACTTTCTGGCTCAGGATGTAACCGATCTGGACTGCCCCCAGGGC
>CAJBYO010000050.1 GCA_903959905.1 uncultured Bacteroidales bacterium
CTGGGCAACCAGCGGCACGGGCACGTTTGCAGATGCCACGATCCTGCACCCGGTTTACACGCCAAGCGCAGCAGATATCCTTGCCGGAACAGTAACCCTGACCCTGACGGGCACCTCAACAAGTCCTTGCGTAAGCGCAACGGATGCGATGGTACTGAACATCAGCCGCCAGGTAATCGTGAATGCCGGTGTTAATGAGACGATCTGTGAAACAGGTACGTATGAGCTGACAACAGCCACATCGACCTATGCAACAGGTGTAGCATGGACCACCAGCGGAACAGGAACCTTCAGCAACTTTGAAACGCTGAACCCGGTCTATACGCCAAGTGCAGCCGATATCACATCAGGCTCAGTAACCCTGACCCTGACGGGCATCTCAGCTTCACCGTGTGTCAATGCCAGCGACATCATGATCCTGACCATCTCCGGTCAGCCGGTTGCTGATGCAGGTGTTGATGCAACGATCTGCCAGGGCTCAACCTACACGGTAAGCACTGCCACAGCAAGCAACTATACCACGCTTGCATGGATAGAGAATGGCACAGGATCACTGACAGGCTCCTCAACACTGACCCCGATGTATACACCGGGCGCAGGTGAAACAGGTGTTGTGACCCTGACCCTGACGGCGAGTGCAGCCAGCGGATGTATCCCGGCCGTAAGCACGATGACCATCACGATCAACGGCTTAGCAACGGCCAGTGCCGGTGCTGATGCCACGATCTGTGAAACGGCAGGCAGCTACAGCTTAACAGGTGCAGCAACCAACTATGCTTCCTACCTGTGGACCACCAACGGAACAGGAACGTTCAGCAACACCACTACCACGCTGAGCCCGACCTATACGCCAAGTGCAGCCGATATTACAGCAGGCTCAGTTATTCTGACTCTGAATGTAACGGGCAATGCACCGTGCAGCGCCACCAGCGATGCGATGACTCTGACGATCAAACGTCAGGCTATTGTCAACGCCGGAGCCGATGCCACGATCTGCGAATCAGCAGGTACATACTCACTCAGCGGATCAACAGCTTCGCATACAGTGGCATACCTCTGGGCAACCAGCGGCACGGGCACGTTTGCAGATGCCACGATCCTGCACGCGGTTTATACACCAAGCGCAGCAGATATCAATGCAGGTTCAGTTATTCTGACTGTAACAGCCACCTCCACCAGCCCGTGCACAAGTGCAACGGATGCGATGACCCTGACAATCAATCGCCAGGCAATCGTGAACGCCGGTACGGATGCGACGATCTGCGCAACAGGCACATACACACTGACAACAGCTACATCAAGCTATACCACCAGTATGGCCTGGAGTACAACCGGAACAGGTACATTCAGCAATGTCAATGTACTGAACCCGGTCTATACGCCAAGTGCAGCCGACATTGCAGCAGGAACAGTCACCCTGACCCTGACGGGAATGTCTGCACAATATTGCGCAAGAGTTACAGATGCTATGATCCTGACGATCCACGCTCAACCGGTTGCTAATGCAGGTACCAACGCTACAATCTGCCAGGGTACGGCCTTTACTGTAAATACAGCCAGCGCAAGCAACTATACGACAATCCTCTGGACCGCAACCGGAGCTGGTACGCTCACCAATGCCGGCACGTTAACTCCGACTTACACCCCGACAGCACTTCAGACAGGAACAGTAACCCTGACCCTGACGGCCAGTGCAGCCAGCGGATGTATCCCGGCAGTAAGCACGATGACCATCATCATCAACGGAGAAGCATGGGCAAGTGCCGGTGCTGACGCCACGATCTGTGAAACGGCTGGCAACTACACCCTTACAGGTGGTGCGACCAACTATTCAGCGTATCTCTGGACGACAAACGGATCCGGAACATTCAGCAATACAACAATGCTTTCACCGATTTACACACCGAGTGCAGCCGATATCACTGCTGGTTCAGTCATCCTGACCCTGACTGTGACAGGAAACGCTCCTTGTGGAAATACCAGTGATGCCATGTTGCTGACCATCCACCGTCAGCCGGCTGCTTATGCAGGCACCAATGCTGTAATCTGCCAGGGATCAACCTATACTGTAAATACTGCAACGGCCAGCAATTACACATCCCTGGCCTGGACAGAAAACGGTACAGGATCCCTGACAAATGCTTCAACGCTGACCCCGACTTATACACCGGGTGCAGGTGAAACAGGTGTCGTTACACTCACCCTGACGGCCGGTGCTTCAAGCGCATGCAGTGCTGCAATAAGCACCATGGTTATCACCATCAAAGGTGCAGCCACTGCCAATGCCGGAGCTGATGCCACGATCTGTGAAACAGCAGGAAGCCATACTCTTGCAGGTGCGGCCACCAATTACAGTTCATTCCTCTGGACCACAAACGGAACAGGAACGTTCAGCAACGCAACAACTACGCTGAGCCCGGTTTATACGCCAAGTGCAGCCGATATTGCAGCAGGATCAGTTAACCTGACCCTGAATGTAACAGGCAATGCACCGTGTGGCAGCACCAGTGATGCAATGGTCCTCACGATCAGGCGCCAGGCCTCTGTTAACGCAGGCTCTGATGCAACGGTTTGTGAAGGTTCAGTGTTTACTGTAAGTACTGCAACTTCTGCAAATGCCGGAACAATATCATGGACCCATAACGGAAATGGTACACTGACCGGAGCAAATACGCTGACCCCGACCTACACTCCTGCATCCGGCGAAACAGGCACTGTCACACTGACAGTGACAGCCTCCTCAACCAGCCCGTGTGTGAATGTGACAGACCAGATGGTGATCACCATCGTCCCTGCTGCAATCGTCAGCGCAGGAAGCGATGCAACAATCTGTGAAACATCCTCCTACACCCTCCAGGGAACAGCAGAAAACTACACATCCATCTTCTGGACCACCAGCGGAACAGGTACTTTCAGCAACCCGACATCGACGCTCACACCGGTTTATACGCCAGGTGCAGCCGATATCACTGCTGGTACCGTAACACTGACGCTCCATGTAACAGGCAACACGACCTGCGGCAGCGCCAGCGATGCAATGATCCTGACCATCAACAGCCAGGCGATTGTAAACGCAGGTGCAGATGCAACCATTTGTGAAACATCTACAAGCTATGTCTGCAATGCAACGGCATCAAACTACACCTCGCTCTACTGGGAAACAACCGGTACAGGTACATTTACCAACAATCAGATCCTCAACCCGGTTTATATACCAAGCCAGGCGGATATTGATGCCGGTTGTGTATACCTGATACTGCATGTTACCGGTACTTCATGCGGTGAGGTTACCGATGCGATGAAGCTTTGCATCAGCCGTATACCGCTTGCAAATGCCGGTCCGGATGATATGATCTGCAAAGATGAATCCTATCTTGTCAGTGGTTCAACGGCTCTGTATTACGGAAATATAACCTGGTCAACTTCAGGAACCGGCACATTTGACGATATCCACGCCATTCATCCGGTTTACACGCCAAGCACAGCAGACATTAGTGCCGGCAGTGTGATCCTGACCATGTATCTTACAGCCAATTCACCTTGCCCGAATGCAAGCGACGCCATGGTTCTGAATTTCTACCCGAACCCGGTTGCCGCTGCATATCTTGTTGCTAACGTTAGATGCGATGGATTCAGCGATGGTGTATTGTCTGTGAATGTTACCAGTGGTACTCCCGGATTTACTTACCTGTGGAGTGACGGACAAACTACCCAGACGGCAGTTGGCCTCGCGGCAGGCACTTATACGGTAACGGTAACCGACTCTCACGGATGCAAAGATTATTCAAGCGCTACCGTGGGCATTAATCCGCTGCCGATCCTGGTTATCACCAACCCGAACCCGGTATGTTTCCCGAACACGGTTAACATTGCCGATCCTGCTGTAACCTTTGGAAGTACGATGTACGGTTCCACTTTAAGCTACTGGCTGGATGAAGCGGCAACAAGCCCGATGTCCAACTATGCCACGGCCGGTGCCGGTACATATTACATAAAGGCAACAACAGTGCCGGGTTGTTACGACATCAAGCCGGTAACGGTAACGGTGAACCCATTGCCATCTGCAACTGCAGGTGCCAACCGGGCAATCTGCCTCAAGGAAAGCACTCAGCTCGGCGCTGCCCCTGTATCCGGCAACACCTATAGCTGGAGCTCTGTTCCTGCAGGATTTACTTCAACAGTCGCCAATCCGACAGTAACACCTGCATTTACAATCACTTATACGGTTATGGAGATCATCACTGCCACCGGATGTACCAGCAGCCACAGTGTTGTGGTAACGGTGAATCCTTTGCCGTCTGCTTCAGCCGGAACCAGCAGGATGGTCTGTATCACAGAAGGAACAACAATTGGTGCACCGCCAGTTGCCGGAAATACCTACGTATGGTCATCCGTACCAGCCGGATTTACTTCAACACTTGCAAATCCGACGGTTTACCCTGTCATCACAACTACTTATTCGTTAGTCGAAACGAACACCACTACAGGTTGCAGCAATTCCAACAGCATACAGATCACAGTCAATCCAAAGCCGGTTCTTGTCATTACCAATCCGGCCCCGGTATGCTCACCCAGCAAGGTCAATCTTACTGATGCCTATATCACGGCAGGCAGCAACCTCGAAGGTGGTGTGCTCAGCTACTGGCTTGATGCTGCAGGAACCACGCCTATGCTTAATTATACGGCTGCTACGGCTGGAACCTATTACATCAAGGCAACAACACCGACAGGTTGCGCGGATATTGATCCGGTGGTCGTGTCAGTTAATCCGTTGCCGACATTGTACAATGGTACCGGCAGTGGAAGTTATTGTCCGGGAGGTCCTGGCCTTGTATTGGGTATCAGTGGATCACAAATCGGAGTAACCTATACCTTATGGACAGGTTTGACCGCGGTCAGCGATCCGTTGCCGGGAACCGGTGGCCCGATCATCTTCGGCTCATACACCATTATCGGCTACTACTGGGTACTTGCTGAGAATGTCACAACCCATTGTATCAACAGGATGGACAACTGTGTACATATCACGCTTGAACCGCAATTACCTGTCAGCGTTTCCATCACAGCATCTGAAAACCCGATTACTGCCGGAACGGTTGTCACATTTACGGCATCCATCGTAAACGGTGGTTCAGCCCCGGCATACCAGTGGAAAGTAAATGGGTTTAATGCCGGAACGAGCAGTCCGACATTCGCGTATGCTCCCGGAAATGCCGATGTGGTAACATGTGTACTCACCTCCAATGCTTCCTGTGTGTCTGGTAATCCTGCAACTTCCAATGCGATCACAATGGATGTTATGGGTGTGCCTGTAACGGTTACTGTTACCGGTGTAGTGTCAAACGGAGAAACCAACTGTTACAATGCAATACAAACACTCACGATCGCAGGGAACGGCACAACCTTTACCGTTCAGAACGGTGGCAGTGCAACGATGATCGCCGGTCACAACATCCGTTACCTGCCAGGAACAACTGTACAGGCCGGAGGTTATATGTATGGCTACATTACCACAAATTCAAGGTATTGCGGTCAGGCCCCGGCACTGGTGACTGTTGTCGCCGGTGAAGATGAATTGGTTCCACCTGCAATGGAGCAGTCCTGCTTCAAACTCTATCCGAACCCGACAAGCGGCAACTTTACCATTGAACTGAAGGGTGATATAAATTATGACAACGTTAATGTGGAAGTATACAGCATGCGCGGAGAAAGGCTGATGACTGAAAAGATCGTCGGTGAAAGAAAGCATGAATTCTGGCTGCCGGATCTTCCCCACGGGCTCTACTACGTGAAAGTGGTCGCCGATGACCACCTGGAAACCTTTAAACTTGTTAAAACAAGGTAACCGGCTAAAAAATGCTCAGCATCTCGCTGGGTAACATCAGGAGGGCTCCCCGTGCGGGTGCCCTCCTTTTATTTTCTGAGTAAGGATAATTTGAAAAAAACTGTAACGTTCATCATCCGTCCACGTCCTATCGTCTGTTAAAAAACACCAAATCCTGAACCAACCATGAAAACCAACAGATTTATAGCAGTCATTTTTATCCTGCTCCTCGCAGCAACCAGCGGATTCGCCCAGTACAACACAGCCGACGAGGCAAAAGATTTTATCAATGACCATCTTTCCCATTCCCTGGTGCAGAAGATCGATCCCGATGGTACAGTTACAATGAGCACCCCGAGCGAAAAAATTAAATTTAATCTCAGGGATGTCTCTTTCAATTACAACGGAGGAAACAATGACGACAGGATCAGGGTGGCTTGCGAGGATTGCATTGAGCATTACGAACATAAAATCCTGACGGAGAAAACAAGCCGCCAGTCGTTTTTATGCGAATCGGAAAAGGATGTGTACCTGGTAATCGATGCATTCAAATTCTTAAAAAAGAAGTATAATGCCGACCGGAATATCGCTTCATCAGGCGGAAAAAAACTGGTTATGAACGATTCAACACTGAACACAAAAACGGTGGCGGATGCCATTGACTTTATCAATGAAAACCTGTCATATTCCATGATCACGGGCATCGACAATGCCGGCATGATGACCATCAACGCCCCTGATGAAACATACCTGGTTGACCTGACCAAGTCCGAATTTGGATACAACGACGACAGCGACGGATCAAAAGTGAGGATATACGGTGACTTTTGCATCGGGGAGAAACAAGGTAACAGTAACAAGGAGTTGATTACGCGCAAATCCTTTCAGACAAGAAACAGGGTCAGGGCATACAAGGTGATCACGGTGCTTTACTACCTTAAAAGCACGTATGCAAACCTGGATCCGGCTAAAATAGCAGGTCTTAAAAATCTAAGCGCTGTCAGGATAACAAGTTATTCCAATGTTGAAGAGGCCATTGAATACGCCAATGCACGCCTGTCGTATTCTATTATTCTGGGTGTTGACCGTGCCGGGAACATCACTGTCAATGCGCCTGATGAATTATACAGGTTTAATCTGAATGAGGTGAAAATGAGCAGTGCAATCAACCATAAAAGCCGCACTGAGTGGCTTCCGTTTGGAATCAGTTATGATTCGTCAACAGGTCTTTTGGTTGAATGCAACAATTGTATCCGCAGATATGATAAACCCGATTCGTATGATAAAATGGATGAACAGGTATTCCAGTGCGGGAGGTCCGACATCAGGGATGTGTTAAAAGCCCTTACTTATATCCGCAATTCAGTTAAAAAATAAGCCGTCAGGCTTTGCGAAAACAGGGTTAATCCTCCCGGCGGATGATCATAGACGTTGTAACTCCTCCTCCTCCGCAGATGGAGGCGATGCAAAGGGTCTTATCCTGGCGTTTTAAAGCATGGTAACCTGTAACGAGTATTCTTGCCCCGCTGATGCCAGTAGGATGTCCCAGGGCAATGGAACCGCCGTTAACGTTTAATCTTGACCGGTCCCACTTCAATGCTTTTTCATTGCTTAAAACCTGGATGGCGAACGCTTCGTTTACCTCGATAAGGTCCATGTCGCCAAGGATCATGCCCGCTTTTTTAAGCGCTGCCGGGATGGACCAGGCTGGTCCTTCTCCCATGGTGGAAGGATCAACAGCGGTTTGGGCGTAGGAAACGATTGAAAACAGCGGCTTGATCCCGAGTTCAGCTGCTTTTCGCCGGTGTGTGATGATGAGGGCTGTTGCGCCGTCGCTCAATCCGCAGGAGTTTCCCGCAGTTACGGTGCCTCCCTTTTTGAATGCAGGTTTTATTGCGGCCATTTTCTCCGGGTTCAGTTCATGGCGGATGGTCTCATCCCTGGTAAACAGGTAAGCAGGTGAACTGCCGGATGCCGGTATTTCCACCGGAACAATCTCTTCATCAAACCACCCGTTTTTCTGCGCTGCCGAGGCTTTCAGGTGGCTTTCCACGGCAAAGTTATCCTGGTCTCCCCTTGAAATCATGTATTTATCATACAGGTTTTCTGCGGTTTCACCCATGCCCTGGCCAATCAGGGGGTCGATGCTGTCGCTCCATCCGTCTTCAAGGGTCTTATTGCCCATTTTAAAACCGTCCCAGCGCGCCCCTTTCAGCAGGTAGGGGATGGAACTCATGCTGTCAAATCCGCCGGCAATGGCCAGTTCCACATCGCGCGACATGATTCCCTGGGCTGCCAGCGCTATTGCGCGCATCCCGGAAGGGCAGGCCATATTGAGCGTGATGGCCGGAACAGATACCGGAACACCTCCTCTGACAGCAGCGGTGCGGGCCGGGTTGGGACCATTTCCGGCCTGGCGGCAACTCCCCAGGATGACGTCATCAACCTGGTCGCCGCTTAAGGAGGCCCGCATCAGGGATTCCCTGATAACAGTGGCACCCAGGTCATAGGAAGGGATGTCTTTGAGGGTTCCTCCGAACTTTCCCATGGCTGTTCTGCAGGCTGCAATAACAACAATATCTTTCAATTCCATCATCAGGGTTGTTTAAATATATTGTCCGCCGTCCACCTTGATCACCTCTCCGGTGATGTGTTGTGCCAGGGCAGAACAAAGGAATGCGGCCACGTTGGCAATGTCTTCAGGCTGGCCAAGCCTTTTCAGCACAATCTCCTCCAGGGCGGCGGTCCGCACCGATTCATCCGTATTTCGCATCATTTCGGTTTCAATCAGGCCGGGAGCAATGGCATTCACATTGACATTGTATTTTCCGAGCTCTTTGGCCACCGATTTGGTCAGCCCGATGATACCGGCTTTGGAGGCGGAATAGTTTGACTGGCCGAATTTGCCCCTGATCCCGTTGATGGAGGTGATGTTGACGATCTTTCCCGACTGCTGCTCCCTGAAAATGGGCGAAACAGCCCGGATGAAGTTGAAATATCCTTTCAGGTTCACCCGGATCACGTCGTCCCACTGCTCCTCGGTCATCTTCCAGATAACCCCGTCGCGGTTGATCCCCGCATTGTTAACCAGGATGTCAACCTGGCCGTAGGTATCAACAACGAACTGAACCGCCTGGATGGAGGCCGCGAAATCGGAAATGTCGGATCGGATGAAAATGGCAGTACAACCTGTTTCGGTAAGTTGTTCCAGTATTTCAGCAGCCTCTTCATCGGGCTTGAGGTCAATGATGGCCACATTGGCGCCGCATCTCGCCAGTTCAAGGCTGATGGCAGCCCCGATCCCGGAGATACCGCCTGTGACAATGGCCGTTTTGTTTTCTAGATTCATTTTTCAGTCATGTATTAACTTCAACTCCCTGAAACTCCGCTCCAGGAATACGCTGATTATTTCCTTCCGGTATGCCCTTGAATAGGTATCATTATCAACCATTCTGGAGGTCGTAACAGCCAGGTTGATCAGGTCATTCATGTTGTCGGCCGCTGAACCGTCAACCACAACAGGCTTCGCATGAACGCCGCCCATCACAATCCTTATCCTGCCTGAGTCCTGGAGTGTAACAGCTGTGGAAAGCGAAGTGAAATCAATTGACTCGCGCTTCCTCAGTTTCTTGTAAATGGTTTTCGGATTTCCGCCAACCTGAACATGAACCGACCGGATGACGGCTGTTTCGCTGACCTGGCGGGGATTGATCCCGTCGCCGGTGTAGATGCTCCCGAGCGGTATGATCGTTGTTCCTGTCGCCCCGGAAACCTCAATATGGGCATCCAGGCTGATGAGCACCACCGCGGTATCAGAAACAAATTTCGAAAAACAGTTTTTACTGCCGCCTGTGGCAAGGCATACGGTGCCGTGGCATTTCAGGCAATGGCCTGCCGCCTCACGCCACCATGCGCTCTGGTTGTAAAAAGTGCAGCGGTTCTCGCAAAGAAGGTTGCCGCCAAGGGTAGCGGTTTTGCGGATGGTTGGCGAGGCCACCGACTGTGCGGCTTCAACCAGTGCAGGAATCCGCCCGGAAATGACAGGGTGTTTTTCCAGGTCATCAAGGCAAACCATGGATCCTATGACCAGCAGACTGTCGCCGGTAACAATTTGTTTTAATGCTGCAATGCCGGAAATATCGATCAGTACCGAAGCTTCATCATTTCCCTGGAATTTATTGACCAGCGCATCGGTTCCCCCGGCGAGGTACCGGAAAGCCCCCTGGTGCGCCTGTGCCATGGAAATAGCCTGTTCAACGGATGTGGCCCTGATGTATGTGTTGGTTGGAATCATCGTTTATCTCCTGCCTTTCCCGGATCTTTCATTTGTTCAAGGATATCTTCCGCCCTGATGGGCAGCCTGGTGATACGAACGCCCACTGCATTGAACACGGCATTGGCGATGGCGGGAATCACAGGGTGGATGGCCCCTTCGCCTGCCTCCTTCGCCCCGAAAGGCCCTTCCGGATCAATGGTTTCAATGATACTGGCGTGAATGTCGGGGGTATCCAGTGAAGTTGGAATTTTATACTCCAGGAAGTTGTTGTTCATCAGCAGCCCTTTGTGGTAAGTCATCTGCTCGCTGATGGCCTGGCCGGTTCCCATGTGCCACGACCCTTCCAGCTGTCCTTCCACAGCCAGCGGGTTCAGCGCCTTGCCGCAATCATGGGCTCCCCAGATGTTGGTGACTTTCACATACCCCGTTTCTGTGTCAACCTCCACCTCGGCGATGCAGGCGCCAAAGGAGTAGGAGGGGCTTAACCCGGCTCCGGCACCTTTGAAGTCACCGCCAAGTTTTGGGGATATGTATTTACCGCTGACGCAAACGGCACCGCGGTTGGCGGTAAGATTGTCAACAACCTCCGGCCAGGAAAGGTCAAGGGTTTTATCGTTGCTGAATACCCGGTTGCCGCTGAAGTTCAGCTCATCGGGGTCCGTGTTGTACTTTTTGGTCAATGCTGAAATAATCTCGGTTCTCAGGTTTTGTGCTGCATCTTTTGCAGCATTTCCGGCCATGAAGGTTACCCGGCTTGAATAGCTTCCGAAATCAACAGGCGTTAGCAGTGTATCTGCAGCAAGGACAAAGATCTTATCCATCCCGATACCGAGAACTTCAGAGACGATGATGGCCAGCATGGTGTCGCTGCCCTGCCCGATGTCGCTTGAGCCGGATGTAACCAGCACGCGTCCGTCAAAATCAAGTTTCAGGTGAACCACCGACTGTGGCAGTTCGTTCCAGATGATGGGAAGGGCACTGCCGCTGATGAAGAACCCGCAGGCAACGCCAAGGCCTCTGCCTTTCTCCATTTTTCCGATGCGGTTTTTCCATCCTGAGAGTTCCATCACCTTTTCCAGCGATTCCCGGCTGCCATTGGAAGTGATGCGGTATTGGCCCACTGTGAGTGTGTTTGAATCAAGGAAGTTCTTCATCCTCAATTCACAGGGGTCCATATTGATCTGGTGAGCCAGGTCATCCAGCAGTGATTCAACGGCAAAACGTGAATTCACGGCCCCATGTCCGCGCATGGCCCCGCATTGGGGTTTGTTGGTATACACACGGTAGGTGCGAAACCCGAAATTATTCAGCCGGTAAGGGGCCTGCAACAGCACCCCGTTATAATAGGATGTTACCACACCGAAACTTCCGTAAGCTCCTCCATCAATGGCGATATCCGCGTCCAGGGCCTGCATGAGGCCATCCTTTGATATTCCCAGTTCAACGGTCATTTTTGACGGATGCCGCCCGTGGTTGGTGAGGAATACCTCTTCCCTTGACAGGCAAACCCTGACGGTTCTGCCGGTTTTCCGGGCAAGATGGGATACGATGATCTCGTGGGGGAACGGATCGCTTTTGCCCCCGAAGCCACCGCCGAGATACGGTTTAATGACCCTGACACGATTGAGCGGAACTTCCATGACTTTTGCAAGTGCACGGTGCAGGTAGTGTGGAACCTGGGTCGCCGTTACAATGGTGAGCCCGTTTTCATCCCAGGATGCAGTGGCAGCATGTGGCTCGGTAAAGCCGTGATTCACGCCGTCAAACCAGAATGATTTTTTTACGGTGAAATCTGCTTCACGAAGGCCCGCTTGCTGATCGCCAAAGCGTAATTCCGCCTTCTTGTGTATGTTGTTATTGAACTTTCCGTAATCATGGATCTTCTCATCTTCACCGGCATCGTTCAGCGACTCTTCAATGGACAGGAACTCCCTGATCGGTTTGTACCTGACCCTGATCAGTTTGCTTGCCTCAACAGCCGCTTCTTCACTGTCGGCAGCCACCGCGGCAACAATTTCGCCGATGTACCGCACTTTGTCAACCGCCATGGCGGTTTCATCCTGTGATATCGGGAGAACGCCGAATTTTACAGGCAGTTCTTTCCCGGTGGCGATATAATGAACCCCGGGAAAATTCAGGGCATCACGGATGTCAATCTCTTCGATCAGGGCATGAGCATAGGTACTTCGGAGGAATTTGCAATGAAGCGCATTTTTTGAAATGATATCATCAGCATATTCTGCCAAACCCTTTACCTTCTTTTCAGCTTCAATGTAAGGCCTTCTGACGCCGACAGCGCCATTATCGGAAAGCCGGGAAGGATTGGGGTCTGCATGTTGAAGGCCTTTGCCTGAGGATTCAACGACATATTCTGCCACGGCCTCAATAATTTTTTTATAGCCGGTGCATCTGCAAAGGTTTCCCGACAATCCCTCTTTGATCCGGGCCATCAGCTGGCCGATTTCTCCTGTTTCATGCAATGAAGGTGCCAGGCTCAGGGCGGTCATCACCATCCCCGGCGTGCAAAACCCGCATTGAACGGCACCTTTCTCAACGAACTTTTCCTGGAGCTTATGCAGTTTCCCCTCCGTGGCAAGCGCTTCAATGGTGGTGATTTCAGCATTATCGCAGCGCATCGCGGGGGTGATGCAGCTCAGCACGGCCTTGTCGTTCAGCAGCACGGTACAGGCGCCGCAGCTGCCCTGCCCGCAACCGACTTTGGTCCCTGTCAGCCCGGCTTTTTCCCGTATGACATGCGACAGCATTTCATGGTCCTCAACCAGGAGATGATATTGTTTGCCGTTTATTTTTAGCTTCAGTTGCTGCATTGAAAGTTAAAAGCCTTACTGATTTTTATGAAAGTAACGATCATAATCCCCCGGATTGTTGATGTTGACAAGCACCCGTTCATCCTGCATTTCAATCCTCCTGCTGTCCATCGTGCTTAAAACCTCCTTAAAGGTAGCTGAATTTTCCGGCCAGGACAGGATCTGCTTCATATTTTTCCGGTTGAGCAGGACAGGGTGTCCTCCTTTTTCCATGAAAACAGGGGAAATATATTGTTCGGGGCTCCTGTATTGGTAGAGATAATCCAGTATTTCTTCATCAATGAAAGGGTTGTCAATATTCTGAATGAAACAAAACGGGGATGTGTTGATCGCACCAATTCCCAGCTTCACCGAATAAAACCGCTCAAAATCAAGGTGATCATTCACAATGAGGGAGACCCATTCAGGAATATTTTTTTCTGTATTAATTCTCCGACAAGCATCCGGGCTGGTTACGATCACAATCTCCCTGCACCCCCAGGATGAATAATTTTCAACGATCCTGTCAATGAAAGAATGAGTTTCGTCAAACCTCAGGAATGCCTTCATCTCCTTCATCCTTTCCGACTTTCCTGCCGCAAGTATCACCACCCCAACATCCTTTATTTTCATATACAAACGTCATAATTAATTAAATCTGGTGCCCGTCCTCCCCCTCTCTTTATGGAGAGGGGGCCGGGGGGTGAGGTCCGATTAGTCCCTGTTCCCGGTGGGGGGGGTGAGGTCAAAACGCGCTCTCCCCCGTCACATCCATCCCCGTAATAAGCAAGTGCACATCATGGGTTCCCTCGTAGGTGATCACCGATTCCAGGTTCATCATGTGACGCATCATCGGGAAATCGCCGGTAATGCCCATGGCGCCTAATATCTGGCGCGATTCGCGTGCGGTGTCAAGCGCCATTTTTACATTGTTTCTCTTGGCCATGGAGATCTGGGCAGGGGTGGCCCTGTCCTCGTTGCGCAGGGTTCCGAGGCGCCAGGCAAGCAACTGGGCTTTCGTGATCTCTGTAAGGATCTCCGCCAGTTTTTTTTGTGTGAGCTGGAATGCGGCAATGGGTTTCCCGAATTGTATTCTTTCCTTTGAATATTGGAGCGCAGTATCGTAACAATCCATGGCGGCGCCGATTACGCCCCATGCAATGCCATACCGTGCAGAACTAAGGCAACTTAACGGTCCTTTAAGCCCCTTGACTCCGGGCAGCAGGTTTTCTTTGGGAACTTTAACGTTGTCAAAAACCAGTTCTCCCGTGGAGGATGACCGCAATGACCATTTTCTCAATGTTTCGGGGGAGGTAAAGCCTTCCATGCCCCGTTCAACAAGCAACCCTTTCACCGTGCCTGTTTCATCTTTGGCCCACACCACGCTGACATCGGCAATGGGCGCATTGGTGATCCACATTTTGGATCCGTTCAACAGGTAATGATCGCCCTGGTCGGTGAATTTGCTCAGCATGCCCCCCGGGTCCGAGCCGTGGTTGGGTTCGGTGAGGCCGAAAGCGCCGATCATCTCACCGGTGGCCAGCTTTGGCAGGTATTTCCTGCGCTGCTCCTCTGTTCCGTACTTATAGATGGGGTACATCACCAGCGATGACTGTACCGAAGCCATCGACCGGATGCTTGAATCGCCCCGCTCCAGTTCCTGCATGATCAGTCCGTAAGAGATCTGGTCCAGTCCCGAACCGCCGTACTCAACCGGGATATAGGGACCGAAGGCGCCGATCTCTCCCAGCTCCTTCACCAGGTGGCGGGGAAATTCATGTTTCTGGTTGGCCTCGTCAATAATGGGCATGACTGCCCTGTTCACCCAGTCGCGCACCGATCCGCGGATCAGTTTGTGCTCGTCGGTAAAAAGTTCATCTACCTGGTAGTAATCGGGTGACTTGTATCTGATTGTTGACATTCGTTTTGGTTATGAATTGTAAAGTTCGTCATAATTGTTTTCCCATCCCGGCAACCGTCCCTGCACTGCAAGATTCAATGACGGATTTTGCCCGCCGATGTTGAGCAGCCGTAACAATGCACCCGAAATGTACGGATTTTTCGCAGGATTAAACGTTTCGCCGCATTCCTTTGTCAGCCGGTCATCGTTGCAACCTTCAGCAAAAGCATTCTTCTTTTGCAGGTTGTACAGTGCAACCGCATAAGGCACCGCGTATTTCTGCTTCAGTCGGGCAAGTTCAAATGCCCGCTCAAGCAGTTCGTATTCATCATCGCCGGTTCCATTGGAGAGTCCGAGTTCGTAGGCGCGTGTTGCAGTGAGTCCCTGCAGGAAAAGCTCGTCAATAAGCGATTCTCCGAACCCCAGGCGCACCAGTTCCTGCACGGCACCGAATCCTCCAAGGATGCCATATTCAATTTCCGGCTGGTTGTAGTTCTTCTTGATACGGAATACATTCTTACGCTTGAGGGAATCAAATTCAACGCCCTGCAATACCAGGTCAAAGCGCTGGTTCAGGAAGTAGGTGAATTCTGCACCGCCGCCCCATTTCTCGCCGAACACACCAATGGTCCATACGGGCATCTCCTGGATAAACCGGAACAGTTTCATTCCGGCTTTTGTGAAATACGAGGCATCTTCCTCTCCGAGGAACTGGTATCCCGATTTTGCATCAAACCAGCCTTTGTTGAATTGCCTGGCATCCGCGCCAAGCATGCGCATTCCCTTGCCTGATGCAGTGAACAGCAAAGCGCCGAGTTCTCCTTTTTCATACAGGCTGATGGATATTCCCACTGCATGATCAAGCTGGTCAAGCGTGTTGCGATTCCATACATTCCCACGGAGGGGATTGTCAAAAATGATGGAGGCGACGCGGTCCTTTCTGGAAGGATAAACAAAGCGAAGGTCGTTGTAGTAGATATCCATCTCCCCGGTGGCAAAATTACGCTGGCTCACGGGTGTGCCATAGATGCGGCCATACCCGAGCAGGTTCGTCCACCCTTTTTTCTTCATGGTATGGAGCAGGGATGGAAGATCTTTCCGGGGACCTGACTTCCCATCCACATCAAAAAGCTCGGTCCTGTCAGGGTTTTCAAGCCCCGATTTTTTAACCAGCCCGATCATGCCGTCAATGCCGAAATGATCCAGGAATTTGTCAATGATCTCGCAGATGCCATACTTGAACCGGAGCCCGGTCTTCGTGGAGGAGTCAATGTCGGCGGCGGTGGCGTAATTGTCCTGGATCAGGTCAAGCGCATACAGCATGATGGGGATCACATATCTCCTGAATGTGCGTCCGCCCTTGTCGTCGGATTCGGCGATTTTAATCAGGCCGGCAATGCTTTTGATGGTTGACTCCCGGTGATCCAGTGCCGCAGCAGTTGACAGCGACCAGTAATCCAGTTGGTTAACCTCTGCAATGGCAACATAGGCCTTGGTTTTGGGATCATACACCCCGGTGATTTTCTCTCTGTTGGCTGCCCCGGTCCATTTGAAAAAACCTTCCTTTTCCTTCCCGGAAAGGCCGATTCGTCCCGACTTCTCCAGGTCTTCAATCCACTGGGGATAGTGCCTGCCATCCTGGTTGTAAATGCTTCTGAGCCTGTCGTGTGCCGGCAGCGCCTTGCCCATGTGTTTGGCGCATTCGGTATAGGGCATGTGGCCGGTACGGTCGAGCACCTGGAACGGGTTGGCCGTGAGGAGTTCAAAAACCTGCGGCAGTTCCACCAGGTCCTGCCCGGTGGCAATATCCCACTGGATGATGGCCGCCATTCCCTCAAAAATGGGGTCGGCAACGTACCCGTGATGGTCGTTCCGAAGGGCGATCACCTTCTTTTCAAGCACCTGTTCTGCGAAGGCGACCCCGGCGGTGAAACTCTCCTCCGAAGCATACTTGCCCTTCATCACATCAAACAACCGGTTGGCGTGGAATGGAAAATATCCGTGGCCTGTTAAAAATTTATCCCGCAGGAACAGGTCGTTGAAAAGGATGGCCAGTTCGGCAGTGGTATGCGATGAGGTGTTCGAAAAGATAAAGACCAGTTTCTTCGGGTCGGCATACTTTTCAATATTCTCAAAGATCAATTTCTTGATATCAATGCGTTCGGTGGCGGCCTCCCAGATGATCTCCGCCTTGCTGAGCAGGGTAAAATCCTTTGTGTACGTGACACGCGCGAGGGTGGCCGTGGCATGTTCCTCCAGCATCCTGCCGCCTGCCGTCATCCCTGAAAAATAGCGGCCAATTTCCCGTGTTGCCCTTTCCAGCGCGCTGTCGGCCACATCAATGAACACGACGTCGTACGCAGTTTTATTGAGGATGTCAATCCCGATCCCGATCCCCATCGTGCCGGAACCGATCACGGCAATGGTCTTGATATTGTTCAGCCTTGCAACCTCTTTCTGCAGTAATTTGTTCCCGAATGAAAAAACAGTTCCCATAAATGTACTTTTTAGTCAATAACGATAAAATAGAACCTTCCCCCTCTCTTTTTGGAGAGGGGGCCCGGGGGTGAGGTCATACTATCTCCACACACACAGCTCCTCCCTGTCCGCCCCCGATACACGCCGATGCAATGCCCCTTTTCAACCCCCGTCTTTTCAGTTCATAAACGAGGTCGATGGTGATGCGCAGCCCGGTGGCGGCAATGTTGTGCCCCATGGCGATGGCGCCTCCGTTTACGTTGGTGCGGTCGCGCGGGAGGTCAAGCTCCTTTTCAACCCCCAGGTATTGTGCGGCAAAGGCTTCATTGACTTCAAACAGGTCAATATCCTCCTTTTTCATATTCAATTTCGCCAGGAGGTCTTTGATGGCGGGTACCGGCCCTTGTCCCATGATTTCCGGGGGAACCGTTGAAAACTGGTAGCCTTTCAGTACAGCCAGGTACGGAATATTGTGCTGGTCGGCGAAGGAGCGTTCCATCAGCACGGCTGCAGCGGCGCCGTCGCTGATCTGGCTGGCTGTGCCCGGGGTGACAAGCCCGTCAGGCTTAAGCATGGGGCGCAGGTTTGCCAGCTCCTCCAGGCTGATGTCGTATTTGGTTCCTTCATCCCGCCAGACACTGATGGCATTGCCCTTCTGGTCCACGGTATCCACATTGAAAATACCCCGGAGATATTCGTTTGCACCGGGCTTGGCGAACCTGTTCCATTGTTTTGACTGTGCCTCCATGGCGCGGGTATGGCTGAGGTATGAAAATTCATCGCAGTCCTTTCGGGTGATGCCGGTTTGTGTTCCGTACAATTCGGCCGTTTTTGGCATCAGTGTTTTGAAAAGGTTGTGGTTGAACCCTTCCATGAGATAATCCTTCATGGGTCCGTCATCAAAATCCCAGACGCTCTCTTTTTTTCTGCGTCCCTGGTGGATCAGGTTGGTTTGTGACATGTTCTCGGTGGCAAAAGAGAGCACGCAGCCGGCATTTTCAGTCTCCGACATCAACTGGTCAAACGCATCGGCCAGCACCTGGAAACCGGTACCGCAGATGCGCAAAGTTGTTTTCCCGGGAGCAACGCGCAGGTTCTCTTTGTCATTGAATTTCTCAGCCACCCGCACCGCCACGTTCCGTGGCAGGTAGATCTGCTGGTTCTGCGAATCAATGTAGATCATCCCGGCAACCACATGGTCAATCCTGGTTTTCTGCAGGTCTATCCCCGAACGCACGATCGCTTCATAAACTGCCAGCACAGCCAGGTCCTCGGCCGGAAGATAATTATAATAGCCGCCATGCTTCCCGATCGGGGTCCTTGCCCCGCTTACGATCACTACTTCTTTTGGTCGTTTATCCATATCTGAAAGATTAATACCCCTCCCATAATCCCTCCCCAACAAGGGAGGGACTTACTCCCCCTTCCCTTTTTGGGGAAGGGGGTCAGGGGGGATAGGGTAAAATGGTTTCTTTTCAAAATTCAGCAACACACATCCCCACGCCGCCAGAAACTGCGAATGCTCCGGAGTGTCACTGTTCGGGTATGTTTTTTTGAACAGGGTCACTATGGTGGGATGCATCGCCGGCAAACCGCCGGTTACCACCAGTAAATTCTCCACCTGCGACAGTTCAAAAGATCTTAAAATAATGGAATTGTAAATCCCCAGGATAATGTTGGGCAACGTGGCGCCGTTCTTGATCATTCCGATGATCTCCGAAATGGCGAAAACGGTGCAGAAACTGTTGATTTTTACCTCCTGGGTAGCTTCTTGTGCAAACTCGGTGAATTCCGCCGGTGTCACATCAAGCCTGAAGGCGATCTCTTCCAGGAAAGAGCCGGTGCCTGCTGCACATTTTCGGTTCATCTTGAATTTTTCAACCTGTCCGAGTGCATTTACTTTTATGAACTTGGTATCCTGCCCGCCAATATCAATGATGGAACATGCGCAATGATATACTTCAAACACCGCCCTTGAAACCGCGATCAGCTCTGAATTGGAAACAAACGGAACCTGGATCTGCTCCCTGCCGTAACCGCAGGTGAAAATCGGGTATTCTATCTCATATTTCCCGGTAAAATGGTTGATGATCTTCGTTGCCGCATTGTTGAAATTATATCCCGATTTCACACAATGCGTCTCCACAATCCGGTTGTTCTCATCAACCAGCACCCCTTTCGTATACGACGACCCCAAATCAATCCCCAGTCGGAACATCTGTTTTTCTTATGTAACTGTTCACCAAACAATTTGTAATTTGTCCTTTGTAATTTGTCCTTTCATCCCCTCCCAGCCAGCTGCTCCACAAACGTCTCTATCGCAATAATGCTCTGTTCCTCACTGTAGCATCGCGGATCATTCAGGTCGCCGTTGATCTCCAGGAAGGGGATCCCGGTACGGTCATACAGCCTGTTCTGCAACCCGAAACGGTTGTTTGAATTCCGGGCGCAGGTCTTTGATTCATGATAAATGATTCCGTTTACGGAAAATTCCTCCATCAACTTTGCCAGGACCTGTTCTTTTACGGTATCCGACCGCACAATGAAAAGTTTGCAGTAGGCCAGTGCCGATGATTCAAAGGGGTTTGCCGCATCCAGGTCGTCAAAAACCCAGCTGTTGCAATAGGTGGAAGCCACGATGCAGGTGTTGAGTTTGGCGAACATCCTGGCCATGCTGCTGAGCCGGTACCAGAGGGGCATCCCTTCCCAGTAAATCCTGAACCGCTCTTCAGGTACGGCACTGATGTTGTTTTTAATCCTGTCTTCCATTTCCGCCAGCAGGATTTTGTAATATTCATTGGCATAAGGTGTTCCGCGCATCACGACGATCGGCCCCATGTGGATGGCCGAATCAAAGAAATTGATGGGCGAGGGGAGGTGCTTTGCCTTCTGAAGTACCTGTTTCCACAACACACAGCCATCATGCGACAGGCCAGTGGTTTCCCTGAACCGGTCCATGTCAAACTTAACCCCGGCCACTTTTTCAAGCTCGGGGATAATGCGGTGATACTGGTCAGCCACGCCGGTGATGATCTCAGGGCTCAGGTCAGTGATGCACAAGGGTGTGTGAATACCAACGATCGGAACACTAAAATGCCTGGCATAGAAGCTGAACCAGTCTTCCACTTCCCGGCACTGGTTTGTATTGTACACCAGGATGTCGGGTTTCGGAACCGAAGCAAAACCGCTCTTCTGAAGCGGAGTTTCATTTTGAAGGAAGGCGCCGATGTCGCTGGTCAGATAGGAACAGATATCCGGAGAATAACCGTGCGCCACTGCCGTAGGAATATATTTATCGGCATTCTTGCCGGCTCCCAGCATGGCTCCGTGGTTTTCGGGAAAGTAAACTTCAAATCCCATGGAATACAACAACTCCGCCGGCCCTACGCTGGTGCACCAGGCGATCTTACGGTTATGGGTTTCAGAGGCTTCCTTCAGCCGTGCAAAATACCCGTCCATGGTCCTGCGCAAATCGTTCACCGACTGCAGTTTCACCAACTCGTTTTTATCCTGTAATGCTTTTTCGTTCATCGTCTCCATAATTTTTGGTAGCACCATCTCCCCCTCTCTTTTTGGAGAGGGGGCCGGGGGGTGAGGTCCGGGCGCCGAGGCTAACAATTCCTCCAAACTGCCCTCCTCTTCTCTATAAACGCATTGATCCCCTCATTTGCATCATGCGTTTCCATCATCTCATTTACATACATGTCGGTAAATTCCGGCAGCAGTTTCAGCATGAAAAAGTCAAAGGAAGCCCTTGCAGCCCTTGTCGTAAACCGCAGTGCTGAAGCGCTCTTTCCGAGGATGTTCTTCCTGATCCACTCGTCGGTGGCCGCATCCAGGGCATTTTTATCTTCAAAGACTTCATTGACAAGCCCCATTGATTTTGCTTCTTCAGCCGAAATGATTTTTCCGGTGATCAGCAGCTCTTCTGCCTTTGCATTGCCTACTTTAAGCGGTAACATCACCGACGCCGGAGGTGCAAAAACCCCCAGGATGACTTCGGGCTGCCCGATCTTTGCGCTTTTAACGGCAAAGATGAAATTGCAGGCCAGCGGAAGTTCAAAACCGCCGCCCAGGCACTGACCGGAAAGCTTGGCCAGGGTGGGAATGTGGAGGCTGATGAGGGAGAAAAACATCCGGTGAAAACCTTCCAGCATCGCCGCAGCTTTGTCTTTTGTGTGCTCTGCAACACTGGCGCCGTAGGAGAAATTGTTCCCGGCTCCTTCAAAGGTGATCAGCTTGACATCTTTTTTGTCCTTCAGCGAAACCAGCAGGTCATTGATCTCACCCATCATGATCCCGTCGAGGATGTTTGCTTTTCCGTCGTCAAGGATTACCCTGACTACGGTTTCCTCGTACAAGTATTCAACTTTTATCTTTTGCATGCAATTATCGTCTTTGCGTCTTTGCGGTTTATTTTATCTTTTACTGGAATTGCGGCGAAATCGCCCGGATAAGATCATCGTTCCACTCATGCCCCTCGGCCAGCATCTGCCGCAGCTTTACAAAGTCGGCTTCACGCTTGTCTTTGGGCCCGTCGTTGAATGCTCTGAACCCGGCTTTGCCCTCTGTCATCATGTTCAGCGCCAGCCAGTCGCGGTTGCTCTCCTTGTTTTTATCCCAGTGCTCCAGCTTGTGCTTGCGCAGTGAATTCAGGGTTTTGCTGAGGCAGTTGGGCATCAGGTACATCAGCTTGGTGCAGAACGTTTCAACGGCTTTGTCAAGCTCCGAAAGGTCCATCACTCCTGACTTTACAAGTTCCTTTGCTTTCGCAAGTTCCTCTCCCGCTTTCATCTTGCCGTAAACGATCTGTCCTTTCCCGTTTACCCACTGATCAGTGTAAACCAGCGGATTTGGAATGAATTCACCGTTGACTTTCAACGCAGGAACAACCTCCGTGAGCAAACCCGCTCTCAGGGCTTCATGCGCCGACCACGGATCGCACACAGTACATGAAAACATGGCACTTTCGATGCCGACAAACAACGGGAGAAAGTCTGTTGATCCTCCGTCGGGGGCGCTTCCGTGCTTCGGGCCGGCCTGGCCGAACCGTGCAAAATCCTGGGCGATGGAGAAATCGCAGGCCATCCCGATCTCCTGTCCGCCCCCGATCCGCATCCCGTTCACACGGCATACCACGGGTTTGTCATTCATCAGGATGGAGGAGACCATGTCGTTGAACAAACGCATATATTGCTTGTATTCCTGCGGATTGCCGGCATAGTATTCGGCATATTCCCTGGTGTTTCCGCCGGTGCAGAAGGCCTTGTCGCCAACTGCCGTGAACACCACCGCCACCACGCTCCGGTCGTTGGAGGCCTGCCGCATCGCCATGATAACTTCTTTCACAGCTTCCGTCGTGTATGAATTGAACTGCTGCGGGTTGTTCAGGATGATCCAGGCGTTGAAAAGCCCGTCAACAGGCTTTCCGCCGTGATCGAGGCACGGACGCTTTTCAAACAGGATCTCTTTATAAGTTACTTCTGTAAGATTGTGACTTGCTAACATAATATCCATTTTTAAATTCTACTTTCTTTGTCATTTATTCTCCACCCCGCTCTCCCCCTCTCTTTTTGGAGAGGGGGCCGGGGGGTGAGGTATATTCCTCCCCCTCTCTGTTTGGAGAGGGGGCCGGGGGGTGAGGTCCTTTTCTCCCCCGCTCTTTTAGGAGATGTAGCCCCGGGGAGTGAGGCCCTACTCCGGCACCATCACCGACCTCTTCGTATATACATTATTCATCGTATTCCTGAACACTTCATTGATCTGCGACATCGGGAATGTCTCAACAAAATCGTCAATTTTCAGCTTGCCGGTGGCGATCAGCTCCACAACTTCAGGGTATAATTCCGGCTTGCATCCCCAGGTGCCGATGATCTTGGCATCAAATGCCATCAGGTTGCTGAGGCGCACTTCTGTGCGGTCAAGCGTAAAACCTACGATGGAAAGGGTGGAGGTGAAGGTGATCAGGTTAAAGGCAAGGTCCTGCCCGGGTTTTGTGCCCGACATCTCAAAGATCTTCCAGCCGTACCTTGAAGCGCCGAGTTCTTTGGCGACTTCCCGCACCTGTTCCTTGATTGATTTGATGTCCATACCCTTGATATTCAACACAGCATCAACTCCGTTGGCTTTGGCAGTTTCCAGTTTGCTGTCGTTGATGTCCAGGGCAAGCACCTTCGCCCCGAAGATACGGGCGATCAGCGCGGCATAAACACCCACGCCGCCCACACCGATCACAATGGCAAAATCACCGGCTTCCAGCTCCGACTTTTTGATCACCTGGTATGGGGTTGAAATGGCATCGGCTATCACCGACAGAGTGGCCAACGGGTACCTGGCCAGAAGTGCAGCGGGAACGGGGCACAGGAAGCGGGAAGGAACTTTGATATGGGAGGCAAATCCACCGTCAAAATCGTTCCCCGGCATCAGTTGTTTCTGGCACATGTTGCTGCGGCCCTTTTTGCACAGGTCACATTCACCGCAGGGTAAAACGGCGGGAATGATCACATTTTTCCCGATCCATGCCGGATCACCGGCAACCACCACGCCACTGATCTCATGTCCCAGCGTCAGCGGAAGCTCCTTTTTCGTTTTCACACCGAAGTGCCAGAAACTGAGGTCGGTATGGCAAACTCCACACCCGGCAATTTTCACCAGGGCCTCATGATCAGCGGTTGCAGGCAGATCACTTTCCGTCAGCAGAAAATCTGCATCCAGTGCCGTCATCTGCCACGAATACATTTTGTTCTCCATATCTTCTGTTTAAAATGTTTTTATCCAATGTTGCTATTTGCATTTTCCAACGCCGTCCTTGCAGGAAATGGCGTTGACGAGGTTGGTAAGCACCAGGTTGATCGGTGTTTTAATGTAATGTTTGCGCCCGTAGTCAACGATCTTGCCGTTCATGTAGTCAATTTCAGTCTCCCTTTTGTTGATTAAGTCAACTGCCAGGGATGGCATGTGGTTCCCGGCATTGTTGAGGTACCGGATGGCCAGCTTGATAAAGTTCTCCGGCAGTTTGATCTGTTCCGCATTGGCAACCTGCACCGCCTCATAAATGATCTGTTCAATGATTTCCAGGGTGTCGGCATTGGTCATGGCCTCTTTCATGGTAAGCCGGGAAATCGCGCACAACGGGCTTAACGCCGCATTCAGGATGGTCTTTTCCCAGATCTTGTCGTTGATGGAAAAACTGTTTACCTGTTCTGTGGTGAGATCAACACTGGATAGGGTTTTGGCGACCCATTTTGCAAGTACTTCCTGCGAATCATCCATCGAGCCGATATAATTGGGCGGGTTGAAAAAGTTGATGGCGGTGACATTCGGCGCCTGGAGATTACCGGCAAAGTTGATCACCATCCTGAGAATAGAAGATTCAGGGAAATGCCCCTGGTACTTTTTTCCGATATCAATGCCGTTCTGGGCGCTCAGCAGGAAAACCTGTTTCTTCAGGTTCCCCTCGATGAGCTTGACGATCTTGTCAACATGGTAGTCCTTTACGGCAGAGATCAGGATGTCAAAATCATGCTCAAGCATCTCTTCCACGGAGTAGTATACATACTTGAAGAACGATTTCTTTTCAATCTTGGAAACTATCTCAATGCCCTCCATTCGCACGAGGTTGAGTTTGTCACGGTCAAGATCGGTCACGGCAACTTCGCAGCCAGCCAGTTTGAAATGTACGGCAAGTGTCTGGCCAATGGGGCCCAGCCCGATGATCCCGATGTTATACTTCTTGTCTTCCATGGTTTTATGTATTTATGAAATGGTTTTCTTGTCAAAGGATCATCCGGGCGTCAACCGCACAAATCTCGTTCCCGGAGGCAAAGAGCGGGTTGAGGTCAAGTTCTTTTATCTCGGGGAAATCACAGCAAAGCATGGAGATCCGCTGGATAATCTCTACTGTTTTTTCCTGGTTGATCCCGCTTTCTCCCCTGAAACCGTGGATCAGTGCGGAGGCTTTGATCCCGCCGATCATCTCCTTCGCCTCTTCATCACTGACCGGGCTGATGGAGAAAACGACGTCCTTCAGTATTTCAACAAAGATTCCGCCAAGACCAAACATGATGATATGTCCTACGCCTTCAGTTGCCTTGGCTCCGATGATCAGTTCACGCCCCTTCGGAAGGAATTTCTGGACAAAAAACCGGATATCTGAACCCAGCTTTGATTGCATGGCCGCCGCCACTTTTTCGGCTTCCTCTGCGTTTTGTATGTTTATGGCCACCCCGCCCACATCACTTTTATGGATGATGGCGGATGAATCGGCCTTGATCACCACCGGGTACCCGATCTCACTCGCCGCCGCAACAGCGCTGGCCACATTTTCAGTCACTTTCCAGGATGCTACCGGCACGCAGTAAGCTTCAAGGATGCCATAAACTTCCGCTGCCGTTAGAACATCTCTGCCCTTAAGCCGGGCATTGTCAAGGATGGTCCGGACAACCCCGGTGTTCACATCTGTGAAGTGTTTGACCTCACCTGTTTTCGCCGACCTGATGTTGTTGTAGCGCACCAGGGCATGAAGCGCACGGGCAGCGGTTTCTGCAAAATCAAAACAGGGAATCTCACCCTCCTTAAGGATTTTGGAGGTGCCGCCCCATTTCTGTTTGTCGGTCATGTAGTTGCAAACAATCGGCTTGTCGCCTGCCTTTGCTGCGGCCGCAATTTCACGGGCCACATTTTCGCAGTCAACGAATGGCGGGGTGACAAAATTGAGATAGATGCTGTCAAACTGCGGTTCGTTCATCATCACGGCCAGGGCGCTTTTAAAATGGCCCGGGCCTGCGGTGGCTACCACATCCAGCGGGTTCCGGATGGAGGCTGATTCAAGCATGGTACCTTTCAATGCCTCCGCCGCCTTTTCCGAAAGAGGAGGGATTTCAAGTCCGCAGCTAACCAGTTCATCAATGGCAATGACCGAAGGTCCGCCGGTATTGGTGATAATGCCAACCTTGTTGCCTTTTGGCATGGGCTGTGACGATAGCGCTACGGCTGCATGGCAAAGGTCCTCCTGGCTGCCGAAGGTGAGGATGCCCGCTTTTTTATAAATGAGCTCCATGGAAATGCTTCCTGCAAGTCCGCCGATGTGCGACCGCGAAGCTTCGGCGCCCTTATCTGTGCGACCTGCCGTGATGGCCAGGATCGGTTTCCGGGCAGTTACCTTTTTGGCCGTTTCAATAAATTCTTTTGGATTCTCAAGGCTCTCGGCATAGAGAACGATGGCCCTGGTTTCATCGTCCTTCCCGTAATAACTGATGATTTCGGTGATGGATACATCAGATCCGTTGCCGTTTGAGGCATACATCCGCTGGCCGATGCCCATGTCATAAAATGCCTGCATGATGACCGCACCCACGCCACCACTTTGGGCAACGACTGAAATATGGCCGGGTTCCGGGTATGTGAAGGTAAAGTTGCAATAGGCATTGAAAGCAGGGTCTGAGTTGATGGTTCCCTGGCAGTTCGGGCCCACGATGCGGATCCCGTATTTCTTTGCCCTGGCAAGGAAGTCATCCTCAAGTGCCTTGCCCTCAGCTCCCATCTCTTTGAAACCTGCCGTATTCACGATGATGGCCTTCACCCCCTTTTTCCCGCAGCTTTCCACCTCCTCAGGTACAAACGGCGGTGGGATCACAATATGCACCAGGTCCACCTCGCCCGGCACATCCATGATGGAAGGATACGCCTTGAGCCCCCTGATCTCGTCCACTTTCGGGTTGATCGGGTACACCGGCCCCTGGAATTTATAATGAATCAGGTTCTTAATGATCACGTTCCCGATCGAAAGTTCTTTCTGCGATGCGCCGATCAGCGCAACAGCCCTGGGTTTGAAAAAAGCATCAAGATTATCGTTCATCTCTCTAAAATGTATTTCTTTCTTTCTTTTTTACTATCTTCCTTGCACCTCCTCCCCCTCTCTTTTTGGAGAGGGGGCCGGGGGGTGAGGTCAAGAGGCCATCAACCTGTAATGCCTGTACCCACCCCAGATCGCCGCCCCCACAGCCCCTGCATAAATGGAATCCGGATGTGCCCGCACCTCCAGGTTAAGCTTGCTTCCTTTGATCAGTTCCTGCACCGCGTCGATCATGCCGGTGTTCATGGCCATGCCGCCGGTGAGCGCCACCGGGGAAGTCGCATTCAGCGACGACAGCAGTTTCACGATCTTGTTGGCGATCGAAAGGTGGATCCCCTTGATGATATCCGGGGTGGAGATACCCCTCGATACCATGTTGATGACGTCGGTTTCGGCGAGCACGGAACAGATGCCGGAAGGTGTTTCCGGGCTGACCGATTTCATGGAGGTTGCACCCACATCCTCAATGGCAAGGCCAAGGTAACGGGAGATGTTCTCAATGAATTGTCCCGACCCGGAGGCACATTGTCCGGTCATCTTGTAATCAAGTACCCTGCCTTCTTCGTTGATCTTGATCGCCCTGACATAGAGGGCGCCCATGTCCACCACCGTGAGCGAGCCCGGATTCTGGAACACTCCGCCCCTGGCATGGGTGGTCATGCTGTAAAAATGGCCCCGTTTCCGCTGCAGCATCTCTCCCTCGCCGGTGGTGGCAAGGTATGTGATGTCGCTGTATTTAAGGTTGTTCTTCTCCAGCACATGGTCAATCAGCATGTCGGCAACCATCTCCGGGTTCCGCTTGCGGATTTTTTCTGATTCCATGTCAATGATAACGGGGGTATCACTGTACGACATCAGCACAGCTTTGATGTTGCTGCTTCCCACATCAACCCCGAATGTATAAATTGGTTCGTTCATATCTGGCAATTATCTTACTGCTTTAATTAGATGCTTCTCCTCGCAAACATGGCACCGCCAAGGGCCCCCATGAATATTGAGTCGGTGTGCACGTTGATTTTGATATCTTTTCCGTAGTTCTGCAAAACAAGGTCCGACACATATTTCAGTACGGCCTGGTTCCGTGCCACTCCACCGGTGAAGGTGAATTCGTTGCGTACCCCGCCCGACCTCGCCAGCAGCGACATGGCACGCATAACGATGGCCCGGTGCAACCCGGCAAGAATGTCTGACCGCTTCTGTCCAACATTCAGCAGTTCCCTGATCTCAGCGGCAGCAAATACGGTACATGTGGAACAGATGTTCACCTCGTTGGTGGCTTCAATGGCCAGGGGCCCGAGTTCGTTCAGCGAGATGTTGAACTCATCGGCAATGTAGCCGAGGTATCGTCCGCAGCCGGCGGCACAACGGTCGTTCATGTAAAAACTGGTTACCAGCCCGTGACTGTCAACCTGGATGGCTTTCGTGTCCTGCCCGCCGATATCCAGCACGGTTTTGGTGTTGGGGAATACGGCATGCGCCCCAAAGGCATGGCAGAGGATTTCCGACCGGATCGATTTCTCCGGAAATGGCAGCAATGCCCTGCCATAGCCTGTTCCAACCATGTCGGTGATGTGAATGTCGAGGTTGGCTACGAAACTGATATGTTCCTTCAGGGAGTCGTAGATCTGTTTGTAATTGCCCTTGAGGAGGTTCAGTTCGCTGTCAAACCCAACGCCGGTCTCTTCGGGCGAGGAATCGTCAAGGTCTGAATATTTGTCATTCAGCAACTCCATCGACTGGTAAATCAGCTCCCTGAAATCATACTCCGTCAGCTCATTTTCAACATGGGAAATGCTCTTGTCGTACACCAGCATCATGGGTTCAAAAAATGCCTTTGGCAGGCCGTTCACATCCTTGTTGTACTTTTCGCTCACGATATCCCTGAAAAACTGGTTCTTTGAGCCCAGGTTTCCTGTCAGGTACTCCTCCCTGATGGCCGGCCCGATCTCTTTTACGATCGTGTTGATATAACCCGCAATCGTATCCCGCTTTTCATCGGTGAATGTGTCGTTGATCGTATCTTTAAACTGAACGTTCAGCCGGTCAAGCCTGCGTTTGAACTGGAGGTACTGGAATGCCGATTCAACATCCCGGATATATCGTTTGTACTCGGGCTTTCGGTCGATCTCATCCTGAAGCTTCATCTTTAGCAGCGAGAAGCGGGCATTGTAAATGGCTTCCAGCCGGGCGATCTCTGTGGCTACAGTATAGTTTGCCCTGGTATTGGTTATCCCGCGGCCGATAATGTGGTCGTTTTCATCAATGATGATGGCTTTGGAAGTCGTTGATCCAAGATCTATACCAAGGAAATATTTCTTCATCGATCTGATAATTAGGTTATAACATTCCAACCCCGGTTTCGGGGGAGAAAAAAAGCTGCAAAAACTATTTTACTGCCTGGTCAGGATCATCCTCCGCTGTTCAAGCATCTGGAAAAACGATTCAAGCCTGTTTTTGATGTTCGAGTAGGAGAAGTAGCGGGGGTCAACAAGGTCGGATTCAATGAAGCCGGTAGGTATCTCAAGTTTACGTTCAAGTTGCTGCATGATCATCAGTTGCCCGGCCGAGAATGAATTGCAACTCTTGATGGAGTTCACAAGAAACCCGTCGGCATGGTAGTCGGTGATGCATTTTGACAGCAGCTCTGTTCGTTGCTGCAGGTTCAGGTTTGTATAGCAATTCATGCAGTATTCTGCAAGGCTTTCCAGGGGTTTATCAGGGTTGACACGGAAACCCATATCGTACACGCCACCCACTTTTGTGTAGGATGACGCAACGATCACGGCGCCCATGTCATAAAATAATTTCCAGAATTCACGGAAATGGGTCCAGTTGGGGGGACCTTCGACCACGAGGCGGAACCGCTCCTCTTCCATCTCCCCTTCGGGGGTAATGGGTCCAAGTTTTTTATCAATACGCTCCAGGATCTCTTTGTAGAGCTCCGAATAATAATCCACCGCTTCCGGTGTACCCCTGAACCCGCTGTTGATGGGGCCGATGTAATAAACGCCGGCAAAATAGGCATCAATGGGGGAGGGACGGTGCTTGGTGGTGTCAAAGATCCTGATGATTGATTCCTCTACCTTGGATGAGTTCCGCAGGATGGATTTCAGCTTCTCTTCATCATATTTGTTTCCCGACACCTGTTCCATCTTCGGGATCACCTCCTCTTTCAGCTGTTTGACCATATAGGCCGTCATCTCCGGGGTGATCTTGTGGGCTTCCTGGTAGGGCGTGTGCAGCAGGGCTACCGGAACGCCGGGGTAGAGTCTTTCAAGGGTTTCAAACCACTTCAGGAAGGTGAAACAACCGGTATAGCTGAGCAACAGGAGGTCAGGACTGGGTATCTTTTCTCCCGTGGGCCCGATGTTGCCGTTGAGCATCATGCCTACGTCGCATTTCACGTAAGTGCAAACGTCTTCAGAATGGCCGTGCTGCTCGGCTTCACGGATATAATCGCTCGATTTTTTCCGCATGCCCGACTGCAGTGCATTGATCTCGGGATATACAGGCAACATGCCGAACGAGAGGATCAGCTCGGAGATGTTGCCGGGAACAAATGTGTAAACCACCTTTTTTCCCGTCTCTTTCGCTGTGCTTAACTCCTTGAAAAGCCCGGTGATCATCTCTTTCTGGATGATCATGCTGCGCTCTTTAGATACCTCTTTTGACATGTGTCAATTTTTCGCCTGGTTTATAAAATGTCTTTTCGCCCCGGATCAGTCCCAGAGCTTGATTGAATCGGAAAATGTGCCCACCTGCTCCTTGATCACCTTGAACTGTCCGGTGTTTTCGCTGTAAAGGAAACTGATGAAGCGGATCTGCTTGTCGTTGCATTCTTTCTGCAGGATCGGGTGATCGAGCAGTGCGGGGTCGCAGAAACTGGGGGCGGCAAAGATCACACCGTCAACTTTTCGTTCATGGATCAGTTTCAGCAGCCGGGCCTCTTTGGGATTGCCGACATCATATACCGATGAAGAAAAAGTACTTTTCACCAGGTATGCTTCGGTAATGGCATTCAGCGGATCATCGGTGGATGTATCAACATCTCCCTGGATCCAGCGCGCACCTAGAAGGAAGTCATCTTCAACAATGTAACAACCTGCCAGTTCGATGGTGCGGATAAGTCCTGCCGGCGGCTGCTCGCAGAAGGCTCCCATCACCAGCACCCGGATCTTGTCCATCGGGGCGCCATTCTCCTTTGAGAGCAGTTGCAGAACGCTGGAGAGGATTTCATTGTGCTCCTCCACGGGAATCACATAACCGGCGCGCACGACATGGTAGAGGTCGGCGGCTGTCATCCTCCATGGGAATTGCTGGCGAAGGTCATAAATCTGCGTGATGAGGCTGCGGTTCAGGTTGAACAGCCCGATGGAGTGATTCAGCCGTTCGGCCGTCACAGCCACGCCGTTCAGTTTGAAAATTTCATCCAGGACTGTCTGAAGCTCATAACGGTAAAAGGTTCCGCCGACATGGGATTTGAAATTCTGAGGGAAGTCGAGATATTTTACAAACTTGCCCTGGCCGAGGATCTGGAACATCCCGGAAAGGTTCCTGATGACATCGCAGATGGAGGGAAAGATGAATCCGTCAAAATCCTCAAAATGCCTGTCAAGGGCCAGTTCTATGATGCTCCGTGGCATGTGGCAGATGTACGACTGATAATAGGCATCACCCTTGATGATCAGTTTTTTATCTCCGCCCCCAAGGATTCCCACAGCCAGCCCGTTGGCGGCATGGATGATCTCCCTGGGGAAATAAATGGGCATGTGCCCTACCACCACGCGGTCTTTCCCCTGCGATTTCCACTCCCTGGCCCTTGTAAAGGATAGATCAAATGCCAGTTCTTCACATCGGGCAACAATTTCTTTCAGATTGTCCAATAGAATTATAATTTATTGCTGAATGATACTAAACAAATAGCCGAGAAAAAAGCAACCCTTAGCGGAAGGAAATCATCAATGCAGGTTTAGTAGGTGGCAGGGCTCCAAAAATAAGCAAATTAATTATTAAAAAACAAGCGGAAAGCAAATTCATTTTTTTGACACCTGAATAATAATTTCTCGCAGATTTTCACGGATTACAGCGCAGATTTAGGCAGATTAAAAATTGGATTTCTTAAAAAAATAAACTCTTGACAAATCATTATGGGTTTTCAAAAATAATCTGCGGTTTAATCTGCGCTGTAATCCGCGAAAATCTGCGAGAAATAATTCCCGCGTATAAACGAAAATATTCATTAGATTTGGTCCAAATTAAAAACCATAACAATGATCACTCAACCTCATACGCCCAACATACATTCTAAAGGTTCCACCACCACCCTGGTATTTCTGCTCTTTTTTACCCTGGCGACCTCCCTTTTCTCCCAGGAAACAGAAACCTTCCGGATCTGCACCTTCAACATCCAGAATTTCGGAAAAACCAAACTCAACGATTCACTGCGCGTTCATGAACTGGCCGCAATTATCCGTAAATACAGCATTGTGGCTGTCCAGGAAATTTCAGATGTGACGAATACCGTGCCTGTTGTATTCACCGACATCATCAACAGCGAAGGAGAGAAGACATATGCGGTCATATACAGCGAGAGAACCGGCAGGCAGTCTGACGACAAAACCTCCCAGGAACAATATGCCTTCTTTTACGATACGGCCATGTTTGCGCTGGTTGGAAAACCGTTGCTTTACAACGATTCCTTACATGACTATTTTGCCCGTGAGCCCTATACCGCCCGGTTTAAGTCAAAAAAAGGTGATTTTACGTTTGTCCTCATTACGATTCATACCACCCCCGAAAAAGCAGTTCCCGAGATCGGCAGCCTCGATGAAGTGGTTAAATGGGCAAAGAAAAAGTATACAAAGGAAACGGACTTCATCATTCTGGGCGATTTCAACGCCTCATGTTCCTATGCCAATCCGCGGGAACTTGACAGGCTTGCCATCCGCGGAGCAAATTATTTCTGGGTCATCCCCGACGATGCCAAGACAAACCTGTCAGCAAAGAGCGACTGCGCCTACGACCGTTTTGTGCTGACCATGTCAGCAAAATCTTACTATGCTGGTCATTGGGGGGTTGACAGGTGCTACGATTCAAAAACCATTTCGGATCACTGGCCCGTGTGGGCCGAATTCAGAAAAAAAATAACCCCGTGATAACCGTATGAGAAACAGTGTATCACGGGGCATTTACTAACCAACCACAAATAATTAATCCTAGCTTTTGCTTTTCGTTTATAGTATATGCAAAGGTTATGCCAGAAATTCAAATATTGATTTGAAGGACGTGATAAACTTGTTAAACGACTGAATATGAGGAAAAAAGAAAACGCAGTGTGAAAGTAATATTTTTTTAATTGCAACCGCTTACACGGTTTATGTTAGGTATTTGTAAAAATAAACGCGTATTTACGCGAAAATTAACAGGATTTACCGGCTCCTCGTGAAAACAAAATCCGCGAGGCAGTGCCACACCGGCCTGCCCCGCGGATACCGCATTCATGAATACGTCAGAAAATCTTCTTACCTTGTATAATCCTGAGACTGACAGCAATGAGCGCGATCACAAGCAGGATGTGGATCAATTCACCAGTTAAAATGCAGTAGAGTTCTTGATATACAGGATGAAACTGGCCTCACCTGCCTTCAGTTTGTAGTTGATTGACCTCATGGTCGCTTTAGCGGATTTGATCGGGAATCTTCTTGCCAGCGAATTCTCAACGATCTCAAATTCATCATGACCTTCATAGCCTTCAAAGGTTCCACCTTTTATCATGTCCTTTTCTTCCACGGAAGGAACTGTGATCAGCGACAATGATTTGTCTTTATTAGACGAAATTCCGATAATATTGCCGTAACTTCCGGAGCCCGCAGCGGTCGTTATAATGTATATTTCATCAAAACCGTTGGCATCAAGGTCGCCAACCAGCACTTTGTTGATGGGGTCTTTGTCGGTGAATTTCATTTCAGAGGCTGGATCCCCTGAAAAAGCAACGCTGATGTTGCTCAGGCTTTGTCCCTGGGGGTGTGATTCCGAAACAGTTACGATCTTTCCGGTATTTGTTTTATATTCCTTAGTGATTACTGCTTTTGCCAGGGAGTCCTCTGCTGTTTCCTTTACCGGGGGAATAGCAGCGTTGTTTTCCTGTGTGCCCTGATTGTTGCCACATGCAATCATGACCACCAGTATCGCATAAATTAAGATTGTTTGTAAAATGTGTCCTTTTTTCATTGTTGCGTTTTTAGATGGAATTAATTGTGAATACAGACACATTGACAGAAACAAATATAATGGTGAAACGGGTGAAATCCTTTCATTATCAGCAGGATCAGCCGGTATACAAAAAGTACACACCTTTTGTATGTGCTGATAATGAGAGAGATATAGAATATGGAAGCTGGTCCTATTCCATAACATTATCCTGCTTTTCGGCTCCCTTTTTGGGCTTACGGGGTAATTCGGTCAGAAAAACAGTATAATGGGCACTGTTCGGCGACTGGTCATGGTTGAATCCATGGTTAATGCGGTAAACAGTGAGATGATCACCAAACCAACGGGCATGCCAACAACCGGGATGAGGCCCAGGAATCCGAACAGACGAGCACAAGCACGATCAGCCTGCTGGCGACTTTGTGCAATGAGGAAATTTCATGATGTTCCATCACTTGCTTTTTTGAGATGACAAACGAATCAGTCGTTCAGGATGACTGATGGGAGTAGCATAGCGTCAGAAAAGGCGACTACTGTTTTTTGATGGTAACCCTGCGGTTCTGGGTTCTGCCAGCGGCTGTTTTATTGTCGGCAACCGGTTTGGAGGCGCCATATCCTTTGGTTTCCATCCGGCTGGTATCAATACCCCGTTTAACAAGCTCGGCTTTAATACTTGCCGCTCTCTTGTCGGAGAGCTTCATATTAAGTTCATCGCTGCCGGTGTTGTCGGTATGGCCTTCAATAACAACCTTCATTTGCGGATGGTCTTTCAGGTATGTGGTGATCTGTTCAATGATCGGGTAACTTTCGGCTTTCACGATGGCTTTGTTGATGTCGAAATTGATGCCGTAAATGTCAATGAATCCTTTGGAGTCAAGATCTTCCAGCAGGTTTTTGTCGATTGCCGGGGTAACTTTTTTAATGACAGGTTCGCCGGAAATGGCCACCCTGAATCCGAATCCAAGGGCGCTGTTATACGGAAATTCATTGTTCCTGTATGAGATGCGCATGCGGCCTTCTTCACTTCCCCATGATCCGCCGCGAACAACGCGGTTTGATCCGCGGTCGGGACCTGCAGGGTTATCTTCGGGGCTGGTTTTATAGTAGGTATCGCTGTACCAGTCTGAACACCACTCCCTGATGTTGCCGGCCATGTCGTAAATGTCGAGTTCATTGGGCATCTTTTTCCCGATCGTGTGCGACCGTTTATCAGAGTTTTCTACATACCAGGCTACTTCGTTGAGGTTGTTCCCGCCCACATATTTGTAGCCTTTGCTTTTGGCACCGCCTTTGGCAGCATATTCCCATTCAGCTTCGGTGGGCAGCCTGAATTTTTTTCCGGTTGCCTGGCTCAGCCAGTTGCAATAGGCCACTGCGTCATGCCAGCTGATATTGGCCACAGGCTTGTTGCTGTCCGCCGCTGGAACAGGCACATTATTCATGTACATTTTCCAGGTTCCGTTGTTGATGCCCCTGGGAGGAAGCCCGTGTTTTTTATTGACAGAGTCAGGCTGTTCGGCATCCGTTTTGTACCCGGTTGCATCCACAAATTTCTTGAATTCAGCATTGGTAACTTCGTATTTGCCCAGGAAAAAGCTATTGAGTGTGACTTTGTGCTCAGGCTTTTCATCATTGGTTCCGGCGTTATTACCCATCATAAACGTACCACCATCCACACTGGTCAGGATGGGCATGTTTACCGGGTTTTGTGATTTGAGGGCATAACAGCCCAGCATTATTAAAGTTAGGAGAAACAGGTTCTTTTTCATGGGAATTTTTTTGTAAAGATAATAGACTATTTTTTTGTACAAAACACGGATGAAGATTATTCAGGAAACAGCCATCATTTTGGGGTTCTCTTCTTTGCATAATAATAGCGCCAGTCAAAGGCAAGCCTTAATCCGACGAACCAGATGCTCTTCAGCTTGACCGGATCAACATCAGCGGGCTCGATCATTTTTACTTTCCTGGGGATATCAACCCCGGCATTGAGTTGTATCACGATACTGGCGCTTTGCCGCTTTGAGAAAGTTCTTACCGGCCGGTACTCAAGGATAGGGAAGTCAAGATGTGTTGAATGCAGGGAGATAAGGTCAAGGGCGCTGGATTCACCTATCGCGGCAGGAACCAGGAAAGAATCGGGCCCCTGCATGGTGCCGTAAAAACAAACCCCGATCTCCCTTCCGAGGATAAACTGAAAACGTCCGATGGGTGTTACCATGCCGGTCTGCCACGGAATAAGGCCACCGGCACCTGCAGTGGAAACAACATTGTTCAATGATTTCGGAGAAATGATCAGGAGAAGCGGCCCCAGAATGATAAGATCTCCCGGGATGACGTAGTAAGGCAGGCGGATCCTGAAATAAAATGCTTCGCGTGAGGGAACAGCCGAGAGGATCGTGCCAAACTCCTTATATCCCGCTTCATGCCCAACCTTGATGGTGGATGCGCCGTCAAGCCGCCACCCAAGGTCAACAAAGGCAAGCCCGTCGCTTGATTCGTTCAGAATGCCGTCCATCCCCAGGCCTATGTGAGCAGCAACTTCCAGTCCGGGAACCATCCCGGTGGTGACCTGTTGCGGACTGAATCCCCCGTTAATAAAGGAGACCCTTCCGGCTGGTGCAATGCCGATAAACGGACCGATTTCGGCCCTGAACCGGGGAATCTCTCCCAACCCTGTGGCGAGTCCCGGTACCGGCGTGGTCATCAGCACCATGTCTGTCTGGTCCCTTACGTCGGTATCAAGTTGCCGGGCCGGCATGTAAAATGCTTTAGCGATGTTGAAGGTATCAGGTTTGAAAATGCCGGCCTGATCATTGTATTTGGCCGGTCTTTTATTTAAACTTGCGGCATCAAGGAACTGAAGCAGGCTCAGCAGAACAGTTTCAGCACACCGGTCGGCATCATTCGGCCGCATGTAGGCATCACCGCTCAGTACGAGTCGTTCGCCCTGCCAGGTGGTTACCTCAAGTCCGTGCTCATCGTAGTAATCGTGGGTACCTTTGCGTAAAGCTGCATTTCCCCAGATCCCTGCTACATGGCCGGAGGCAAATGCATCTTCAAGGAAGTGGAGGGCAAAGGCTTCGTCGGCCATGGCTGAAAGGGTGAGCTCTGAACGCTTTTCGGGAGTTAAGTCTTCGGATGAGAGCCGCTGTGCCTTTAACAGCGCGCTGGCGTGAAACCATTTATATGTGCCTACCAGGTTGACTTCAACTCCGGCAATATAGCAACTGTCAAAATAGGATCCTGCAGTCGTATTGGTACTGGGCCGTGCCAGCATGAAATGAACGTTGTTTGAACCTGCCCTCGACACATAATCCGGATCGGCCCGGAGCAGGCGAAGGTCGGAATTGCGGAGTTCGCCCTCCCGTTCACTCCGGTTTTTTGCACTGCCAAGCCCGATTTTAAGACGGGCGGTTACATCGGCTACATTCAGGATCCAGTCGGTATGCAGCACATTGAAAAGCATGTCGTCTGCGGAGGTGGAATGGTCGCCTGCGATGGCCGGGAAAGCGGCATAATCCAGGTATTTCGGGTGTTCCCCCTGGGCAAAGTCAGCCACAGATTCATCCAGTCTTGATTCATAACCCCTCCTGGCCTGGGCCCAGAGCCTGTTGAGCAAGGCCCGGTGAGCCGAATCGAGCTTCTTGATGGCGATTAATGCGATATCCCTGTGTTCAGGGTAAACCCAGGCGTTGCCGGCGAGGCTGAAATTAATGACCAGCAACAATATCAGGAGTATTTTTTTTATCATAAGTGGAGGGTGTTTCAAAAGTAAAAATACAATCATGACTGTACATATGCAAATTCTTTTTATTGATGGAACGGAATCATGCCAGGTTGTTTTGTTACACAGAGGTAAACGGAGAAGACACAGAGGTACACAGAGGTCATATTCAGCATGTGTTTAGTGAATCCGGAAAAATAGTTCTCACGGTTTGATCAGCAGCCAATCTTTCCTTAATCCGATCAATTTGCAAAAGAATTACTTTTCTCTGTGGTACTCTGTGTCTTCTCTGTGTCCCTCTGTGTAATTATTTCATTTTTTGTATAAATTTGGTTGGTAAAGTCGGCTAAAATTCATTGTCGTTATAAATGTAAATATGATCAGCAGGCAAATCTTCAGTAATTCTCAATTTTCAATTATCCGGACGCTGGCAATATTGGTTGTGCTTTTTCTTCCCAGCGTTGTATTCTCCCGGTCAGGCGTTGATTCAGTGAAGGTTAAGCCGAAAATCACCTCATACATCGCGAAGATGGACACCGTAATCAGCATCAGGCTTAATTTTAACAATGAACACGAACGGTTTGTTTTAAACGGCAATGATTTCAAGTATGACCTGCGCCCCGTATTTTTTTTCAGCAACCGGCTTTCATTCAATTACCGGATTATTTCGTTTGGATTTGGCTTCAGGTTAAAATTTATTCCGGGGAATAAAAGCAACAGCCTGACAGGAAGTTCAAAAGCATTTTTCTTACGGCTTGGCATTTTTACAAAACACTGGCAACAGGAGTTGCAGTTCGGAAGGATGCAGGGGTTTTATCTGTTTAACACCGGTGATTATGTGCCGGGCTGGACCAAAGGCACCGATCCGTATATCCAGTTTCCCGGGTTGAGGATCATCGCCATCACCGGGGCTACTTCGTATAAGTTCAACCGTAATTTCTCCATGAAAGCCCTTTCCAACCAGAATGAAATACAATTAAAGAGCTGCGGCAGTTTTATTCCTTCCATCTCCTACAGCTGGTATCAAACTGAGGATATCAGTAAAGATACCGTCGCGAAGTCCAAGCAAAAATCCAATGCCTATGAAGCTGTTCTGAATGTCGGTTATTATTATACCGTCGTGCTTAGTAAGCGGTTTTATGGTGCTGTCGGATTTGCAGCAGGATGCGGGGCAGACTATACCCACCTGGTCACCAAACTGCCCGAAGGCACAGTGTATACCGACTATTTCTCCCCTGTTTACCGTTTGCAGGAACGCATTGGCGTCGGGTACAATTCCCGTAAGTTTTTCGGAGGAGTTGACATCTCCTTGCTTCAATCGCTGCGCAATGAAAATGGCAATGCCGTGCAACTGAACACCAACAGGAACTATTTCCAGGTTTTCGTTGGGTACAGGTTTACAGCGCCTGCATTTCTCAAGAAAAAAGCCAGTCAGGTCGAAGATCTTATCCCTGTCAACCTCAACGGCAAATAATTTTATTATAAACCGCAGAGACGCAGAGGCGCAGAGTTTTCCGCAGAAAGGAAATCCTTTTCCCTTTAAGAATTAATGCCTGGAAATAAAACCCATGTAAACGACTTCTTTTCTCTGCGTCTCTGCGGTTATAATTAAACGCCTTAGCCGGCAGTTTCCTCCTGGTGTGTGTTTTTTTTCGGAAAGCGAATGTTGTTTTCATGAAATGCAGCATGAATAGCCGACAACAGATGACTCCTGATTTTTGATCCGTTGGCCAGGTCGGTAACAAGGATCTTGACAGAAAAAACAAGCCCGGTATCGTTTATTTCTGACAGAACCACCACACACCGCTCAAGGATAATGTTTTCAGTTCCCTCGAGGCACTTGCCGATGATGTTCATAGCATGTTCAGGATTCACGTGGTGCGTTGTCTGAACCTTCATTTCAAGAAACCGCTGCTTGTTGCTGATGGTCCAGTTTTTCAGGTTTTCAGAAAGCAAGGTGTTGTTCGGAATCAGTATATCCGCACCGTCGGAGGTGGAAACCATGGTGGCACGCAGGCTGATCTCCTTGACTTTACAGGTTTCGGTTCCGAATTCAAGCACGTCACCCACCACAAACGGGCGTTCAAAGGCAATGATCAGTCCTGAAATGAGGTTGCTGACAATATTCTGCAGGCCGAAACCAATACCAACGCCCATGGCACCAAGGAGGATTGTGAAGTTGGTGAGCGGCAGCCCCGAAGCCAGGATGCCAATGGTGAATCCTGCACACAGGATGAGCAACCTGAGGAGCAGCAGGTAACTTCCCAGGCTGCTTCTTTTTTCAACGGTTTGTTCGTGCTGCGGATCAAAAGTATGCCTGAGGAGTGATGCAAGGATAAATGAAAAGTACACGGAGGCGAAGAAGAGCATGATACTCCACAGCGTAAAAGATGCGCTTCCGATCTTCCTGGGCATCAGCATGATGTCTTTGATGCCGAGTTTTACCAGGTCAAAGATGTTCATGTTGAAAAGGTAGGCGATCACCAGGAATATCCCGGCAAGCATGAACAGCAACGGTTTGGTTCTGGCGTGAACAAACTTTGCATTGATCTTGACGGTTTTCGCCCGTTTGTTGAAGAAATAGGCGATGATGTCGATGTAATCAAGCAGCGTGTACACGGCTATCCGCAGGATCATGCTGAGGATCAGGAGCAGGTATGCCGAAAGGATCACCGACCTTCCGAGGGTGTAATATCCCAGTATGACCAGGATCCAGCCTGCCACCAGGTGGATGGCAAGGATGATCAGCATCAGCCTCACCTCCTTTTCATATTCAAGCCCATATGATGGAAGTTGCTTGTAGACCAGGTATATCGGAACCAGCAGTAAGATGGACATCGTGTACATCAGCCGGCCCGGGAAGGTAGGCGTGACAAAGAAGTTGATGAGGTAGAGGATCAGGAAGGAAACAATGAGGAGAACGATCAGCGTTTTATTGAGTTTCGGATAGTTTTTAAAGGTCAGCATCGTCACCGTGAAAACAAGGCCGATCAGGATAAACTCCAGGAAAGCATGGGGCGGATGGACGAAAATAATGGGAGAAAGTGCCATGCCCATAATTACAGAAGCTGTTTTCGGGAATTTTGCCAGAAAGGTAAAATCGGTTCCGCTGAGTATTTTCTGCTTCCGCTGCTCATTGTTAAACAATTTAATGGGAACAAGGCAGAGAAGGAGGATCATCAGCCGGAAGATGATGATGCGCCAGAGCGACATCTCCCCGTAATATTTGACCGATTCAAGTGTTTGCTGAAAACTGTCCGTCAACACATTCCGGATGGTGCTGGGATAAACTGAAGGAGGAGATTTCCAGATCGGGGGCAGTTCCCGGTGCGCCAGCGAGGCCTCTTTTGTTTGAAGGAGCGAGCAGATATCTGAATAAAAAATGTATACCTGGGTGTTGATATCCACAATTTTTGTTTCAATGGCCGTGCTTTTTCTGAGGGTATTCATGATCAGTGCTTCGCCCGTTTGCTGCCTGGCTGAAATCCTTTCCACCGCATCCTTGAAATTAAACCTGAAAAGGCTGTCGGCATGTTGACGGAATTGTGCTATTTCTGACTTTATTCTGAGCAGTTCCCTCGATTTCTCCACCAGCAATTCATTGTCGGCATGAATCCTGTTTTGCCAGAGGGTTATGTTGGCTAGGATGTCTGCAACCCTCATTTTCATGTTGTAAACAGTACGGATATTCAGGGTGGCTGATTTACCGTAAAAATCGTTTTTCAGCATGGTGATGACCACAAGATGATCCCTGAATTTTGTAAACAGTGTTGTGGTGTCAATTTCCCGTTCTGTCTGGTACAGGTAGAGCCCGTTCAGCCGGTTATAACAGTCGTTGATCCAGACAGATGGGTTTTCCATGAATGCCGGCTGCTTTTCATGCACTGGAAGTACTTTAGAAGTATCTGCATCCTGCGCATGCAAGCCTGGAATGCAGAGCAGCATGAAGACAAGGATTGTGATGGGTATTCCCGATTTGTGTGACATGTGTTTTCGTATTAAATGTTATCAGGGTGGCGTTACCCGCGAAAACTCAGTAAGGAGTTAAAAGATGTTAAATATAATAACAAACTTTATACAAGCAAAAAAGTGACCTCTCCTTACCCTGCGGTGGAAGGGTTGGGGAGAGGTCCTTAAATCGGGGAAACAACCCTGATCGAAAAGAACGAACTGCTGGCTGAATTGTCAACAAAACTGAAAAAAATCGCCGCTGATTCCGATGCGCCGGATTCTGAACTGCTGCGCTCGGTGATCCATGATCTCCAGCATCAGCATTCAGAGGGTTTCTGGGATGAATTCAATGTGCATTTCAAAGAGACCCATGCAGATTTTTACAGCCGCCTCAGCAAAGAATTTCCCGGGTTAAGTCCCAATGAAATGAAATTATGCGCCTTCCTGAAGCTCAACCTTTCCACCAAGGAAATTTCCATGATCACCCGTAAAAATGAACATAGCATCAAGATCACGAGATACAGGCTCCGCCAGCGGCTGGGACTGAGCCGCGAAGACAACCTTGTTATGTTCCTCGGCCGCTACTGACCCATTGTCAGAATTCCTGTCACCTGTCACCCGTCACCCGTCACCTGTCACCCGTCACCTGTCACCCGTCACGCGTCACCTGCCACCCGTCACCTGTCACCCGTCACGCGTCACCCGTCACCCGTCACGCGTCACCTGTCACCCGTCACGATTACCCCCTAACTCCATGGTAGCCACCCCACAATAATTTAGAACACTTCCAAAAAAAACTTTTTGTAACTTTGTCCTGTTAAAACATTAACAATAGAAAATTATCCTATGATAACACTTGGAACTCAGGGAAAAAACACATTTCTGGCAGACGTCAACAAGAAAAGCGGTGCCAATGTGCTTGAATGTTATCAATGCGGCAAGTGTGTTGGCACCTGCCCGGTGTCGCAGTACATGGATTTTCCGCCGCGTGAGATCATGCAGATGATCAAGCTGGGGCTGAGAAATGAGAGCTATATGGCCAATTCCCACTGGTTTTGCCTTACCTGTTCAGCCTGTTCGGGCCGATGCCCCCGCGAAATTGATATCCCGGCAGTGATGGAGGCCGTTCGCCACCTTGCCATTGAGGAAAACTATATCAACGATTCAACCAAAGTAAAAGAGATCAGGAAATTCCACGAGATCTTCCTGGCTATGATCAAGCGTTATGGCCGTAATTACGAGCTCCGCATGATGGCCGAGTTCAATATCCGTACCCGTAACCTGTTCAAAGACATGCACCTGGCCCCGAAAGCCCTCCTCAAAGGCAAGATCCCCCTGGGTGTTAAGCCGCTGAAGAGCGCCAAGGCCATCAAGCGCATGTATGAACTTGCTGAAAAACTGGAAAAGAATAAATAATCTGACCGAACATGAAGAAATTAACCTATTTCCCGGGTTGTTCTGCACATGGCACCAGCGAGGAGTTTGACAGTACCCTTAAACTGGTGCTCAAAACACTGGATGTGGAGCTGGAAGACATTCCCGACTGGAATTGCTGCGGCGCCACCTCTGCCCATGTGATGACCGAGAACCTGGCATATGCGCTGCCGATGCGCAATCTTGTACTGGCAGAGAAACTTGAAAATACAACCATGGGCATCGCCTGCGCTTCCTGCTACCAGCGGATGAAGGTGACGAAGGTGCACATGGATGAAAACCCCGAACTGGCCCAGAGGATCAACACCACGGTGGTGGAAGAGGGAACCTACAAGGGAACGGTGGATGTAAAGTCCATGCTTCAGTATTTTTACGAAGATATCGGTGTGGAAACCATCCGGGGAAAAGTGACCAAGTCCCTCGCCGGACTGAAGGTTGCCTGCTACTACGGCTGCCTGCTCACCCGACCCAAAAACATTACAAAATTTGACTCTCCGGAGTACCCGGTTTCCATGGACCAGATCTGCGAGGCCCTTGGTGCCACGGCCACGGAGTTTGACTATAAGACCGAATGTTGCGGTGCCTCCTTTTCCATCTCCAACACCGAGGTGGTGCTCAACCTGAGCGGACAGATCCTGGCGATGGCCAAAGAGAGCGGCGCCCATGCGATCGTGGTTGCCTGCCCGCTGTGCCAGTCAAATCTTGACATGCGCCAGCCGGATATCGAAAAGCAGCAGGGTGTGAAATATGACATTCCTGTATTCTACATCACCCAGCTCATGGCCCTGGCTTTCGGAAACCCTGTTGATCAGCTGAAGTTCCCGAAACACATCGTTCCGGTGGAAGGCGCACTCGCCAACATCGGCAAGATTGACCCGGTGCCGCAGAAAGTTAAAAAACCCATCAAAGCTGTTGAAGCAGAAAGCGAGGTTGAATAATGGCAAGAGTAGGAGTATTCGTTTGTTTTTGTGGTGCGAACATCGCCGACTATGTGGACGTTCCCCAGGTTGTTGAAGAGGTAAAACGCATAAAGGAAGTAAAATTCGCCACCGAGTATAAGTACATGTGCTCCGACCCGGGGCAGGGGATGATTCGCGATGCGATTGTTCAGAATAAGCTGACATCCATCGTGGTAGCTGCCTGTTCGCCCAGGATGCACGAGAAGACATTCCGCAAGGCATTGTCAGATGCAGGGATGAATCCGTACCTGCTGGAGGTGGCCAACATCCGCGAACATTCATCGTGGGTGCATCAGAAAGACAAGAAAGCCGCCACGGAGAAGGCCATGGACCTCTGCCGCATGGCCGTTGCCAAATCCATTGCCAACGAACAGTTGCATGAGATCTCGGTTCCGGTTACCAAGCGTGCCCTCGTGATCGGCGGCGGAATTGCCGGTATCCAGGCGGCCCTCGACATTGCCGATGCCCGCATCCCCGTGGTGCTGGTTGAACGCAGCCCCTCCATCGGGGGAAAAATGGCACAGCTTGATGAGACCTTCCCAACCCTCGACTGCGCCCAGTGTATCCTCACTCCCAAGATGGTGGATGTGGCCTCGCATCCTTATATTGAACTCATTCCCTATTCAGAAGTGATAGAATTGCAGGGATTTGTCGGCAACTACAAGGTGCGGATTAAAAAGAAAGCATCCTACGTAAATTTCAAGACCTGTACGGGTTGCGGCGCCTGCTGGCAGAAATGCCCGGTGAAGGTGCCCAATGAATACAACATGGGCATCGACAAGCGGAAAGCGATCTACACGCCATTCCCGCAGGCAGTGCCCAACAAGCCGGTTATTGACGCCGAACACTGCACCATGCTCACCAAGGGCAAGTGCGGCATCTGCGCCAAGGTTTGCGACAAGGGTTCGATTGATTACACCATGCAGGATGAGATCATCGAACGCGAAATCGGCGCCGTGGTTGTTGCCACAGGCTATGATATGTGGGATCCGAAACCGTATGAAGAATATGGCGTAGGCCGTTTCAAGGATATCATCACCTCGCTGGAGTTTGAGCGCATGGTTTCGGCCAATGGCCCCACAAACGGAGTTCCTATCCGTCCTTCCGACGGGAAAGTGCCCAAGAATGTGGTGTTCATCAAATGCGTAGGCTCCCGCGACGAAGCAAAAGGTATAGAATACTGCTCCAAAATATGTTGCATGTATACTACCAAGCATACCATCCTGCTCCATCATAAAGTCCACGATTCACACGCTTATGTCTTCTACATGGATATCCGTGCAGCCGGCAAGGGGTATGAAGAGTTTGTGAAAAAAGCCCAGGTTGACACCGGTACGACATACCTCCGCGGCCGTGTTTCAAAAATTTACAAGAAGGGCGACAAACTGATGGTCAGGGGCGAAGATGCCCAGCTTGGCCAGGTGGTGGAAGTTGAAGCTGACATGGTGGTTCTTGCCACTGCGGTGAGCGCACCGAAAGACAATCCGGATCTTGCCCGTTTGCTGGGTATATCCTACGATAAATATGGGTACCTGTCGGAAGCACACCCCAAGCTACGACCGGTAGAAACTGCGAAGGCCGGGATTTTCCTGGCCGGCTGCACCCAGGCGCCGAAAGACATCCCCGAAACGGTTTCGCAGGCCTCCGCCTGTGCCGCCAAGGTTTGCGGTTTGTTTGCCGGTGATACGATGAAGAAGGATCCGATGGTCTCCACCATCAACAACGAGTATTGTTCGGGATGCCAGAACTGCGTAAAGGTTTGCCCGTATGGTGCGATCGTTACCGACGATGTTCCCATCGGCCACGGATCCAAGGAACTGAGAACAGTTGCCAAAATCAATGAAGGCGTTTGCCAGGGCTGCGGCTCCTGCGTGGCGATCTGCCGGAGCATGGCCATCAACCTGGCTGGCTTCACCGATCCTCAAATCATTAACGAGATAGTTTCAATCTAATGGAAGCAGAAGTAAAAGATCAACTTGTAAGCATCGAAAAGCCCGAACTGATCGCACCTCCCAACTGGGAACCGGTGATCATGGGCATTCTCTGCAACTGGTGTTCATACGCCGGATCGGACCTTACGGGAACCTCGCGGATCCAGTATCCACCCAACATCCGTATCATCCGGGTGCCGTGTTCTTCACGTGTTGACCCGTGGTTCCTGATCAAGTCGCTGCAGACTACGGCCGATGGCGTACTCGTTTCAGGTTGTCACCCGGGCGACTGCCACTACATCAGCGGGAACTATTTCGCCCGCCGCCGTTTTCTGGTGACCAAGAAGCTGTTGAATTTTGTGGGATTCCATGAAAACCGCATCCAGTTCTCCTGGGTGTCGGCAGCCGAAGGCCCCAAGTTCGCCAAGGTGGTCAATAAAGTGACCGAGGACATCAAAAAGCTAGGACCGCTTCATTTGTATAAAAAAGAAAATTTCGAGAAGAAATGAACTATACGAAACAGATCCAGGATATTGCGTCGCAACTGTTTGCTGAGGGAAAGATTGACGTGTTCGTTGGTTACCGACTGAACGGTTTTGACGACAACCAGGTTCCCGTGCTGATCAAAGATCCGCAGGATGTTCACAAACTGGTGTTCACCGACAAGTCGGTGTTCAACCTTGTGAATTACCTTAAAACCGACCACACCCGACGGAAGCGGGTTGGGCTCGTGGTGAAGGGCTGCGACAGCCGTTCGCTGAACCTGATGCTTACCGAGAACCAGGTGAAACGCGAGAACATCTATGTGGTTGGTATCTGCTGCGAAGGCGTTACCGACGATGCAGGGCAGAAGATGCAAAACTGTGTTGACTGCATGGTACCGGATGCCGTGGTGAGTGATGAGTTGCTGGGAACGGCGTCGGGGGCGGATACCCTGACATACAAGATGAACGCTGATGTTGCTGCGCTTTCGAATATTCCGCTCACCGAACGGGCCGCCTATTTTGAAGAGGTTTTTGAAAACTGCATCCGCTGCAATGCCTGCCGCCATTCATGCCCGCTTTGCTATTGCGCAAAGTGCTGCATCGACCAGGAAACAGCCACGCTTTATAACGGCGCAAACACCACATCTGCCGCATTTCACGCCCTGATGACCTGGTCGCTGCACCTTGCCGGCCGTTGTGTTGATTGCCGGAACTGCGAAAAAGCATGCCCGAGCCACCTGCCGCTGCATTTGCTGCACAAACAGAACGAAAGCGTGATCTTTGAGAATTTCCAGGAGCACCTGGCCGGGGTTATTCCCGAAGACCGAGGCGCCTTCTACAAGTACAGTCTGAAAGATCCCGACGATTTTATCATGTAATCCGAATCAAACCTTATGAGCTTTTCAACCTTTGTTACCGATAAAGCTGGCTTGCAGAAGTTTTATGAGGCCATCATGGCCAGTCAGGAAACCTATGCCCCGGTAGAAAAATTCGGCAAATTTGATTTTAAACGGGTATCCGCCCTTGCGGAATGCGACCCCGAATCACCCATCGCGAAGACCATGAGCATCAAGCCCCTGTTCTTTCCGCGCACCGCCAAGGTGATGAAATTTGTTGCCACCAGCGCCGGAACCGACGTGTCGGAGGTGGACGAAGATCCGCTGGCTGTGAAACGTGTGATTCTCGGCGTTAAACACTGCGACGCCCGCAGCCTTCAGGTGCTTGATAAAGTCTACAACTGGGACTACATCGACACCGACTACCAGAACCGCCGCCAGAACACCGTGATCATCTCCACCCGCTGTGACAAGGCCGACACGCACTGTTTCTGCACATCATTGGATTATGATGTTGAAAACCTTGACGCCATGGACATTCTCGTGGTTCACGGAACTGACGGAAAAGAGTATATCAAGGCCAGAACCGAAAAAGGAAACGAACTCCTGAGCTCCGACGTCACGCGTCACGCGTCACCCGTCACGGAAGAAATAACCGCTCCAGTCCTTAAGAGTCAATACGCCTCCTTCGCCGCCTCCTTCCGCCTGAAGATGAACTACAAAGAGGTGAATGAGAAACTATCAAAGATATTTGACACCCCTGAATTTGAGAACGTTTCAGGCAACTGCGTCAGCTGCAACACCTGTGCGTTTGTTTGTCCGACATGCCACTGTTTCAAGATTTCCGACGAGAAAATCAAAGATACCGGCGTTCGTTACAAGAGCTACGACTCCTGCAACAACGGCTATTTCACCCTGATGGCCGGAGGCCACAACCCCCGCCCGGCCAAGTACCGCCGCTGGCGCCAGCGTGCCATGCACAAATTCGTGTATTACAAGGAGCGGTTTGGCGAAAACCTCTGCGTGGGATGCGGCAAATGCACCATCTCCTGCCCTGTGAACATCAGCATTTTTGAGGTCGTTAACCAGGTCTCCGCCGCGGCAATGCAGGAATGAAAACAATGCAGACAATGAAAACAATGAAAGCAATGCATGCAATGCAATATTTTACCATTTTACCATTTCACCATTTCACCATCTGACACTTATGGAAAAGCTTCTCATCCCGATGATCTGCAAGGTTGACAAAGTCATCCAGGAAACTCCGGACATCCGCACTTACCGCCTGAAATTCAGGGAGGAGGGGATGATGGATACATTCACCTACCTCCCCGGACAGTTCGTTGAATTCTCCCTGCTTGGTTCCGGCGAGTGCACCTTTTGCATCGCCTCTTCCGCCACAAGGAAAGGGTATTTTGACTGTTCCATCAAGAAAGCTGGCGTTGTTACCGCCGACATCCATTCCAGCCTGGAGGAAGGCGATGAAGTGGGCATCCGGGGGCCGTTCGGAAACTGGTTTCCGCTGGAAGATATCAAAGGGAAGAACCTGTTGTTTGTAGGCGGAGGTATTGGTTTGGCACCATTGCGTTCGCTGATCCAGTACTGCATCGACAACCGCGGCGATTATAAGGATTTCACCATCCTCTATGGCGCCCGCACATCGTCGGACATGTGTTACAAAGATGAGATCAAAGAGTGGCAGGACAATCCCAGCCTGAAAGTAGTGCTCACCATTGACAGGCCGGAAGATACCTGGACCTCCAACGTGGGCGTTGTGCCCAAGATCCTGGAAGAAGTTGTAAAACCTGTGATCGAAAACACCAAGGTGATCACCTGTGGCCCTCCCATCATGATCAAATACACCATCCAGTCGCTTTTAAAGCTCGGTTTTGCCGACAAAGATATTATCACCACCCTGGAGATGAAAATGCAGTGCGGCCTGGGAAAATGCGGACGGTGTAATATTGGTTCCACTTATGTGTGCAAGGATGGGCCTGTTTTCACAAACGAACAGCTGAAGTCATTGCCTGACGAGTTTTAACAAAGACCTTCCAGGTTTTTAAAACCTGGAAGGTCTGGTTACCCCACCTTCACCACTCACTACTCATTACTCATCACTCACTGCGCGCCAAAAGTATCCCCAATCTTCGTACTTTTGTTAAATGAAAAAATTCCTTCTTAGCATCGCTGTTCTCGTTGCCATCCAGGTGATCGCCCCGGTGGCCTCCTTTACACAGAACATCCGCATTCCATCCTCCGAAACCAGGCGAATGCATCATGAAGTGCCGGACCAGCCGTATCTTGCGCCAAAGCCGGATGTTAAAAAAACACCGCCGGTTCCCGGGTTAAGCAGTCCCGGGTTCTTTACCGCGCAGGTCAATGTGGACGCAAATGGCGACAACATGCTGGGAGATGCGGCCAACGAACCCTCCATTGCGGTTGACCCCACCAATCCGGATAAAATGGTGATCGGCTGGCGCCAGTTTGACGATGTGCTCAGCAATTTCAGACAGGCCGGTTACGGTTATTCCAGCAACGGAGGGCAAAACTGGACATTCCCGGGGGTGATTGAACCCACAATCTTCCGTTCGGACCCTGTGCTGGGTGTTGACAAATCCGGCAACTTTTATTACAACAGCCTCACCAATGTCACCGGCAATTTCACCTGCAATGTGTATAAAAGCGTGAACGGCGGTGCAACCTGGGACCTTGGCACTGATGCGCACGGAGGCGACAAACAATGGATGGCCATTGACGGCACAAACGGACCGGGAACCGGGAATATTTATTCCTGCTGGAACTCCTCCTACAGCTCTTGTTCGCCCGGATTCTTTACCAGGTCGGCCGATGCCGGCGCAAGCTATGAAGATTGCGTGGAGGTTGCCGGCAGCCCTTACTGGGGCACCATGGAGGTTGGGCCCGACGGCGAACTTTATACCGGTGGCGGCGGATCTTTTGACGGCGTGATCGTGGTAAAAACAACCAATGCACAGATACCGGGCTCCACGATAGCCTGGAATTCTGTCACCTATGTTGACCTCGACGGATATCTCTCCGGCAATGCCCCCATCAATCCTGTTGGGATCCTCGGACAGGTGAGTGTTGATGTTGACCGCTCCAGTGGTCCCGGCAGGGGTAATGTTTATGTGATGGCTTCTGTTGTCAGGCTTTCTGTGACCGATCCGGCGGATGTGATGTTCGCAAAAAGCACCGATGGCGGCGCGACATTCAGCTCCCCGGTACGCATTAACACGGATGTGAGTACCGACAATTACCAGTGGTTCGGAACGATGTCGGTGGCGCCAAACGGCCGTATTGACGTGATCTGGCTCGATACCCGCGATGATGTTCCCGGTTCATTTATGTCATCGCTCTACTATTGTTATTCAGAGGATCAGGGAGCAACATGGTCCATCAACAAACGACTCTCTGCAGCGTTTGATCCCACCGTCGGTTATCCGCAGCAGGCCAAAATGGGGGATTATTTCGACATGGTTTCTGATGATGGCGGTGCACACCTGTCCTGGGCCAACACCCTCAACGGGGAACAGGATGTGTACTACACCCATATCACCCCGACCATCGTCGGCATGAATGAAAACCCCGGAGAACAGGCTCTTTTAACATTAACCTGTTCACCCAACCCTTTCCGCGATCAAACCACCATCAGGTATAAGGTCCCCGAAAATTGCAGCGTAAAAATGGTCATTTGCGATCTCTATGGCAAAGAGATCACCACCCTAGTTGAGAAAGTACAGACAGCAGGTATCTATTCCGTTAATTTCCAAGGCGGCAACCTGCCTGCAGGGTTCTATATCTGCCGGTTATCAGCCGGGGCACATACAACCTCAGCCAGGTTGATCAGGCTGAACGGATCGTTGTGATGCCGGAGGCGGAAACGATACACCAAATGGCCTTATGGGACAGCAGAAGTGTTTGTAATCAAAGATTCTAAACAGATTCAGCCACTCCGGCAGAGTCCTGTGTCGTTAAATATAAAAAAATATGTAATTTTGCATCACGATTGGCTTCGTAGTTCAATGGATAGAACGGAAGTTTCCTAAACTTTAAATATAGGTTCGATTCCTATCGAGGCTACAAAATGTACAAAAAGAGGGTATCTCAATAAACCGAGCCACCCTCTTTTTATTTTAATCCATTGCTGCCAGGCTAATTTCTCACGCTGAAGGAACCATGGCCAGCGAAGATTGTCATCGTATACATGGCGATACAAAACCTTACCTTTGTCATCATGACAAATGATCATCTCGTAATATTTGACGGCGTTTGCAATTTGTGCAACGGCACCATTAACTTCATCATCAGGCGGGATAGAAAAAAGAAATTTTCATTCACGACCAGCCAGTCCGGTGCCGGGCATGATATCTTAAAGCAGCACGGTTTGCTCAGCGCAGACCAATCAACCGTCGTATATGTAAAGAATGGGGTTCCTTATATTAAATCAAAGGCCGTCTTAAATATTTTAAAGGATTTGGGATACTGCTGGAACTTTTTTTACATCCTGATCGTCGTTCCACCCTTTATCCGCGATTTTATGTATGGCATCATCGCAAGGAACAGATACAGGGTATTCGGTAAGCGTGAATCCTGCATGGTACCCGATTCAGAACTTATGGACAGGTTTCTGAAATGATACCTTGGTTATAATTTCACGAATTTCCCTACTTGCACCGTCCTTTCATTCGTGAGCCGCACAAAATAAACCCCGGACGGTAAGAAACTGATATCTACTGTGGCTTTAGGTTCTTTGACGTCCAGTTGAAGAACTTCCTGACTATGCTGGTTCAGGATGGAAAGACGCCCTTTGATGGATGTTTCAACGGTGATGGAGGTAGAAGTGGGATTGGGATATATTAAAAATGCAGGATCAGGGTTCAACTCTTTCACAGATACTCCGCAAACGGCTTCAACTTCCTGCTGGCTATTGCATCCGGGGGCATTGCCATAAATTACGATTGTACCATTGGGGCTGGCCAGATAGCTACAGATACTTTGTATTGCACAGGATGACAATGAACTGTTGTTATAGAAATTGATATCAGTTATAGACGCGGCATCAATATTGTCCAGGCCTGTCAGGCTGACAAGGGCATTGCAACTGTCAATGTGAATGTAACTGCTGAAACTGCCACCCAGTGAAGTCAGGTTGTTCAGGCCAGCAAGACTCGTCAATGCCGGATTAAACCGGATGGTTAGTTCAGAACCAATTGAAGTCACATTTTCCAATCCTGCCAGGTCGGTCAGGGCGTTACAGCGTACTATCCTCAGGCCTTCACCAACGGAAGTCAAACTGTCCATTCCCGTCAGGTTTTGCAGGGCATTGCAGTTAGTAATTGTAAGGTAACCCCCGATGAAAGTGACCTTTTCCAATCCTGCCAGGCTGTTCAAGGAATTATTGTATTCTATCCAGATGTCAGTTCCAATAGAAGTCAGGTTGTTCAATTCAACCAGGTTAAGCAAGGCATTGCAGCCGCCTATATTGAGTTCCCAGCCAACAGATGTCACGTTTTCCAATCCGGTCAGACTATTCAGGGTGTTGCAGGAGGAAATGATCAGGTCACCCGGTATAGATGAGATACTTTCAAGTCCGGACAGGTTGGACAGGGAATTACAATAAGTAATTTTAACAGTACCCCCGATGGATGTCACATTGGCTAAACCAGTCAGGCTGCCCAGGGCAGGGCAACCGGAAACAGTAAGGTCACCGCCGATTGAAGTAACATTTGCCAACCCGGTCAGGCTGGTAAGGGCGCTGCATCCGGATATAGTAAGATCGTCGGGGATAGAAGATAAATTGCTCAAAGTTGTGAGGCTTGTGAGCATGTTGCAATTATTAATACCAAGAAATCCTCCGATGGAAGTCAGGTTGTCTAAGCCTGTAAGATTGGACAGAGTGGCACAACCGTTGATCGCAAAATTACTGCCGGTCGAAGTCAGATTGTTTAAACCCGAGAGGCTGGTGAGCACCGGACATTCGTAAATGCTCAAAACACCATCAATGGCATTCAAAACACTTAGCCCGTTCAGGTTTGTAATATCATTTCCCCAGATTACCATATCCCCGGCAACTTGTGTACAGCCAGGGTAATTGGTCTGAAAACCATCAATCTGGGCCTGGGTTGTAAATTCTATACCCTGGGGTAAGCAGGACAAGCAAGGGTGGCCAGACTGTGCAGTTACCTGACTAATGGCAAGCAGAACAGCCAAAATGACACAAGTTGTTTTCATATCCTTTGAAAAGATAGTATTTTGCCACTGTTTGTTCCAATTTGGTTATAGGTAACTAACGTTGCAGCCAGGCCCTTTTTCGGTTGATTCGAAATTGGCTGGCAATCCTGGTAGTATGTAGCATGGGGCTTAGTTGCCATGTTAGCAGCTAACACTATTTTAAATTATTTGGCTCAATGAGATCCCATAAATTTCCGTATAAATCTTCAAATACTGCAACTGTTCCATAAATCTCAACGGAAGGCTCGCGAACAATTTTAATTCCCTGATTTAACAGATTTTGATAATCTCTTTGAAAATTTTCAGTATTAAGAAACAAGAATACACGACCACCAGTTTGATTTCCCACATATTTTATTTGTTCCGAATTTGATGCTTTTGCCATAAGGATAGAACATTCTGATGAGCCTGGTGGGGACATGATTACCCACCTTTTTTCTGCATTAATAAAAGTGTCTTCGATTAATTCAAAATTTAGCTTTTCAGAAAAAAATGAAATCGCTTCATCATAATCCTTGACTAAAAGAGAGATGCATGCAATTCGTTGTTTCATGGTTTATGTAAAGTATAACGTTGAAAAATGATGTACGTCCAATTCATTAGTTTGCTGCTAATGCAAAGTTAGTAAATAACCTACCCGTTATATGCATTAACACGTTTTCCCTTTTGGAGATTTAAATCAGGTTAAATTTTTATATGAATTGAGAATAACCCCTGCCTGTTAAAATGACAAAAAACTTTGGCATAGCATCCAATCAGAAAAATACAGCAAAAGTATTAGCCGTTAGGCTTATTGAAGGACGCTATCAATGAACATTTATTTTTACTTTTATACTGTCACTACCAAGTCAGTTGTTGCTTTCCCTATCTTGCAGCCACCTTTTGCTGTTTGATAATTCTTTGGCTACCAACTGACTCCATTGTTTTCTGAAACAAAAAACCTGTATCCATCTGCCAACTAAAACGTTCCGATCGATACAAACTCAATATATCAAGCCTTGAAAAAGCCTTCGTCTTCGATCTTTACCCAAACCGGGCACACCCCCGCCCTGAAAGGGCAGTCATCATTAACCCGGGGCACCGCCCCGGTGAACTACAAACCCGGCCACACCTCAATCAACCCTGAAGGGGTTGAATTAAATGTACCTCCATGCCACAAAGCAGCACCCAGTTCGGATGATGCCGCCCTTTCAGGGCTGCGATTTTTGCAGGGTGGTGCAGGGTGTCACAGGCCGATGTCCTGTGTTATTGATTCTGCCCTTTCAGGGCAAAGACACTCTGATACTAACGGCCAAAACACTCAGCATTTGAAAAATCCTTCATCTACGAATTATACCCAAACCGGGCTCTTCCCCGCCCTGAAAGGGCAGTCATCATTAACCCGGGGCACCGCCCCGGTGAACAAGAAAACCCAACTCCACCCATCTCAACCCTGAAAGGGTTGAATTAACAGGATATACTATGCCCCAGTCTCTTACAAAAGTCTATGTCCATATCGTGTTCAGCACCAAAGACCGGTACCCTTACATCACCGATGATATTAAAGACGAACTGTTTGATTACCTCGGCGGGATATGTAAAAACATGGAATGTTATCCCGTGAGAATCGGGGGATACCGGAACCACATTCACATCCTGTGCATATTGTCAAAAAAAACACCCCTGGTGAAACTCGTGGAAGAGACCAAGAAAAGTTCATCCAAATGGATCAAAACCAGGGGGAGTAAATTCGCGAAATTCCACTGGCAGAACGGGTACAGTGCTTTCTCCGTGAATCCGGCTCAAACCGGAATTGTTACAGATTATATTGATAACCAGGAGGAACACCACAGGAAAAAAACCTTTGAGGAGGAATGCAGGGCTTTTTTCAGGAAATACAGCGTTGATTTTGATGAAAAATATGTGTGGGATTGACAGGATTTTGCCTTTTCAGGGCAAATTGCTACTTTTCGGGGTATCACATGACGGTGTCCTGTGCTGATGATGCCGCCCTTTCAGGGCTGGAAGATTTGCGGGACACCGCAGGTGCGTCACAGGCCGATGTCCTGTGTTATTGATTTTGCCCTTTCAGGGCAAAGACACTCTGATACTAACGGCCAAAACACTCAGCTTTTGAAAAATCCTTCCCCGGCGAATTATAACCAAACCGGGCACACCCCCGCCCTGAAAG
>CAJBYO010000051.1 GCA_903959905.1 uncultured Bacteroidales bacterium
ATCTAATGGAACACAGATGACACTGATCCGGCAGATAAACGCTGATGTTTTCTGATCAGTGAAAATCTGTTGCATCCGTGGTATCTGTTTGCAATTGTTCCGGTTTGGTCCGGACTGAATTGATCGAATTCCGATTTACGATTAGCAGCGGCATCAATCGTCCAATCGTAAATCAGTTTATGGATTATTTCAGGCAAGGCTTGCTTTTAGTACCAATATTTGGTACTTTTGCGAGAAATCAGTTGTTATGAGCAAGAACACGTCAATATCATTAGGCGATCATTTTGAAAGCTTTATCTCAAAAAATATAGGATCCGGAAGGTACCATTCAGCAAGTGAAGTCATTCGGGCAGGATTAAGATTGCTGGAACAGGAGGAGGGAAAAATTGAATCGCTAAGATCCGCCCTTGAAAAAGGTGAGAAAAGTGGTATTACCCAGGAGTTTAATGCAACAAACAACTTAAAATCGATTCATGCAAAACATTTGTAAGCATGGCAAAGTATCAGTTTACAAATGAAGCTGTCAAAGATCTTGAAGAAATTTGGTCTTATACAAAACAAAAATGGTCGCCTGAACAAGCAGACAGATACTATAATTTGCTTATTGATGAGATAGAATTCATCACCTCAAATCCTCTGCTTGGCAGATCAATTGATTATATTAAAGAAGGATACATGTCAACAAAAGTAAAGTCACATGTGGTCTTTTATAAACAGTACCAGGACGATACCATCCTAATTACAAGAATTCTGCATGAGAATATGGATTGCGGGAAAAGGATGAAATAATTTACGATTGGGCGAGAAGCGATTTACGATTGGACGATTTACGATTTACGATTGAATTGTTTGATTTACGATGTACGATTAGCAGCGCTATCAATCGTCATTCGTCAATTGTCAATCGTAATTTCAATCTGCAATCGTAAATCGTCCAATCGTAAATCAATCTGCGGGTGTAACCCGTGGTGTGAAGGCCGAGGTTATGTAGGGCCACACCATGGCGTGGCCGTATGGTGTCCGATGATTGCATCGTAGGCCCACGCCATGGCGTGGGCCTACAGGCCGTGTTCCAGACAGTGACAGGTGACGCGTGACGCGTGACGGGTGACGGGTGACGGGAGGCGGATTCGTCATCCCTGGCCCTGAAGGAGATGAATATAATTTACGATTGGACGATTCACGATTGCAGATTGAATTGTTTGATTTACGATGTACGATTGCGGGTGCTGATAATCTTTACAGGTAATTATGAAGATGTGGGCAGGCGGACGGGGGGGGACGAGCGGACAGGCGGACGATCGGACGAGTGAGCGGGTGAGCGGGAAACTATTCCTGGGCTTCTGTTAATGCCAGGTTTTCAATATCATCTGAAATTCTGAAGTTCGTTTGTTTTATCTTATACAATAGTGGTTTAATTGATGGGATGATGCCAGATAATTTTGCCTTAACAATTATACCAATTGTACCTGTTATCGGTATTCCAAGTCGCTCAGCAATTTTTCGTGCTTTGTAATCGTCCAGGATAACAATACTATCGGGGGTTTCCATCGCTAAGGCAATCGCACTTGATTCGCCTCTGTCGATTTGCATTTCCAAAAGTTGTTGACGGTATTTATCAGTAACAGAAGCTATTTCTACCCATTCCGGAAGTGGTTCTCCATATTCATTTGCAATTTCCAGGGTAGTAATAATTTGTCCATAAACTTGGTGCAAGAGCTCAAGTTCTCCAATATTTGATAATATGATAAAGCAACTTGTATCAGAAATGATTGCTCTAGGCATTGGCTATATCTTGGGCAAGGTCGGAGGCAGGATAATTGAAAACTGAAACATTGTATACCCCCAACATTTCAGTAAATGTTCTTTTTGTCAATCCGGCAACTTCTGCAGCCTGTCCAAGTGAAAGTTTACCCAACTCATAGAGTCTTGCGGCAACCAGCATCGCAAGGTCGCTATTTTCCACTTCCAAACTGTCGGGGACATTAAGTGTCAGTGTCTTCATGGTTGATAATTTCTTCTTACAAAGGTAAACAATCCGAACGCATTTTGCAAACCGGGAAATTATTGGGGATAAAGCGGGGTGACGCGTGACGGGTGACGGGTGACAGTAACGGTGGTCCCTGAAACAGAAGACGATGAGCCTGATTGTTGCGGGTACAGGCACGCTATGCACAGGGCTTTACTGAGTTTTCGATTTTTTTCTTCCTGAAATACTCAATTATTTCCTCTTTCGTCATCTTTGACAATTTCTCGCTCAATCTTTTTCTTTGTTCACGCATAAATTCAACCGCGTCAAACGTTTTTTTAATCGTTGTCTCCATATGTCATAAAATCTCTTGCGAACGGATTTCTATTTGCTTATAGCCATTTTTAATGTTAATTGCATTATAGCCTCTAATTCTCTGCACATTTACGATATGTTTAAAATTCCAGCTAATCAAAAAATCAGCCCGATTTATGGTGGCAATGGCTATGTGTAAACAATCCGGAAGACTTGTTTGTCCGACAACCTTCTCCAGGATGTATTGGGTTGCCAATTCTACTGCTTCTTCATTTGCTTCAATGAATTCAGTATTTTCAATTTTAATATTTTCCACCAATTCTTAACATTATCAGGAGCAAGGGCCAATTCTTCCTGGGTTACCGTTGAAAACAGTAACTTAAATTCTCCTTTTTGAAGTCTCTCCAAGAGTGGTATGGTGAATTCCGCAAATTCTTCATCGTAATAACCACCAAACACGGATGTGTCTATGTATAATCTTTGTTTCACGTTATAAAGGTAAGAAAAAACTCAATTATTTGGACATTATTTCTGACGCCCTGTTTCATTTGCCGTGCCCCCAGCGCACAGGCTGCAGCCACATTGCGGATTTCACCTTGAATTATGTGTCAGAGTCTTCATGTTTAATGGTTTCTTCTCACAAAGGTAAACACGCCGGACTCGTTTTGCAAACCGGGAAATTATTGGGGATAAGGCGGGGCGACGGGTGACGGGAGGCGGATTCGTCTTCCCGGGCCCCGAAGGGGAGGAAAATAATTTACGATTGGACGATTCTAGATTGCAGATTGAATTGATCGATTTACGATGTACGATTAGCAGCGCTATCAATCGTCAATCGTCAATTGATAATCGTAATTTCAATCTGCAATCGTAAATCGTCCAATCGTAAATCAATCTGGGGTTTAACCCGTGGTGTGAAGGCCGAGGTTATGTAGGGCCACGCCATGGCGTGGCCGTATGGTGTCCGATGGTTGCATCGTAGGCCCACGCCATGGCGTGGGCCTACAGGCCGTATCCCAGTTCATAAGGGGGCGATTGGAATTATTGGATTGAAATTTGCAGGTCTTTCCCTAAGCCTTGTTTGATAATACGATAAAATGTAGATAATTGGATTTCACTTTTTCCAGATTCAATCCTTGATATATAACTCTTTTTTGTACCAGTTTTTTCTGCAAGTTCTTCCTGGGTTAATTGTGCTTCTTTCCTGGCTTCTTTTAATAATTCACCAAGTCGAAAAGAGATCGCCTCAGATTCAAACTGTTCCCTTACCGGAGTTCCCTTTTCTCCATATTGATTTTTTAAATGTTCTTCAAATGTTGTTATCTTGTTCATGATTATTTGCTCCTTTCTTTAAATTCAAAATATTCTCTCCTGAGTTTTTCGCCTAACTCAATTTCGTTTTTTGGTGTCTTTTGTGATTTTTTAATGAAGCTATTGATCAATACGATCACTTTTGTTTCATCGAAAAAGCACATGACCCTTATCTCCTTGAAAGTTGAACTGATCCTTACCTCATAAAGGTTATCTGTGCCTTCCAAATGTTTGAGGAATTTGATGGGAATTCTTTCTGTATGCGTAATTAACCAAAGTACATAGTCAATTTTCCTTCGAACTTTCAACTCCTGCTGGTTATAGAAAGCATTAAAATTATTTCCCCAGAAAAGTATTTCTCTGATCATGACGCAAAGTTAACGATATAGTTAACATGTGTCAAGTGTTTGTTGAAGTTTATTTTCAAATGCCCTCTTAGGAGTGACGGGTGACGGGTGACGCGTGGCGGATTCGTCATCCCTGACCCCAAAGGGAATGAATATAATTTACGATTAGACGATTCTAGATTGCAGATTGAATTGTTTGATTTACGATGTAAGATTAGCAGCGCTATCAATCGTCAATTGTCAATTGTCAATCGTAATTTCAATCTGCAATCGTGAATCGTCCAATCGTAAATCGTCCTGCCCGTTTTTGTCCGGTGCCCACTTTTGGGCAATCAAATTAATTCGTTCTTTTCCAGTAAATTAAAGCTCATTATGTCCGATTCCGGACACATTTTTTAATCCAAATTCTGGCTATATGAAACGCATCAGGCAGGCAATCAGACACATAACAAGTATGGTATGGTGTTTGTAATGTATTACACCTTCAACACCATTTGGTGGGATAAAACGCAAATACAGTACAGATTCATGATCCATACCGTCAAAATAATATCAACTTTTTACACCCCGCCTTCTTTTCGGAAGGATAAGGTAAAAAGAACGATGTAAAGATATAGCAGGCAAGAGGCCTCCGCAATACGGGATATCCTTTTGCTTCTTTTACGGGAAACCGGTAGATGGAATGAATGAAAACAATGATAACAATGAAAACAATGCAGACAATGAATCAGTTACAAAAATATTCTGGCGTGCAGAATGTGCGCCATACCGGTCCCTTTTTTGGGGTTTTTCGTGATACGTGATACGTGAAACGTTACGAAAAATGTGACTCGTGACACATAGCGTGGCCAGTGACATCAGCGTGATACTTGGGGTGTGTCGCGCCGTCACTTGTCACGTGTCACGGGTTATCTCCCAACATATTTTTTTGAAAGCATACTAATTAGAACCAACCAATGAATTTGCTTTTCATCCACCATGACCCGGAGATCCAATCCGAGATTGATGATTTCCTGCGCAGCCAGAAAGACAACTGCTTCTTTTCCAGGAACACCGAAGACACCATCCGGATCCTGAACGATCACCCGATCGACATGGCTGTGCTCATCATCAACCACATGCGCGACGCAGCAGTCCTCAAGTACATCAACGATCATTACGAGAACCTTGAGGTACTGCTGATCGCCAGTGAAGAGTTTGACGAGATCATCTCCCTGTTCAGCGAACACCAGTACAAAACTGTGAGGTTGCCGCTTAAGTTGCGGGACCTGAAGGTGAGTATTGACGGGATGATTTCTGATCGCGTTGGTACAACCAGGAGCAAAGGCAGTTAGGCCGCTCCGGATTCTCACCAAAAATTCCCTTATGTACGCAACCTTTAGAACCAACCATATAATCCTTTTCTTATGAACCAGATCAGAAACAACAGGCACGTGTGCCCTGGGGGCGCCGTGGCACGCGGGCCTTAATCCTTCCGGCATGGAAAAATATTCCGTGCATCAACGAAAAGCCAAATGAACCAACCAACATTTTAATTTAAAAAATTATGAAAAAAATTTTCACTTTGCTCATTGCACTACTGACATTGTGCAATGTCGCATTTTCAGCCAGCTACAACGTGAAGTTATACGGGTTGACTGCCACGGCCGTCGGAGGGGTTGGAACAACCTCCCAACAGGTCATTGGCACGGGATCCTGGTATAACAACCAGGCGGTATCGAAGATGGAACTCTATCTTCCTTTGGCGTCTTTGGGGTCCTTTTCTGTTGACCAAATCGCTTCCTTGTCTTTTACAACCCAAAAAATGCTTCCGGTAAGTTCACAGCTCGATTTTTTCTGGGCAGTATATACCAACGGGACTAAATATGGATGGTACGAGGAGCGACTGATTTCGGAACCCATGTACTACCTCAATTACAATTCACCTCAAAATGTTTGGACCACGTCCCAAACCGGGACTGGTAACAACCAAATGACTTTCTTTGACTCCCACTATGGACCAGCTGGCTTTTATAACGCGCCAACTTTGGCTGACATCCAGGCAGGCCCGATTGCTTACAGCTTTGCCCCCCCCTATTGGTCGGCCGGCAGTGGCATCGATTATGGTGCTCAAACGGTCAAATATATTTCAATATCGACCGGCAGTTCCTGGAACAGTGTCATGCAGTCCTACCTTGACAACATCATCATCACACTTACAAACGGTGATGTGCTTACCATTGACCTGGAGGCAGGGAATCCTACCCCGACCACCAATATTCTACCACCTACCTCAGCCCTCTGCGGTGACTACTATGTACCGGTAACAGTTACGAACTTTTCAAACGTTGGCGCCATATCGCTAATATTGAACTATGATCCAGCAGTTTTTTCATACCAGGGTGTAGCTCTTAATCCAGCGATATCTACGTCTATTGCTGGTGTCGGAGTCGCAGGACAGTTCGCTTTGTCATATAATAACACCGGAGTATTCCTTGCTGACAATGATGTCCTTTTTACTCTTCATTTTAAACTTCTGCCAGGTGCAGTTCCTCCATTGACCACAAACATAACATGGGATCAATCAGACCCAGATAATAATCAGTATGCAGCTCCCGGAGGACTCCCGATCTACTCAAGCACGTTCAATAACCTTGCAACTGCTTGGGCTATTCCTGTGCGGCCTGTTAAAAACCTGGATACAGGCCTCGAATATTGCAAGATACAGGATGCCATTGATGCCATTGAAACGGTTGACGGCCACAGGATCACCGTGGCTGCAGGAACCTACGTTGAAAATGTGGTTGTCAATAAACGACTCAAGATCTGGGGCGCACAAAACCCATGGTTTGCTCCTGCTACATTTATCAATACCTCTACTATTGGTGGGAACGCCATTACCATCACTGTTGACGGGATTGCAGGAGGTGGCGGAAATTCCCAGGAAATTCAGAACATCCACTGCACGGGTAAAACCACGGATATCATGAACAATAACGACTATGGGATCAATGTGACGGTTCCTGTGTATTACCTGAATTTATACAATGTGTATGCCGATAATTACAGGTTTGCCGGATTGATCTTCAACGGTGTCAATACGACAGCTCCGTCCCAGATCAATATCTGGGACTGCCAGTTCCAGGCATGCGATCTCGGGATCAACCTTGGTTTGGGTATGAACGGTGTATACATCAGGAGCGGACTCATCAAGAACAACCGCTATATAGGTTTAACCTGTGCCGGCGACGATGCAAACCAGAAACTCACCAACATCACTGTTGAAGGAACCCAGTTTGTCGACAATGGATCAGGCGGAACAGCCCTTTCTACTTATGGATCGGATATTTTCATGCAGCGGTTCAACGGGAATGGACTTTTCAAAAACCTGACTTTCAACACCTATGCTGCAACAGCGATTGACCTGCGTGGCAAGGGACCCCTGGGTACCCCGACCGCTGCTGCAGGAACTGTTTCTTTTGAGAACTGCTCATTTACCGGCAACCCGGATAACCTGACAGCTTCCAATAAGGCCATGATCAAAATCCGTAATTATACCGCTATCGGTGGCATCACCTTCAGTGGCGTAACGGTCAACACACGCGCTGCTGCAGATGCTACAGGCCTCAGGTTTGAAAGCATTTCAGCCGCATCTTACACGTTAAGTGGCATCTCTTTCCCGAATGCAGGACTTGGTTATGGACAGGGCTTTGATATTGTAAACCAAACGGCCATGGACATCAATGCCACCTCCGGAGTAACCTTTGATGCGGCAACAAATTGCCAGATCGAAGACCGCATCCTCCACAAGATCGACGTATTTGCCTGCGGACTGGTTACCTGGGTCGCCAACAATGACTTTGTAACCATAAACAGCTACTTTGCGCCATGGGGAACCACGGCACCGGCGGTAAAACGCGCTGTTGACGCCTCGTCGAACGGCTGGACGGTTAACGTATGCCCGGGAACCTATGTTGAAGGTGCCTCCACATGGACCATCAACAAGAGCATCACACTGCTTGGTACAAACAAAACAAACACTTTCCTGACACCGGCCACGAATACTACCTATGGCGGAAACGTTCCATCGGAATCGTTCATGTACATCGCCCCGGGAGCAAGTGTAATCATGAAAAATTTCACGGTCGACTGTGCCGGGAAATTGGTTAATCACGCAATCCAGGTTGCAGGGAACCTCGACATTGAGGACTGTGATGTTCAGAATGTCAAGTACGCCACCTATGCTGGACGCGGGATCGTATTTTTCAGTGGAACCAACATTGTGAAGAATGTGAACTTCAATAATATTGAGCGCATCGGGATCCATGTCAGGGGCGCTGTATTAACCCCGGTACCTGCAGTAACAATCGAAAACGTCGTTTACACAGGAAAAGGAAATGCAGTTCCATGCCTTGACTATGCAGTGGAATTCGGCGGTGGCGGCGGCGGTACAGTTGATTACCTGACTGCGACCAATTGCACAGGATTGGCCGGTGACGGTTCAACCTCTGCAGCCATTCTTGCCACAACCTATTTTGGTGCAGGCACAAATGCCACCATCACCCATTCAACCCTGACCGGAAACACAACCGGGATCGCTGTTGGATATGATGCAACGGATGTCAGTGTGGTTGTGGCTCATAACAACCATATTGCCAACATCACTGAGAACATCTCATCAACTGCCCCGGCGGTCAATGCAACCTGCAACTGGTACGGAACAGCTGATTACAACCTGATCTTCCCGAAGATCGTCGGACCGGGTGTCATTACTTTTGTACCGTATCTCACCACCTCGGATATCATCACCCCGGGACCGTGCAACGGGATCGTACCCCCCGTTCACAACCTCACCACCAACCTGTATTATTACACCATCCAGTCGGCTATTGATGCTACCGAGACGGGTACAGGAAACGTGATCCTGGCTTCAGCCGGCAACTATCCGGAGAATGTGAACATCTACAAATCTGTCACAGTGGAAGGCGCTAATTGGCAATATGCCTGCTATGATCCTCTCCGTCCTCCAGCAGAAAGCAAGATCATCGGTTCCGGCGGAGCAGCCGTGACGATCTCGGCTGACGGAGTTACTCTCCAGGGTTTCGACATCAAAAACCCAACTGGAACCAACGCCGTTTCAGCCGCTGGTTACAAGAACCTTCTCATCCAGAACAACAAGATCCATGACATCGGGACTACAGGTGTTATCGGTGCTGTTCATGCCGTTGCCGTTGCGATGGGCGCTGCAGATATTGATAATGTAAAAATTCAATACAACTGCATTGACAATGTCAACAACGTTGACAACAACGGAAGCGGATCAGGCATCGCTGTAGGCTGGTCAAATGCAGCCAAGGACATCACCAACCTGAAGATCGAGTTCAACAAGATCTCTCACGTGTGGGCAAAGCCTGCAATGACCGGAGGAAAAGGTGCTTATGGAATCATCATCAACGTTGGTGCAAGCGGTTCAGCCGCAGGCAAGGCTGTTGATCCGTACATCCACTGCAACACCATTTCTCACCTGGATGGCTTATGGGCACATGGCATCGGACTGGAAGGCGAAACTCCTGGTGCGATGGTCGTAAACAACGACATCAACAACGTGAAGGACTATAAATCACCTACCGATGCGGTATGTGTCATGGTTGAGGACAATGTTGGCGCCGGATCTGTGAAGATCAACTACAACAGTTTCACCTTCATGGGACTGGGCATCCAGAACAAGATGGCCGGCTATACCGTTGACGGAACCAAAAACTGGTGGGGTACCACAGGACCGATTCCTGCCCTGATCGGCGGACCAGGCCTTGTGACCTTTAAATCCTTCTACGACGGAGGCGGCAACAGCAGTGTGCCACCGTCACCATGCTTCATCCCCAATGGAAACCTGATCGATTGCGATCCCATCCTTGACATCGCTGAAACACACGTTGACGTCTCCTGCTTTGGCGGCAACAATGGCAGCATTGACCTGATCGTCAATGTCGGCCTTGCTCCGTTAAGCTATGCATGGACCGCCAGCGGCGGCGGAGTGATCCCATCCGGACAGGAAGATGACCAGTACCTTTCAGGTCTGACTGCCGGTAAATACACCGTTGTTGTAACCGATGGAAACCTCTGCACACAGACCATCACGGACATCACACTGGTTGTGACCGATGCACAGGCACCCAATATTACAACATGCCCGCCGGCATACACGATCGAAGGCTGCTCCACTGCGGCAATCACCGGCCCGTCATTTAACACGGACCTCACCGAAGTGGCCGCTTCAGTCTTTACAAATGCCGGTGGTGTGGCTACCGATAACTGTGCCATCACCTACTACGCCTACCAGGATGTTGCAAACGGTACCTGCCCGATCGTGGTAACACGTACCTGGACATTGAAGGACGGCGTTGGCAATACACAGACCTGTGCGCAGACCATCACAGTTGCCCATATCACCCCACCGGGTGAAATCGGAGGCCCTGTTACCAATGCCAGCACCGTTGAGTGCGAGGCATCTGCGACACCGCCAACCGTATTCCCGGTAGTTAAGGATATCTGCGGCAATGTTCTAACGCCAGGCGCACCAACCAAACAGTTAAGTATCATCGACAAATTTGATGCACCGGTAATTTTAGGAGCAGGAGGATGGTACACAGACAGGTATAATCCCAAGGGATTTACTTCACCTGTTGTGTTTGGCGGCGGCAACCGCTTAATGGAATCAATTGATGCCACAGACTATCAGGGCGAAGGTTTCTACAAGACACAAGGCAGAGGCCACGATGTTGGCGCTGCAACTGATGAAGTGAAGATACAACTCTATGTACCTGGTGACTGGGCGACCACGAACAGGCGCATGGCAGGCTTCTGGGGTGTGGCAGTAGATGCTTCCAATGCAGTATCCGGATACCCGATTGTCGAGTTTGCAAGTGACGCACCCGGACCTCGTTTCCAGGTATGGGAAGAGACTGGCGGCGGATCATGGGTCAGCATCGGGCTACCTGTGGAATTTGCATATGATAGCTGGACAACCTTGAAGATCAAGAGGGTGCCGTCAGGTGAATTCCTCATTTCTGCAGGCTCCAAAAATTATGTAACCACTTCATACATCCCGACTGCTTCAGTCAGGTTAAAGAGTGTGATCCTGCAAGGCTATAACTATACCAATAATCCCAATAACCTGGTTGGAGTTACCTATGATATCTATTGGGATAACTTCACCTACAACGACACCTATGCTGCACTTGCCTGCGAAGGCGCAATTTCCTACACATACAATTATTCGGATTGTGCTGGGTTGCCTTATGCATGGGAATACACCTATACCGTTGATCATGTGACCCCACCGGTTGTTCCGGCAAATGGCACCAAAACGGTGTCCTGCCCGGCCGATGCGGTTGATCCGGTTTCATTGTCGACCGTTCCTGACCAGCAACAGCTGTTAGTGAATACTGGTTTGGTTGATCCTTATTGGTATTATTTTACTTCCGCTGGACAGTCCTTTACCTGTGGAACTTCAGGAAAGTTAACCCAGCTTGATTTAAGAGTTGGAAGCCTGGTAGCACCTCAGAATTTTACCCTCCAGATTTTCCAGGGTAATGGCATTAGCGGCACTTTAAAGTATACCGGAATTCATTCCATTTCTGCTACAGGATGGCAATCCCTGACCATAGCCCAGAGCCTTGCCCCAATCCTGACTGCAGGTACACAGTATACATTCTGGCTTACCGCGTCAGGACCTAACCAGATAGGATTATTCTTTATGTACCCGAACGCATATAACGGTGGAGTTGCAATGGATGGTGGCCCACCTAATGCTTATACCTGGGCACAATATCCTGATTATGACCTGACCTTTAAAACATACATGACCGTGTTACCTGTTGTGACCGATGTATGCGGAACTGTCATTCCTACACCAACACCTGTCATTACTTATGTACCCGATCCGTTAGTATGCGAAGGAACAAAAACATATACCTATACTTATGTTGACTGTTCAGGTCTATCTTCCATTTGGAAATATACCTATACTGTCAATTACACTGGCGGACTTACACCTCCTTCAAGCGTAACTGCAACCGTGTCCTGTCCTGCGCAGGCCGTTAATCCCGGCCCGCCGGCAAACATTACGGATGCCTGCGGTCGTTCAGTAAGCCCAGTGTTGGTAAGTACACCTACACTACCCGTTTGCAATGGCACAGTGGTATGGAGATATCGTTACACTGATTGTGACGGAACAACCATAGCTGACTGGACAAAGACCTACACGGTAACTTATTCAGGCGGATTGGCAAATAAACCAGCCAATACAGTTGCTACGGTTTCCTGTCCTGCTGATGCAGTAGACCCAGGCAACCCTGGTTCTATTACCGATGCCTGCGGTCGTACAGTAACCGCTGTACTGATTGGTTCAGTATTAACACCACCTGCCTTTACTTGTAAC
>CAJBYO010000052.1 GCA_903959905.1 uncultured Bacteroidales bacterium
AACATGGCGTGCAATCCGGACCACCGGGTTGAAGTAGGTGACCGGTGCCGGGGAGAGTACGACAGTTTCCGGGGCAAAGCACTCGGTGAAGATGTCGAAGAACGACATGATCACGGGTTGTCCGGCCGTTGGCGGATTGATGAAATTGTTGCAGTGGACGGTATATTGTCCGCCCGGTGCAAGGGTGATGCCGCCGTTTAGTGTTGTCAGGGAATCGGTCGGATTACAAGGGTTATAAGCAATGATATACAGGTTCTCCCATGGCACACCGATACCAAGTGAATCGCTGACTGTACCGGTGATGAGGGTCTCAAAGGGCAGTGTCATGAATACAAATTCCTGGCCATAGGCTGTGCCGGTTACATTGGTGGCATAGGCCCGCACATGATATGGAGTATTTGGCATTAACGGGGCTATCATGCTGACGAAAGGACCAAGGCCTGCACCATCAATGGTGTGCGGATCCGCGAGCGTAGGGACAGGCATAGTACTCCAGCACACACCCCGTGCAGTAACAGGGGAACCGCCTGTGGCTGTTACATTCCCGCCTCCCATCGCGCTGGTTTGGGTGATGAGGGTGACGGGTGAGGTTACAACAGTGGGAGGTGCAGGGGCCGGAACCCTGGAAGTGAAATTAAAGCAATCGATACCCATCGAAAGTCCTCCGGTTGCGCTTAGGGTCATCATATGGGGTCCGGGTAACAGAATTCCGCCTGGATAAAGATGAACCACTGAAACCCCCGGTGATACCGGGACTGAGGTTACCGGCACCGTTGCATCCGGGATATTAAGTTCAAGTGTACCGGGCTGTGTGACATTGACAAGGTCGATCATCATATCCATATCTGACCAGAAGTTGTTGTCATAACTTTCAAACTGGATTGTCAGATTTTGAACACCGTCTGTTCCCAGCCTTGACGGGAAATTATTCAACAATGCCCCGGGTAAATATGGCCAGCTATGAATTGGTGCGATGATATTGCCGAATTCACAGGAGAAACCGTCCCAGCCGCCCGCATTGAGCAGGGCAAAAACTTCCGGGTTTGCCGGTGAAGTAACACCTGTGTTTGGGACAAGGGTAAAATCAAGCGTAAACCCATAACCATCATCGCAATGAAACCGTTTGAATATATAATTGCTGGTGTTGTTGGTGATCTGCCTTATTGTGCTATCCGGGTTGAAGTTCCATGGGCTGTAAGGCGGAATATACCAGCTTGTGCCATTCCATTGCTGCACATCCGTATTGCCGCACCCCCCCGTGCCATCGTATGGCCATTGGACGTTGCTCCAATGTATCAGCAGGGTCTTGTTTGGTGGAATCGCAACGGTATACCACTGTGTTTTTTGCAGGGTGACGCCCCAGTTTACCACGATCTGAACATTAACCACAACCGGCAGGACTCCCGTAAGCGGCACCTCGAGGGATCTGAAATTAACGCCATCGTTGTATGACACATCGATTATTTGACCAGGAATTGTTGTACCCCCCGGGAAATCGTAAATACGGTAGGTTCCCACACCACCAACAACCTCATAATCAATGCCACCGTTTCCGGTTGTCTGCATTACTGCAGTGTTGCAATGCTGTGAGGCAACGATGAACATATTTCCCGGCGGCGGCGGAACACCAGACGGCGTAATGATGGTTCCTGTGATAATGACGGGTCTTGGAACAGCCACCATTTCGAAATCATCGAAACTAAGGAACCATGGTGTGGAGGTTGGACAATTTACCCTGATGGCGAAATAATAGATGCCATTTGCCGGCGGAATGAATGCCCTGGAAACCTGTGCATAGGTTTTTGTCGTGACGGTGGTCAGTTCCACAAAGGGTGCTCCCAACTGTGTGGCACCCACCGAAGATGGTATGGTATTGTAAAAAATATCGCCTTGCCATCCGGCAAAAGTGTCACCAGCCCACCAGAACGAAAAGTTGTAGGAATATGCAGTTGAAAGCTGGAAGCCGGGTGTCCACACATATTCGTTTGTGGCAAACCAGGAATCCCTGAGGAATTGTGCACCGGAGTGTGCATCGGCATCATTTCCTGAATTGGCATTGTTGGTGGTTACCCAGTCCCCGTTTTCTTTCAGCCAGCAGGAAGGAATGGCAGGTATAACTGTCGGGGGTTCAAATCCTTCAGTCCATGGATATGCCGAAACAGGGTCGCAAAGGGTTGTTGCACTGGCCGTAATCCCGGTTCCGGAATAATAGTTGAAAATATCCAACGACCACGCCTTGTAATAATAGGTCGTATTCGCCAGCAATGGTGAATTAATCAAGGTGGTCAGCGGACCTACATATAACACCGTACCCCCTCCCGGCAGAGGATCGCCCAATGCATAGGAAGTTCCGTTTACAGGATTTCCTATGACAGCGGTTGTATTCGACGCCAAAATCACGTTGTTCAGCGCAAAATTGCGGGTCCAGCTCAGATTGATCTGATGAGCGGTGACAGCAACAGCGGTCAGCGCCGAAGGAGGTGCAACGGATGGAACAGCGGATACGGAAACACCCGATGAATAACCCGAGGTTACCAAACTGTGTGAGAAAACCTTGTAATAATATGGAACAGCAGGTATCAGCCCGCTGTGAATGACTGGTACGGGTGCATTATAGGCCAGGCAAGTCCCTCCTGCAAACGGCAATCCAGGCAATGGGGGCGGTCCGACCGGAGGTGTGAATATGCCGGTGCTGTTCCAGACGATCAAAACAGGATCTCCTGACGGGTTTAGCGTGTATGTGAGGTTAATCTGTTGTGAACTCCATGGTGTGGCAAGAACATTTCCGGGATTGATCACACCTGCGGTAATACCGGGAAACTCATCGGCGCCCACATCAGGGCTGGTCGTTCGTATATCGCCATCAATATCATTGTTGATGACTATTGGCGTCAACACCTGAACACCGCCGCTTTCGCACAAAGTTGGCACTGTGGTAAGCATGTGAGGATTGCAAGGAGGCGGGGATCCCACAAACGGCGGATCTTCATAAAATGAGGCTGCATCGCGAACCGGACCGACACGAAGCTGATACGCCGCCAGGGTCTGGTCTGAATTGGTGCCATCATAAAAGATCAGGTAAGAAGGTCCTGTGTTCCAGGTATAAAAATCATTGGCATTGGAATTATTCGAATAGGTGGTGAGGTTTGTCGTTGATCTCCTGTACACAACAGTCAAACCTGTTCCATTTGCCGTCGATTTGTTGATCAGGATGTTGTTGCGCATGTCAAGGTTCGGGGAAGTAGACGCATATATGGCCGAGCTGCCGAACATTCCCCCGGAACTTACTCCGTAAAGGTTTACCGTATTGAAAAACAGGTTCGCATTTGTACCTCCCGACACATAAATTCCGATCAGGTTATTTGCCGCGTTGGCATTGGGACATTCCAACCCGGTCATATAGTTGTTGTAGACATTTGTCGTTGTTCCGCCGGTGAGATAAATGCCATATACAACACCATTGGAGTTGCTCGACAGCAGGTCGCATATTTTATTGTTGTAAATGCTGTTTAATGTTCCTAACAAATTCTGAATGCCATAAACTGACAGGCCCGAAGTATGCAACCCGCTGATCTTGTTATCAAATGCATTCAGAGTAACCGGTGCGATGTTTGACCCTAAAACTATTCCATATATGGGGCCTGAACCAGTCCAGTTTGTAACCACATTGCCGTTAACCATTGAACCTGCAGCGCCATAACCATGGAAAATACCATATGCCGGATTGGTTCCGCTGGTTATGTTGGAGATAATATTGTTTGAAATGACCTCCACCTGTGTAACGGAAGTATACTGGCGAATACCATAAAAAGTTGATGCGCCGGTCAGTGTAATGTTGGTGAAGGTATTGTTGCTGATCGTTGCAGTTCCGCCGGTCGGCCCACCGAAGTTGTAATAACCATCAAATGGGCCGATTCCTGTTTTATTGATGTTCCCGGAATTCATGTTGCCGATGACAGTAATGTTATTTGTTGCATTGCTGCAAAAGATCATATAGGAGCCCGTGGTTGAAGCAAAGGCGCCGTAACTGAAAATATTGTTGCTAATTACTGCAGAGGTTCCTTTTGGAGCAACATGGATGCAATTGGCCAGTGAAGTTGAACCTTGTCCAAGCGTTATCTCATTGTTGTTGAAAACCATGTCGCCACCGGCATTTGAGGAGGACATAAAGATGCCGTACAAGGTACTTGTTGCATTTGTACCACCCCCGCCTGCATTGTTAATGATATTGAAACTTACATTAGGGTTTGTCTGGTAGATCAGGTAAACACCATAGGAAGCGGATCCGGTGTTGCCTGCATAGTTTTGTATAACGTTTCCTGCGCCAGGCGCACCGACCATATTGTTCTGATCCTGAAAATCGTATGGAGTTACCGTATGACTGTACCCTCTCAGCATGATGCCGGCAAAAACATTGCCAACCGTGTTGCCGGTAATTGTTACGTTTTCATTCCTTCCACCAACAGATATAACGGTAATGCCGGTGGCTGATGTAACCAGGGATAGCGCATCATTATTGGATGAGTAGATACCGGTTACATAAGCGCTGGTTCCCTTGGTCATGGTGACCGTAGCATTCTTGATCGTCACAAATTTACAGCCGTCGGTGACCGATGCCTTGCGCAAATAATACCCGTATTCAATGCCCTGGTTTGCCGTTGCAACATCTATGGCATCAAAAGTAATGTAATCAGACCCCTGGATGATGATCACGGCATCCCCCTGGGCTCCCAGGGTACTGGTTGCCAGGGTGCCTGCATCGGTTCGGATCACCTTGGGGTTGAGGCCGGGTGTCATTGGATCCTTCATGAAAATAATGGGATCTGTTGCAGTACCTGTTGCGAAGATGAGCAAAGGAGAAGTGATTCCTTCAGTATAGTTTGCTGCAACGTAGAAAGTGACGCCTCCCGGACCAACTCCAAGGGTGTTAAGGTCATTAATTGCAAGGGCCATCGTTGCATAATCATTGGGGCCTCCTGCACCAGGAATGAACTTTGGCCCTGTCAGGCCACCGAAACTTAAACTACTTATTGTCAAAGCAATAAGGAAAGAAAGTAACTGTTTCATAGCGTGAATGTTTAGGTTATCGAATCCGTTAATACATGTACATTGCATATGCAGAATTCCAACCCGACACCACTCTGTCTGGTCATTTGTCTGGCATGATGTAGGATTGGAATATGAAAAAATCCTGTAAGTGCGTTCATACGTCGTTCAGTTTCAAAAACCAAACTTCAACGGATGACAGGTTGCATGCAGTGACAGTTGCAACGGAGGGAGTTTTGGGGTTTTGTCTAAATGGCAACCATTGATCCGGACAATTTACCAAAGATGTAAATATACAATAAAATGCGAGGCAAGTCAAGCGTTTTGTCTATTATTTAACAATACGCAATTGCAGCAAAATTCCATGTCCCTTCTAAAAAACCAATCGTAAAGGCGTGGATGATGCTCGCCATAAAATTCTTACAACAGCCTGATATTATGCATTATGACCTTTCAGTAATTAGTCGGTCATTTCGCTTTTCCACCATTGAAATTTATTTATATCCCCAATTGTACTGAGGATCAAATGGTGCGATCTTTATCACATTGGCAAACAACTGTTGCATTTGTTGAACCTGCTGAAACCCTTTATGGATGTATGTCAGTAATGTTTTGTAGTATCGAGTTTTCGAAAGGTTTAAAAAAGTTACCATAAAGTTGAAAAAATTGGATAGGAAACAGATAAAGTAGAATGTTTCTAAATAAAACATAAAGCACTTAAAGTGCAGATATACAGTATAATTAAGGTTGTTTGGGGGGCTAAAGTTGGGCAATTGAGAATCGTTCGAAACATCCAGTCGATGCCACACCAAAACCAGCAAAAAACCCTGATTCCTAACGGTTTCGGGGTTTTTTATTTGGGAATTGGGCTGGTTTTGGGCAACCACTCAAAACATATCTCTTTTTCAGAAAGTCATAATCAGGACTAATCAGGTAAAAAGGTGGCACCTTTGGCGAAAAGATCCTTGAGGCAGGCATGACCAATGGATCTCCGGGCGTGTTTTCACTGGCAGGCAGACCATCAGGGGTTTATTATATCCGCGTTGAAACGGGGGGTGAGGTGATGACAGGGAAGGTGGTGAAGTATTAATTGGCCTTTGAAGTATTTTTCTTTAACTTTGTTAGACAATAAGGTGCAATTATAACATAATTTCAAATATTTAACATCATGCAAACAATCAATATTACTGCATATACCGAAGATGCCTCTCAGATCGAAGCGATTAAGGCTGTTATGAAAGCGCTTAAAATTAAATTTGAGATTTCAAAAGGGAAGATCTACCATCCGGAGTTTGTTGAGAAAATCGAGCAAAGCAGGCAAGATCTTATGGATGGGAAAGGCACTGTTGTTAGTATGGAAGAACTCAATGATTTATGGAAATAGTCTTTTCACCTGCTGCAAGGGAAGACTTATCCTGCTGGGTTAAATCCGGGAACAAAGTTGTTCTGCAGAAGATCAGCAAACTCATTGAGGCAATTAATCAAACCCCTTATGAGGGAATAGGAAATCCGGAACCTTTGAAATACAGTTTAACAGGAACCTGGTCAAGGAGAATAAATCTTGAACATCGGCTTGTTTACGAAATAGCAGGCAACAGGTTATTTATCCACTCGATAAGAGGGCATTATAAACCGTAGTTTAAGGTATTACTTTTACACAGGACAAAATCAGGACTTGTATCTCTGCAAACCCGAACATTATCAGAATCCATGAACCGTGTCTGTCAAACGCCTTTATATTCAGATTGATCGTCCCGAATATTGAAGTTGGGCTCCGATGGTAAAGCAGAGTTTTATATTGTTGATGGGGAGATTGTCGAGATAAAAATAAAACCTATCAAAGGATTGAAGCCATTGACAGGAGCCAAGCTCAAAGATTTTGAAGATTTTTTAGGAAAATTCGCAGATCAGATCGTTCAAAAATGGATTGACTACTTTGTTTATCATAAAGAGATTGAATTTGAGAAAATTAACACCCGGATCAAATGAAAATAACGGAAGAATATATTGATTATAACGTTGATTTTATTGAGGTTGAATCTGCCAGATATATCGGCGATTATGCTATCAGGGTGTACTTTCGTGATGGATTTAACAGGCTTGTTGATTTTAAACCGTTTTTGGAAGCATCATTTCATCCATCCATCCGGAAA
>CAJBYO010000053.1 GCA_903959905.1 uncultured Bacteroidales bacterium
ATTTTATGAACTGCTTTTTTTTTCAAACTTAGCTAAAAGTATAATCGCTCGTATAATTTTAAAATCCTTTGGGATTTTGAGTTTGAGTTATCTGCATTGATGTTCCCGGTTTTAATTGGGAGGACACTATGTGGTGAAAAAATGACGAATATGCGAATGACGAATATGCGAATAACGAATATGCGAATGACGGATAAGCGAATTACCCTTAGAATCGTGCAAAGACATTCAGGAAATCTGTTTTCCGGGTCCGCGCCAGTTTCAGGCTGTTCCCGTTGCTCATCACCGCTTTCCCGCCATCGGTGTGGTTGTATTTTTTCACCTGTTTCAGGTTGACCAGGGAAGAGTGGTGAATGCGGAAAAAGGGATAATCAGCAAGGAGTTCCTCCACATCGCCCAATGTCCGGGATAGAAGGATTTCGCTTCGGTCAAGCATATACATGCGGGTATAGCTGCCTTCGGCCATGCAGTGAACGATGTCGTTTACAGAAGCAAAGGTCAACCCGTCCATGGTTGGCAGGGCGATGGTGCCGGGCACCTGTTTGTTGTGCACGGCAATGGCCATCTGAACCTGCGGCTGACTGATGGAGCTTTGTTTGTTTTTGATCTTCTCAATGGCAAAAGTAAGGTCTTCCCTGTCGACAGGCTTTAGCAGGTAATCAAGTGCACTGTATTTGATGGCTTTTACTGCGTAGGAATCATATGCCGTTGTGAATATCACATCAAAATCAAGCGGATCAAATTTTGCCAGCAGATCAAAGCCATTGAGCAAGGGCATTTCGATATCCAGGAAAATGAAATCAGGCTTGTATTTTTGAATCAATGCGTACGCTTTCGGGGATTCATTGCAGGGTGCAAGGATTTTCACCTCAGGAAACCAGCATTCCAGCTGATTGGTCAGGGTTTTGATGCAATGGAGTTCGTCGTCGATGATAATACAGTTCATGAGTTGAGGTTTTGAATGGATTATAATTGGGGAGAATTTACGATTGGACGATTTACGAATGACGAATGAATTGAACGATTTAAGATTGACGATTTACCAAAAGTAGCAAGCGGGGGGAGGAAAGTAAAGCGGGAATTGATAACCGGTAGGGATGGGTTGATATCCGGTAGGGATTTGGCAATGGTTGGCTGTAGGGCCACGCCATGGCGTGGCCTAATGCCATGGCGTGGCCTAATGCCATGGCGTGGCCTAATGCCATGGCGTGGCCTAATGCCATGGCGTGGCCCTACGATGCATTTTGCAATATTGTTTAAATGGGAATCTCCAGTTCCACCCTGGTGCCGGTTGCCAGCCCCTGATCATCTTTCAAATCCAAAATAGCTACCTGAGCCCCGCTGGTATTAAGCTTATTCATCATCTCGATCCGCTGGGAAGTAACCTTCAATCCATGAGATTTATGTGTGGCGGATTTGCTTTTCAGCCCGGCCGCTTTTTCCCGACCGATGCCATCATCCTCTATGGTGATTATTAAGAATTCCTCATTCTTCATTGCTATTTCAATGGTAATGGTTCCTTCCCCCACCTTCTGCATCAGTCCATGCCAGATGGCATTTTCCACAAACGGCTGCAGCAGCATCGGCGGGATCATGATGGAATTGGTGTTTACATCAGCAGCGATATGATAGACGCATTTGAATTTGTTGTCAAAGCGGGCAGATTCAAGCAGGATATACAACTTCAGTGCTTCCAGTTCTTTTTCAATGGAGATGGTTTCGCTGCGTGAATTATCCAGGATCAACCGGATCAGTTTGGAAAATTTGATCAGGTATTCGGAGGCAAGTTCATGCTGCTGATCCATCACAAAACTGTTGATGGAATTGAGGGAGTTGAAGATGAAGTGGGGGTTCATCTGGGCACGGAGTGCTTTGGTTTCGGCTTGTGCAAGTTGTTTTTTAAAATCGGAGGTGAGCTGTTCTTTGTCCCGTTTGCGTTTGTAGCGGAGACGGGAGAATATACCCAGCCCGGTCAACAGAAAGAAAGCCCCTGCAAATAAATAATAGTTTCGCTGTTCAGATTTTTGAACCTGCAGTTGCTCAATTTCGTTCTCCTTCTGCTGTTGCTGTTGTTCAATCTCGTAGGACGCTATCCGTGCCCGTGTGCTCAGGGTATTCACTGAATCCTGCAGGGCATTGTACTTGATCAGATAGCGAAGGGCCTGGAGGGAATCTCTTTGAATCAACAGGAAGGAATGGAGTTCGCGGGTATACTTTAATACAAGGGAAACAGCTTTTGAAGACTCCGCTGCATTCAATGCAGCTTTAATCCGTTGAAATGCACGGTTATTATCTCCTGATAAGCGATAAAAGCTGTACAAATTATAATCCAGCTCAAAATATCCATGTGAGGTAATGATCTCCATTTTCAACTCTTTTCTGGTCTTCTCAGCACCTTCAAGATAAACCCGGGCACTGTCCATTGAATTCGTTCCGAGGTGAATTGCGGCACAACTCAGCTGGAAAAGGCCATTTTGAAAAGGAACAGTCATGTGATTTTTGCTTTCAAAGGCATATGAAAATGCTTGCCTCCAGTCATTCCGCCTCAAATAGATTTCACTCATACGATTGTAATAATAAAAGTCGTTGATGGTTATTTTCAACCTGGTAAGTTCCTCCATTCCCGCTCTCAGGAATTTTTCTGCTTTGTCAAGGTTTCCCCATTCCATGTAAACGGTACCTATGTATTGCGTTTCACCTGCAGCTAGGTCCGGATCAGATGGTTTAGCGATTTCACCGGATTGCAAGTAATACTGAATGGCGTGTTCAAAATCAGCAAGGTAGTGGTAATATCCTGCGAGGCTGTGGTAGCAGGCTGCCTGGTTGAGAGCTGGTCCATGGCGCCTGTAATAAGCCGCTTTTTCGGAATAATACCTTACCTGCTCCTCCTGCCTGCCAGCGGACTTGAACAGGTAACCCATTTGGAGTAACGGACCGAGGCCAATTAAATGCATCGAATCAAATGCCTCTATGCATTGCTTACACTGATCAATGGCTTTATCATAGCGGCCTTTTTCTGAAAGTTCAAGGACCTTATAGTATTGGCCGAATGCCATGCCGTAACGGAATATTTTTTTCACCGAAAGATCGTATGCCTGCTTTAAATAACGGCTTGCCATCGAATCGGATGAGGCAGAATTAAACCCGAAGTCAATAAGTAACCTGATCCTGGAGGTATCATTGGTCTCTTTGGAGATCTGCAGCAGGAGTTTGTCTTCCCCGGATGTTTGAGAAAGGGCACTTCCGCTGAAAAAGAGGATCAGCAGCCGTATATACCAACTGATTCGCATGATGGAATTCATGGGAGTAAAAGTAGGGATAACTGATTAATATGGGAATGACGAATATGCGAATGACGAATATGCGAATAGGGTGCTTTGTCAACTGATTACCATCTTCTTAAGTAGCATTTAATTCGCATATTCGTCATTCGCATATTCGTCATTCCCATATTACAAGACAAACAGGATGTGTTGGTTATTTTATGAGCATTTTTTCCATTTTTTCAAGCTTGACTTCAAGTTCTTCAATGTGTTTTTGCTGTGCCATGTTTTTCTCATTCAGTTCCTGCACTGCCCTGACCAAACTTGGCACAAACTGGCTGTAGGCAATGCTGTAGTTATCGGTAGGATTTTGTGGAGCGTTAACGCCGTCGAAGGCATAACCGATTGCTTTGGCAGTAGCTTCCACTTCCTGAGCCACAAAACCGGTATGGATGTTTTCCAGGTCTTTTGCCTGCTGATCGGCCGTTGGCAGGTAATGCTTTGCAATGCTGTCGGGCATTTGAGCAGTGATATGGCGTTGCAGTTTTTCTGTGTTTATATTGTAGGTTACCGGGCGCAAACGGGCAATGAACTCCAGTCCGGGCACATCTTCCCTGAGATTCTCCTTGAACCGGCCGTCGCTGAGGTTGCTCCAGGGTGCGTAGCCCCCGATGACCATTCCTCCAACATTAGCGCCGATCACTATTTTATTATTTCCATTGGTGATGGCTGAAGCTCCCAGGGAGGTTGCCCCGGCGAGGTTGCTGACGCTGGTATTCGTGTATTCACCGATACAGGTGTTCCAGCTGCCGTCAATATTGGCATGCATGGCCAGGTTACCGATGGCCGTGTTATAGCCTCCGGTGGTGTTGTTATCAAGCGCATGGTCTCCGTTTGCGACGTTGAATCCTCCGGAAGAATTATTATAAAGCGCATGATCTCCACCTGACACATTGGAGTTTCCTGCGATGTTATGATAAAGCGCATAAGATCCATTTGCGATATTGGAGGATCCTGAGGTGTTAGAAAAAAGCGTATACGATCCAATTGCAGCATTGTTGGTCCCATTGGTGTTTGCGCCGAGTGCAGCAACCCCTATGGCGGTATTTTCAATTCCGGTAATGTTGGCATACAATGCTTGTGATCCTATTGCAATGTTCCAGGACCCGAGGGTGTTTGCAAAAAGTGCTCTTGACCCCACTGCCGTATTATTAATTGAGTGAAAGAAATAGGAAGCGCCGATACCATTGTTATAAAGTGCTGAATCTCCTACTGCAACTAAATTACTGCGGTTGGTGTTACTACGCAAAGAATGTGTGCCAACTGCTACGTTAGAATGTCCGGTGGTGTTGGCATTAAGCGCTCCATTCCCATTGGCAACATTCGAGCTCCCGGTGGTGTTATTCGAAAGCGTCCAATACCCACTTGCAACATTGTGGTTTCCGGTGGTATTACTAGATAGTGCATTAGAACCGGTTGCTACATTGGCGTATCCTGAGGTATTACCGTAAAGCGCCATATACCCACTTGCGACATTTTCGCCGCCAGAGGTATTGCTGTTAAGGGAATAAGTGCCGCATGCGACATTTAAGCCTCCACCGATGTTGCTGGAAAGCGCATTATACCCGATTGCGACATTATAGTACCCGAAGGTATTGTTGGAAAGCGCGTTATATCCATTGGCAGTGTTGTAGTTTCCAACATTGTTAGAGTACAGAGCCTTTGACCCAATTGCAGTATTGAAAACTCCATCGGTGTTTGAAAAAAGCGCCGAATCACCAATGGCTACTAAATTACTGCGGGTAGTATTGCTATGCAGTGCATTGATGCCAAGTGCTACATTAGAGTATCCGGTTGTGTTGGAACTAAGTGCCCCGAAACCGTTGGCGGTATTGTAGTTTCCTGTTGTGTTTTGCACCAGTGCTGATTTCCCGGTGGCCGTGTTATTATACCCGGTTGTATTGTAGAGCAGTGCTTCCCCTCCGGTGGCTGTGTTATTATACCCTGTTGTATTTTCCCAAAGTGTTACTGCTCCAGTGGCAGTATTATTGTATCCGGTTGTATTGGCTAATAAAGCCTGGTAACCGGTGGCTGTATTTTCGTAGCCTATTGTATTCGCCCATAATGCTTCCTGGCCGATGGAAGTATTTGAGATGCCTGTCGTGGTTGAATTCCCTGACAAAAATCCAAAAAATACATTTCCAAGTGTGTTATCTATTCTTCCGGCTTTTTGATTATTCACGCGGATGTTGAACGGTACATTGTCTGTCGTGCCGATAAAGCTTGAATTCACTGTGCCGCTGTTACCGGAGAGTGCCCAGCTATTGCCGCCTGTAAGGTTCCATAAAGGACTGAGCGCGGTGCCCATGTTGCTATAGATGCCTGGCGTATTATCGGTTTGAAAGATCATCAACCCATTGACCGGAGATGTGATGGCATTTCGCTGAGCCATTGTCATCCGGGGAATGAGCATCCCCTTTGTCGTGGATTTCACATCCAGCATGGCTGAATTGTCGGGCAAGGAGCCATCCGTGTTGACGGCTACCTGGGCGTTGACTGATATGCTTAATACCAGTGATAAAAGAAAGAACAGGCTTTTCATAACAGTTTGTTTTTAAGATTACTTATTTTCTAACTTTTCGATGCGTTGCATTAATTGATTAATCAGCTGATCTTGTTCTTCATTTTTCATTTGCAGCCCCTCGTTTATTGCACTCAATTCCTGCACCGCCCTTACCAAACTTGGCACAAACTGGCTGTAGGCAATACTGTAGTTGTCAGTAAGGTTCTGCGGTGCGTTTACCCCGTCGAAGGCATAGCCAATCGATTTGGCGGAGGCTTCCACCTCCTGTGCCACAAACCCGGTATGGGTGTATTCCCTGTCTTTTTCCACTTGGTCAGCAGTGGGCAGGTAATGCCGGGCAATGCTGTCGGGCATTTGAGCGGTGATGTGGCGTTGCAGCTTGTCCGTGTTTATCCGGTATGTTACAGGGCGCAGATGGCTGATGAATGCCAGCCCCGGCACATCTTCCCTGATGTCTTCCTTGAACCTGCCGTCGCTGAGGTTGCTCCAGGGGGCGTAGCCGCCAATGACCATGCCGCCGATGTTCGCTCCAAGAACTATTTTATTATCTGCATTTGTGATTGATGAAGCACCCAGCGAGGTTGCCCCCGCGAGGTTGTTGACGCTGGTGTTGGTGTATTCACCGATACAGGTGTTCCAGTTGCCAACCGTGTTGGCATGCATGGCCTGGTCGCCGATGGCGGTGTTATAGCTCCCCGTGTGGTTATTCTCAAGTGCTTGATTCCCACTTGCAACATTATAGCTTCCTGTGGTATTGCTGGTTAGCGAGTAATATCCGCTGGCGGTATTGTAGTTTCCATAGACGTTGTAGTGAAGGGCATAAAACCCATTGGCGGTATTGTAGTTTCCGGTAGTGTTGTAGTAAAGTGCTACATTCCCACTGCCGACATTGCCGTTGCCGGTGGTGTTGTTTAAAAGCGCATATGACCCACATGCAACATTGAATGTTCCGGTTGTGTTATTCTGGAGTGCTGCTGATCCGTTCGCCGTATTTTCTGATCCGAAAGTGTTGGAAAAAAGTGCCCTGAACCCGCTGCCGGTATTGCTGTTTCCTGTAGTGTTGGAAAACAGCGCTTTTGAACCCAATCCAGTGTTTTTTTGAGCATCCATACTAACACCTGCGCCAATACCATTGTTATAAAGCGCCGAATCACCAATAGCGACTAAATTACAGCGGGTGGTATTATTATGCAGGGCATTCGTGCCAATTGCCACGTTGGAATACCCGGTGGTATTGGAATTAAGAGCTTGATACCCGCTGGCGGTATTATCACTGCCTCCTCCGTTTACACTCAAAGCCTGGAACCCACAGGCTGTGTTGTGGCTCCCCGTGGAGTTCATAAAGAGTGCACCGGATCCGATGGCAGCGTTGTACGATCCCGTTGTTGTATTCCACAGGGACTGATACCCGGTCGCGGTATTGTCATTTCCAACTGTGTTGTGGTACAGAGCGGCATATCCGACTGCAGTGTTGTCAAACCCGGTGTTATTGAAGTAAAGTGTATGATCTCCCATGGCAGTATTGCCGCCCCCCGTGGTGCTGTTGCCGGCCATGTAACCAAAAAATGCATTTTGAAGAAAGTGGTCAATGCTGCCGGCTTTCTGATTATTCACCCTGATATTGAACGGCGCATTATCAGTGGTGCCGATAAAATTTGAATTGAGTGTACCACTGTTTCCTGACAGGGCCCAACTGTTTCCGTTGCCCGACAACGTCCACGAAGGACTGATGGCAGAGCCGGTGTTAACATATATGCCGGGCATGTTATCCGTTTGAAAGATCATCAGTCCGCTGGCAGGAGATGCGATGGCATTCCGTTGTGACAGGGTCATACGAGGCACGAGCATCCCTTTCGTTGTGGATTTCACATCCAGCATGGCTGAATTATCGGGAGCTGAAAGATCGGTATTAATGGCAACCTGTGCAGCGAGTTGCAATGAAACACAAAGAAGGATTGCTGCAAAAATGGTTGCTATGACGTGTATTTTCATAGTTCATATTTTATTTTTCGTAATTTTTTGCGTCTTCGTGGTGATTATAACCTGATGATTTTCCCCGTCATTGTTTTTCCACTTGAGGCAACATGGATCACATATACACCAGCCGGTCTTTCGGCAAGGGAGAATTCCTGTGTTCGTTCCAGAATTAGGTCTTTTGAAAATACTTTTTCACCCAGGATCCCGAAAATGTCAACATGCGCTGGTTCCCCGGGAACAGCGCCCTCAAGCGCCAGCGTAAATTTCCCGGTGGTTGGATTTGGATAGATGGTAAAAGAAATTTTGTGTGGAGATAATGGGTTTGCCAGGTCTCCTGTGCCGGCGAAAACAGGGGCCGCCCCCGGATGAATGTACGGATTGCAGAAAATCGTCGAAATGTATCCATGCATGTAACCGGAAGCATTGACAGTTGTGCCAGGTTCGTATAGAATATTCTGCCCGGCAATATGAGTTACGCTACCGCCTGGGGCGACAGTGTAGAACGTCCCATTCCCGGCGATCAGAAGGGTTTGGGTCGCATCGGCACAGGTGACCATGCCGCTGGTGATGGTTTTATCCTGCAGGGAACGGATGGCAGGCGGAACGGATCCATCGCCCACATTTCCGGTGAAAGTTCCAAAGGAGGAAAGTCCGTGCGCGGTGAGCTGATGTGTTCCAGTGTTCGATGCGTTATAGGCGATCCAGGGAAGCAGCGGGTCAACCTTGAAACAGAAAATATCGCTCTCCGTCCCCACCACATCGGCCGTCGGGTATTGAAATGTTGCGTTGCAGGAGAACCCACTGATCCCCGATTGCGTGACATTCCAATAGCGCGTGAGGTAACTGGTTGTCGTCCCGGGAAACTGGCCATCAACAAGATTTACCCCTGCATAATTTGTCGAAAGGGCAGAGGCACTGTTGAAAGAAAGTGTTACAGGTGAATACTCCGGTGTTCCTGTGGCATCTCCAACAGGGAAGGTAAAGTTCCATGCACTGGAAGGCCCGGAAAAGGGAAAAATCTTTTGAAGTTGTCCTGACCCCGTTGCAACAATCATATTGGTTGCAGAAGGAGATCCTGAAACCACCGCCACAGGCCCGAGCACAAGATTATAATTTCCCAGGGATGTCAACCCGTTGGTTAGTGTCAGCACGCCATTGACGGTCGTATTCCCGGCATTGGTAACCCCGGCAGCAGTGTTTACTGCAAGATTCCGGATCACATTCTGGCCGCTGATCACCTGGCTGAATGTTCCGGACCCGGAAAATTCAAAGTCGCCTGTTCCAAGGGAACTAACACTTAAATTCTGGTTTTCCAGGTTCTTTTTCAGAACGACGGTTCCCTGGTTGTTCAGTGAGCCACCGGATTGAAGGATTAAGTGATCATTTGATATCACAGCAGAACCTGGCGCGACCGTGATTGAACTGCCGCTGGTGATAACGGTTTGTGCGAGGGCTCCGTGGGCTGCCAGAAAAAACAGGAAAAGTGACAGGCCGACGCGGCTGATAACGCTGGATCCGGTCAATATGGTTAACGTTTTTTTCATAGGGTCATCTTTTTAAATTCTGATAAAACGGAATGAGCAATTGTTCATAAATGTCGTTTATTGATCAATAACTACTTGATGACCAGTTTTTCCAGATTTTCGAGCCTGGCTTCAAGATCCGTAATGTGTTTTTGCTGCAGGAGGTTCTGGTCATTCAGGTTGTCAATGGTTTTTTGCTGTGTCATGTTTTTCTCGTTGAGTTCCTGCACCGCCCTAACCAGGCTGGGCACAAACTGGCTGTATGCCAGGCTGTAATTGTCGGTTGGGTTTTTTGGTGCATTTACTCCATCAAATGCATAGCCTATTGATTTGGCGGAGGCTTCCACTTCCTGGGCGATGAAACCGGTATGCATGTATTCCCGGTCTATGGCCTGCTGATCGGCCGTGGGCAGGTAACGCAGAGCTATGCTGTCGGGCATCTGCGCAGTGATATGGCGTTGCAGCTTTTCCGTGTTTATCCGGTAAGTTACGGGGCGCAAAAGCCCAACGAAAGCCAGTCCCGGCACATCTTCCCTTATATTCTCCTTGAACCGGCCGTCGCTGAGGTTGCTCCAGTTGGCATAACCTCCGATGACCATGCCTCCGATGTTCGCGCCGATTACTATTTTATTATTTCCATTGGTAACAGCAGAAGCTCCCAGCGAGGTTGCCCCCGCAAGATTGCCAATGCTGGTATTTGTATATTCACCAATACAGGTGTTCCAGCTGCCGTCCACATTGGCATGCATCGCCTGGCTGCCGATGGCCGTGTTATAGCTTCCGGTGGTGTTATTATCAAGCGCGTGATCTCCGCCTGCAAAATTATAGCCGCCACTACTGTTGCCTGACAGCGCATAAGGTCCGATGGCTGCATTGCTGCTCCCTGTGGAGTTAGATAAAAGAGCAGACCCGCCGCTTGCGACATTGTAGTTCCCTGTGGAGTTGGAATACAGTGCCTGGTTTCCGTTTGCAACGTTGTTGTACCCGGTGGTATTATAAAAAAGTGCTTGCGACCCGCTTGCCTCATTGCTGGATCCGGTTGTGTTGTGATAAAGCGCATTGGAACCCAGTGCGGTATTTCCGGATCCTGTTGTACTTTCATAAAGTGCCCGGAAACCATTGGCGGTATTGCCGTTACCGGAGGTGTTTGAAAAAAGCGCCTTTGAACCTACCCCGGTATTATCACGGGCCTCCGCATCAGCGACAACGCCAACTCCATTGTTATAAAGCACCGAATCGCCAACGGCCACTAAGTTGCTTCGATAGAGATTGTTACGCAATGCATTGGTGCCAATTGCCACGTTGGAGTATCCGGTTGAATTGGAATGAAGTGCCTGATCTCCGATGGCGGTATTATATCCACCGGATGTGTTGAAAAAAAGTGCCTGGTTCCCGACAGCAGTATTGCGGCTGCCAAGGGTGTTGGAAAAAAGCGCCTGAACCCCGAAGGCGGCATTGTATAAACCACCTGCATTTGAGTTAAGTGACTGGTATCCGAATGATGTGCTGCTCTGGTCAATGCGTCCGGCCAACTGGTTGTTTATCTTAAGAGTAAGTGGAACATTGTCTGTTGTCCCGATAAAGCTGGCTGCCCCGGATCCGCTGTTTCCTGTAAGTCCCCAGAAGGAGCCCGTCCCGGTCATTACCCATGCCGGGATTGTGCTGGTGCCCGAATTGTAATAGAAACCGGGGGTGTTGGTTGTTTGATAGATCATCAGCCCGGTGGCAGGACTGGAAATGGCGTTTCGCTGTGCGAGGGTCATCCTTGGGATCAGCAAACCTTTCGTCGTGCTGCTGGCATCAATCAGGGCAGAATTGTCGGGTGAGTTCCCGTTCGCATTTATGGCCACCTGTGAGGATCTGAATACTCCCTCCACGGCCAGTTTTTGTGCGGGTGCTGTTGTTCCGATGCCAACATTGCCCGACATGTAGGAGATGTCACTGCCAACAGACAACCATTGACTGTTTATCATGACCCAGTTGCCACCACCGCCACCTGCGAGTTCTTTAAAGGAATAAAACTGATTATTGTCAGTACAAAAGATCAGCAGGCCGTTTGCCGGATTGCTGATGGCATCGCGCTGAGCGGCGGTCATCCGGGGAACAAGCATCCCTTTGGATGTTGATTTTACATCCAGCATCGCTGAATTGTCGGGGGCAGAAAGGTCAGTATTGACGGCGACCTGTGCATTAAGTTGCAAGGCAATGCACAAAAGCGCTATGCCGAGAAATGTTGAAAATATCTGCTTTTTCATTGTTACCGGTTTTTGAGGTTATAATCCCAAATTTAAACCGGAGGTGAACGATTGTAAAGCAGGAATTGACAGATGGTCGTTTTGGGTCTATAACCGGTAGGGAAATGGCAATGGTTGGAAAAAATGCAATCTGCATTTTGCAATACTCTGCACCCTGCAGGGGCGATATGAATGCCAGAATCTGAAGAAATTCACACAGAATGATGAGTGAAATAATGTGAATTTATGATGTATACTTTATGAATTTTATTAAATTTGTAAAGCAAACAGAAGGAGGAAGTATGATTCATCGTGAAATTCAAAGTGTTATAGAAAAGCAACTCTTTAAAGGGAAGGTTATCATCATCTATGGTCCCAGGAGAGTTGGAAAGACGACGCTCTCAAAACTGTTGGTTGAAAAAGAAGCGAACAGCCGCTACATCAACTGCGATTTGCTGGAAAACAAAGCAGCCCTTGAAACCACAAACAGCAGCGTATTAAAGAGCTTTCTTGGAAACTATCGCCTGGTCATTCTGGATGAGGCCCATCAAATCAGGGATGTCGGACGCGTTCTGAAGATATTGTCAGATACTTTTCCGGAGATCCAGATGGTTGCTACCGGTTCCTCAAGTTTTGAACTGGGGAACCGGTTGGCAGAACCACTCACCGGCAGGTCGAGGGAATACATGGTTTACCCGTTTTCAATGACCGAATTATTGACCGTAAAGGACAGGATTGAACTGAATGCTGAGGTGGACTGGATTTTGCGATTTGGCCTCTATCCTGAAGTTTACGGTAAACCCGAACATGAAGCGATGGAAGAATTAAGCCAGATTGCAAGCACTTATCTTTATAAAGATATTCTTCAGTATGAACAGATTAAACGCCCGGGCCTTTTGTTAAATCTGCTAAACGCACTTGCCCTGCAAATCGGGAATGAGGTTTCCCTGAATGAATTGTCGCGTATGCTGGGTGAAACAGTTCCCACCATCCAACGTTACATTGAATTACTTGAAAAAGCATTTGTTATTTTCCGTCTTCGCTCATACAGCAGAAATCTAAGGAAAGAGATCGCCAAGGGGCAGAAGATCTATTTTTATGATTTAGGAATACGAAACGCACTGATCCGCAATTTTAATCCGCTTAATCTCAGAAACGATACCGGCGCATTGTGGGAGAATTTCTGCATTGTTGAACGGATGAAGTTTAACATGAATCAGCGCCGCTTTGTTAACAGTTGGTTTTGGCGTACCTATGACCAGAAGGAAGTTGATTATATTGAAGAGGAGGGCGGAACCATGAAAGCTGTTGAGTTTAAATTAAAATCGGGAGGAAGTTTCAAGTCAAGCAGAGAATTCAAGGCAAACTATCCGGTGGCAACGGTTATGACGGTTACAAGGGATAATTTCTGGGAGTTTATGATATAATGCATTATTTTCTATATGGGAATAACCAGTTCAACCCTTGTACCGCATGCCAGGCCATGCTCGTCTTTCAAATCCACAATACTTACCTTCTCTCCGCTGGAATTGAGCTTATTCATCATCTCAATCCGCTGCGACGTAACCTTCAATCCATGGGATTTGTGTGCCGCCGACTTGCTCTTCAGCTCGGCCGCTTTTTCCCTGCCAATGCCATCATCTTCAATTGATATCAATAACAATTCCTCATTCTTCATTGCAATATCAATGGTAATGGTCCCTTCGCCCTCTTTCTGCATCAATCCGTGCCAGATGGCATTCTCCACAAACGGCTGCAGCAGCATCGGCGGGATCATGATGGAGTTGGTGTTTACATCATGGGCAATTTTGTACACGCATTTGAATTTATTTTCAAACCGTGCAGCCTCCAGTAAAACATATAACTTCAGTGTTTCCAGTTCTTTCTCAATGGAGATGGTTTCGCTGCGGGAATTATCCAGGATCAGCCGGATCAGTTTGGAGAATTTGATCAGGTATTCCGAAGCGAGTTCGTGCTGCTGATCCATCACAAAACTGTTGATGGAGTTGAGGGAATTGAAGATGAAATGGGGGTTCATCTGGGCACGGAGGGCTTTGGTTTCGGCTTTTGCAAGTTGGTTTTTGAAATCGGAGGTGAGTTGTTCGCTGTCACGTTTGCGTTTGTAGCGGAGGAGGCTGAGAATCGCAAAGGCGATCAGCAGCAAAATAACACCGCCAAACAGGTAATAGTTGCGTTGTGAGGTTTTCTGGATACGGAGTTGTTTAATTTCATGCTCTTTCTCTTCCTGTTGTTGCTCAATTTCAAACGTCGCAATTCTGGCCTTTGTGTTCATCGTATTCATTGAATCCTTGATGGTTTGGTACATGACCAGGTAGCGGAGGGCCGCAAGAGAGTCTCCTTTTTTCAAAAGGCACGATTGCATTTCATAAGTGTACCGCAGAATCAGTGGAATATTTCCGGAAAGTTGTGCTTGTTCTAATGCTGCTTTGAGACGTTGAATCGCTTGCTTTTCCTTCCCGGTTGCTGAATAATATTTATAGAAATAGAAATCCAGATTGACAAAATTGCTTGTAAAGTATATGTTTAATTTCTCTTTTTGCTGAATTTTTTCAGCCTGTTCAAGATAGATCAGTGTGCTGTCATATCTGCCCATCTGAAGATGAACCGAAGCAATACTAACCAGGTTTGACGCGCGGAAATGGGGTTCAATTTCATATTTTTTCCCCTCCTGATAATAGCTCAGCGCGCGCTTGTAGTCTCCCATCTCAAAATAAACATCACCCAGGGCATCATATGCGTTTGTATGATTTACTTCATTCAACTCAATCATAGAATTAAGAAAGGATTTCAGGAATTCTTCTGCTTTAGCCATATTTCCCCATGCAAGGTACGTTGACCCAATAATTCCCCGGTCATTCAAAACACCCATCGAATCAAACGATTTAAATTGTTCCAAGGCACGCATAAAGTACCCGATTGCCTTGTCATAATCGGCCATAGATAAATAATACCTTCCCAATCCATGATACCCTGCGGCCGTATTTTCAATCGGACCGTGCTTTTTGTAATAAGTAATTTTATCGGAATAATACCTGAACATATCCAATTGTCTGCCGGCGGCAAAATAATAGAAACGTATCTGGTTAAGCGGATAACCAAGCGGTTGCGGCACCCCCAGGGAATCCAGTCCGTCAATAATTTGATTGCACCGGATGATTGCTTCATTGAAACGGCCGCTATCGGCAAGTTGCGAAACCTCGGAAAACCGGCTTATCAGCAATCCGTGACGAAAGTTGTTTTTTAACGACAAGGCATATATCTCCTTGTACAATTTACTGGTTTCACCGGGTGATGCCAGATTCATCAGGTACCTGCACATTAGTTTGATCCTGACAGTATCATTTTTTTCCCGTGAAAGCTGATTCCGGAATTTCTCAGATAGGATTTGCCTGGCAACAACAATTTGGTTGCAGAACATGAGGAACAGCAGGATAACTGACACGATATGGCGTAAGAAGGGATGCATTGCGGGGTAAAAGTACAACAAGTGTTAAATATGCGAATGACGAATATGCGAATATGCGAATGAGGTGCTAATATGCATAGATACTAACTTGATAAGTAGAACAACATTCGCATATTCGTCATTCACATATTCGTCATTTTTTCATCCACACATCCGTCATTACTTAACTGCAAACTTTGAAACCATAGTGTTTTCGCCGTCAATAAGTTTTACGAAGTAGAGGCCTGTTGGGAAGGAACTTACGTCAATTTTTGTCAGGGCACCTACGATTTGCTCGTTCATGACGACCTGCCCGGTCAAGTCATATATAAACAACCTACGGATTGGTTCGGTTCCCGGCATTGGCAATACAATGGTTAATTGCTCTCTGGCAGGATTTGGGTAACAGTTTAACCCGCCGGTTGCCTTTTTTTCACTGACTCCAACCGGAAAGCCCCCATTGGTGGTTTTCAGGATGGTTCCATAATCACCCGCTGCAAAGCCGGTATAAGCATCCAGGAAAAAAAGGCCAAACAGGTATTCAAATGTTCCGCTCTCCTGGGCTGTCCAGGTTGCACCGGAATCGGAGGTTCGGAGAATATCGCCGAACCGGCTTACGGCGTAACCGATACCGGGAGTTGGAAAGAAAATCCGCCTCACCGGACCGCCGGGGGTGTTCGGGATTTCATGCCAGGTCATGCCTGCATCAGTTGTTTTCAAGATGCTGCCGGTTGCCAGGTCGCCACCTCCGGCGTACCCGGTGTTGGAATCTGTAAAGAAGATGGTAAAGAGGTAGTTATATATCCCGGTGGTCATGGTGACCCAGGTTATTCCACCATCGGTAGTTTTAAGGATGGTGCCCCCGGTGGTCCATGAACCGTTGCCACCTGCCACATACCCGATATCTACGCTGGTGAAGGCGACATCCTTTATTTGGACAGGTAAGCCGGTTGCCACCGGGATCCAGGTTTCACCGGCATCGGTGGTTTTTAAAACGGGGCCATCGTCGCCAACCGCATAACCGGTATTCCCGATAAACGATGCCTTGATAATGATATTGGATGCACCGTCGTGTTTTGTAGCCCAGGTTGTGCCCCCATCCAGGGTTTTTAAAATGATCCCGCCTGCACCGGTGCAAAAACCGGTGTTAACAGAGGTAAACACGATGTAATATAAGTCCAGGGTTGTACCGCTTGTTAGCGGATCCCATTGATTGCCTCCATCAATTGTTTTTAAAATGGTGCCTGCGTCAGCTACGGCATATCCCGTATCGGCATTGACAAAATAAACAGAACTGACGAATCCGGAGATTCCGCTGTTTAGCGGAGTCCATTGGGAAAATGAGTTGAGTACAAACAGGAACAATGCTGTAAAGAGTAAAAGTGTTTTTTTCATGGCGGTTGGATAAATTACGATTGGACGATTTACGGTTTACGATTGAATTGAGTGATGTACGATTGACGAATATCCAAAAGTAGCATGCGGAGGAAGGAAAGTAAAGCGGGAATTGGTAACCGGTAGGGATGGGTTGATAACCGGTAGGGATTTGGCAATGGTTGGTGTAGGGCCACGCCATGGCGTGGCCATGATTTGATGGCCGTTAATGGATGTGCCGTAATTGGTTTCCTGCATGGCCACGCCATGGCGTGGCCCCACGATGCATTTTGCAATATTGTTTATATGGGAATAACCAATTCAACCCTCGTGCCGCTTGCCCTGCCCTGCTCATCTTTCAAATCCTCAATCGTCACCTGTGCTCCGCTGGAATTGAGCTTATTCATCATCTCAATCCGCTGCGACGTAACCTTCAATCCATGGGATTTATGAGTGGCTGATTTGCTTTTCAACTCTGCCGCTTTTTCCCGGCCAATGCCATCATCCTCTATGGTGATCATTAACAATTCCTCATTCTTCATTGCCAATTCAATGACGATGGTCCCTTCCCCCTCTTTTTGCATCAGCCCGTGCCATATGGCATTTTCCACAAACGGCTGCAGCAGCATCGGCGGGATCATGATGGAATTGGTGTTTACTTCAGCAGCGATATGATAGACGCATTTGAATTTGTTATCAAACCTGGCAGATTCTAGCAGGACGTACAACTTCAGTGCTTCCAGTTCTTTTTCAATGGAGATGGTTTCGCTCCGTGAGTTATCCAGGATCAGCCGGATGAGTTTTGAGAATTTGATCAGGTATTCCGAAGCGAGTTCGTGCTGCTGATCCATCACAAAACTGTTGATGGAGTTGAGGGAGTTGAAGATGAAGTGGGGGTTCATCTGGGCACGGAGGGCTTTGGTTTCGGCCCGTGCGAGCTGGTTTTTAAAATCGGAGGTGAGTTGTTCCTTGTCGCGTTTGCGTTTGTAGCGGAGGCGGCTGAAGAAGGCGAGGAGGATCAGAATGATGATAAACCCGCCGGCCAGGTAATTCCTGCGCTGAGCGGCTTTTTGAAATTTTAATTGTTCTATTTCATTTCCCTTTTGTTGTGCCTGTTGCTCAACTTCAAAGGTAGCGATCCGTGCCTGTGTTTTTGATGCATCCAGGGAATCCTGAATGGTGTTGTACTGCAACAAATAGCGCAATGATTGAAGGGAATCACCGTGTTTCAGCAAAAATGAATGGAACTCTTTGGTATAGGTCAGTAAGAGGGGAATATTTTTGGACAGGGATGCACTTTCAAGGGCCGCTTTAAGATGTGAAACAGCTTGCTTTTTGTTTCCGGTCGCTGCATAATATTTGTAGAAGTAAAAATCAATATCAATATAATTATACGAAAAGCGGGGACCCAATTTTTCCTGTTGCCTGATCTTTTCTGCACGTTCCAGGTAAAAGAGCGCACTGTCATTGTGCCCCAGATGCAGGTGAACAGAAGCAATGTTTATATAGTTTAACGCTTTCAGCAGGGGGAGTTTATAACACCGTTTTCCTTCAAAATAATAGTACATCGCTTCTTTGTAATCATGCTTTTGAACATAAATATCTCCCAGAGCATCATACACATCGGTATTGGCAACTTCGTTTGATCTGATCAGATCTTTAAGGGTTGATTTCTGAAATTCTTCTGCCTTGTCAAGGTTCCCCCAATCCATATATGATCCCCCGATATTCAGCTTTGCATCGATTACGCCGATCGGATCAAACGACTTATAGACCTCTAGAGCCCGCATGAAGTAGCCGATGGCCTTGTCATTGTCGGCCAGTGCCCGGTAATATTGTCCTAACCCCAGATAACAGGCAGCGGTATTTTCAATGGGGCCGTGATTGCGGTAATAGGCTATTTTATCTGTATAAAACCGGAACATGTCCAATGGCTTGCCCGCCAGGAAATAAACATGTTGAATATGGTAAAGCGGGTAGGCGAATGGCTGAACCACACCAAGAGAATCCAGGGCGTCTATACAGCCTTTAATACCGGATATTGCTTCATCATACTTGCCCTGATCAAATAGCTTTAGCATTTCATAATAGCGATGATAGATCAAGCCCGGCCGGTAGTGGTTTTTTACGGAAAGGGAATGAATTTCATCATACCATTTCTGTGAGGTTTCCCGCTGCCCGAAAACCATCACATACAACACCATTAATTTTATTTTCGCAGTATCATTGGTCTCTTTTGAAATCTGTGCCAGGAGTTTGTCCTCAGCGGGTGTCTGTGAAAATGAATGACCGCTGAATAAAAGGATCAGGAAGAGCAAAAACCAACAAGGGCGTGCGGGAAATTTCATGGGACTAAAGTTACAACACAACGTAGAGCAATGAATATCTATTTTTCCAGATCATCCAATGCATTCAGAGAGCCGGTAGCGAAGAAGATTTTTGATTTGTTGGAATACCTTCTGCAGAAACCGAACCTGTCATTGCCGGTCAGGCTTAGATTCTTTGCAGAACCTTTGTTCCCGTCATTGCAGTCAACGACGAAGTCAATGCCTTTCAGGCAGCCTTTTTCATCAAATTCCAGGTTTCTGAAGTCTAATGTAATCCCTTTTTCAGCGACGTCATGTTTGATTTTCAGGAGATCATTGAATTTAAGTGTGGGGCTGAAGACAACCACCACATCGTCGGGCACATTTTTCTTTTCATGGGAAAACGGTTTGTAAATCAGCATGCCGCTGGTTATGATTAGAGCTACTATTGCGGCAATGATCATGGAGGTTTTCATGATGACGGGCTTTTTGTTTGGATTTTGTTTTCAAATCTTAGTAATTTATCATATCACACTGTCAGCCATTGATCCCGGAGGGATCACATATGGGTAGAAAATAAGGTCCCAGCGAGGACATCGGCCCTGTAGGGGTCGGACAATATACTAATAAATGACAACTTTTCGTTGCTCTGTTCCATGGTCGGTCTTTGCTGTAACAAGATAAATCCCGGCAGATAGCCTGAGATATCAATGGATGCAGTACCCTCTGATGCCGGCAAAACGACAGCAGAAACAACGTTTCCTTTCATGTCAAAGACACCAATCTCCCATGTTTGACCGCACGTTTTCCGGTGTTTTGATTACATTTTAACTATTTTCTTCATTCCGGCAGCACTCTTCAAAAAGTATATTCCACAGGGAAAATCATGCATGTCAATAATTGTCGTGGATTTTGCAACCACCTGTTTTAGCAGTTGTTTTCCTGTCAGATCCGTAATCTGAATTTCGGAACTGCCAGTAAGGCCGGAAATGTGAACGACATCAGCCGTTGGATTCGGATAAACAGAAAAACCACCCTTTGGTTTGTTCTGAGAAATGCCGGTAGGGAATGACACTTTCACCGCATCCAGGTAAAGGTTGTTGCCCCAGCCGCACACATCACGGAAACGGATAAGCAAATCCCCGGAATAAGAACCCAGAGAAAAGGTTTCATGTTGCCATTCATCGTTTGATTGCGGGTAAAATGGATAATATGAAGGGGGAGAAGTAAATAGTTCCAGGCTGCCTTTGTTAAATAAGGTTTGCCAGGTTCCTCCGCAGTCAGTTGAAACGGATACCTGCAAAGAATCGCCATAAGAGCCCGGGTACATGGCATATGCATACTCGAAATGCAGCTCGGGATGAGTTCCCGCAGCAATGTGGACCAATGGGAGTTCCAGGTCATAAGTGGCACCCATATGACCGTCGGTATAATTGGATCTGACTGCCGATCCTGCACCGCTATAGGTTGCCAGCGAGGTGGCTCCCCAATCAAAAATTGTTGAAGAGCTTAATGCCCAGCCTGCCGGGGGGAAAACGCTGCCATCAAAGTCTTCATCAATCTCAGTCAGTACAGATGGCAGTGCATTTACTATGAATTTGCTATAAGCTGTGTCATTGTAGTTGTTGCCTTCCTGTGCACCGTTTGGAAGGGAGGTATAGCAGGTAAATGTATGATGACCGTCACCGGCACTGATCTGCGGAAGGACGACCTGAACAGTGTCGCCCGGGGCTAGTGCACCGTTCCAGTTAAAGGCTGCAGGAATTTCTCCATCAACCTTGTACCGGATGCTGACAGCGGTCAAAAGTGTGCTTCCGAAATTGGACAGCTTCACGGAGGGGGTAAGTGTTCCGTTGCAGTTGTTCTTCCAGGGAGCGACTATATTACTGATGCCTGCATCGTTTTGTTTCTTCGGACATTCTTTGTAAAATACATTCAGAAGTGGAATGATCCTGCCCCAGAAATCCCCGTTCCGGTCGTTCATGAGCATGCATATGGTTGCCTGTGTCTGTTTATCATACCAGATAACCGATGCATATCCGATACCTCCGCCGGTATGATTGTAAGCAAAGTGGTCGTAATAGTAGCTCAGTCCCAGTCCCAATCCATACCACGACGTGGTTTCAAAATCGGTTACCTGCTCCAGGGAGGCATTGGAAATAACACTGCCACTGAACAAAGCACCATACCATTCTGCCATTTCCTGTGCAGTGGAGAGCAAGGCTCCGGCCGCATTCACCTGTGTGTATTCTGCGGTCATCGGGGAATATATGATCGGGATATAATTAACATATTCAGCAGCTACCGGCCCGTTACGTGGTTCATAAACACCGAAGAAGGTACTGTCCATCGTCAGCGGGTCAAGGATGACATCATGGAGTTTTTGCACCCAGGTTGTTCCCGTTGCTGCTTCAATCACCATTCCTGCAAGCAGATAATTGGTGTTTGAATACCTGTTGCCATGCCCGGGGGCAAAATGCGGTGGCCCGATGGTCGCCAGGATCTCCGTGGGTGTCCAGTAACGGCTTGTATCGCTCAACATCAGGTTCCAAAGAGTGTCGCTGTCATTCCAGAAATCAAAGATCCCGCTCTCCATCGATAGCAGTTGCCTGATGGTGGTGTTTGAATCAACATTCGGAAAGGTTGGCAGCCATTGATACAAATGATCATCCAGCGTGAGGACGCTTTGTTCCTGCAATTTTGCCAGCGTAACAGCAATAAACAATTTGGTGTTGCTCATGATGCCAAAGCGAGTGGCCGTGGTTATCGGAACTCCCGGCGATGAAATTCCGCTGACGCAGGTAAATAATCCCTGTCCGGGAACAAGTACGGCAAATGAAGTACCTTTCAAACCGGTGTGGATACGAACACTGTCCAGTACGGTTTGAAAACGGCCGGCCCAGGTTGGATCAAACGATGGTGAGCGGTAAGAATCTCTTGCTGATATGGCGCTAATATTGTTATCCTCTTTGTGCAGAATTGAAGGGTTAGGTTTTTCAGGAATCATGCTGCTTGTCTTTTCAGGAGATACCGGAAATACCTGTTTCTGCAGAAAATTATAACCCGGGGAGAAAACAGATGGGTCCTTGCGCTGTGCAACAGCAGCATGGAAAGTGACAAGGAACAGAAGGAGGGTGAGGAAGATTTTCATGGGGAGGTGGATTTTGGTTGAATGATGAATGACGAATATGCGAATGACGAATATGGGAATGAGAGGCAAATATACCTTTATGGGGACCGGATGTAAAGCGGGAATTGATAACCGGTAGGGATTGGTTGATAACTGGTAGGTAAATGGCAATGGTTGGGGATTTCTGCCGGACGGAATAAAATGATCTGAATAATTTTCTATGTTTGCTATCCAGTTTGATTAAGCAGATGAAATCCATGTTACCTCTCCTTTTTTTCTTCGCCAGTACCTCCCCCTTCCTGTATTCACAGGATATTTCGCGCTACCTGGATGATGGATTTTCTACGAAGGGGAAAAACATGCTTAAAATAGCAATCGATCCGCTGAACGGGGAATTACCGGTGACCTTTGAACATTCGTTTGGCAGTAAGTTCTCCCTTGAAGTGGGAACGGGTCCCGTTTGGATTGACTTGCAGAATCGTTTTTACCCAGATGATCCTCTTCAGATAAAGCAAACCGGTGTTGGATTCACGGCCTGGGTAAGGCCAAAAGTTTATTTCCGGACCTATCCTGAGAAACTCTATGTATCGGTCTATCCCAAACTTACCGTGATGGATAAAAAGCTGTTTTTTGATGTGGCTTTGATGAACTTCGGGTATCAGCGTATCATCCTGCGAAGGATCGTCGTTTCCGGGGAGGTGGGTGTTGGGTTCCGGTTTTATAAAAATCCTCCGGGGACTATTTATGATGAAGGCTTTGATTACACGACACATTTCCTGTTACCGGTTCTGATCAGCTTTGGTTATTTGTTTTAGAAAATTATGAATCATCCTTTATAGCATCAACCTTCTAAAAACATGTTACAATGAAAAAATGGCTCGTCGCACTGTGTCTCTTTCTAATGTTGCCCTTCGTAAACGGTCAGGGTATTGATTTTACGGTTAAGTCAGGAGAAGCAACCAAATTTAAAATGTCCGATTTTTCCACCGGTATCCATAAACTGGGGATGATCAACGGAAATGCATTTTTTCAGTTTCTTCCCTACACTTCAGGAGGCGGACTGGAGATCAACATGAATGTTAAAAATAACTTTATCGGGAAATTTGACCTGGATAACAACCTAATTAAGAAAACAGAAATTGAACTGAAACAGAACAAGAAAGACCTGGTGTTTGAAGGTGCCTTGGCAATTAAGGACCAGCTGTTTGTATTTTCATCGTTTCAGAATAAGAAGGAGAAAAAGCATTTCCTGTTTGTTCAGCATGTTGATCCCAACACAGTTGAACTGGTCGACAATATCAGGCCTGTTGCAGAACTGAGCTATGCGGATTTCAGCAAATTCGACTACGCAACTTTCTGGTTCCAGGTTTCTCCCGACAGTTCCAAGGTACTGTTATATTATTCGTTGAAGACCAAAAAAAGGGAGATATTGCGGTCCGGGTTCAATGTATACGGCAGTGATTTAAAGCTGATCTGGGGAAGGGAAGATGCGTCAGCATGTTTTTCGGAAGGTATTATCGGATTTTACCGGATCAAAGTGGATAATGCGGGCGGGGTGTATGTTGCAGGACAGCATTATGCCGACAAGTCAAATTACTATGACGCGGCCCATTTTGGTTCCAGGGGTTTTTTCTCCAAGGATACCTATTATACGGATATGCCCAACTATACTTTTGAGCTTTGCAGATACACGCAACAATCGCCTGACCCCGAGAATTACCCCCTCGCAATCCCCGGGAAATTTATCCGGAGTGTGAATTTTTCCACCTCGGATAAGAACATCCTGACCTGCTACGGAGTGTATGGTTCACCCGGGACAATCAGTGTTGTGGGTAGCTTTTGCTTCGACCTGGACCTGGATTCAAAACAAACCAGCCAGCTGGTCACCGGCGAATTCGGCAAGGATCTTCTGAGCCGCGGGCTGGATGCGGAAGAACTGAGAAGATTCAGGAGAAGCATTGACAACAAACAGGAATGGGACCCGTATGACTATTGGCTGAGCGATCTTGCAACCAGGCAAAACGGGGACCGGTATTTTATTGCAGAACAGGTTTTATCCGGCTATAAAGAGGTCACCCAATGGCAGGGAGGCTCAAGTTACATATCGGTGCAAAATATTTATCTGCATAACGATCTTTTCCTGGTGAGCCTGAAAAGCGACAACCAGGTGAGGCGGACCGATAAGATCACCAAGCGGCAGTACTGGGTGGGCACCAGCCGTTTCAACTCCTACGCCCTGGTCGAAAAAAACAACAACCTCTATTTTCTCTACAATACCTTTGATTCAAAAGATGGCATGTTTACCAATGTTGACATCGGAGATTCCTATATCACGCGGGTTAAGGAGAACGGCGACCAGGCGAAAACAGTCTTTAAAAAGAAAGCCGACAAAGACGAGCCTTTTCCTTTGATGAAGACCGCCATCAACGTTTCTGAAGGGTCGCTGATGTATGGGTTGTTTCCGTTCAATAACCGGAGATATCAGTTTGAACGGATATATATAAATGATAAATGATGATAAGGGAATGACGAATATGCGAATAACGAATATGCGAATAGGGTGCTTTGTCAACTGATTACCATCTGGTTTAGCAGCACTTCATTCGCATATTCGTTATTCGCATATTCGTCATTCGCATCTGTCATTCGTATATTTTATTTTCCGCCCTCCACCATGCATTAAACGGGAATAACCAGTTCAACCCTCGTTCCGCTTGCAATCCCCTGCTCATCTTTCAAATCCACAACAGTAACCTTCGCCCCGCTGGAGTTGAGTTTGTTCATCATCTCGATCCGCTGCGACGTAACTTTCAATCCATGGGACTTATGGGTAGCCGATTTGCTTTTCATTTCCGCCGCTTTTTCCCTGCCAATGCCATCATCCTCTATTGTTATCATTAGCAATTCCTCATTCATCATTGTTAATTCTATGGTGATGGTCCCTTCCCCCTCCTTGTGCATCAACCCGTGCCAGATGGAGTTCTCCACGAAAGGCTGTAAGAGCATGGGCGGGATCATGACGGAACTGGCGTCAATATTGCCGGCAACCCGGTAAATGCACTTAAACCGGTCGTCGAACCGGGCGGCTTCCAGGGCAACATACAGTTTCAACGTTTCAAGCTCCTTTTCAATGGAGATGGATTCGCTGCGTGAATTATCCAGGATCAGCCGGATGAGTTTGGAGAATTTGATCAGGTACTCCGAAGCAAGTTCATGCTGCTGGTCCATCACAAAGCTATTGATGGAGTTGAGGGAGTTGAAGATGAAGTGGGGATTCATCTGTGCCCGGAGGGCTTTGGTTTCGGCCTGCGCGAGCTGATTTTTAAACTCCGAAGTAAGCTGTTCCCTGTCGCGCTTACGTTTATAGCGGATACGGCTGAGCGTGGCCACGACGATCAGGATTAAAATGACACCGGCCATCAGGTAATAGTTCCGCTGTGTATTTTTTTGCACACGGAGCTGTTCAATTTCTTGTTCTTTCTGTTGTTGTTCCTGTTCAACCTCAAATGTGGCGATCCTCGCCTCAGCATTCATTTTTTGAACGGAGTCCTGTAAGTCGTGGAAATCAACCAGGTAACGAAGTGCCTGGATGGAATCCCCATTATTCAGCATAACGTCGTGAAGTTCATTGGTATACTTCATGATGAGCGGAAGAAACATGGCGGATTTTGCCTTAACAAGCGCAGCCTCGAGGTAACGAATGGCCAGGGCAGAGTTGCCGGTTTCCCGGTAATATTTGTAAAATCCGTAATCAATTTCAAAATAGCCGTTGGCGAAAACGATACCCAGCTTTTCTTTTTGTCGTATTTTTTCGGCTCGGTCAAGATAAAGGCGTGCACTGTCAGTGGATTTCATCTGCACGTGAACCACCGCGCAGCTTACCAGGTTGATCCCGGTTAAGTCGGGTTTGGTACAGTAAGGTTTTCCGGCGTAATAATATTGCAAGGCTCGTTTATAGTCCTGTTTTTTCAGGTAAAGGTCGCCGAGTTGATGGTAGCAGAAAAAGGAATTGTCCTGTAACAAATGCAATTCTTTCAGCGCTGACTGCAGGTACCTGTCCGCTTTTTCAAGGTTCCCCCATTCCAGGTAACACGATCCGATTACCTGGTTTTCGTTGACATAGCCCAGGGTGTCAAAGGACTTGTATGCATTCCGGGCACGAAGGTAATAGCCAATGGCTTTGTCATAATCTGCAATGTCCCAGTAATAACCTCCGATGGCGTGATAGCAGTTTGCCATGTTTTCTTTTGGCCCATACTGTCGGTAATATGCCAGCTTATCTGAATAAAACTTTAACCTTTCCGTTTGTGAACCCGCGACACTGAAGAACAACCTGATTTCCGACAATGGAAAGAGGATGTTCTGTATAACACGCAATGAGTCAAGTGCGTCAATGCATTGCTTGCATTTTTCAACGGCTTCCCTGTGCCTCCCTTCCCGCTTCAGGACAAGCGCATCACGGTAATAGCCGAATGCCAGGCCATACCTGAATTTACTTTTCAGCGAAAGATCGTATACCTGCCCGAGGTATTTTTCCTTGATTGAATCGTTTTCATCGTTGTAAAATGCCCGGGTGACAAGCATTTTTATGCAGGTTGTATCGCAGGGGCTTGTGGATGCCCCAGGCCGCGGATTGCTTTGCCCTGCGACTGCTCCGTTGAAAAGGATGATCAGCAGAGGAGTTAAGACAAAATAATGAATGGAGGGTTTCATGGGGTGAATGGGCGAAAGACGAATATGTGAATAACGAATATGCGAATAATGAATATGCGAATGACGAATATGCGAATGACGAATTAGAAGCGCATGAAAATGTTCAGGAAGTCGGTCTTGCGGGTACGGGCAACCTGGAGGCAATTGCCGTTGCTCATGACTACTTCGCCTCCCTCGCCGCGGATATATTGCTTTACCTGCCGGAGGTTGATGAGGGTGGAATGGTGGATGCGGAAGAAATGATAGTCACTGAGCAGGTCTTCAACATCACCAAGTGATTTGGAAAGCAGGATGTCGGTTTTGTCGGTCATGAACATGCGCGAATAACTGCCGTCGGCTGTGCAGTAAGCAATGTCGCTGATGGCGGTAAAGGTCAGCCCCTCATTGGTTGGAAGGGCAATGGTGTCGGGCAGTGTTTTGTTGTGCATCGCCGTTGCCATCTGTACCTGCGTTTTGCTGATGCTGTTCTGCTTGCTCTTTATCTTCCTGATCGCCGCCTCAAGATCCTCCCTGCTGATGGGCTTTAGCAGGTAATCAAGTGCACTGTATTTGATGGCCTTGATGGCATAGGAATCATAGGCGGTGGTGAAGATCACTTCAAAAAAGAGCTGCTCAAATTTTGCCAGCAGGTCAAAGCCGTTCAGAAACGGCATTTCAATATCCAGAAAAATGAAATCGGGCCGGTGATGCAATATTAAATCATATGCTTTCTGGGAATCATCGCAGGTTGCCATGACCTTCACATCCGGGAAATTCTTTTCAAGCTGTCCGGCCAACGTTTTGATGCAATGTTTTTCATCGTCAATTATGATGCATTTCATCGTGTTCAGGTGTTTGTTGCGTGTTTAATTCCCGTCACCGACTCTGACACACCAAAGTTATGTTTATTTTTTATCAAATACCAAAAGTTGAATACTATTAATTTTCCTTCCGGTGAAATGCAGGAAATTATTGAAACTGGCATTACCGTTGCTGAATTCAATTGTTTATCTTTGTTTGACTTTTGTCAATTTCAATATTTTCCCACGCTCAACAATCACTTCCATGAGAAAAATGTGCCCTTTACCTGTCATGCTGCTTTTATTTTTACTGACTTCACTGAACGGTTTCTCCCAATGGAGCACCAATCCTGCTGTGAACAACACGATCTGCGGACTTTCGGGCGAAGAGGCCATTCCCAAGATCGCCACCTGCCCCAACGGGGATACCTATATCGGGTATTTTTCCAATGAAAGCGGCAACTACAACGTACGGCTACAGCGACTGGATGCACTGGGCAATATATTATGGGTCCCGAACGGTATCCTGATCAGCACCCATTCGCAGGAGACATGGCTTACCGACTGGGATATGACCTGCGACGGAGCCAACCACGCCATTCTCGCTTTCAACGATATACGTACCGGCAATACCAACGTGGTGGCATACCGTATTTCTCCCTCAGGTGGTTTTGTATGGGGCGCAGATGGTATCATGCTTTCCAATACAACCGCTTTCAACGCGGCGCCCAAAGTGGTGGCCACTTCGGCAGGAAATATAGTGGTGGCATGGTCGGCCGACAACGTCAGCATCATGCAGAAACTGAGCCCGTCGGGCACCCTTCTGTGGGGACCTGCAGGGATCACGATATCCTCCGCCAACCGGATCACCTGGCCGCAGCTGATGCCGGTAGGCACCGACGAGATCATCCTGAAATATTTCGATGATGTGGGTCCGGTCAATGCGCCTACCCGCCATGTTCTTGCACAACGGTATAACGCCTCAGGCACTGCGGTTTGGAGCAGTCCGGCCAATGTTTCCCTGGCAGGAGGAATCTCAGCCTGGACCCAGATATTTCCTTTCATCAACGACGGCAGCGACGGTTTCTACATGGCCTGGCACGACGACCGCGACAACAACATGCGGGCAAGTGTTTTTGTGCAGCATATCAGCAATTCCGGAGTGGTCCTTTATCCCACCAATGGGGTGGAGGCATCCTCGGCATCTTCCATGAACCACTATTATCCGCAACTGGCCCTGCCTCCCGGATCAACAGATGTGTTTGTTTACTGGAATGAGATGAATGCGAACCAGAACAATTGGGGGATCTTCGGGCAGAAAATCAATTCAGCCGGGGTAAATCAATGGGGTGGCACCGGCATGACCTTCATCCCGGTCTCCTCCACCAATGTTTATCCGTATGAGGCGAGAAACAGTCCAACGGATATGATCGTGATTTTTGAGCAGTATGACAATGCCATCAACGGCCAGATCAAGGCAATGCGAATCTCTCCTTCCGGAGCGATGTTGTGGACTCCGGCCCAGAAAGACATCTGCACGGTTTCGTCGGAAAAGATCCACCCGGTGGTGAACGAATTCGGCAACAACCAGTGGATCGCAGCCTGGGAAGACACCCGCAACGGCAATTCCGACATCATTGCGCAAAACATCCAGCTCGACGGCAGCCTGGGGCCATCGTTCTCAGGAACCATTGCCGGAACGATCACCCTCAACGGAGGAACAGGAAATGTCACACAGGCAACAGTCACGGCCGGAACAGCTACCGCCCACCCGGATGCCACAGGATATTACTCCATGGTGGTGCCCAACGGTACCTATACCGTCACGGCCAGCCTTTCGGGGTATATCTCCTCGTCGCAGTCAAACGTGGTGGTAACCACCAACCAGACATCAACGGTCAATCTCACCCTTATTCCGGTGCCGACCGGTTATATCTCGGGAACCGTAACGATTGTCAACGGCTTCGGGATCTTGACCAGTGTGACCGTAAGTGCCGGTGTAACCACGACTCATCCTGACCAGTTCGGTCACTACACACTGGCTGTTCCACCCGGCACCTATGATGTGATCGCCTCCCTGGCGGCTTACATCCCCGACACTGTGCAGAATGTTACGGTAGCCAACCAGCAAACGATCAACAATGTGAACCTCTCACTCAGCCTGGCCCCCACCAACGGGCTGATGACCGGAACAGTTACACTGAATGGAGGAACAGGCGATGTCACCCAGACAATCGTCAGCGCTGGCGGCGGCGTTGCTACAACCAGCCCCAACGCCAGCGGCTTCTATACGCTTGACCTGCCTGCCGGGAATTATGATGTAACTGCAAGCCTTACCGGTTATGCACCCCAGATGCTGATCGGCGTGCCGGTGGTGGTGAGCCAGACCACGGCCAATGTCAATTTTACCCTTGTTCCGCTGGCCGGGTCGGGGCATATCCAGGGACATGTAACCATTGCCGGTGAACCGGCCAATGTAACCCTGGCGGATGTTTCCGCAGGCGGCTATTCAACCCATCCGGATGCGTCGGGTAATTATGACCTGACAGTTCCGGCAGGAACGTATACTGTTACTGCAACCCATCCTTATACCACCACCCAGGCGATCAGCAATGTGCTTGTAACTTCCGGGCAGAATACAACGGGGGTTAATTTTACACTCACGGTGAACCGGGCTGATATGATCTGCAAGGCAGTCAGCAACCTTGGTCAAACCCTCAACAATGTGACGGTGGTGATCCAGGGGCCGGAAGGGCCATACCAGGGTACCATCCTGAACGATTCACTGGTATTCATGCATGTTCCCTATGGCGTGTTCACCGGAACAGCCACAGGTTTTGGCGCGCCGGTATTGAGCGATACCACCATCAACGCGAGTAACCACCGGCTGATCTTTGTTTTTTACCTGGATGGAACTCCTGAAAGGGAATCTGGATTGTCGGTTAAAGTTGTTCCCAACCCGGCCGGAAATGACAGCCGGGTATGCTTTACACTGCCGGTTGCCGGTCAGTGGACCATGGAAATTGTGGATGCCCGGGGCGTCACAGTCACTGAGATTTCAAAACACGTGGATGCCGGTAGTTACAGTCTTCCGCTCAGGGAGGTAACCATGAACAACCGGTTAGCGGCTGGCATCTACTGTATAAGATTACGTTGTGACAGCGGGCAGGCTGCATTGTGTAAAATGGTTTATTCTGCAAATCAGGAGTTCTGAGATATCGCGGCCATTTTTTACCGCAGAGGCGCAGAGGCGCAGAGGTGCAAAAATTAACATTGTCGATCAGGCGTGAAATCAGTATTAATATTCTTTCTTCTGTTCTTTTCGGGTTTTAGCGGATTCGCATTCGGATTCCCCGCGGAGATTCCCTTGTCGTTTCCTCCCGCCGATTCTTCAAACTTGAAAGAAAGTAAAACGCAGGACACAGTTTTACAATATAATACGGCAGGGTCGTATGGCCTGTTCCTCAACGGGATCAGGACGAATCTTCAGTACAACAATTACAATGTTTCAGCCAATAACAGCTACAGGAATTACAACGGGTAAAGGGCGCACAGCTATGAAGGTTCCCACAGTTTTGACCTGGTACCGGAAGCAAAGCCAACGGAAAATTCACGACAATATTTTTGACCGGATCTATGTGGGTTATGCCAACGTCAACTGGCGGACAGGCGTTTTTATGACGCAGGTGCCCCAAGGACTTTCTATGGGTCGGTGAATGTGGCATTTGTTTTTTAATTACACAGAGAACCACAGAGAAGACACAGAGAATCACAGAGTTTAATGTCAACATGTGTTTAAGTGAATCAGGATAAATATTTCCGGCGGTTTGATCAGCAAACAAATTAACATTACTCCTGTTAATATTGACAAGAGTTTTTATTCTCTGTGGCTCTCTGTGACTTCTCTGTGACTCTCTGTGTAACTATTTGTTTTTCATTAGTTTTCATGACTATGCTCGAAAATAAATCAACTAAATTATGACCAGGCAACAAGGGCCGGATATGATGGTCAAAAGCATGAAAAACTTGTACCGTCTCATTGAATTCGGTATCTTTGATAGTATCAAATGATCGTATCAATGAAACCACCCATCCGATAACACAATCAATTCTTGCCAGAACAGCATAAATTTCCGAGCCGGCCGGGATCCATAAAAAGGAGTAGATTTAAACCTCTTTTAAATCACTCGCAAGAGATTTGACAGAGGACAGTGCCAAACGGATCTACTATTAGCGATACTACTTAAAAAATTAACGAAATATCAATGAGACCTCTATTTCTATCTTTCCTGTTACTTTTCGCCTCTGGGTTCATTTCAGCTCAGCCATTGTCAGGTGAAAACTTCCCATTAAATATTGGGAAGAATTACCGGATATATCCCAGCCATGTAGCGCAGACAGAGGTTTTCCTTGTAAAAAGCCCCATTGACCAGAATGTGATGTTTGCCGGTTGCAACACCATCAACTTTGTGCCGTTTTTCATCAGCGAGGGAATATACACCACCGTCAACGGCGGCGCTACCTGGCAGGGCAATGACACTTGTACCGGGGAACCCATTGCGTTTCATGGAGGTGATCCGGGAATCACCATCGACAAAAACGGCACGTTTATCCTTACCCGCCTGGGACGGTCGCCGTTTATCGGCCTCTATTCCCATTATTCCTATGATCACGGTGAAACCTGGTCATCGCAGAAAGTGATCTCCACCGACGACCTGGAACGGGCGGCGCTGGCCACCGATGCCAATCCGGCCAGTGCTTACTACGGCAGAACCTATGCTGCCTGGGTGAAATTCGCCACCCCGTTTCCACTCATGTTTACCTCTACCGACAACGGGGCACAAACCTGGGCAGTGCAAAGGCAGATCAACAGTCCGGCGAACCGCAGTGCAGGCGGCGACCTAACCGTCGGGCCGAACGGGGAGGTTTACCTGTGCTGGGCAGGGGTGACAGATATTTCCCCTTTCAAGGAGGTGATGGTCGGGTTCGCTTCTTCAACCAACGGGGGAGCCGACTGGCAGATCAAAGAGAATGCTTTCAGCGTGAACGGAATTACCGGCATCCTCGCAAACAAGAACAATATCCGGGTGAACGGGCTTCCCAGCATCGCGGTTGATACGACCCACGGCCCGCGCCGGGGATGGATCTACATCATCACCGGTCAGAAAGACCTGGCACCTGCCGGCAGCGACCCCGACATCGTGATGTACCGCTCGGCAGATGGGGGAACCACCTGGTCGCCGGGAATACGGGTGAACCATGATGCGCTCAACAACGGCAAGACCCAGTATTTCCCGAATATCCACATTGATAAGTTTGGCGCTGTAAACGTCATTTTTTACGATGACCGGAGCACTACCAATGATTCCACCGGTGTTTTCCTTGCGAGGTCCGTTGATGGCGGCGATACCTGGAAGGAGTATGAAATAAGCGACCATCATTTTGAACCCTTACCCATCGGCGGGCTCGGGCAGGGGTACCAGGGCGATATCATTGACCTTACCTCCAACGATTCAAAAATCTGGGCAGTGTGGATGGACAATTCAACAGGGACATACCAGATTTGGACGGTCCCCATTGAATTTGCAAACCTGGATGGTGTTGATGAAGGGCAGCAAGCCGGTTCCATGCTCCTGGCACAGAATTATCCCAACCCTTTCAGCACGAAAACAAGGATCGGTTATCGGGTTCCCGCTTCAGGCCAGGTTTCATTAAAAGTGTTTGACATGTATGGCGCGCTGGTGGCGGAACCGGTAAATGAATACAAATCACCGGGTTTTTATGAAGTGACATTCAATCCAAAGGAGATTCAGGACCAGGCTCAGTTTAAGGCCGGAATCTATTTTTACCGGCTTACACTGAACGACCGGGTGGAGACGAGGAGGATGATATACTTTAAATGACCTGGGAAATGTCAGTGGGTTTTTTAAATAAAACCACTAAGGCACGGAGGGCACTCAGAAGCACTAAGAAAAGAAGATTACCTGATGGTTGACCCTTAGTGCTTCTGAGTGCCCTTAGTGCCTCAGTGGTTAAAAAATCAGTGTTCTCAAAATAGTTTCTGATTTTCTTCCTTCACTAAGGTATGCTAATGATCAATCAAATAAGACTTTAACCATGCGAAAATCGAACATCAAGCCTTTTTTGTGGTTGTTTCTGGGTTTCCTATTTGTGATGCCTGTTCTGACAATTGCCCAGTCATCCTTGCGCTTTAACTATGAAAAATACACCAACAGCAAAGGCGACACCCTCAACTACCGGTTCCTTTTCCCGGATTATGATACCCTGCGCAAATACCCGCTGGTGATTTTTCTGCACGGATCCGGTGAACGGGGCAACGACAACGAAGCACAGCTGAAATGGGGTGTTATGAATTTTGCGACAGACCAGGCGATGGCGATGTATCCTGCGTTTGTCATCGCGCCGCAGTGCCCTGATAACCAGGATTGGTCAAACTTTGATGAGAATGAGAAGACCCGGGAAGTTCGCCTGCGCAGCACCCCTGCCAAACCCCTGCAACTTGTGATCGAACTAATTCACAAACTGATCAAAGACTTTTCAGTGGATACAAACCGCATCTATATCACCGGTCTGTCTTCAGGGGGCCAGGGCACCTACGACGCCATTGAGCGGTATCCCCGTTTGTTTGCCGCAGCAGTTCCGGTTTGCGGCAATGGTGATGCGTCAAAGGCGGCATCCATCGCCCACATCCCGATCTGGATCTTTCATGGCTCTGAAGATTCAGGCATCAATCCGCTCTATTCGCTGGATATGATCACTGCTTTATCAAAAGCCGGGTCAAAAGCCGGGCTGACCTATTATCCCGGCGTGGGGCATTTTTCATGGCTGGCGGCATACAGCGACCCGCTGCTGATGGAGTGGCTGTTCAGGCAGCACAAATAAAATGCAGTCGTAAGCAACCGTAAACCTGATCGCTTTCCCGGCAGGTTATGATTGGAAAGCGCAAGCATTAAAAGAAGTTGCCCTTCCGGGGAAGAGAGGGATCACCTTCATAATGATAAACAGAATAAGCGGGTGGCTCATACCGGAGCCACCCGCTTATTTATTAACCGTCCTATTTCTTTACCTTTAACGGCGTCTTCTTTAAAACATCGCCTTTGGGAGAGAACTTGACCTCAAAACCCTCATGCGCCTTCTTTAAATTCATCTCGTAGTTCACGACCTTATCCGGGCCTTCATTTTTGGTGATCCCGGTGATGGAGCATCCGACAAAGTTCGTTGCAGCAGATATTAATACCTACCTGAGCACACTCATCACCAGGGGCAGCACATACCAGCAGAACAGGGAAATCACGGCGATGCTGATCAGGTTCATCACGAAACCCGCCTTCAGCATGTCTTTCAGTTTGATGAACCCGCTGCTGAAAACGATCGCATTGGGAGGGGTTCCCATGGGCATCATGGCTGCGGCGCTGGCTGCCAGCGTCATGGGGAGTCCGAGCATCAGCGGATCCAGGTGAAGCGCATCGGCCAGGGCGGCCAGAACAGGCGCCAGCACGATCACCTGCGCCACGTTGCTCATCAGTTCACTGAGGAAGATGGAGATTACTACCACCATCAATACCAGGGCAAATCCTCCCATGTGGCTGAAGCCAGCCAGCCAGTTTCCTATCTGCTCCATCACGCCCACTTTTTCAAGGGAAGCCGCGAGTGCAATACCGCCGCCGAACAGCAACAGAATGCCCCAGGCCATCCGCGAGGTGTCTTCCCATGTCAGGAGCATTTTGGGTTTGTGCTCCTCCGTTGTCCCGCTGGGGATGGCAAACAGGGTGAGTGCACCCATGAGGGCGATCATGCTGTCGTCGAGCCGAAAAAGTTTGAGGCCATTGAACAGGTCTTTGGTGATCCAGAGGGTGGCGGTGGCTAGGAAAACGGCAAGCACCCTTTTTTCAGCGACTGACAGCCGTCCAAGGCCTTTGATCTCCTGGTGAATGAAGGTGGTGGCCTCTTTGCTGCTCTTTATCCGGTTTGGAAACATCCATTTGGTGAGCACAATATACAAAGCCGCCAGCAGGATCAAAGCCAGCGGGGTGCAGATGATCATCCAGTCAAGGAACTGAACGGTATACCCGTATTTTTTTTCGATGATGCCGATGAATGCCACGTTTGGCGGCGTGCCTATGATGGTGGCCATGCCGCCGATGTTGCTCGCATAGGCGATCACAAGCATAAGGGCCAGGGAAAAGTTGTGCAGGCCCGGGCCGGGTTTTTCGTGTTCTTTCATCACCACGATCACACTGAGCGCGATCGGGAACATCATCATGGTGGTGGCGGTGTTGCTGAGCCACATGCTGATGAAGCCGGTGGCAATGATAAAGCCGAGGATGATCCTGTCGCCGCTGGTGCCGGTGTGTTTCACGATCTGCAGGGCGATCCGCTTGTGCAGCTTCCATTTTTCGATGGCCAGGCCGATCAGGAAACCGCCCAGAAATAAAAAGACGACAGGGTTGCTGTAGGACTTTGATACCTCTTCTATGGTTCCTATCTTGAGCAACGGGTGAAGGATCAGCGGCACCAGCGCAACAACTGGCATGGGCAACGCCTCGGTAACCCACCACACGATCATGAGTACGGCCACAGCCACGGCCTTGCAGGCATCCGGTTTCAGGGCAAAGGGGTTGAAGGAAAATGCGGCCAGGGCCAGCACCACGCCGAGTAAAATGGAAAACCAATGTTGATTTTTTTTCATCAGATTTGTCATTTTCTCCGTGGTTCTCTGTGTCTTCTCTGTGTACCTCTGTGTAACAAATTTATCACACAGAGGTACACGGAGAAGACACAGAGGGCCACAGAGGTGTTATCCAAGTTCAAAACTTGTTACGCCGTACAAACGGTTCAACGGCAATACAGGTTGTGGACCTTTATACATCCGCGCTGTTTCAAATGAAGCTGTCATACCGTGGCGCTTCACCAGGTCAACGGCAGCAAGATTGACTTCCGGAATATCTAAAAAAACAGGAGAACCTCCCGGTGTATTTGATTTCAAAGCAGTGAACAGCCTGTCCGCCATCTCCGGGCTGTCGGCAAACAATGGCCCGATTTTAAAACCGGAGCGGCAGGAGCGGATGACCCCGTAACCGGCCAGCTTTTCATTTTTCAATATCCCAAGCGCCGAACTGTCTGGCTGACTGATCCATCCACGCAGGAACTGTTTCCGGCCGGTGGGGGAAAACTGCTGGTCGTATGCACACACTTCGTCAAACGGAATGGCCGATAATAGGATCATCTCCGCACTGGCCGGGATGGTCCCGCCGCCCGATCCCTGGTACCTGACATTGCGGTATGCAAGTTCAAAACCCGACTTCCTGTAATTATCCTGCTGGGCAACTACGCCATCAAGGCCTACAGTGCGGCCCGCGAGATATTCCAGCCCAGCATTCCAGGTTTGTATGCCATAGCCCTTGCCCCTGTAGTCCGGATAAACGATATAGAATCCAAGAAAGCCGAAATGTTCGCCATACTTCACCACCGAGATGGTTGCAACAGGCATGCCGTCAAGCAGCCCGACCAGGAACCCGGCGGGGTCGGCAGCATGGAAGCAATCAGCATCGTGGAGGCCGGGGTTCCACCCTTCCTTTGCAGCCCAGTCAACAGCGATGTCCAACTCTTCGCGGGTCATCGTCCGGATGGTGAAATTCTTATTCTGCATGAGGCTTGCTGTTTTGTTTGGTTCTGAAAGTTAACGGCGACAGGCATACAGGCCGGTCAAAATGCCGGGAATCCTGATAAAAATACAAAGAAATGTAATATGATCGGTTACTGCGAAACAATCGGAACAGATTCCGGGAGGATGATAGTTGGCCAGACCTTCCAGGTTTTTAAAACCTGGAAGGTCTTCTCCAGTGAGACAGGCGTTTAGTCCCTGACGCACCGTACCGGGAAACCATTGTTTCGCAAGGCAGAATAGCTGGAAATACTGGGATTGATATCATTCAGACCACGGGCAACCACCCTCAAGATGCCGCCAGGACTCACCGTGGAGGTCCAGAAAAAGGTTCCTGAGAACCCCGGGGGCATAAATGACCAGCTGGAATTCTGATAAAACATGCCGCTGGTTTTTCCGTGAAATCCGTATGCCGGGTTCGGATCGAGCAGGCTCCATCCGGCAAGCCCGGGTCCCTGGTAGTAATCCGACAACATGGCCCAGTCGGCCTCCGTCGCCACATGCCATTCGGGCGGACAAAGCCCCTGCCTTCCTTCTGCGGCGGAATTATCTGCGGGCAGGAAGGCCATCAGTTCGTCCCATTGATAAACGCCCCCCGATTCGGCACATTTGGAGATGTCGTTTCCCTGGCAGTATTTCTCAACAACGCAGTTGTCGGTCTGGGCGTAATTCCCGTGGATATAACTGCCGTAATTCAGGTTGGTGGCCATCCAGCACCGTTGCACCGCCCCTGAAACAATTTCAAAGGTGGGATATGCCTGCTGGTCGCGCAGGTCGGTAAGCATGTTCTTGCAGATAAAATTGGACGCGTCAAACACTTTAAGCGGTTTGGTTTTTATTGCCAGGCAGCCGTACTGGTTGGTGTAAGCATAGGAAACGAGGTGATCGGTTCCCGCCCCGACAGTGGAAGGGTCAAGGATTCCTGTGGACAGAGGTAACCCGTCAAGGCTGTAAACTCCGCTTGCAGGGATGCCGCCTTTCAGTCTGAATGGCTTTGCCCCGCGGGTGGTGACCGTATCATTGCAAGTCTGCAGCGCAACAACAGGCTTCGGGTTGACAGTAATATTTTTATATCCTGAGAAGTTCCCGTTTCCGCAGTTGCTCCCGGGCCTGAAACGGATGCCCAGGCTGCCGGTATAGCCTTCAATGATGGAAAGCAATGCCATGGTGCTGGTTCCGCTGATGGTTCCCGAACCGGGTGGATTTATCTCCCAGGTAAAAGCTGTTGCCAATGGATCTGCTCCCGTCAGCAGGTATGAAATATTCTGATCAGCCTCGCACACAACGGCCGGACCACTGATGGTTCCGGAAGGCAAAGGAAGCGGGATGACATGGAGGTTGGAGGTGGCTGAACCGGCACACCCGTTTGCATCGCTGTACTGGTAGGTAATAACGTGATTTCCTGCACCGGATGACGGGTCAAATGTACCAGTTGATGTGTTTACACCAATACCGGAATAGCTGCCTCCTGCAGGTGTTCCGCCATTTAGAGAATAGGGAGGTACAGTGATGCAAACAGGTGCTATTGACAGCTGTACAACCGGGAGCGGGTTGACCGTAAGTGTGCTGGTTGCTGTGTTGGTGCATCCGTTCAGGTCGGTAAAAGTGTAGGTTATCACATGAGGGCCGGCGCCTGATGACGGGTCAAAAAACCCTGTTGCGGAATTGACACCCTGACCGGAAAAGCTTCCTCCCGAAGGGTTTCCGCCGGTTAACGGGAAAGGTTGTGCTGAAATGCAAACCGCATTCTGGGCCGCAAGCTGAACGACGGGCAGCGGATGCACGATGAGTGGTTGCAAAGCCGTATCCGCACACCCGTTCAGATCGGTGTAGGTATACGTTATTGTGTATGTTCCTGTTCCTGTTGAGGGATCAAAAAACCCGGTCAACGAATTGACCCCCGGGCCAGAATAACTTCCTCCTGCCGGGTTTCCGCCTGCAAGTTGAAAAGGAGAGGCTGAAACACAAACCGAAGATTGGGTTGCAAGTTGAACGGACGGCAGCGGGTTGACAACCAGTGTTTTGGAGTCAGTGTTTGAACAGCCGTTCGCGTCGGTGTAAGCGTATGTAATGACATGTGCTCCCGTTCCCGACGACGGATCAAAAAAACCTGTCAGCGAATTGACCCCCGACCCTGAAAAGGTTCCGCCTGCCGGGGTTCCGCCCGAAAGCGGGTACGGTGCTGCGGTGATACATGCTGAAGCCTGGGTTGCCAGTTGAACCACCGGATCGGCAAATACGGTCAGTGTTTTTGATCCGGTATTGCTGCAGCCGTTTGCATCGGTGTAGCTGTAGGTGATCGTGTGAGGCCCGACGCCTGTTGATGGATCAAAAAAACCGGTTGAAGAGTTTACGCCTGGCCCTGAATAGGTGCCGCCTGCCGGTGATCCGCAGGTTAAAAGAAATGGCTGTGCGGAAACACAAACACCGTCCTGGCCAGCCATCGTAATGACCGGGAAAGAGTAAACAGTCAGGGTTTTCGAAGCGGTGTTGGTGCATCCGTTTGCATCGGTATAACTGTAAGTGATGAGGTGCGGACCTGCCCCGGAAGCAGGATCAAAGTAACCCGTCAGTGAATTCACGCCGGGCCCCGACCAGGTACCTCCGGATGGGGTTCCCCCGGTTAACGGGAAAGGCGGAATGGTAATACAAACCGCGTCAGGATCTGCCAGCTGCACGGAAGGCAGGGGATAAACATCAAGGGGCTGACTGGCCTCGTTGAAACAACTGCTTGAATTGGTGTAGGTGTAGGTGATGGTATGAAGCCCGGTTCCCGACGACGGGTCAAAAAAACCTGTGAGTGAATTGACCCCGAACCCCGAATAAACACCCCCTGCCGGCGTGCCTCCGCTGAGTGGAAAGGGCGCAGCAGAGGCGCATACCGCACCCTGGATCCCGAGCTGAACCGTGGGTGTAATATTCACGGTAATTGTCTGGATATCAGTGCCGGAACATCCGTTTGCATCGGAATAGTTGTAGGTAATCTGATGCGGCCCCAAACCGGAAGCCGGATCAAAAATACCGGTGGCGGAATTGACGCCCGGTCCTGAATAGGTACCCCCGGCCGGTGTTCCGCCTGTTAACTGGAATGGCGGGTCGGTGATACAGGATGTTGGCGGCACGACCAGCTGAACAACCGGAGCGGAGTAAACAGTTAGTATTTTGAATGCCAGGTTGGTGCAGCTGTTTCCATCGGTATAGGTGTAGGTGATCTGATGCCCCCCGATGCCGATGGACGGGTCAAAATAGCCGGTCAGCGAATTTACGCCCGTTCCGGAATAGGTACCACCGGCCGGTGTGCCGCCTGTTAGCGGGAAGGGCGGAACAGTAATGCAAACCGACGGCTGCGCTGCAAGCAGAACCACCGGAAGTGCGTAAACCGTGAGTATTTTCGATGCGGATGCTGAACAGCCATTCAGGTCAGTGAAGGTGTATGAGATAAAGTGCCCGCCTGCCCCGGAGGATGGTGTGAAGATCCCGGTAAGGGAATTGACCCCGAATCCGGCATACGTTCCGCCGGCAGGGGATCCTCCGGTTAAAGGATAAGGCGGAACTGAGATGCAAACGGAGGCCTGTGTAGCCAAGGTAACCACAGGAGGTGCGTTAACCGTAAGTGTTTTTGATGCAGTGCCGGTGCAGTTGCTGGCATCCGTAAAGGTGTAGGTGATCAGGTGAGGCCCCACGCCGGAGGCAGGGTCGAAGTAACCGGTTAATGAATTAACGCCCGGTCCGGAATAAATACCTCCTGAAGGGCTTCCTCCCGAAAGCGCGAATGGAGCCAGGTTTGAACACGTTGAGGCCGGCTGCGCCAGGGTTACCGTTGGTGTGGGATGCACAGTAACTGTAGTTGATGTGCTGGCGGTGCAGGCATTGTTGCCGGTCACCGTAACGCTGTATGTGCCGCCGGAGCCGACGGTAATTGACTGTGTAGTGGCCCCCGTAGACCAAAGGTAGGCATTGAAAGTTCCGTTAACGGTAAGCGATTCCGATCCACCCTGGCAGAAGCTTGTCACCCCGCTGATTACAGGAACGGGGGCAGGATAGTTGAAAAGTTGCACCGAATCGGTCAGGATACATCCATGGTCATCAACAGCCACGGAATATAAACCGGGATTGGTGACCAGCAGCACCTGGTTGCCGGAGGAGTAAGGGGCCCCGTTGAAAAACCATTGATAACTCAGCCGGTTGGGGCCTGCATCAAAGGAGACAGGGGTTCCGGGACAAACAGTCTGGTCAGGCCCCAGGTTGAGGCTGGCGAAATCAGAGAAATAGCCGTAGGAACAGCCCGATTGCCCGTTGTCATACGTGTGGATAATGCCCATGTGGAAAATATCCTGGGAATTGGTCAGAAAGTGTGCTCCCACAGGCAGAGAGGCCGTGGTAAAGCTGATCCTGGCATAAACATAGGCAGGGTTGCCGGGCACCGATGAAAACATGGCGGCTGTTACCAGCGTGGAACTTCCGTCAAGCGTAAAGAAACCCTGGGCACCTGCTTTGGTAAGCAGGATCATCTGGAACGACCAGGCAGTGGTTCTGACAAACGCAACCTGCGTTGACCCGGTACAGTTCATGGCAGGCAGCAGGGAAGAGCCGGCTTCACAGCCGTAGCCTGTAACATGCCAGAGGTAAGCCGGCTTGTCGGTCGTAACGGAGGAGCATAAATTGGTGGAATTCATGCTGAAATTGTAAGAATATCCAGCATTGAGGATGGCAGCTGCAAAACCGTTCACGTTCACCTGGGTATTGTCCTCGGTGGCCATCACAAAAACCTGGTCGTTGACCGTGTTTGTATATCCGCGAACCACAATGTATTCCTTCCCGATGATATTGATTGGCACGATCTGATCGCCGGTAAGGTCCTGGCAGTTCTGCCCCGGAAAACGGTCTGAATCGTCCTTTACGGTGATGGAAATCGGTTTGTCGGAAGTAACCTTCGACCCCATCAGGTGGTCACTGGCAGTTTGCCCGACAGCCTGAGCGCTGTAAACCTGACCTTTGTTGAGGATAATGGGAAAGGGAACACCTGCAGCGTGCCCGACAATGTTTTTCCTGGGATTGATGGTAATGGTCGTGTTATCTTCAGAAGCCACGATGTCAAATGAATTATAGGCGTCGGGAGTGAAGGAGAGTTCGTTGCTCAGCACACTCTGGGAGGGAATGTAAAAGGAAGTGCCGAGTGCGTTGTTCCCTTTCAGTGTAAATATTTCAGGATTCAGGTTGTTCGCCACCTCATAGTATGCCGTGATCGGGGAACTTGCATGAATATGCAACCCCAGGTTCAGGATTGAATTGGGCGGCTTGCTTTCAACCTGCAGTTTAAAAGCGGTGAGGTCGACAGATACCGTTGAATTGGATGGGATGTAAACCGTGATGGGCGGAAAGTTGGCAACGGTATTGGCTGGTTCAGAAACCGTAACCGTTGAGCTCTGGCTGAAAGAGGTGAGCCTTAAATAGATGGGCTGGTCACCGTGGCCGGAGGTTACTTCCGGTGCAGCAAACCAGAAATCCAGGTTTGTTTGCCCAACCGTCAAAAAGGGAAGCAAAACCAGCAGCGAAAAAAGGAAAACCCGCTTCAAATTAGGTAGTCTAAGTCAGTGGGTGCAAAGGTACGAAATAATACTGCGTGGAGGATGGTAAGGCATTTTACCTGATCCCTTTAGCAGCAAGCAATTTCTTGATTTCCGGCATCATCTCCCGTGCGGCATTCACCCCGGCATCAAACATGGGCTGGTTGTATTTGTCGCTCAGGTAGGGCATTCCATGCAGGTTGGGGACAATCAGGATGTCGGCCTGACTCATGCGCAACCGGTTCAGGTTGCGCATGACCACGCTGGCGACACGGTGCGACACGTTTTTTCGGTTTTTGATCACCGGTACAGTATCAAAATCATGCATCACATCCACGGCAATGATAACCGTTGCCCCGTATTCTTTTGCCACATCGGCAGCCACATTATCCATAATCCCGCCGTCCACAAATGTTTTGCCATACATCTTAACCGGAACGAAAATACCCGGTATGGCACACGATGCGTTTACCGACGGCGCCAGTGGCCCCGAAGCCAGCACCACCGGTTCCCCCTTTATGAGGTCGGCTGTGATGGCGGCAAACGGGATCTTTGTCTCCTCAATGTTTTTGACTGAAGTATTCCTGGTGATAAATTCCTGCAAATTCTCCCCTGAGATATAACCCAGTTTGGAATAGGTTAGCGAGGGATTGAGAATATCTTTTGATCGGGTTGAGTTCATGAGCGGATATAGACTGTCAACATGCGGATTGTCGGCATAAAGTGCCCCGATCAGGCTTCCGGCACTGGTTCCGATGATCAGGTCGATGGGAATTTTTTCCTCCTCAAGAACCTTTAGCACCCCCACATGTGCAATTCCGCGGAAGGCCCCCCCGCCAAGTACCAGTGCCACCCGGGGAGGATGTACCAGCTTTCTTGCCGGTGGCATAACGGCCGGGTCGCTGACCACCATGAATTTTTCGGAACAACCTGTAAACATTACAACCAGGAACATCAGCGGAATAAGAAGGATAGATTTAATAATCATATGGGATGGGATTTCATCGTTAAAACCGGGTGTAAAATTACAGGATAAAATGTGTCGGGGGTCCGCATGACCGGTTTTTTCATCGGATTTGCTTTGAGATGGTTTTAGACCACTTTTCCTGGAAGGCAGTCAGGTCATTATTTTTAACTCCCGGGAAGTGTCTGCCTGATCGCGACAGATTAATAAAGTACAAACTGAAGAACCCACAATTCTATGACCATATATTAGCATAACATGCATGTTGCATCCGGGCACTCTGATGTTAATTTATTCACGCAGTCCCCCGCTCCATGGCAGGGCACATACAGGCAGGTCGTATATCTTGTTCAAAAAGAGACTGATAACCGCATAAAACTTTACCGCTTTGCAGTTCGGGAAATAATTTGATTGTTTGTTTCTTAACAGGTTAATCTGGACTAAATCTTGCATTACTTTTGCAAAAAAGGGGCCATCCGGTCATGACCGGCGCCCGAAAAAGTCAATGTTTTTTACAAACTTAAGCCAATCACAAATGAAGTTGAAATTTACTTTTTTTATAGCATTTTTCGTGCTTGTCTCTTTTCCGCACCTGTTTGCTCAGAACAGAGTCGTAAGCAGCCAGCCTGATCCCCAAAAGGAAAAGCTGCTTAAAATGGCCGAAGATTTCCACAAGAGGTACCTTCAACAGCGTGCCGAACTTGACAGGGTGATCCAGGAAAAAGGCTGGACTTCCCGCCATGAAACGGCCACTGGCACCAGCGAGTTGCAATTTATTGATGAGTTCGGGTTCCCCCAGGCATATACTACCAACAACCTGGATGCCGGCAGAACGACCAACACCGATGATATCTGGTCGGGCGGATCAACAGGTCTGAATCTTACCGGCAACGGATATGTTGTGGGTGAATGGGATGCCGGCGGGGTTCTTACCACCCACCAGGAGTTTGACAATGGAGGCGGAACACGTGTAACCCAGATGGATGTTCCGGGTTCGACCCATTACCATTCAACCCATGTCGCCGGGACCATTGTTGCAGAGGGCCAGGTTGCCGCTGCGCACGGTATGGCAACACAAGCGTTGCTTCATGCCTGGGAATGGACCGATGATGTTGCGGAAATGACCAGTGCGGCTGCTACAGGGTTGACACTCTCCAACCACTCCTATGGGTTTCTCAGGGGCTGGTACAATAATGGTTTCAATGAATATTGGTATGGTAATCCCTCCATCGGTGCAACCGAAGACTATCTTTTTGGATTTTACGACGCTTCAGCCAACGCCTGGGATAACGTTGCCTACAATGCCCCGGGTTACCTGATTGTTAAATCAGCCGGCAACGACAGGGGAGAGTCTTGGTCAGGCAGTTACTATGTTTATAACGGGACGTCATGGGTATTAAGCAATGTGGCAAGAGAAGCCGATGGCGGAGCCGACGGTTATGATTGCATTGAACAGGAGGCTGTTGCTAAAAACATCCTCACCATTGGTGCGGTCAATTCCATTCCGGGTGGATGGACGGCTCCTGCCGATGTCGTAATGTCTTCATTCAGTGGCTGGGGCCCTACAGATGACGGAAGGATAAAACCCGACCTTGTTGCCGATGGGGTTAACGTGTATTCAACTACCAATACCGGCAATGTAAATTATACCACCCTCAGCGGGACTTCCATGGCAACGCCAAACACAACCGGCAGCCTTGTACTCCTGCAGGAGCATTACAAAGCACTCAGAGGCGGCACCATGACGGCAGCTGCCCTGAAAGGCCTTGTCATCAATACGGCCAATGAAGCAGGCTCAGCGAACGGGCCCGATTACCGGTTTGGCTGGGGACTCGTCAATGCCTCCGGCGCTGCCAACCTGATCACCAACGATAACACCCAGGGCGGCCTGATTGTTCAGTCTATCCTGGTCAATAGTCAAACCGTTGACTATACTTAATACGCCGACGGATTGACCCCCATCAATGTAACCCTCAGCTGGACGGATCCAGCTGCCACTCCCCCGGCAGCTTCCCTGAATCCAACCACTGCCATGCTGATAAATGACCTGGATCTGAGGGTAATCAAAGGCACAACCTATTATCCATGGATCCTGAATCCTTCTTCCCCGGCTACAGCGGCCACAACGGGCGACAATTTCAGGGACAATGTGGAAAAAGTGGGCATCCTGACACCTGCTGCGGGTTATTATACCATCCGTGTCAGTCACAAAGGTTCCCTTTCCGGTGGCCAGCAGGCTTATGCGCTGATCGTTAACGGGATGAAAACCACACCTGCACCGACTTACTGCGCTGTCAGAACAAATTTATGGGCCAGTTATGAACATATCAACAAGGTTGCCATGGGCTCAATAAACAATCAGACTGGCAGATCTCCCGGCGGATATGGTGATTATACCGGACTTGTCAACCAGTTCATCAAGGGAACAACGCAAACCATTACGGTCACAATTGAGGGATATGGAGGTGACCAGGGCAAAGTCTGGATCGACTGGAACCAAAACGGCATTTTTACGGATGCAGGAGAGGAATACGTTCTTGGTTCAGGCGCCGGCCCGGTCTATACCCTATCTGTTACAGCTCCTATTACTGCCATAAATGGGTACACAACCATGAGAGTTGGCCTGGCCTGGAGCGTTTCACCATCTTCATGTGGTTTATGGAACTACGGAGAAACAGAAGATTACACATTGAAAGTTCAGTCTGGATGCGACGCAAGCGGCGGTTGTGATGAACACATCAGCCGGGTTCAGGCAGGTTCGATTGACAATTCCTCCGCCTGCAGCGGGTATGCCGATTACACGGCATCCCTGTCAACCAATCTGCCGGTGAATGGAATTATCCACATGACCATAACCAATGGCCATCCTATTTATTATTCTGACCAGTGCGGCGTTTGGGTTGACTGGAACCGGGATGGCGATTTCTTCGATGCAGGGGAAGCTTTCACAGTAACCGGCACACCTGGCATCGGACCCTATACGGCTGCCATTGTCCCGCCAGCCGGAACCACCCTCGGGCCTTGTACCATGCGGACAAGGATCACCTATACCGGCCTGGTATCGCCCTGTGGTAACACAACCTATGGTGAGGTTGAGGATTACACACTCAATATCACTTCCATGGTCCCCAACTATTGGACCGGAGCGGTGAGCACGGCATGGAGCAATCCCCTCAACTGGTCGCTTGAACACGTTCCAACCTTTGCCGAGGATGCAGTAATAACCAACCTGGGTTTCCAGCCAGCCACAGTTGATGCGGCATCGGAGGCCTGCAATACACTTGTCATCGAGGCAGGGGGTAATGTCCTGATCCCGGCATCAACGCTCACCGTGAACCAGGATGTGGACATTTTCGGGTCACTCACCATGAACAATGCAGCCGGAACGATTTATGTAGCCGGAAACTGGAATAATACTGTTGGCCCGGCCGGATTTACAGCAGGTCCCGGGAAAGTATCCTTCAACGGGGGTGCTTATCACCAGTATTGTTCCGATGAAACGTTCAACTTGCTTGAAGTCAATAAGATTTTTGGCGGAGCCTTCAGGATGAGCGGTACCAATGTGGTGTGTGCCGCCTACGACTGGGCTGCCGGCGCAGTGGATGTGCTTACTGGTTCATTCACAGCCAACGACCTTGTTGACAGTGGCGTTTACGGAGCCTATTATTGCAATGCAGGCGGGGCAATTACGCTGAATAATTTTGTTGGAAATCAATGGGTTGACCTTAACGGTGAACTTCATATCTATGGCGGGACGGTGACAATTAATGGCGCTGTCAGCGATTGGACCTGGGCACAGAATGCGGTCATTGAAATGTCGGCAGGTGTATTGGATTTTCCATCCTGCGGAATCAATGTGGCTAATATTTACACACTCACCAGTAATATTACCGGAGGAACGATCAGGACGGCTTATAACTTTTCGGGAAATCGTGCTGATTTCACTCCTACAGCAGGCACCGTTGAGCTTTATGGCCCCACCGACTCGTACCTGATCCTAACCAATGGGTGCACCCTTCATAATGTGGTCATAAACAAAGCGCCTGCTGTAACTGCACCGGTAACTGCTAAAACAGGAAGTATCATACAGTTTGAAAGAAGCGGAAATCCGATGTCACCAACAACGCTTAACAATACTGTTTCACTGGGTTCGTCGTCAACGTTCACAAACACCCTGGACATTGCCAACGGTTCATTCATCCTGAACGGATTCACGGCTACGATAGGCCATTATTGTACCGTTGGCGGAAGTCTCGTCATGACCAACCCTGCAGATGTGCTGAATGTCGGCACCAATTCATACGAGAACCTGCAGTTTAACGCTGGCTCAACCAGCACGCTTACCGCAGGCACCATCAACCCTGCTTCCTGGGTATTTGTTGCGGGTCCGGCCACCATCACCAGCAGCGTAAACAATGTCATCAATTTTACAAGCGCTAATATTGGTGGTTTTGACGTTGAAGCGCCAGGAGCAGTTTTTGGCACGGTCAATGTTAACAGGCCTGCCGGTGCTACCACCTATTTCTACAGCAACTCGCCGGCGGAATCAGTTGAAATAACCGGAAACCTGAATATCGCAGCCGGGAATATCCTGAGTCTTTTTGGTTGGAGTGGTTCCTCCACGATCGTGCATGGTACAGTGACTGACGATGCAACCAGTGTCATCCATGAATTAGGTAATCTCACCATATATCCTGATTTTACCCTGCATGGCACATTGGATGTTTCTTCCGGTAATGTTTTACTGCACGGTAATTTTCATTCGTTGGCAGGAAGTTCCATCAACATTACCAGCGGTAACCTGGTGTGTGATGTTGTCACTCCAGCTGACTGGCAATACCTGGAAGGGCATTTGAGTATGTCGGGCGGGTTGTTTGAGGTTACACACAGCAACATCCAATTTTTCATACCGGCAACAAGCACCATCTCCGGTGGGACTATGCGTTGTTCTGCAGCATTTGCTGCGATCAATCCCGGAAACTTCATGCCAACAGGCGGGACAGTGGAAGTGGGTTCAACTTATTCAGTTTATTACCTCTATTGTGATGCAGGGAATTACTTCCATGATCTCAGCATTAACCATGGTCCGGGAGGATTAAGTATTGTACAGAGTAATTTCACTGTAAATCATAACCTGACCGTGAATGGTGGTGAATTTAGATTGCTTGATTATACGTGCAGCGTGAACGGGAATGTGAACATCAACAATGCGGGCACGCTCACCATTCCTGACCTTGGTGAGTTACGCCTTGCGAGTGGCTCAATCCTGAATGTGAACACAGGAGGGAGACTGAATGCCGTTGCTACGACACTACCAGGGAAGATCACTCAGACCCCGGGATCCCCCGTGCCTTATGCCCTTAATGTTCAGAGCGGCGGAACGATCGCAGCCCAGAATTGTATTTTTGAATACATGAACGGGAGTGGAGTCAACCTTCTCAGCGGAAGTATCGTGGATCTTTCTTACTTGTTCCGTGGTTGTACTTTCCGGAACGGGACTGCCGGAGGCACTTTGCTGACGGCTAACAACAGCCAGACGATGACCGTGCGCAATGCCGCTTTCCCGGCCAATACCTGGAGCGGAGCAAGCAATGTTACCAAGGGGGTGAATGCCGGACGTCTCTATTTTGTTGATTTCACCGGCCCTTTCTCCGGCGAAAGCTTTGACAACGATGGGTTCAACCGTGTCGACTGGATTCCACCCATGACTGCTGCAGCTTCTGCTACACCTGCAACAATTTGTGCGGGATATTCTTCGCAGCTGAACATGACAGCAACAGGTGGACTGGCCCCGCTTACCTATGTGTGGAGCCCGGTAACCGGTTTGTCCAACCCCAATATTGCCAACCCTGTTTCCACTGCGGCGGCAACCACCAATTATTCTGTGACAGTTACTGATGCCCTTGGAACAGCTTTGACAGGCAGTGTGACATTAACTGTTAATCCATCAGCCCTTGCAAGTGTAAGCATTTCAGCATCTGCCAATCCTTCACCAACAGGTAGTTTTGTCATATTCACAGCCACACCGGTCAATGGCGGCGCTGCGCCAACGTACCAGTGGAAAGTGAATGGTTCCAACGTGGGTACCGGATTGCCAACCTATTTCTACGTACCGTCAAATAATGACGTTGTGACTTGCAGGATGGTATCCAGCCTGGCAACCTGCTTCTATCCGGCACAGGCCATATCCAACACCATCACGATGATTGTTGCCCCACTCAATACAAATGTATCCGGAACAATTCCATCCCCGTTGAACCTTTGTTTTGATGCTTTAAACACAGTTACCGTTGCAGGCGGAGGATCAACGTTCCATATCAACCCGGGTGGCAAGGCTACGATGATCGCAGGTCAGAAGATATCTTACCTGTACGGCACATCGGTCAGTCCGGGAGGATACATGCACGGTTATATCACCACCACGAACAGCTACTGTGCAAGTTTACCGCCATCCATGGTTAGTGTAACAACCGGTGAGGATGAAAACCCGGGTGCATCCCGGCAAGGTTCGCAATCGTTCAGGGTGTTCCCGAATCCGACAACCGGTGAATTTACCGTGGAGGCCCTTGGCGACGCAGGCAACATGATCAGCCAGATCTCCATCTACAACCTGAGTGGTGCAAAAATGTTCACTGTCGACCTGAAAGGGGAGAGAAGCCATCGCTGCTCGCTGCTTGATGTTCCAACAGGGATCTACTTTATCCACGTTACAACCGGTGAGAATACGGGAGTTTCAAAGCTGATCAAATTATAAATAGAAGTAATTTACGATTGAGGGATTGAGGGATTGCAGATTGAATTGTTTGATTTACGATTTACGATTGGGCGCTCCTAATCGTAAATCTAAAATCTTTAAATTCAATCTGCAATCCCTCAATCTCTTATTCGTAAATCTTATCTACTGCACAGTAACCTCTACCGCCACCCTGCCTGCGCTCTCAGTACAATCCACCGTCTGACTTGCATAATAGTGAGTACCGTTTGCCACTAATGTAGTTGATGCCAGTCACTTGTATTCGAGGGTACCGGTATACTGAATTGATTCCGTTGCCCTTGAACCAGGGAAATGACTTTCATGACTCAAGGTGTTTAAGGTGTTGTAAAATCAATTTCATTGCCATAGGCTGTTCCTGAGGTGCTGGTTGCATAGGCCCTGACATAATATTTTGTGCCTGTTGTCAGCCCGGTGATGCTGCTGGTAAAGGTCCCCAGGTCGGTTCCGTCGGATGTATGGCTGCCTGTGACTTTCGGGCCCGCTGAGGTGCTCCAGCAAACTCCCCTGGCGCTTACTGAGCTGCCGCAGTTGTTGCTTAAAGTTCCCCCGCAGGTGGCGGTGGTGGAAGTAACTGCACTGGCCGCATCGGTGGTGACGGAGATGAAACAATCGTTTACGTTGGCCACCACTTCGCGCCTCAGGGTGCTCTCCAATCCGTTTACCGTCTGGCTGGCAAAATAGTGGTTGCCGTTTACCAGATCAGTATTGGCAGGGTCGGCTATCAGTACGCCGCCGGAAGTGTACCATTTAAAGGTTGCACCCGCCTCAGGTGTTATGACCAGGTCGGACACTTTGGGCGACGTTCCTGCAGAAGCTGTACAAACCTGTCCCAGGGCAAAATCGCTGAAGCTTGTAAGAGCAGTGGTGTTGGTATAAAGTGTGGAGAAAGAGAGCGCCGCAGCGTACGATACGATGGTCGCGTCCTTTTTAAGCATCGTCACTGTAGTGGTCGGGGTATAACCAGATGCATCAAGGGTCACCTTGTACCCGAAGTTGCTGCCACCCGCCTGGCTGATGGTCCAGTAACGGTCGGTGGTGAGCAGCGTGGTATTTGTGGGCAGGGTTCCTGTGAGCCCGGCTTCAACCTGTTCGGCCGTCACGGTGCTGGTGCCGGTGAGGGCGGTGTATTCAAATGTGATGGGACGGTAATTCCCTGATTTGCCGATCGGGAACTCCTTTGCTCCGGTCGCACCGAAGGTAAGTGCGAGTTTTCCGTTGACATATTTTGTTGAACTGGCATTGCTGATGGTGCCAGAGGCACCAATGGTCGCTGTATTGCTTCCTGTTGTAAGGATACCATCCTGGAAAATAAGCAGGCCGCTGATATCGAGGTTGTTTCCAAGGGTTACCGAGCCGCTGCCGGTCCTGTTGATGGTGAAGCTCTGTAACAGGTTGGTTGTGCCGGGTGTTGTCTGGTCAAACATGATGGTACCAAGCGCACCCGTACCCAAAACAGAAATGCTGGAGGCTGAACTCCCCCTGATAACCCCCGGTGTTGTGACTCCGCTGTTATAGGTTGAATTAGATGAGGCACCTCCAAGGGTTAGTGTAAAGCCGTTCAGGTCAAGAACACTTGAAGTTCCGTCAATCTCCATGGCATTCCCGCCATTCGGCCCTGCACACACCAGGTTGCTTAAAAGTTTTACGCTTCCGCCGGTTTTGTTGATCCTGATGTAAGAAATGTCAAAAGTTCCCGTGCCGCTTATCTCCTGGGTAGCACCGCCATTGAAAAAGACAGCCCGGTTATTTGCATTGAAGGCGCTGTTGTCAAGAAGACTCCCCGTGGTAATCAGATCACCGCCAATACTGCCGGAAAGGGTCACCGTGCCGTAATTGGAAATATTCCCCACTACAGTAACTGCTGCCGTCATGGCCGACACATTCATGCTGAAGGTTGAACCTGCATCAATCGTCAAACTTCCTGCACATTGCCTGGCAGCAGCTGTTCCTGAATTGGCCCCCATGTCGAGAATGGTACTGTTGCTGATCTGCACATGGTAAGGATAGCCGCTGCCGCTGGTAGCGCTCCATTCTGTTCCCCGGCCATAGGTGCTGCCGCTGTTATATTTCAGCGTGGACGTGGATCCGTATGCAGGTGCGTTGGTATTTACAAATCCCCCGGTATTGATGCTTAATGTTCCGTTTACGGTTGAGCCGGTGCCGAAATTCACACCACCGGCAAGCGTTACATCGTAAAATGCGACAGTTCCGGATATTGTTCCGGTTCCGGCAAAGGCAACAGTGCCAGTGCCTGCTGTAAACGTGCCTGTGTTGGTGAGGGAACCTGCTGTGGCCACCGTTAGTGTATAGGTTCCGCACGACAGCACGCCAGTTGAAGCGATCGTAAGGACTTTGGCACTCGCTGCCGCATCAAGGGTAACGGTATGTAAGTTTGATACGGTGATGGAGGCGGCTGATGATGTCGGTGCCAGGGTAGCATCAATCCATGCGACGTTGTCGGCAGATGATTCCCATGTAGCAGCTTCGCTCCAGTTCCCGCTGGCTTTTGATTGGAAATAATCTGTGGTGGCGGAAACAGAGGAGGTGGTTGCCGAAGTTGTTGAACCGGCGCTGTAATAGCTGTAGTTTTCTGAATAAAAGGTATATGAATAGTCGGTTCCCGGAGTTAGACCAGTGTTATCAAAAGAAGTGCCAGATCCGTTGTAAACGACGGTTCCTGAACCCAGGTTCGCGCCGACGGAATAGGATGTTCCCTGTGCCGGGTCATTAGGTGGAAACGCTGAAGTCAGGGTGCGTACCACCATAACGTTTTTACTGTTCCATTTCGTCCAGGTTAAGTTTATTTGGGCTGAGGAGGCGGGTGTTGCTGTAAGAGCTGACGGATCTGACAGATCCGAAACTGTGAAATAAGGGCAACTTCCCGCAGAAGTGCTTGCAGTTAATGTCGTTTCGTTTGACCAGCCACCTTGATCTCCATAGGTCCATGCATCTCCAAAATTGGCTCTTGCCCTGCCAACTACATACCAGGTTCCGGCAGCTGTGAACTGAAAATTTCCGATGTTGCTATGTACATATCTGTTGGTGGCACCGTTGTCCTGGTACCAAGTAGCTTCTGCCCAATCCCACCCTGTTGAACCGTCAGGATCCTGTCCAATCCCAACATCAGATTCATGCCAGTTGGTCTGCCCAATTTCAAAATTAAAATACCAGTTGGCCGACAACTTATCCCCAAGGTAATAGGAGGCAATAGGACGCCCCGTGGTTAAAGGATTTACCCAAATCTGCGCATGACTGTTTACCGCAAAGGCAAAAATGATTGCGCAAAGAAGCGCTGCTTTTTTCAAGGATGAAATGAAATGGGAAACGTTTTTCATAATTGCTTTTATTAAGTGGTTAGATTAATTGTAAAAGATGTCATTAATAACCATCGGCCAGCCTCTTAAAAATATTGAACCTATAAATGCAACAACCCCCAGGGCACAATTGTTGCTCTGGAAGCTATCGATAAAGAAGAAGTTCAATGCTTTCTCGTTATCCGGGAGATTTGAAAAAACACTTTGCTGATGTTCACCACCTTACTACAAAAGGCAGGCCGTAAATAACAGGTAAAGCAACGTGGTTTTTTCCGACCCGTAATCAGTTGAATATGAAAAGGTAAGAGATGGAAATTTATCGGAGTGGAAGGGTGCGATTTCAATTTCAGTGGAAAAATTCATATTCATACGCAAAAACGCGTATTGTATGCAAAAATTTACGCGATAATGCGTATTGCCTGGCAGTCGTTATACATTCATATTCACTTAAACAAATCATTTCCGGATATTTAACATTCCGGTAAAATTAGCCTTAATTTTGATGAGGGTTCTGCAAACACTCTTTCCCTTCATTATCATAAAAATCACACCTAAATTCAAATCATCATGAAATCCCTTCAAACAAAAGCGATCATTGCACCATTCAGCTTTCTTCTTTCCCTGGTTACCCTGTTGGGCCTTTTTTCCTTCGTACCCGGAACACTTCATGCCCAATGGAACACCAATACCATGGTGAACATCACGATTTCCGGACTTCCCACCGCGGATATGCAGGCGGCACCCACCACCGACGGGAAGACATGGATCGCCTTCTACCACCAGAACGGAGGCAACTACGACATGCGGGCCCAGCTCATTGATGCCAATGGCTACAAGCTGCTCGGCGAGGATGGGATGCTGGTCGACAACCAGACATCCGGGTCGGCCACCTTTGTATTCAATGTTTGCGTCGATCCCGACAACAATTTCGTGATCGGTTACCAGGATGAACGGAGCGGAAGCATGCAATCGGTCGTGTATAAAATATCCCAGGCGGGTGTCCATTTATGGGGCCCGCACGGTGTGGTGCTTGGCGGCGGCCTTGCCCCTTACCCGGGCGCATTGAGCAACGGCGATGTGGTGGTTGCCTGGAACGGGGATACCGGCAACACGCTTAACCTGCAGAAAATCACGGCGGCCGGGACAGTGGCATGGCCGACACCTATCCTTATCAAGGTGGGCGCTTCCACAACAACCCGTGGCCAGATCATCGCCAACACGGGTGATAAATTCACCATGGTATACCAGAAAGGCAACATGTACACAACGCTGTATGCACAGATGTTTGACAATGCCGGCACCGCCCTTTACCCGCCTTTGCAGATATGCAACCAGTCCACGGCAGGGTACCGGTATTATTCAATCATGGCGGAAGGCGACACCACCTATTTCGGATATTACTCTTCAACAGGGAACCGTTTTAATTCATTTCTACAGCGGGTGAATCCCAACGGAACCATCCCGTGGGGCATGAACGGATCAGCCTTCAACACCTCTGTCGCACCCACGGATAATTACCAGAGCGAGACCAGCGTGAACATGACTCCCGGGTCAAACTATGTATGGTCTGTGTGCACTTTCAGCAATCCAAACCAGACGATCTATGGCGTATATGTTCAGAAATTCCTGAAAACCACCGGGGCACGTCAGTTTACCGACCTGGGTAAAGTTGTTTATCCGATCAGCGGCAATGCGGATCAACGGTGCGGCAACCTTGAAGTGGTGTCAGACAACCCGATGATCATGAGTTACAATTCAACAGAAAAGATTTTTGCCACCAGGCTCGACGGCAACGGCAACTTTGTATGGCCGGGAAACAGGGTTGAGGTAAGTTCCACCACTGCGGGAGGGTCAACCCCTAAAATGCGGTATTGCTTTACGCCGGATGGACCCAACAGGTTCGCCTGCACCTGGACAGAGGACCGGGGCAACGGATATATGGGCTATGCACAGGGTATTTCGGTTGGCGGCCTTGTTGGTCTGGACGTTGCCACACAGGGCGGCGTACCGGCAGAAATTACCACCAGCGGAGGTACCCTTCAAATGGTTGCAACCGTATTCCCTGCCACAGCCAACCAGGCGGTGACCTGGAGCATCGTTCCGGGATCGGGAATGGCTACCATCAATGCAACAGGACTCGTAACGGCCGTGTCAAACGGTACCGCTTTTGCAAAAGCAGCTGCCGTGCAGGACCCTACCATGGTTGATTCACTGCTCATCAACATCAGCGGGCAGGTTTCGCAGCCTCCTGCCGTCATCACCCTGGCTGCCACAGCGATTACCTCATCAGGGGCCACGCTGAACGGCACCGTGAATGCCAACAACATGACCACCTTTGTCTCCTTCGACTGGGGGCTGACCTCATCCTACGGGTATACGACCGATGCCACCCCTTCTTCCGTATATGGCACCACCATAACACCTGTCATGGCACCGCTCACCGGGCTTTCTTCCAATACCACCTATCACTTCCGCGTGAAGGGGACCAATGGGGCCGGACCGTCAACGGGTGCTGACCTGACGTTTACAACAGCCATCGGCGTGGGGGTTGATGAACACACATCACTGGCTGCAGAGATCTTCCCGGTTCCCAACGACGGGCGCTTCAGCATTTCCATCAAAGGAAGGTCAGGGGATACTTATAGCCTGGATATCTGTAATAACCTGGGATCGGATATCTTCCAAAAAAGGAACGCTGCCGTGAATGACGGTGCGTCGGTCATTGATCTCAGGCCTTTGCCGGCCGGTCTTTATACGCTCATTCTGCGCAGTGCAGGCGAACAACGGGTATATAAATTCCTGGTGAGAGATTGATCAAATTCTGCCCGGGACACTGACCAGGATCCGGGTGCAGCACGATTTACTTTGCTTCCATTGCTTGCATTGCCTGCATTGTTTCCATTTGTTTTGTCCTGAAGACACAAATTTGGATTTATTTCATGATCACGATCCTGCAGGTATGCAGTTCCAGGTTGCCTTTAATTACCAGCTGGTAACAACCCTGTTTCAGCCCCGATATATCCATGCTCGCACTGAATTTAGCCCCATTAGAGTAAACGGTTTGTGATATCCCTTCCATGCCGTTTACCGGTATCAGGGTGAGGCAGTATTTACCTGGTTTGCAACCCGGAAGTTCAACCGCCAGCCGATCGGAAGCAGGATTTGGCCATGCCCTGATACCGTTAACCACGGATTTGTTTTCATTGACAGATTCAGGCTTGTTCAGGTCCAGTTCAAAGAGGCCCCGGCCGTATGTCGCCGCCCTCAGTAGCCGGGTTCCGTTATGGCTGAAACAATCCAGGTCAAGAACCGGAACACAGGGCATTCCGTTGTTTAGCCATGTCCAGCTTCCTCCGTTGTTTGTGGTTCTGTAAACTCCGAAGTCATTGCCAATGTACATGACGCCTGCCCTGGCTGTGTCGATAAACAGATCACTCACCGGAACCCGTGGAAGGTCAGAAGTGAAATCCGTCCACGTTGTGCCAAAATCTGTTGTCTTTACAATAAGGGCGCCATTATAGGCATTCTTCAGCAGGTAAAATGTATTTCCGTCGTAGGGATCCGCCTGGAGCCGTGTAAAATTGCCTCCTGATAGCCCTCCCAGGCTTCCGGTAATGTCCTGCCAGGTATATCCGCCGTCGGAAGAGCGCACAAGACTGTTTGTGCCATTTCGCGCAGCGACCATGATATTGTTCGTACTGACGGGCGATTGTGCCGCTGCATAAACGGCCGAGCCAACAATGGGGGAGGAGGTGGTAAACGACCAGGTATCTCCTTTATTTGTTGATTTGATGAGCTTTCGTTTTAAGCAACCGTAGATGATGTTCGGATTGGTCGGGTGCTGCCAGTAAGGACTGATGAATGCGGATGAATCATCCAGTGTGACAGGGTCGACGTTCATATCCCAGGTCAGGCCTCCGTTTATGCTTCTGAAAAGCGCGCCGCCGATGGTTCCAAAGAAGATGATATCCGGGTTTGAGTAATCCATAAAACACTCGGTGCCATCACCGAGCTGTTCAAGTTTATAGGGCGTGGCGCCCCGGTTATGCGTTGAAATAAATCCGTTATCCTGGGCTCCGGTATACATGATATCCGGGTTTGAAATATGCGAAGCAACACGGTATAACTGGATGGAAGATATCCCGGTATTCGTGGAATGAAAGGTAAACCCGGCATCTGTTGATTTGAAAACGCCGCCGTCGCAGCCTATATAAACGATGGAAGAATTTGAAGGAGCAAACCTGACGATATGATGATCCAGGTGGGTATAGGAATCAAAGGCAAAGCTGCCGCCGCTGGGCGCATTCGGGTCCCTGACATACGAAAATGTGGAGCCGTTGTCCGACCTGGTTAATTCTACGTTTCCGATGAATACGTTATCCGGATTTGAAGGGTTCACCGCAATGCACAGGTCGTAGAATCCCTGGTCGCCCGCCTCTGAGAGGTTGACACCCTGGGAGATATGCACCCAGCTGGCACCGCCGTTAACTGATTTATAAACAGAGGTATGCGGGTCTCCGTCGAACGGTACTTTATCATAGATGACAGCATACAGAACCAACGGATTTGACTGCGACACATCAAACTGCATCCTCCCGATATGATTGGTTGCCGGCAGGCCGGTATTGCTTTGTGTAAAGGTAAGGCCTCCGTTGGCGGATACCATGAACCCTGCGTTGGCCTGCTCATTTCCGCAGGCTGCAAATACAATGTTTGGATTGGTCGGGTGAAATGAAAGGTCGTACACCCCTTCTCCCGGCAAAACAAAGTCCCAGTGAGCGCCTGCATCCGAACTTCTCCAGATTCCCTGGTTTTGAGGTGCATTCTGCAGGTTTTTACCAATGGCTGCCATGATGACATTCGGATTATGGGGGGATACCACGAGGTCGGAAAAATGAGTTACCAGGCCAAAATCGGAATTTATCTTCGCCCAGTTCTCTCCTGCGTTTGTTGACTTATACAAGCCGTCGCCACAGTAAAACCGCTCATCCAGGATCCAGTGGTATTCGCCTGTGCCGGCATAAATAACATCGGGGTTTGAAGGATCAATGGCAATGGCACCGAACGTTAAAAGGTTCAGGCCGCTGCTTTTATCAAGCCAGGTATTTCCACCGTTGGTGGATTTCCATATTCCGCCGCTTGCGGCACCTGCATAAACGATATCAGCATTTGACGGATGGATGGCAAGCCCTCTCACCCTGCCGCTCACAACACCCCATTGCGGCACCATGGCGTCGGCGGAGAAATCAATGCCAACAGGGCCCAGGCTGGTCCACTGGTATGCAGCGACCGGGTGATCAGTTTCCGACTGCATCTTCGCATACTCAGCCTCCTTTTGCCGCTCAATGAACTCCCGGGGGAAACTGCCCGATTCATTCAGCCGGGGCTTGTAAAACCACTCAAGCCGTTTGTAGGAATTCCTGTTTTTTATCTCAGCGGGCACTTTATCCCATTGCGATACCGGCGGAGGAGGGGGTGCCTGAAATGTATTGAAATCAAAGTAATCGGGCTTGTTAATCTGTGCATGGGCGCCAGCCAGGAACACGAACATGAATGCTGTCAGCAATCCGAAAAGTTTATGATTCATTTTTTGGTTTGTCATCACAAATTTGATTTTAGGTATAAGGTTCATCACAGCAGAAAGCACTTTGTTTTTCTATGTGGCCTTCAGTGGTTAAATAATGTCTGTTCAACAATTTTCTGATTTTGCCTTTGCCTCAATTGAAGCGTACAATCTCCCAGTTCTCCGTATTCGCGTTGGTGACACTGATCGGAGTAACCGGTCGCGGGCCCGGCGCTCTTTTTACAGGAGATCGCTGAAAGCAACGCTGCCACAAGAACAGGGATGATAAATAGGATGCTTTTTTTCATTGTGTATACTTATTGTAATGAGGATGTGTCTATTAGAGTATGATTATGAAAATACAGGGATCGTAACTGCTAATAAACAATATTTTAACAATCCGGCCTGTAAGAACCGGGCTAATAATGGGTGGGAATTACGTGAAATCTTTGTATGAAATACCTTACAGGAAGACGGTGGACCTATATTAACTTGTTTTCCATGCAATACCAGGTCAGCTCTATGTTTTTGGTGAATTCCATTTTGGCCAGGATCCGGCTTCTGTAGGTGCCTGCGGTTTTGTTGGATATGTAAAGTTCTTTTCCGATTTCCAGCAATGACTGCCCCCGGGCAAGCTTGATCATCACCACGAATTCACGGGAAGAAAGGAGATCATGCTTGAGCGCATATGTATCATCATCAAGATAAGAAGCAAGGATTTCTTCCAGGGATGGTGAAATGTACTTTTTCCCTTCCGACACTTTTGTTACGGCGGTGAGGAGTTCGTCCATGGCAGTGTCTTTTGTGAGATAGCCTGATGCACCGAGCCTGAGTGCCCTCATGGCAAAAGTTCCCTGCGAATGCATGCTGAGGATCAGCACGTTGGTGGTTGGCCATTTTAATTTCACCGTGTGAAGGACCTCCAGTCCGCTCATGTCCGGAAGGGAGATGTCTAACAGTAAGATATCAAAAACTTCACTTTTCAACAGTTCAATCGTATCCAGCCCGTTTGCAGCTTCTTTGATCAGGGTTACCCCTTCAAGATGTTGAAGTATTTGCTTCAGTCCGTCACGTACAATCGTGTGATCGTCACAAATGAGAATTTTCATATGCTCCTGAATGAATTAACCGTTTCATTGGGACCAGTAGCTGCCGGCAGATCTCAACCCCAGGTTATATGGTTAACAGAAAGCAAACTTACATTATTTATTTGTCAGAATGCAAGTTTTATGGTGTCAACAGATCATTGAACCTATATTTTCCAATGACAACCGAAAGTAGCACATCCTTATCCGGTGCCTCTCTTTTTCCACATAAAATGACCCGTTCGGGTCATTTTATAGCGGCACCCCTGCCCTTACATTTGCATAATTCCTGTCTATTCCATTCCTCCAGCCTGGAAAATTGGATTTTTGTTATAGAATTTGTTTGCCTGCCCTTAACCCAAACCAATCATACTATGAAAACTTCTCTCTTTTCCTCTCTGTTTCTGCTGGCAACGTTTTTTTGCGCTGCACAAAGCGTTTTAACAGATAAAATCAAGGCTAATGATCACGCCGGGAACATCAGGCTTACCGATAATTCCGCTGCCCCGGTCAAAAACGATACAACCGCCTCCAGGGCCAGCCAGGCTGCCATTTGTGGGACATACAATGTTTCAGACGCAAGCGGCAATGTTTACAGCACGGTTCAGATAGGCGACCAATGCTGGATGGGCGAAAATCTGAGAGTCGGCGTCATGATCCCGGGCTCGACCAATCAGACAAATAATAGCATCATTGAAAAGCATTGCTACGGCGACGTTCCTTCAAATTGTGATACTTATGGAGGACTGTACCAATGGAATGAGCTGATGCAGTATTCCGGACAGCTGGGAGCGCAAGGCATTTGCCCGACAGGCTGGCATATCCCCACCTCGGATGAATGGCAATGGCTTGGCTATATTTTGATGGATAATGCCGGTGGTAAACTGAAAACAACAGGTACAATTGAAGGCGGAAACGGGTTGTGGTATGCACCGAACACATTGGCCACAAATTCGAGTGGTTTCAGCGCTCCTCCGGGCGGCTGGAAAGATGACGCTGGAAATTTCGCCAACCAGGGTTACAATGCCTTCTTTTTTACTTCATCAGGTTGGTGGTATTGCTGCGCATATTTCCGGCAATTGAGCTACAATGATGGCAACGTTTACTCAAACTACACCTATTATAGCTACAGTATGAGTGTTCGCTGTCTTAAAAATGCTGCGACATTGCCCACCGTATCTACATCGTCAATTTCCGGGATTACAACAACCACGGCTGTTGGCGGAGGAAATGTAACCAATGACGGTGGTGCGGATGTGACTGCACGCGGCGTAGTATGGAGCACCACACAAAACCCGACTGTTTCCAGCAATCAGGGTATTACTGCGAATGGCACAGGAGTGGGGGTTTTTCCCAGCAATCTTACCGGCCTTTCACCCCACACCACATACTATGTCAGAGCATACGCTACCAACAGCATAGGAACAGGTTATGGGGACCAGATCGGATTTGTGACTGCTATTCCCTCAAGCCTGACAATTTCAGGTGTAACAGTCAATTCAGGCACAGTTACCTGTTTCGATGCCACGCAAACCATTACGGTTTCCAACTTTAATGTTTTAACCGGTGGAAGCGCCATGTTGATAGCCGGGGGGAACATCCTCCTGCAACCGGCAACGATCGTACAAAGCGGAGGATACCTGAATGCGCGCATAACAACCACACAAAACTACTGCGTGCAACCGGCAAGTATGATCATATCTGGCAGCGAACAAACAGCTACAGGGGTACAAACCACGGAATTGAAGGATGCAATGGATTTATTTACTGTCTTCCCCAACCCGACTGCCGGCATTTTTACCATGGAAATGATTATATTTGATGCCACTCAACCCATTCAGGTGGAAATATTGAGCATGATGGGAGAAAGGGTGCTTCAAACAGAACGGGCCGGACAGCAGCGGTATGAGTTTGATTTAACCGCCAGGCCGAAAGGCATATATTTAATCCGTGTTGTTACAGGGGATATAATGAGTTCAGGAAAACTGATAAAGCTATAAAACATGACCAAAAATCTGCATAAAACAACTATCATTCTGCGGATCCCGGGAAGCCATTTTGCCATTGCCGCTTTGGCTTTGACGGTCGTTATTTTTACCGCCATTTTCAGCGGTTGCACCAAAAGCAACCCGGAACAAAAGCCACCGGTTGAGGCAACTGAAACACTGCGCTTTGTATTCCTGGCCGACAGCCGTGGCGATACGCTTGGATACCCGGTAAACACGCCGGTGATGAATGCAATCATCAACCAGATCGCTGCATTGTCGCCCAAACCCTCCTTCGTGTTTTTCGGCGGAGACATGTCCTACAGGGGATATATTCATCCCAACTACACATTCCAGGCCTGGAAAGACCTGTTTGCACCCCTCGGCAGCAATATACCCCTTTATACGGCCATTGGCAACCATGAGTTGTATCACCAGCATTCATCATACGGTTACCTGCTTGTCAACCAGCAGGAGTATCAGAAGGTATTTTCGGAGAACCCCGCCAACGGTCCGCCGGGCTACGACCACCTGGCCTATACCTTCACTTCCCAGGGCGGCAACTCCTTTTTCGCGGTGCTGGATCCCTATTATATTACAGAAGACACGGTGCACATGGGGCTCGGCGGACACATCGATTCCGTCCAGATGTCGTGGCTGAAAGCACAGGTGGCCCAAACAACGGCAACACACAAATTCCTGTTCATTCATACACCCTATTACTATATTTCCGACGACCCCCAGGAGCCTTCTGCAGCCGACACAACCCTCACGCAGCTCTGGTCATTCCTTGATCAGAACAATTTTGACATCTACGCGTGCGGACATTCGCATCTCTTTTCCCGAAGGACGATTGACAGCAGTATTCCCGCAGATCCTGCTACTTTCCCGCCAACTCCCGCATGGCAGAACAATGTTGTACAGCTTCTCAACGGCACTTGCGGTGCCGGCCCTTCTACCGGCAACATCTATGATATCGTCAAGACCTTATGGAATGTGCACAATGACGCAAACACCTATTATTACAGCGTTGTTGACATCTCGGGCAACACGGTAACGGTAAACAGTTATGGAGGCAACACCGGAAACTACACCCTGATCGACTCCTTTAAAATTACGAAGTAATACACACCTGGTCACGGCAACCCGATACCCTTATGAAAACCAAGCGCACAGTTGCATGCATATTCGGACTGGCATTTTTGTGCCAGCTGCTTCTTCAGCCATCTTGTAAGAAAGACGTGGCCACGGTGGATCCGGTTTACCTGTCGGTTAATCTGCCGCGATCGGTTTTCCGCAACGAAACATATTATTCGCTGAGTCATACGGAACGGTCCATTGAACTGGATTTCAGTCAGCCAATTGATACAACCACCATTCCCGGGAATATATCCTTTACACACAAGGGCGGGCCGCTTGAATTGATGTATACAACGATCGCATCGGGGAGGAAGGTGATCCTGGCCCTGAAGGATGACGCTACGCTCCATACAGGATGGAAGTACATGATTACCGTTAAAAAAGGGCTGAGATCGGTTTCCGGCGCAACGCTTCAATCGGATGCAGCAATTGAACTGAGGACTACCGCAAAACAGCTGGGCGTTGAGAACGATACCAATGTTCGGAATTCAATCGTTTGTATCAGCGATATTCATCTGGGCGACCAAAGGGCAGTGGCCCGCGGGTACTGCTGGTTCAGTAAAAACAAAACAGCCCTTGAAAGTTTGCTCGACCTTGTAATTTCAGGAACCCAGGTGAGGCAACTGGTGATTCTTGGCGATTTGTTTGATGAATGGGTGATCCCATACCGTTTTTCCCCTTTTGATACGGCGGCCGGGGTTGCCAGTTCCAGGGACTATTTTCTCTCCGTTGCCAATTCACCCGTAAATACCGGCATAATCAATAAATTGAGGACCATTGCGGCAGGCGGCGCCGTTCAGCTGATCTATGTACCCGGAAACCATGATATGCTGCTGACGCAGGAGATCATCACCGAAATCATCCCGGGAGTAATATGGATGGGCGATTCAGCCGGGCTTGGACATTATTCGCCGTCGGGTGAAATGATCATGGAGCACGGCCACCGGTATGATTTTTTCAATTGTCCGCAGCCATTTGTCAAACCGGGCCACATATTGCCACCGGGTTACTTTGTTTCACGGATGGATGCAGAAGGTTTGCTGGAATCGGGCAGTCATAAACGGAAAGAGACAAATTCTGTTGGCAGTGATTTTGAATTCAAGGCAGCCTGGGCCGCTTCCATGGAATACCTGAAGATTAAATATGCCCTGCAGGTTGCTTCAGATTCTGCCAACATCCTGATGCGGGGTGTTGACAATTATGCCGTGCCCTTCAGTTTCAACGGGGCCAGGGATATGTATGCAGGAAACATTGAAGAAGTATGGCCTGCAACGCAGATCAGAAATGCGGTACCTGTCAGCATGCCGGTCCTGGCGGCCATCATAAATGGCAATGTTGACCTCTACCAGGCTGCTGCCGGCCAGTTTATGCAAACCCAGTCGCCTGTGAAGTATAAAATTGTTGCCTTCGGGCATACCCACATCCCGATGGTGAAAGTTTATCCTGCCGGGAATAACTATACCGGCATCTATGCAAATACCGGCTCCTGGGTGAATGCGGAACTTACCTCAAAAGCTGTCAGGACTTTCCTGGTGATCAAACCCGCAGCATGGACGGGATCAGATCTTGATGTGGTGTCGTTGTATCAGTATAATCTTGACAGCGGGAGCGGCAACCCGAACCCGGGGTATATCCCGGTGCTGGTTTCAGAAGAGAGTATAAGTATGTGATTTTTTGAGAACACCATGTCATTCATATTTCATGAATCTAATCCACAGTGCCATGAAAACAAAACCGCTCCTCCTGATTCTCACAGGATCCTTTGCATTTGCAGCCATTTTACTGATTTTATTAAAAACACCGATCTCGTTTGTTCATCCTGGGACTAAAACCGCCAAAGAAGAAAAAGGGTTGACAAAACCAGGTTTTTTAGCCATGCAGGCGGGGTATCAGTTCATGAAACTCAGGGATCCGAAAACCGGTTTGATACCACCGGGGATCCGCGCCCGCGAACTTGCATTTGCCTCCAGGCTGCCCGGTCATGCTGAAGGCGAAGGACAGTCGTGGAACTGGCGGGGCCCGGCCAACATAGGCGGCCGCATGTTATGCATCGTCATTGACATGGATGATGAAAACCACCTGTTGGCCGGGAGTGCATCCGGAGGCATGTGGGAATCAAACAACAGGGGCCTCCTGTGGCACAAAACCACGAGCCCTGATGCAGAGCAGAGTGCAACCTGTCTTGTTCAGGACAGGAGGCCCGGCAAGCATCATACCTGGTATTACGGTACCGGCGAGATGCTGAGCACGACCGACAGGAACATCAGCACCAATGCCCGGACGGTGGGTGTTGGCAACGGCTTATACAAATCAACCGACAACGGATCTACCTGGCAACCCCTTGCTGCAACACAGGGCGGGTCGGCAGCCTACCTGAACGAGATCTTCCAGGGAGTATGGCGGATCGTCACCGACCCTGTAAGAACGGACAAGGATATTGTATATGCAGCCTGCTACGGAGCCATCATGCGATCGGAAGATGGCGGAAAAAGCTGGTCTGTTGTGCTGGGCGACATTGTAAACAAATCCTTTGCCAGCGACCTGGCCATTACCTCAGAGGGCGTGCTTTATGCCGCGCTGAGCAGTTTTGGTTTATCGGTTCAGCCTCCCGGAAAAGCCGGCATCTGGAGATCTTCGGATGGAATAAACTGGGAAAAAATCACCCCGGCCGGATTTCCTACCGACAACCGCGTTACCCGGCTGGCACTTGCCCCGTCAAATGAAAAGGTGATGTATGTTTTTACAGAATCGCAGAACCCCGACCTCAACCCGTTCAACGGGTATACCAACACCCTGAATACCTTCTGGAAAATGACCTGGAATCCTTCCACCAATGCTGCGGTGTGGGAAAACCGTACCAACGGCATCCCCGGGGCGGGCGATGGCAACATGAACAGTTTTCCCTACTCCCTTGTGGTGTATGGCGGATATTGCTTTACAATGGGGGTGAAGCCCGACAACGAAAATGTGGTCTTTCTAGGGGGGATGAACCTGCACCGGTCAACGAACGGTTTTGCCGACAGCCTGGCGACGACCTACATCGGCGGGTATCCTTACGACATGGACTCGTTGCACCAGCTCCACCCCGATCAGCACGGTGTTACTTTCCTGCCGTCGGATCCGTCGGTCATGCTCATGGCAAATGACGGCGGGGTGTACATGACCCCCGACTGTATGGCCGACAGCAGCCTGATGACCTGGCAAAGATTAAACTATAAACTGACCACGACCCAGTTTTACAGCATTGCCATCGATCACGGCTCATCAGGGGATGACTGGATCCTGGGCGGATTGCAGGATAACAACTGGTACTACACGGTGACAGACAACCCGGCCGAATTATGGTTCAACATTGATATCTGCTATGACGGGTTTGCCACCTGTGTTGCCCCGAACTGGGAATATTGCGCGATCTCCGCCTACAGCGGCAACATCTGGACGACCAGGTTTGACAATGCAATGCATACGAAAGACATATTTCCGCAACTGCCCGATACCCTGTTAAAGTACTATGATCCGGTGATGGGCAGCAACTCCCTGTTTCCGTTTTACCAGAACTTTGCGCTCGACCCGGTTCGTTACGAAACCTTCTACCTGCCCACTGTTACCAGCATCTGGAGAAAAGACAACCTGAAGGCGGCAGCCTACGACACCAGCTTGCGGAATGCGGGCTGGAGCCATCTGAGCAATGTGAATGTGGGAAGTGCTTCGGAGATCAGCTCCCTCTCCATATCCGCTTTTCCTCCCAACCGCCTCTATTACGGAACGAATCTCGGTAAAGTTTACCGGCTCGACAATGCCAATACGGGTAATCCCGTTCCGGTGGAAATTACAGGAGGCGGTTTCCCTGTCAATGCTTTTGTTGCCGACATCGACATTGATCCCGACAATGCCGACCGGCTGATGGTGACGTTTTCAAATTACGGGGTTCAGAGCCTGTTCCATTCAACCGACGGGGGTGCATCGTGGACCGCAGTTGGCGGGAATCTTGAAGAATTCCCGGATGGATCTGGAAACGGCCCGTCCGTCCGCTGTACAAAGAAGTTGTTTTACCAGGGTAAAAAAATCATCTTTGCCGGAACCTCCTGCGGTTTGTTCTCTGCCACTGCACTGAACGGAGACTCCACTGTGTGGAAAAAAGAAGGAGCAACCACCATCGGGAATGTGATCATTGATATGGTTGATGCAAGGCAGACCGACGGGTTTATTGCCATCGCAACGCATGGGAACGGGGTTTACAGCGCCACCTTTAACCCTTCGGCAGGTATTGGTGAACCGGAAGAAGATCAACCCCTCATCATCGGGAATATTTATCCAAACCCGGTAAGGGATGTGGCAAAGGTGGAGGTGATTTCAGAAAAAACTGTCCGCTTGAAAACGTCGCTCCGTTCAAACAGGGGGAGCCTGGTTGCATCGTTTGCAGAGAAAACCGTTCATCCGGGGAAAGAAAATCTGTCATTTCCGCTCAGCGGTCTTCCCGATGGAGTTTATTATCTTATTTTTGACAGTGGTACGGAGAAGATGGCAAAAAAGGTTGTTAAAATTCCGGAATAAAGCTCCCGGAATTTCCGGAAATGAACTAAAACCTGGGATTTATGTTTATAACAACGCTGCGCGTTACAGAAACCATCTTTGCTTTTGCCCTGGTGGTTTTGATGGTGGTTGTGCACAAGAAGAAAAAAATCATCTCTCCATGAACCCGGTTCACGGGCATCAGTTTGTTCTTGTGCTGATCATGTTCATGGCGGGTGTGACCAGCATGTTTCATTGAAATCCGGCTCAGCGCGTAAATTATGAACCGCCCTTTCCGGTCCGGGTCATCTCATTCCTTACCTCTGCTGCATAATCCTTGGGTGCAAGTCCGGTAACTGACCTGAATGCACGGTAAAAAGAGACAGGCGAATTGAACCCTGCGGAAACGTATATTTCCGACATGTTCAAAACTTCTTTCATCTGGATCTTATGCTCCATGATCTGCTTGGCTTCGCCCACCCTGTAGCGGTTCACGAAACTCCTGAAATTGGCATCACTGTTTTCGCTGATGGCCTGGTAAAGGTACTTCTGGTTGGTTCCGAGGATTTTAATCACTGTTTTCAGATTCAACTCGGGGTCAAGATAGAGTTTCTGTGTGTCGAAAATTTCCCGCAACTCCGCAAACAGATTTGCCTGGGATGATTGAACATCTTTTTCTCCTGCCGGTTCATTGTCATCGCCAGTGTTCAACTCATTCGTACTCTTTTCCGGATGCTTGCTGTGCTTCCACTCCATCCATGTGCGGATATCCATGATTTGTTCGTCAAGTTCTTTCTCCTTCCGGAATAGTTCCTTCCTGAACCTGCGGGATCGGAGAATGAAGAGGAACTGCCCGACTGCCAGTAAAATGATTATGCCGATCACCAGGGCGAGTACCTGGTTGTTCCGCAGCTTCCTGGCTATTTCAAGTTTCTGATTGGCGATGGTAAGATCTTTCTCCTTAACCTGCAATGTGGCTACCAGGTCGTTTAGTTGTTCCTGTTGTTGTTCACTGACCAGTTTCTCTTTTTCCCTGACAAATGTTTCCAGGCACGCATACGCCGCAGGGAAATTTCCCGATTCCCTGTATGCAACGCTCATCATGCTGTCAACTTTCATCTTCAGAACAGGGTAAGGTTGTTGTCGAAGCAATTCTACTGCTTTCCGGGCATACCCGAGCGCTTCCGTGTATTGGTGTTCTTCCAGCGCTCCCTGGGTAAGGTTGCTGTATCCCATGGCTAAAAATTGTTTGTTGCCGATCTTTTCTGCAATATCATTTGCCAGCAACAAATATTTCCTGCGCTCCCTGTTGTTTTTCACCAGGAGGTAGCAGTCGGCCATGGTGCCATAAATATAAACCAGGTTGTCGTTTAGCCCGTTTTTCTCAGCAATTTCTGCTGCCTGCCGCAAACAAACCAGGCAGCTGTCGGTTTTTTCAGGTTCAGCAGGGTAAGACCCAGGTTGAACAGGCTGAGTGAAAAATTGGCTGTATCATTTAATTTCACCGTCAGTGCGTAAGCATCCCGGTAATAGTGGATTGCTTCCCCATAGCGTTTATTCTGCGACAGGATGGAGGCCATGGAAATAAGCGCATTTCTTGTTAATTTATCATCCCCGTTCCGTTCCCCAAATTGAAGCATCTGCCGGGTAAAGTACAGGGCGCTGTCGAGTTTTCCGACATTGTTATAGGCAAAGGCAGCCACTTTCCATGCATCTGCAACAAGGGTTGAATCCGTTGATCTGGCAGAAAAAGCCAATGATTTCTTTGCAAACATCAGGGCTGAATCAATGTTTCGGAGCCGCATCTGCACAATACTCTGGCGGTTGCAGTAATACAGGAGACGGTCAATGTCATGCGCCGGCACACGCTTCAACTTTGCGGATATCATGCCTGAGGCATCCCGGTACTTTGACTGGCCTATCAGGCGTTCAACCCCGTCATCCAATACGATTTTTTTTCCGCCGGGCGACTGAGGGTAAACAACAGTGTGACAAAAAAGAAATATCAGAGAAAAAAGAAAGCCACGAAACAGAGACATAACATCCGATTTCAAATCCATGCGAATATAGCGAATAATGCATAGAAAGTATGATTTTGAAATTTTCGGTATGATTCTGAAAAAATAACCCGGGGCGAACATGATTAAGTTTGATTTTGGCAGTTCAAAGTTTTCTTTTGGAACACGGATCAGGCAACAGGCTATTAGTTTTGTACCCATTCGCAGGCATATACTATGAAGAGCTTTCAAATTACATTATCAGGTAACACCCATGGCCGGGGAATCCGTTTCGGCGCCATGCATGCTGCATATAACCTCGGCATCAAAGGAACTGTTCAGTACAGCCTTGCCGGCGATATTATTATGGAAGCCGAAGGGGATGAAGGGCAACTGGATCAGTTCGTTGAATGGTGCAGGAACAGCTACGCATCACCCCCGGCTTTGTGCATCGCGATCCGGGAAGGTGAAGTTAAAGGTTATCAGTCATTCGACATACTGCATGTAGAACGGGGGAAAGATCTACCCGATGCAGATTCGAAAACCTCTAACCCGGGGAAAGCTTTCCTGAATAAGATTTTCCATTTGTTTACATAAGATTTTTCTGAATACGAACGCATTTAAACCTCAAGCAAAATAAAACCCATCATCATGAAAAACATCTTTACTTTTTCTCTCATGCTGGCACTCGTTGCCATTCTGTTTGTTCAAAATGCAAAGGCAGTTGGCGGTGTTACGGTAACCGGTTCAGGCGGCTCGGCCAATGCAACTTACGGCACATTGAAAGCCGCGTTTGACGCACTTAACCTGGTAACAACCCAGGCCGGCAACAACATTGTGATCACCATCTCGGCCAGCACGACCGAAACGGCCACTGCCCAGCTGAACCAGCCATCTGTTAGTTCATGGACTTCACTGGCCATATATCCGACAGTAACCGGGCTGACCGTCAGCACAGCTTTTTTAGGGCCACTTATTACATTAAATGGTGCCGATAACGTAACTATAGACGGGCGACTGAATGGTACCGGCTCTACAGTCGATCTCACACTTCTTAATTCAAATCAGAATGTGATTACCTTAAGGGTTGGGGCAACTTATAATACGATAAAGTATTGTAACCTGAAAGGTTCGGATGCGAATAATTATCAAGAAGGAGTTATCCATTTTAAACCGTGGGGCGTAAACACTCCGAATAGTAACAATACCATTGAATACAACAACATTACCAATGGCGGTACCAGACTTTTCTATGCAATTTCTTCCAATGGGATGGCAACATCCGTAAATGCTGCAAATACAATAAGATTCAATAATATTTATGATTGGGGCAATCCGGCGAATAATATCAATGGCATTTACTGTCAAAGTTATAATTCAGGCTGGACCATACAAGGCAATAGTTTTTATGAAACAACTTCGTTGAATGTTACTGCTACAACTTTTCCAGCTTTCACGTTTATAAATGTCCAAGGAAATGGAGGAAATTTTGTTATCAGCGGTAATTATATGGGAGGTACAGCGCCAAATTGCGGAGGAACACCTTTGACTAAAAGCGGTGGTAACCGAATGGATTTGATTGGCATAGACGTAGAATATACCGGTACCGGCACAACAGAAATTCAGGGAAATACCTTTCAGAATATCGCCTGGTCGAGTACAACATATTCGAGTATAAGGGGTATGATAATCGGTTGCACAGGCAATTCAAACATAGGCACAACAACCGGTAATACCATTGGGGCTGCAACCGGAAATAATTCAATTGTATTGACAAATAGTGGGACATCGGGAGATTTTATGGGGTTGAGCTTATCATCATCAGGAACTACAGATTGTGCGAACAATATCATAGGTGCAATTCAAACTGCCAATACAAACAGTTTAAACGGAAACAATTTTAGTGGCATTTATATTGGTGCATCAGCAACAACAAGCGTTCGCAACAACATCATCGGCAGTACAGATGCCGGAACCACCAACAGCATCAATGCAAGTTCTGCAAGTAGTAGTATTTTTCAGAGCGTTTTAGGAATAAATTCTTATCCCAGTGCTGGTACTGCTGTAACGATATCGGGTAATACCATTTCGAAGATGGTGAATGCACAAACAATCAATGGTGAAACTATAGGCATATCATTACCAGGTGGAACTAATACGGTTACGAACAATTCAATACACGATTTGGTTGTCGGCAATAGTTCGAATGAATATGCCAACGCAGGTATTCGCTTAAGATTTGTGGCAACTACAGCCCAAACCATTACGGGTAATACCATTTACAATATTTCAAATCCCAATTCAGGTTTTACCAATAGTATAAATGGTATTTACTATTCGGGTGGTACCATAGCCAGTACAGTATCCGGCAATTTTATACACAGTTTATCTGTAAATGCAGGCAGTAATGGTGCATCTTTATATGGCATTAAAATAAATGGCGGTTCTACAACCTATTCAAATAATATCGTCAGCTTAGGTGGAAATACCAATACAATAATTTACGGTATTAATGAATCAGGGAGTGCAGGCAATAATAATAACCTGTATTTCAATACCGTTTATATAAGCGGTGCACCAACTTCCGGTTCATTTAAAAGTTATGCTCTGTATAGTAATAATTATGGAAACACAAGAGATTTCAGGAATAACATTTTCTACAATGCACGTTCCAACAACGGGGCAACCGGAAAGCATTATGCCTTGTACCATAATAGCGGTGGCAGTACCGGCTTAACAGAGGATTATAACGATTACTATGTTTCCGGCACCAACGGGATGCTTGGATATAACTACGGTGACAAAAGCTCATTGGCAAGTCTGCAGTCTGCAACAGGACAGGATGCCAGCAGTTTAAATACAGATCCAGGTTTTGCAAGTGCTGGTGGCACAAATGCAGCAGATTATATTCCCGGAACCCTTCTGCCAGGGACACCCGTTGCAACCTTTACCACCGATTATTCCGGGTCAAGCAGGTCTGGAACTCCTACCATGGGAGCCTATGAGTTTCGGCGCATTACCGTAACAGGTTCAACCGGTGCCAATAACGACTATACAACTTTAAAAGACGCTTTAACTGCTATTAATAACAATACTAATCAAAATGGTAATAATATCGTAATTAAGATTAACCTCTCAACCACTGAGTCGGCCACAGCGAGTTTGACAGGACAGGCAACAAATAGCTGGGCTTCGCTTACTATTTATCCAACGGTAACCGGGCTGACCATCAGCGGCAACTTTGCAGGGCCCGTCATTACACTGGATGGTGCCGACAATGTGACCATTGATGGCCGGTTAAATGCTACGGGGGCTGCCAGTGACATGACCATCACCAGCTCCGCCGGGCAAGCCATTTACTTCCAGGCAGGGGCAAACTCCAACACCATCAAGTATTGCACGCTCAAAGGCTCCTTATCGAACGCTACTGCCGGCGGTATCATCCATTTTGCTGCAGGAACAGGCGGAAACAACAATAACATCATTGATTACAACAACATTACCAATGGCGGAACCCGGGTGTCCAATGCGGTATATGCGGTGGGTTCATCGGGAAATGTCAATTCGGGGAATATGATCAGGTACAATGCTTTTTACGACCACCTGAGCCCTTCGGCTTACGGCGGCGCCATTAAAATCGACGATTATAATAGTGCATGGACCATTTCGGGCAACAGTTTTTACGAGACGACAACTTTTTCCCCGGTAAATATTTATGAATATTCCTTCATCTGGATCCCGGGTACAACGGCAGCAGCCCGCGGAAACGGCTACACGGTGAGCGGGAATTATATCGGAGGGAAAGCTCCTCAATGCGGGGGATCAGCCTTGACCAAAGCATATACTTCAGCTGGCATGGAAAATATGGTGAATTGCATTTACATGAATGTGGGAACCGGCACGGCAAGCAATGTGTTAAACAACACCATTCAAAATATCTCCTGGACCAATGGACCACTCCAGGGAAAGAATTTTTATGGTATCTATGTTGCCAACGGCGACGTAAACGTGGGTTCAACCGCCGGAACCGGCAATATCATCGGTTCCAACGACGGAACCGGATCCATCACCTTCAGCGGATCCACATCAAGTCAATCTTTCTATGGGATATACATCCAATCGGCGAACACCGTGAACTGCAACTATAACAAGATCGGAACCATCACCACCGCTTCTGCCGATGCAACCAAGCCTGTTGAGCTGTTCGGCATATATCAGAATTCAGCAGGAACCATCACCCTCAGTAACAACACCATTGGTAGTTCAAGCGGTGGCAGCAGCAGCCTGTTCGCCTCTTCGACGTCCACATCTTCTTTACAGAGAGTGGCAGGCATCTATTGTAATAATGCAGCCAGCTTAACAATTACGAATAATACCATTTGCGGGCTCAGTAATGCGGCAACAAGTTCGGTAAACCACCAAACAGCCGGAATTATTGCTGATGCCTGTATCAGTACTATTACAGGCAACACAATCAGCAACTTAACGGGCGCCAATAACAACACACAGTTAACCAACATGGCCTCGGTAACGGGCATTAGCCTAAATGGGCCTTTTACGACTGGTGGACAAACGGTAACCGACAACACCATTTACAACCTGTCGAACAGCAACCCTTCTTTCGCAGGGAGGCTGACAGGGTTATACTTTGCCGGCAAAAATTTAAGTACAACCACTACCGACATTGTTTCCAAGAACTTTATCTATGGTTTTTCGCTTAGCGGGATAAGCAGCACTGCCGCCTCTTTTTGTGGAATTTGTACCGGCGGAGGTAAAACTATCTATTCCAACAATATCATCACACTGGGCGGAAACACCCCTACCACCGTTTATGGAATTTATAATTCAGGGAATAATGCAACCGAAAAACCTTACTTCTATTTCAATACAGTTTACCTCAGCGGCAGCCTTGCTTCCGGGGCGACAAATAAATCGTATGCATACTACTGCCCGTTAACCGGTACCCAAAGAAATATCAGGAACAATATTTTCGCGAATGCCCGGTCCACCGTGGGTGGTACCAGTCTTCATTATGCGTTTAGTAGTCTTGATGGAAATTCTCAGGCCAACTATCTGACCCTCGATTATAACGATTACTATGTATCAGGCATTGGCGGCGTGCTGGGATATTGCGCTAATACAGATAAAACCATTTTACCGTTGGTAACGTCTGGAGATGACAACAGCGAAGCAATCAACCCGCTTTTTGCCAGTGCGGGGGGCACGGTTGCGGCCAATTACCTGCCATCGGCGGCATATCTGAGAGGTGTTACCGGCACCGGCATCAGCGAAGATTACGCAGGCACTGCGCGTACCTATAACGCCATGGGGGCTTACGATTACAACATGGGACCCGGGAAGATTCACGTGGTTGCAACGGCAGGCACCACGCCAGGCGACTATAAAACGCTAATATCCGCATTCGCGGCCATCAATGCAGGCACGCACCAGGGGGATATTACGATCACCATCAACGCCAGTACGCTGGAAACCGGGACCATCAACCTATACAGCACCCAGGTTTTAGGAACCGTAAATTACACGAGCATAACCATATATCCTACGGTTGCCGGGCTGAGTATAAGCGGAAATATTGCCGGTAACCTGCTCAACTTTAACGGCGGGGATAATGTAACCATTGATGGACGGGTTAACCAGTCAGGAGCGATGAGTTTAGAAATTAACAATACGAACACTGGAACAGGGGCATCTACCATCACTTTTTATAATGACGCCCAAAATAATACCATTAAATACTGCACAATCAAGGGCTCAACTACCAAACCAGCCGGAGGGGTGGTTTCCTTTTTAACCACGGGCTTTTCAACCGGAAATACCGGAAATACCATCGCCTACTGTGATATTACAAATGCCGGTGGCAACAGGCCTGTTAATACCATTTACTCATCAGGAACCAATTTAAAATATAATAGTGGTAATATAATCAGAAAAAACCATTTCTATGATTTGGTAAATCTCAGCAATAACTCATCCACCATAAATTTAGCCGACTATAATAATTCCTGGACGATTTCAGGGAATAGTTTTTATGAAAAAGCACCGTTGGGTGTAACTACGAGCATGTCGCATACTGTAATCAATATTACAAATACGAATTATGCAGGAACGGGCTTTGATGTTAAAGACAACTATATCGGGGGCAGCGATTCCCTTTGCGGAGGCAGTGCCTGGACAAAAAACGGCGGAACGAATAATGCATTCACAGGTATATACCTAAAAGCAGGTGTGGGAACGGCGAGCAGTGTTCAGAATAACACCATCAGGAACATCAATTATACTAACAACAGCTTTGCTTCCTGGTATGGAATTAATGTAACTGCCGGAGATGTGAATGTCGGCACGGTAACGGGCAACACGATCGGGGCATCCTCAGGAACAAACTCAATAGTACTTGAAGCAAGCACAGCCTCAACCGGTTCATTGTACGGCATATACATCATAAGTGCTGCGGCTACGGTAGACTGCCGGAATAATGTCATCGGGGCGATTACCACGATAAACACGCCAAACACAAATGCTGTAAACATATATGGAATATACAAGCTTACCGTTTCAGGGACGACAACCATCAGCAATAACAGTGTTGGAAGCACCGATGCCGGTACCTCGAACAGCATCAATGCAAGTTCCCTTTCAAGTGGTGCAGCTCAATCCGTATGGGGTATCTATTCCCTGGGAACAGGGAATGTGACGATTTCCGGGAATACAGTTTCAAAATTAACCAACGGAACCACAAATTCAACGCCCGCTACTGCCGGGTTAATCAGAGGAATTATGACCTCCGGAGGTACAAATACGATCACCAATAATACCGTCAGGGATATAACCATTGGCAATGCCAACACAGCAAGTCTTACTGCCAGTTCGCCAGTTTATGGCATTTATGTCGATGCTACTGCCGGCGCTCCAACAATAACAGGGAACACGATTTACAATATCTCAAATTCGTACGAAAGTTTTGCAGGTGTGGTTGCTGGTTTGTATGTTTCAACAGGCTACCCAAGTACCCTCTCCGGCAATTTCATACATAGCCTGTCGGTTAGTGCCTCAAGCACAGCAGCCTCAATTTATGGTTTATACCTCGATGGAAGCAATACGGTATCAAACAACATCATTTCGCTCGGCGGCAACACGGCCACAACACTTTACGGGATATATGACCTGGGCACTACTGGTGGGCGTAATTCTAAGCTGTATTTCAACACCGTGTATATCGGCGGAACGCCGGCCAGCACAACGAATTTATCATTTGGTTTGTATAATTACGGAAACTTGACTACCCGTGATTACAGGAACAATATTTTCAGCAATACCCGTTCAACGGAAGGAAGTTCCAATTTGCATTATGCGATGAAAATAGTTACCCCCGCAGGGACAGGGACAATAACCTGTGGTTACAATGATTATTATACGCCTGGTACAGGCGGAATTTTAGGGTATTACGGTGTTGATATAACATCGCTGCCGATCGTTACGGGCAAGGATGCCGGCAGCCTTAACACCAATCCTTTCTTTGCAGGCGCCGGCGACCTGACCCCGGTCAGTTATAAGCCTGCCGCTGCCCTGACCGGCGTAAGTGGCACTGGTGTTCTTTACGATTATGCAGGTGTTCTCAGGGGATCACTGCCTGTCACGGCATCACCGCTTAGTATGGGTGCATATGAGGTTATACCGGTACCGGTAATCACCCAGGCCGTTACTTCCGTTGCCAACTTAACTGCCACAGGGAACGGTACGATTGCCTTTGCCGGAAGTTACACCAACCGTGGATGCATCGTTTACGAATATTCAAATTCGGACAGAGTAATCGGTGAAGAGGGGGTTATGAATTTCGTTGAACCTGGCAGTTTTGGCACCGGCCCTTTCACGGCAGCCATCACCGGGTTATCGGGGGGCACCCGTTACAACGTAAGAGCGTACGCCACACTGGACCCCACTACAAGTTATGGTGAGAGAGTTGCTTTCTGGACTCTGGCAAATGTGCCTTCAGCACCTACAGTGAACAATGCAACTGCTTCTACGATAGATGTAGCGGTAAATGTAAACGGTAACCCGGCAGCGACAGAGTTCTGCATCAACGAAACCTCCACGGCAAATTATGTGCAGGCCAACGGAACGCTGGGCGCAGGTGCTGTATGGCAAACTGCTTCTGCCTGGGGCACCAAAACCGTTATCAGTCTTGGAACAGGGAACACCTATACTTTCAAAGTGAAGGCCCGCAACGGAGATAATACTGAAACTGCCTACGGTCCTGTAGCAGCTGCCCAAACGGTCGCACAGTTTTATATCATAGAACGGGGTGATATCACCGAAGGCGTGGCAGGTACCGGTGGCAGGCGGCTATGCGTCGTGGATAAAAACGAGTATTATCAACCATATCTGAAGGCCGGTAAAGTTGCAGTCCATCAGTATAAGAATGGTATTCTTACCGATTGGGGAACCAATGGAACTTTTGTTACAGCGTTAAATGAAGGTGATATTGCAAGAGATCCTGCAAACCAGGTCATTTATATTGCATTTATCAGCTCAGACAAGAGTAAAATATATACCTATAAGCGTGCAACAACCGATAGTGACTGGGTATTGGTTAACACGCTGGATAATCCTGACGCTGTTGATTTGATGGGAAATACCGTGCGACTGACCTTTAATAATAACAGCGGTACCTTATTCCTGGGTTTTACTGAAATCACATCTAAAAAGGTATATCTGTATGAACTTGTTTCAGGAACCTGGACAGACAGAACCGGTTCGAGCAGCATGAGCTGCTATAACAGCGAGATTGAAATGGCAGCATACGGAAATAAGGTGATTATAAGTACTGTAGCATTAATTAATAACCGCTACATATTACAGGTACATTCTTATGATTACAGTACGCAGGTTCTGACTAATTTACCCGACTGGGACAATGGTAATGATTATTGGACCGTTAGGTGGGCAACCACTGCTTACAACGCATCAGCAAATGAATATGTATCATTTTTTGGTTCAGAAGACGGATCTGATATAAAGCCTAAAGTATTAAGATCAGCAGGCGGGGCTGCCTGGGAAGACCTGTCTACCGGCCTGCCTGCAGTTAATCTGACAAATTCTGCCTGGGCCGCTTCCCTCGTTTACAACGAACTTACTGCGAAGTATTCCCTTTTCTATTCTGATGCATTGTGGACAGCTTTAAAAGGTTACAATTTGTCCGGAACCACCTGGTCCGATATGACTGTACCAACTATGTATGCCAGAAATATATTCGCAACCACCAATTATAAGGATGTTTATTTTCTGGGACAGGACACTTACGAAACCCTTGTTGACATATATTCGATCATCGAAACCCCATTCCGGAAAACGATGAATATCTCGGCTGTACCTTCGACCACCAGTTGTCCCCTTACCTTCCCTGACAGGGGGGTCGGAAACAAGGTCGCGGTTTTCATTAAATCAGGGTCATACGTTGCACCGGTTACTGCCGACGCTACGACCTATACTGCCGATCCGGCCTTTGGAAGCGGCACACAGCTTGGCAGCTCAGGATGGTATTGCATTTACAATGGTGTGGGGCAGGCCGTCACTGTTACCGGACTTACAGCTGTCACCACCTACCAGGTGCAGGCATTGGAATACAATGGAGATGAGGGAAGTACGAACACCCAGATGTACATCGGCAACGCCTCTGTTACCGGCAACCCCATTTCATGGGCAACCCCATCTCTCACGGTCACCACGACTGCGATCACCTCCATTACGACCACCACTGCAGCCGGCGGAGGCAATGTAACAGGCTCAAGTGAAGCGGTAACAGCAAGAGGAATTGTGTGGAATACCAGTATAAACCCCAGCCTTTCATCTTTCCTCGGAAAAACGACGGATGGCACAGGGACGGGCATTTACACCTCCGCTCTCACCGGGCTGAATCCCAGCACTACCTATTATGTTAAGGCGTATGCCACAAATTCGCTGGGTACCGGCTACGGTGAGCAGGTTTCGTTTACTTCCAATGCTAACTGTACCAACCCCGCCAGCGGTGGTACCATCGCTGCAGCCCAGACCATCTGTGCCGGCTTTGCACCCGCTGCCTTTACCAGCAGCGTGCTTCCCAGCGGACATACCGGCACATTGGAATACAAATGGCAATCGTCGGTTACGAGTTCATCCGCAGATTTTACCGATATTGCTTCGAGCAATTCGGCCACTTATGCCCCCGGAATCTTAACGGCCACCACCTGGTACAAACGTCTTGCCAGGGTTACCTGCGCAGCCTGGACCGGAGCCGTTTCATCAAATGTGCTGGAGGTTACGGTGAACCAACCCTCGTTCGTGGGTGCGATTCATCATGTATCAGACCTGCAGGCAACCGGTCAAAACATCAAGTGGTATGCTGCAGCTACGGGAGGAACAGCGTTATTGACAACAGCTGTCCTGGCAAATGGAAATTATTATGCCAGCCAGACGGTGAACGCGTGCGAAAGCACTGACAGGGTTGAAGTTACCGTGGCCCTTGATCCCACTCCCTGCGTGCCAACGGCCAGTACGCCGCAAACACCGGGTTCCGGAGCAACCGTAGCCAGTTTAACCACCCTGACGGGTCAAAACATCAGGTGGTATACGGTAGCAACGGGGGGATCCGCCCTGCTGCCTTCAGCCGTGCTGGTTTCGGGCACCTATTATGCCAGCCAGACGGTCAGCTGCACGGAAAGTTCAACAAGAGTGGCTGTAACGGTGACGGTGCCGTAGTTACTCTTTTCTTCCTGCAATATCGGGGGCACGAACTATACTGTATCAATCGGAATTTCTTCGGGGCAGAAATTCCGATTGATACATTTTAATCCGATTTTTCTTGACCGTCAACAAATTGAAATGATCATGCTGCTCCTGCAACGGCTGGTCAAACAGGGCGTTTTTACCGATTCAGGGGATAAACATACTTGTCAACATTGAAATCAACCGGATTGTCCGGATCGTTTTGATATACCTGTGAAAGCGCAGAAGGATGATTCTTTTTCTGGTAACCTTTGTTTAAGGTGAAATAGAGTGTTGCTTCCAAAAAACCGATTTTAATATTTGGGTAAGACCGCTTAAGGATCGAGAGGTTGGAATAGAAGTGCCATTTTATTTTGTCATATCCGTCCAGTAATGCTTCGGGGGAGATGTTTTCAGGTCTGATGATCACTTTGGATGCATCAAACCTGTTCCAGTCATCCGTAAGAATGCGCCCCTGCGAACGTAATTTTTCAAAAACAGGTGTACCGGGATAGGGTGTCATAACACATGCCTGAAAGAAAGCGGCTTTTGAACGCGTAAGAAATTCATGTGCTGCATCAAACACATCGGGAGTGTCGGAATCAAGCCCGAAAATGAGTGATGCCATGGTCATAATACCGTTATCCTGAAGTTTTTTAACAGCCAGAATGTTTTCATCTACGGTTTTTAATGTTTTTCGATATTGATTGATGCCTGACTCTGACATGGATTCGAATCCGATAAGCAGTGCCCTGCATCCCGATTTATACGCAAGTTTAAGGAGTTCAGGGTCGCCGGCAACCTGTATGGAGGCCTGACCAACCCATATCTTATTCTGTGGGATCATTTCCCTGAACAGCTCCTTCGCATAGCGTTTATCTCCCGTGATGTTGTCGTCAAGGAAGAACAGGTTTTTTTCCTTGCATGATTCAATATCGGTTAGGATGTCACGGATGGGCTTGTGCCGTTGGCGGGTTCCAAAAAACCTTGACACAGTGCAGAAATCACAATTGTACGGACATCCGCGTGTGGTTTCAATAGGCGCAATGGAAAATTTTCCCGACGAACATTTGACCAGGTCCCGTCTGGGCATGACATGACTTTGCAAATCAGGTAACCGGTCAAGTTTATAGAATGATTTCAACCGTTTGTGTTTGATATCATCTAATACAATATCCCACAAACCCTCTGCTTCACCGATCACCACCGAGTTGCCAAACCGGATGGCTTCATCCGGCATCGCTGTGGCGTGGATTCCTCCAAATACGACAACTTTACCGCGCTTTTTGAATTCAGTAGCGATCTGGTAACCCCTGATGCAGGTTTGAGTCATGATGGAAATGCCGATGACATCGTAATCACCGTCAAAATTTACCCTCTCCCCATATACCTCTTCCACAATTTGAATTTCGTGTTCAGGAGGAGTAAGTGCAGCAATAAGCGAAAGGGTTAGTTGAGGGATATCCATTGAATTCGGCCGCTGTTCCTGAACCAGGCATGGCGCGATGAGTAAAATCTTCATTCAATTGATCTTTAAACGTGGCTATAGCAAAAGCCAGTAATGAATAGCAAAGCATAGGATGTATCGCAGGAATGGTAGCTGGGGAGTATGATATCCTCTTTAACCTATATTGGTTAAGTCGTATGATGCTTTTTGATATAACAAAAGTAACAAATTTTTTCGAATCATGGAAACTTGCAGGTATATGGAAAAACAGGAGTTCCTGACCACCCTCTGCCGATTTTTAATGACCAACTTACTTTATTGTCAATCAACAAATTGAAATGATAATGTTGTTCTGGTGAAGAGTGGTCAAAGTGATCGTTTTTTCCAGTGAACCGTTCACATTGGCAGTAGACCACAAATATTAACCTTAATATTTGTGGTTGACCATAAATATTAGTATATTTGCATGTACCATACCACAATCATGGAAATAAGTCGTTTTATACAATCAAAGATACTCAGTGATTTGAAACAACTAAATAAAGTTGTTCTGATTTATGGCCCAAGGCAGGCAGGAAAAACGACATTATCAAAACGTATAATCCAGGAAATTGGACTTAAAACACTAATGGTCAATGCTGATCAATCAAAGTATATCGACGTTTTATCAAGCAGGGATTTAAATACACTCCGGTCACTGGTGGCAGGCTATGATTTGTTGTTTATTGATGAGGGACAGCGAATTCCTGAAATTGGTATTAACCTTAAAATTCTTCATGATGAATTGCCGGAATTAAAAATTCTTGTTACAGGATCGTCCTCCTTTTTGCTTTCCGGACGTGTGTCGGAATCATTGGCCGGTCGAAAAATAATCTACACACTGTTACCTGTCTCTATGCAGGAGCTTGCCGGAAATTTTAATTCCTTCGAATTAGAGGATCAACTTGAAGAGCGGTTAATTTTCGGTTCCTATCCCGAAGTCATTAATACTGTGAACTATTCTGCTAAAGAAGAATACCTTCGCGACATATCCTCCTCATTTATTTTCAAAGATATTCTGGAGTTGGAGATGATTAAGTACCCGTTTAAGATCAGGGATTTATTAAAAATATTAGCATATCAGGTTGGATCACAGGTTTCTATTCATGAACTTGGCAATAAATTGGGGTTGAATCGTGACACTGTAGAAAGATACCTTTTTTTACTTGAACAATCATTTGTGATATTCAAACTTCCGGCGTTCAGTCATAACCCAAGAAAAGAGATTAGTAAATCACAGAAATATTATTTTTACGACACAGGCATCCGTAATATCTTGATTGACAACATGAAGTATCTGTCCGACAGAAACGATGCAGGCGCCTTATGGGAAAATTTTATCATTGCTGAACGACGTAAATATTTACTGTACAATCAGAAAAATGTCAATGGCTATTTTTGGCGAACCTATTCCGGAACCGAAATTGATTATGTGGAATCAATTATGGATGAATATTATGCGTACGAAGTCAAATTCGGAAAATCAAAAGCAAAAATGCCAGCTAGCTGGAGCGCGGAATATGGTTCAAATTTTCAGATTATCAGCAGGGAAAATTACATGCAGTTTATTACGTAAATCGAAATAGTACAACCACAGCAAACTACGGAAAAAATCGGAGTTCTCAGTCATCCACTGCCGATTTTGATGACCACCTTACTTAATGAACAATCATCAAATTGAGATGAATCTGCAGTTCAGGCGAATACTGGTCAAACAGGGCATTTTTTCCAGCATACAACCCGATGCCGGACAGCAGCATTAAAGATAAGATAAGTAGCAGGGTTTTCACCATTCGCCATTTCACCATTTCACCATTTATTTTATTGCCCAAATCCTGCCCAATCAAATTTTACCATATATTTGCATAACACGAATTTACTACCTTTGGAATCAGGCTGCACGCAATAAGAATCAGTCAATAGAATTTGTGCCTTCAGGCGCAAAACATTATACCGGGAATCCCATGAGAAAAGGAGAAATGAACCCCGAATCCCAAATCCTCCCTCTGAAAAAAACAGGAGCAAATGAAAACAAAAAATACATTTGAGAATTATCCTTATTGGGTATTGGGAAAATGGCAGGATATCACCGATGTATTGGCCGAAACTATCGGCATTTCCGCAGCGTTGATCATGAAGGCTGAAAATGAGATCATGGAAGTGCTCATGTCGAGCAATTCGGAAAACAATCCCTACGCAACAGGCGACAAAGAAAAATGGCACGGTCGCTATTGCGAAACCGTGATAAAAACTCAAAACAAATTATTGGTTCCAAATGCGAGTAACGACAAAGCCTGGGACAAAAACCCGGATCTAAAACGCGGAATGATTGCTTACCTGGGGTTTCCCCTCAATTTTCCGGATAATCAACCTTTTGGAACACTTTGCGTTCTGGATAATAAGGAAAGGCACTTTACTGCGCAGAATGAAAAACTGATCCGGCAGTTTAAGAATGTCATCGAATTGGATTTGGCTTTATTGCAATCATTTGATGTTAAAACAAAACAATCAGGAGCAGATGTTGCAGAGGAAATCACTGAACACCAACAGGCAAAGGTGTCGTTTCTGGAGAGCATTGCCGAACTCAGGCAATATAAACTATCTGTGAGCCTGGTGCAAAGCAGCCTGGAAGCCGTATCAGATGCACTTTACTGGATGACGTCTGACAGTACTATTGTTAAAGTGAATGAGGCGGCTTGCCGTTTGCTCGGCTACACACGGGAAGAATTACTTCAGTTGACAGTTGCAGATGTTGACGCTCACTACAACGCAGAGCTATGGATGCCACATTTTAATGAACTGCGGAAGTTTGGCACATTGAAGTTTGAGTCGGAGCATAGGACAAAAGACGGACGGCTGATTCCTGTTGAAATTGTTGCCAATTATATCCGCTTTGGTGCTGAAGAATATAATTGCGCTTTTGTGCGCGACATCACCAGGCGTAAGGCGGTTGAAGACGCTCTCCGGGAGAGCGAGTTTGAATTGGAAAATGCCGAAAGGATGGCAAAGGTGGGAAACTGGATCGTTATAGCCACCAATCCGTCTGAGCCTGAAAAATTGTTTTGGTCCAAAGAGATGTATCGTATTGCCAATCGTGACCCTGGAAGTTTTACTCCGACCCTTGCCGCCCAAATGGATTTATTCGTGCCTGAAAACGCCAGGAAGCTTGCTGAAGCAGTAGCATGCTCAATGAAGACGGGAGTACCTTATGATATAGAATTACAGCTGAAGGACGAAGAAGGTCGGGACGCGAAATGGATTCGGTCTCACTCTGAGATGGTATACGATGAGAAAGGGCGGATTAATGGCATGCGTGGTACGGCTCAGGATATCACCGAGCGTAAGCAGGCGGAGGAAAAGCTTCGGCTTAAAAATTTTATTTTCGATGTTTCCATTGCCGCAAAAAGTATCGCTGATATTAACGGTATCATAACTGAGGCCAACGATTCATTCCTCCGGGTCTGGGGTTTCCCCGACAAGAATGAGGTGATCGGAAAGCCAATATCTTTTTTTATAGAAGACCCTGATGCAGCAAATACAATTGTAACTGCGCTCAATGATAGCGGAAAGTGGGAGGGAGATTACACAGCCAGGAAAAGGGACGGCTCCACATTTATAGCTCATGGACTTGCAACGGTTGTCAAAGATGAGAATGGGAAAATAATAGCTTACCAGTCAGCAGTAATCGACATCACCGATAGCAATCTGGCAGCAAACAAACTGAAGGCAAGCGAACAACTCTATCGCAACCTGTTCGATCAGGCAAGCGAAGGACTCATCCTGTTAACAATGGATGGAAAAATAGCTGAACTCAACCAATCCTTTGCGCAAATGCATGGCTATACGGTGGATGAGATGAAGAACATGGATATTAAAGATCTGGATGTACTCAGGGAAGGTGCGTTTGAGGGACGGGCTCTCATTATGCAACGCTTACATGACGGAGAGGTAGTTCGTTTTGATGTCGACCATTATCATAAAGACGGACATATCATTACTTTCAGTGATACGGTAAGCATCATCAACATTGGCGGGCAGAACTTCTTTCTGGCTTTTCATCAGGATATTACCAAGCGCAAACAGGTAGAAGAAGCGCTCATGAACAGCGAACGTAATCTTAAGGAATCGCAGGAAATAGCAGGACTGGGAACTTTTGAGTTTGATATCCTTACAGGAATCTTTAGTACGTCTCAAATATTGAATGAGATATTTGGGATTGATGAAGAATATGATCACAGCATGAACGGATGGGCTGCATTGTTACATACCGATGACCGTGAAATGGTTGTCAACTATTTAATGAACGAAGTAATCAGCAATATGCAACCTGCCGATGTCGAATTTCGGATTGTTCGCTATAACGACAAGATCACTCGCTGGATGCACGTATTTGGCAAATTAGAATTCGATTCTGATGGTCATCCTGTTGTATTGCGCGGTACAACACAGGATATAACTGAACGGAAGCAATCAGAAGTAGAGATTCTGGAATTAAACCGGGATCTGGAACTGCGTGTGAAGCAACGAACATCTGAACTGGAGACTGTCAACAAAGAACTGGAATCATTTTCGTATTCTGTTTCCCATGATCTTAAAGCACCTTTAAGGCATATCAGCGGGTATATGCGTCTTTTCAGGGAGATGAAATCAAAAGAACTGACTATAGAAGAACTTGGATACCTTGATGTCATTTCCTCTTCAGCCTCAAATATGGAGAACTTGATTGATGAAATACTTAATTTCTCCAGGCTGAATGCAATCGAATTGAAAAAGAAACGGATATGTTCATCAGATTTGGTTCAGCAAGTCATCAAATTCTTTGAACCGGATGTTCAAGACAGAATCATCACATTCACCATGGCATCTCTTCCCGATATAAACGGCGATGAAGACCTTCTCAGGCAGGTATGGATCAACATGATCTCGAATGCCATCAAATATACTTCGAAAAAGCCGAAAGCCATCATTGAGATCGGCAGTTTCTCGAGTGGTAACGAGGATACCTTTTTTGTGAAAGATAACGGGGCTGGTTTTAACATGAAGTATGTAGAACAACTTTTCGGTACATTCAAACGGTTACACAAAGTCAGCGATTTCGAAGGAATAGGGATCGGTTTGGCCAATGTAAACCGGATCATTACCCGTCATGGAGGCCGTTGCTGTGCCGAAGGAGAAGTGGATAAAGGGGCGACATTTTATTTTAGTCTGCCGAAATAGGCATCTCTTGGAAAAGCCGAACCATCCTGACCACCCACTGCCGATTTTCGTTTCCATCATACATTATTAACAATCAGCTAAATGAGAGGATCGTGCTGTTCCGGCGAAGTCTGGTCAAAGAGGACGTTTTTTCCACTCTATGATTTTTCACTGTTCAATCTATATCAAATGCCTCCCAAACAAACACTTTTCGGCCTTTGTTGTTTGTTTTTCGGATACAAGAAACCGGTTTTGTTAATAGATTTGCAGTATGAACAATTGTAAAAAGCCCGTTTTTCAAACTTCAATCCTGATCTGTTTTTGTGTAATGGCGTGCTTTTCAGCCTGCAACAGCAACAAATCAGGCAGTCTGCCAGCTGGAAAATTTTCACTTGAAAGTAAAAAGGCCGGCCAGCTGATCGTTACGGATCCTCGTGCGTCCATCAGGATTTTGGATTCATTGGTTCATGCTGTTTCGACGGATGCTCTTGCTGATACTCAGCTGGTTGATTACATTAAGATCAAGTCCGAAGCGCTGATGAAACTGGACATGAGAGATTCAGCTTACAGTTTTATGCAACGATACCAAAGCGGAATTTTCCCGGGAAGGAGCAATGCCGTAAAAATATATTCAGGGATATGGTTATCGCAGCAATTAACAAACGATGGCAAGTATTTCCTGGCTAGAAAATACCTTGATGAAACCTACACCTTATTCGATAAAAAGACACAGAGCTATGAAAAAGCAAATGCACTGAATATCGATGGTTCACTCCTCAGTTCTACAGGGGATTATTTTGCCGCCCAGAAAAAACTGCTTGAAGCAATAAAAATTTTTGAATCTCTCGGCCATACACAAGCGCTTGGCCCGGTTTATCTTAACCTGGCGGGCAATTATCAATCACTGAACGATACCCAACTATCGCTGCTGTATTACAGGAAAGCCTGCAGTATCACGATTGCATATAATGATAGCTTAAACTACCTTTTTGCTTTGAACAATCTAGGCACCTTTTACAGGATTTCCAACCCAGACAGTGCAGAATACTATTTTTTGAAAGCAAAGAACCTGCTTCCAATGAAAAAATATGCGGTTGAGACTCTTCCAACCCGGTTTCACCTGGCTGGCTTGTATTACGACAAAAAAAAATACACACAGTCACTGGAACTTTATAATGAAGTTCTGTTTGTGTCGCAAAAACACCATATCAACAGCGGAGTATTCAGGGCTATGAGCGGCATAGGTAATGTTTACGAGGCTCAAAATAAGGATAATGATG
>CAJBYO010000054.1 GCA_903959905.1 uncultured Bacteroidales bacterium
AGAGTTCTGACAGACAAAACGCCTATCAGAGACCTTTTCCTGACCTCCGAGATTATTGATGATATCGGTGAAAAAAACACTCAACTTGAATTTGCCTTTACGTATTGATTGTCGAAAAAAATTAATTGGACACTAGTGAATTGCACTCATAGTTTTAAAATCCTTCAGGATTTTGTACTCAAGTTATCTATGCTGATGTTCCCAGTTTTATTTGGGAGGGTACTTAGTGGTTAAAAAAAAACATAGCCCCGAATCAAGTTTAGGATTTATCCCATTCCTGAATGTAGGATAGTGATCAGTCAATGAACCCTTAAACAACTTCATCATCAGTTAGATTGTCTGACTTTTCAGCAATTGTAGTAACGATTTCCCGGTTCTTCGGATTCATGCCATACTTGTTTTCACCGGGGGTTCCTTCTTTGAACAGCAATAAAAAAGCACCGCCAATATTTACAATGGGAACAAGCAATAACACCGAGTACCAACCGGAACAATTAATGTCATGAAACCTTTTTATGATGATATTTTCAGAAAAATAAACAACAATCAACAGCAGAATAAGGACAAGGGTGACTTCGAAGTTGTTGAAATCACCTTCAACCAATATTTCCCAGATCAATAAATACAGGATTGTAAATAAGCAATTCAGGATAAAATAGTTGCGACGTCGTATTCTGCCTTTGAATTGAATAATATTTCTGAGGTTTAGCATAATGGGATTAATTATATAAAATCAGGCACCAGGTTGATGCGAAGTTTACCAGAAAATCCGGCTCTGTTCACCAGGTCGAACGGAGCCGAACGTTTCCCGGGAATGCCAACCTGCCACACCGTTATTGTTACCGGGTGTGTCACATATCAACTGTGTACATCCAAGGCTACAAAATTACTTTTATAAATCTGATACTCCCTGTTCCATAACCGATATGCAAAATATCCAAAGGACAACAATACCAGTCCTCCAATTACAAACAGCGGCCTGCCCACGAAATCTCTGAAAGAACTGTAAAATCCGACCTGGTAAAATTGACAAAGATTATGGAATGTTGCAAGGATGCTCCCCAAAATGATCACCCGGATCAATACATACCCCGTGTGGGCTAAAAGTGTTTTCTTGTTTTTCGGAGATTTATAAAAGACATCAAAAAAGCGTCCCTTTTCGTTGAAATATAATTCAGAAACAAAGTCAGCAAGTCCGCCCGGCTTCGATTTTATGGTTTTTGTTTTATAGCTGAATGTATAATAGTAAAATGCATAAATAACTAAAGCCATGATTATTGCATTTGAAACAAGTAGCCCGGTCCAACCAAACCCAAAAATACTGGCCAGTGGATTCATTTCCCCGGTCGGGTTGTCAAAAAACCAAAGACCAGTGGAATAAAAATCACACGCTCTTGTAAAGAGAAGCAGGAAAGTCAGAGAAACGAATTTTACTTTCATAAGCCTTCGGGAATGGTTAATCGGTTAAAAGTGCAATTTGTAAGGCATTCACAACGCTGGTATAACTGCCCGTCATTCAGTTTTTCCTATGAATGTCATAAAAATTGCCATGGCATGTCCGTGGCCCAATTCATATTCGGCTTTAAGCCAATTTGTAATTTCGGTGGCTTTCACACTTTTGACAAGTTCCCCGTTTTTCAAGAACCCTTTGTCCAGATTAGTGTTTTTTCTCAATCACTATAATATGTGAAATACTCATTTTCAACTGAAATTAAACCGCGAAGGCGCACAAAGGATGCACGAAGGCGCACGAAGGTTACTACATATCATCAACCCCTGGTGCGACTTTGTGTAGCCTTTGAATCCTTTGTGGTTAAAATCACATTAGTGTTCTCAAATTGCCTTCTCTAAATGTTTTGTTTTAAATAGTCAGTTGTTAAAATGGTGGCAAATTCACCATTCAAGCTTGCTAAAGCAGTTTCGTGAATTAGTTCAGCTGAAAAGTTTTGTCCGTCAAGTCCTTTTTTGTTAAACGTAGCAGTCGCATCGGAAACAACAAAAGTGTCAAACCCCAGATTTCCTGCCATCCTTGCAGTCGTTGAAACGCAATGGTCTGTGGTTAAGCCAACAATCACCAATTTGGTTATTTTGTCGTTGTCAAGTCGCTCTTTTAAGTCTGTCCCTATAAAAGCACTGTTCACATTCTTTTTGATAATTGGTTCACCGCCAACTGGTTTGACAATGTCTTTAAATTCGTTTCCTTCATTTGTCTCGTTCAGCAAAGAAGTCAGCGTTGTAGAACAATGTTTTATGTGAAAAACCGGAAGATGGTTTTTTCTCCAAAGTTCTAAGAGCTCTCCTGCATTATTTTCTGCATCAGGATTGTTTCTTTGTCCACCCCAATATGCTACATTGTCAAACCCTTTTTGAATGTCAATTAAAATTAGTGCCGGTCTGTCTGATTTTGAAATGCTCATGGTGTTTTTTTGAATAATTATTCTGTCTCTTATTGTCTGCTTCTTTTCATAAAAAACTCTTCTTTTCTGAATTTACTGTTATCGTTTCCTTCAACTCTGGCGTATAACGAATCGTACTCAGGATTTTTATAAATTATCCGTTGGGGGAAATCATGTTCCTTATTTTCGAAAATTATTTCAGTGTTTTCAATTGAAATAAATTTAAAGGCTATAGGTTTCGCATTGTTTTGGTCGCTTACTGTGGGAATATAAAACAGTTCATTGTTCTTAAGCTCCAACGATATACTTTCTGAAAAAACGGTATCATTGTTGGCAATCATAAAACTTCTGCCTGAATATACAGTATCATTGGTTTTTGTCCAGATTTCGTATAAACTTCTGTCTCTTGAAATATGCTCCCACTTCCCAATAACCCATTCCATTTGTTTTATTTTGGTTAAAACAGTCGTTGATTCCTTGATTTTATTTACTTTCAAAGAACTGCTGTTGCAAGAGATAACTAATAATAGAAATCCACTAGCGATAGTTTTCATGTGTTTCATAAATTGCATTTAACAATCCGTTTTTTTCCGTGTCACCATTCAAACGCCAGAACATTATTCCTCCCAGTTGGTGATCAAGAGCAAATTTGGTTTTTAAGCGGCATGATTCTTTGTTGTCCAAAGTAACGAATGTCCTTTCTTTAAAACTGTAAAGGTAAGGCGCCATTGAAATGGTATCCCAATAGGTTTTATACCCGTTTTCTGCCGTGAACATTTTTTGAGTCGTTCGGTAATCAGGGGAATTCTTTGTTTTCCCTGTACGGCCCAGGCCAAAGTTAACAGAGTCAACATGAACAACTACAAAAGAATAAAATGCAGCACCAATTATTATTTTATCCGGAGGGACTTTTAATGAGTCAAGCAATTTAACACCACTTTGAACGCTTTCTTTTTGGAAAGGCGATGAATATAATGCAGTGTGATGACCTGAATGACCTGGTTTATCATTGGGTAAGCCATATGTCATCAGATTGACGAAATCTACATTCGGCATCACATTGGTCCAGTCTACAGATGAAAAAACATATTCAGGAAAACTATTTGCATCGAAACAAACAATGTTGGGTGAGGGCAATGCATGCCGCAGTTCTTTGATCAGGGATGTGAAATTATCCTTGTCTTCGGGAGAAGCCGGATGATCTTTATAACCACCTATCACAGGACTTTCCCAATCCAGATCAAAACCGTCAAGGCCAAATTGCAGCATGAACTCTTTGACCGATTGGGCAAAAATTATCCTGTTACTGTCACTGGCGAAAATTGGAGAACAAGTTGCACATCCGTTCCACCCACCTAAGGATACCAGCACTTTTAATTGAGGATATTTCCGTTTTTGAGCCACTAAAAGCCTTAGGGTTCTTTCATCTGCAGTATCCTTTAATGAGATCTTGTTCCCCTTCAGATCAGCAAAGCAAAATATGATGTGAGTAAGCTTCTGGTATTCATAATTGTTTACATCTCCAGATTTTCCCTGGTAGTATCCAATAATCTTGAAAGAATTGTTTTCTGCTGGCTTTTGTGCAACTACAAGATGGAACAAATTAAGAACTGCAAGAATTGACAAGAATATAAATTTGTTATATGTCATGGTTGTAATATTATTCCTGTGGACGTTTTGCAGATATCTGTATGGCCTTAGGATGAGTGAGGTCATCCATAAGGCCGCCAACAAATAGCCTTTCGTTGACCGTCATCCCTCCGATGTCGGCAACATTCTTAATTGCTTTTGAGATTTCTTGTTCAGTCATTTAACGTCGTGTCTTTAAATTTGGCCTAAAGGGCTGCAGCTACCCTAAGGGCGGAACTTTTGCCACAAAACTCAAAACCCCGCCTTTTGGGTAGGTGCTGTAAGCGGTAGTGTTTTGTCTCATTTGATTTTACAATTGTTTATTATAAATTATTTTTCGTATAGCTTTCAAGGGAATTGAAATGTCGTCTTCATGATTTTGCAGGATGATAATCGTCTTATCATTTTCAACATGTCTCTCAATATATGCTACATAACCAGGCCAACTTCCCCCATGTCTTGTCATTTTACTGTAAATATCAAATTTTTCAATTTCCCAGCCCATAGCATAGTTTGTCTTGGTTTGGTTATTCAAAGTGGCAACTTCAAAAACAGCTTTCATTCCTTCCTCTGAAAGAAGTACATTTTTATACAATGCTCTGTCCCATTTTAATAGATCCGTCACAGTGGAATTTACTGTTCCATCGCCAACAATTCCGTCAAGCCAGACAACAAATTTAGTTTCTTCAAAGCTGTCAGGTAAAATATATCCTGTTAAACTGTCGGGACTGATATAACCTAACGCATAATTTGCTACTTTCTTAGGGTTTAATCTGCGATTATAGACAAACGTATTTTTCATTTTCAATGGATTGAATATGAATTTGTTTAAAAAGTCTGCATATGTCAATCCTGAAACAATTTCGATGATACTTGCTAATAGTGCGTAACCAGTGTTGCTATATTCAAATTTGCTGTTAGGGCTAAATAATACTTTGGGGTTGTATTGGCCATATATAGCAACAAGGTCTTTGTTTGTGGCTATTTTTGATTTATCAAACAAACTATCCATAACCTCCATATAGTCTGGAAGTCCGCCAGTATGGTGAAGAAGATGTCTGATTGTTATGCCTGTATAATTTGAAAATTCAGGAATGTATCTCCCTATTTCATCGTCCAAATTCAATTTCCCCTGTTCTTTTAGCATCATAATAGCCATTGCTGTAAATTGTTTTGAAACAGACCCTGTCTCAAATATTGAATTCTCTGTCAATAGCTCTTTTGTTGTTTCATTTGCCAATCCAAAACTACCGCTATAAATTATCTTTCCCTTTTCAGCTACCAACACATTTCCATTGAAGTCGTGATTTGAATATAGGGCTTTCATTAAACTGTCTATTTTTTGAACTTTATTTTGTCCAAAAGCAAACTGCCCTAATAAAATCAATATTACTGAAAGTCTAATTTTCATTTTGCTTGTTTTTATTGGCCAGGTGTGGTTTTGTTAACATTACCGCTAACGTGTTGCTAAGTATCACTGGCCGCCACATTGTTTTGGTTCCTCTGCCAAATATACATGAAATAGTTATCAAAAAGAGGGCCGGGAAAACTCCCGACCCTCCTGACACGGCGATGATTACAGTGTTACCGATTCAGTGACCATGTGGCCCGGATTGTCAGTTACCGTGGCGGTAACCTCTGTACCTGCCAGGTCCTGATTCTCCAGGGTTGCATAGTAAACATAGAAATTGGTTTGATCGCGCTGCTGCGCAGGACCTTCCTCAAGGAGCGTGCCGTCGGCTTTTTTAATGCTGACGGTTACACCGATCACTTCAAATTTATCCATAGCGGTAACAATGATCCGGCCGCCGGGCTGACCGGCATAACCCGTTACATCAACGTCATTCACCGTGGGAACTGATATAAAATCACCCACGGCACGGTTGTATGCGGATTTGCCGTTTGATGTCATGGATTCGTATTTCTGCCACAACATGGGATTATCCTTTGCAAAAACGGCATATTTAACGGCCTCCTTGAACCTGTTTTCGAACTCCGTCTGTTTTGGAGTTTTTACTCCCGACCTCTTTGGCCTTCCGGCAAGAATGGTCCTTCCGTCAACACTGCGTAATACATGTTTCTTGCCATACCGGCCTGACATGCTTTCAAATACTTCTGCTACTTTTATTTTAGTCATTTTATTAAGTTTTAAATTGGTTATTGATGTTTGAACATATTTGTAATTTGTCAATTGTCAATTGCCAGGAGTCAGATGTCAAATCTCAAATCTCAAATCTCAATTCTCAAATGGGAGCTGGGACTTGGCATTTGACATTTGACATTTGACATTTTACCCCCGGGTGGCGGCCTCACCCTTGCCACGCCCAATTTCTCCCTCGCCACACCTGTGGTTTGCCATGCGTCCCGGAAGATATCCGGGGTTGTACGCATTGCTTTTGTAATAAAAATCAGCATAAACGTCATAGACTTGTGTTTATGCCCTATTGACACGGTGAACTGGAAAATGGTTGGGTTACAGTTGAAAAATAATTATAACATGCAGATAATCAGGGAGAATAATTTTAAGGTTTAATTGGGGCAGGTAAATTCATTTTTGGGTTCAAAACAATCCGATCGGAGGACCAACGGGTGAACGTTGGGTCATCTTCGGAGGAGAACTATACAAAATATATAGAACAATCGGAGAATGATCGGAGCACAATCGGAGCGCAATCGGAGCACAATCGTAGAATGATCGGAGAACAATCGGAGAAACTTAGAGAAAAATGGCAAAATGTAAAGTGCAAATTGGCAAGACCATTACCCTGCCTTGATAAATTATTGCTGGCTATTTCCTTCCGGGGAGGAAAGATTAGTAAATTTGGATGATATTGATAACATATGTCGGGCTGAATCGCATGGACCGGCCGGCTATCAAGCTAATTTTCAGGAAATTTGATATAAACAAAATGGCTGAAAATAATAAGATCATCCTATACATCCTCATCACGGTGGCCATTGTCGCAATGATCATTTTTGTTACCAACTACTTCAAAAAAAAGGCCATCATCCGGCGTAAACTAAAAAAAGCAGTCACCAAAAGTATCTCCTCTTTTCTGGATGGAGAATTTGCAAAGATCGTCGGGAAAGTAGAGTTGACAGGCACACCGCTGAATGCCCCGCTGTCGGGCAGGCCCTGTGCCTATTATTCTGTCCTGGTGGAACAGAAGGTAAGTTCCGGGAAGAGTTCGCACTGGAAAACACTGATTGAAGAAGAGGTGGCCGGTCCGTTCGGCATACGCGACGGCATGTCGTGCGCACGTGTTGAAGCAGAATGGATGGCCAGTTATATTGTCCCTGACCGAAAATACACTACCGGGTTCATGGAGGATGCCACGGAAAAGCTTTCGTCCTACCTGAAACAACACGGCCATGAGAGCGAAAATTTCATGGGATTAAATAAAACGCTCCGCTTCCGGGAAGGTATCCTGGAGGAGGGAGAGAAGATTTCCGTCCTTGGCAAAGGGAAATGGGAACGGGCCGACACGGGGCAATGGTCTGACGACTATGGAAAAGTACTGGTGTTCCGGTCTGCGAAAGAGGCGTTGGTTTATCTGAGTGATGACCCGGAGACGGTGGGGTAGAACCTCCTGGTTAGGCTGCACTGTTGGTGCTGGCAGGGGAGAATGACGAATATGCGAATGACGAATATGCGAATGGTGAATAGGGGAATTGCGAATATGTGAATGACGAATATGCGAATGGGGTGCTAATCAGTATGGTTTCTATCTTGATTCGTAGCGCTTTATTCGCATATTCGTTATTCGCATATTCGTCATTTTTTATTGCGGTTGTTGGTTAGTGAGTTGAACGCACAGTGAACAACGCATAGTGTTGAGTGAAGGGTGAAGAGTGAAAAATTAACAGTGGGGAAAAGCAGAACAGGTTCCGTTATCTAAAAAAAAAGCCGCCCCAGTCTCCCGGGACGGCTCAACCAAACACAAGGCCTGAGATGGGGGGTCTACAACTTCACCAGCTTCATCGTCTCCACATAGCCGTCAGCCACAACCTTTACAAAATAAAGGCCTGCCTTGAGGTCAGAGGAGTTGAATTCATGCTGTTTCTCGCCGATCATGCTTTCTGTCATCACCTTGTCGCCACGGACCGTGAAAACCTCAATTTTTACATTGCCGCGGAGGTTTTCACCTTTCTGAACAAGGGTGAAGTTGCCGTTGGTCGGGTTCGGGAAGATGCTGAAGGAAGCAAGATCAAGACCGGTGGGTGTATTTTCACCTGTGCCTGATACAGTGGCCGGCATTAACGGAGCGACGCAAAAGGTGCCCGGTGAAATGTAACCGTGCATATAGCTTCCGGGCTGGATCTGGGTACCTGGCAAGTAAGAGATCTTCTGCCAGGCGATAAAGGTTGCGCTTGACCCGCTCAGCAGTGTGAACGGGTTGCCCGGTCCACCTACCGTGATGGTGTTGGAAGCATTGTAGCAGGGAGTTAAACCGCCGCCGATCTCGCCGCCAACCGTGAGGTTTTCAGGAATTCCCGGGGTGGTGGTAAAGGTCATATCGTTACCGTAAATATTGATGCCGCCAAAGGTCACAGCCCTGATCCGGAAATGGTAGGTCGTGTTGGCTGTAAGTCCGGTCAACGGGGCATTGATGTTAAGTAATACGCTGCCGTTCACAAGGTAGGGAGTCCCGTTTACTGTTGTGCCGTATGCCGTTGTCGTTCCATAGTCAAAGTAGAGATTGACATCCGTGGCATTGGGATTGATGGTGCCGTTCACTGTGGCAGAATTGCTTGTTACATCTCCTGCTGCAGTTGTCACAACGACCGGCATGGACGTGAATTCATAAGCGCCGATGTCGGGTGGATTCGTGCGGGTTACATTGGCAAGGTCGGTAGGCAATGTCGGGATATAAACACCTGCCTTTGGCATGGCAGTGGTGGTTGGTACAAAATTGGTTGAACCGGTAAATACAGGGTCAACATTAACGGTGTTTGCATCCATGCCGGTAGCAGCTTGCCAGTCGGCCAGGGTAATCTTATCCGCACCGCCGTAATAGCCTATCCTTGCACCGATACCGTCGCAGAAGTAATCATTGTTGCCCAGGAAGGTGAACCCGGGGTTCGTCCCTGTCGTGATACAATATGACTTTGATGCAGGCGTCCCTGAAACCGGCTGAGATGAATTTTTCAGGATGTTATCGCGAATATCAAGCTGGGTGATATTGTTGGCCATGCCAATACATGCAGACATCCCCGACACAGTGGAAGAAAGATAATTGCCTCCCATGTAAATGGTGTTGTGCTGGATTTTAATATTACCACCGCTCTGTAAGAAAATACCGAACGGATTTGCCCCGGTAACCGATGTACTCTGGCCAGGTGATTTGATATTGTAGATCAAATTGTCGGTAATTTCGGTTAACGAGGTTGCTTCTGCCAGATAGACAATACCTTCAGCTCCGTTCATCGGGAAGGCTGTTCCTGTCTGATTGAAATCATGGATGATATTTTTCCTGATCTTGGTATTGGTGCATCCGGCGTTGATATAGATCCCTGCAGTTACAGGACCTACAGCCATTCCCTGGGCAGCGCCGATTAGTTCATTGCCGGTTATCCTGACATTGTCTGTGTAAGACATGGAAATAGCATACTGTGCGATGACGAGCGACATATCTCCGATAATATTATCAGACACCTCTATGTTGGTCGCTTTGTTGGTGGCGATACCGGCAATTTGCAAGCCGAATTTGGCACTGTTGATCGTGTTGTTATGGATCACGATATCATGGTAACCGCAATTCCCGGTTATGGAGTACATCACAATACCCTAGGCATTGTAAACGTTGTCGGTATGGGCCCTCACAACACAGTTTTTAATGGTGATGTTTCCGGCGCCGATGGTTCCGTTATTGTAGAGTCCGATTGCAGCAGCGAAACCCGATACAGCGGTATTCTGGAATGTGAGGCTCTTGTCAGTCCCTCCACTGTTTGATCCGTCAATGATCACATGCTGTGCTCCATTGAGTGAGATCATACTCCAGTAATTCGGGGTAAGGCCAAGGTAGGAAGTCAAAAAATTAGGAGTCGCTCCCGGGGCGGGTTTGATGGTGAGGGTATTTACCGAAGTTGCTCCCTGGATCTGGTTGATAATGATGGGATAGGTTTCAGAACTGTATACGTTGTCAGTAAGCAGTAATGTTACCGGGCAGGTGAATTCTTTGATATTGATGCTGTTGATAGCCGCTGTCAGGGTAGCAAAATCCTGTCCGGTCCCAACGGTGAAAGTGCCACAGATTCCCTGTATGATGACATATTTGCTTGAATTGGTTGGCGGGGTGGCTGCAGTTGGGGGATTGGCAGAAAAACCTCCTGATCCAAGGATCGGGAAGGTTCCAACGTTCTTGGCAGCGCTGGCATCCTGTGCCACGACGTAATAATATACGGTATCACCGAGGATCGTTCCGGCTCCGAAAGAAAATGAATACTGGTTGTTCCCGTCTGAAGTACCGGTTGCATATGCCCAGGATCCATTGTAGTTCTTTTTCCAGCAAACACGGGGCAAACCGTCGCCGGATACAGGTACTCCGCTGGCATCCGTAATGGTGGCAGTGAGGGTGCGGTCAAGCATTGACATGGTGTTCTGGAGGAGGGTGTATGAAATCACCGGGGGGATAAGATCAAGTGGCATTCCGGCAAACTCATCGGCGCCAAGGTCAGGGGCGGTGGCAGGGAAGCCCGGGTCGTTGGGATACCCGGAATTGGGGAAGCGTGCATCGTTGTCAAAATCATTGGCAATGGATACCGGCGTTGAGATAACCTGTCCGGCACTTTCACATTGCGTGGCAACAGCCGCGTTGATATGGAGATTGTAAGGAGTGGTGGCCACCTGTGTGAATGGCGGATTTTCGGTGATGGAATTGCCTTCTCTGGGGAACATTCTTGCTTTGTAGGCAACAAGGGTTTGATCGGAGTTGGTCCCGTCATAGAAAATCAGGTGGTTTGATGCTGGTGTGCCGGCATAGTAGTCATTGTTGTTGGTGATGGCACCGATATTGGTTGCCAGGGCAACACCTGATTTGAAAGCAACGGCAAGTCCTGCGCCGGTTGGAGTGGTGTTGTTTACAATGATGTTGTTCCTCAGGTCAACACTTGCCGGACTTGAGCCAACATAGAGCCCTACTGAGCCGAACCCTGTACCTGCAGATGTACCGTCAAGGTAAACGGTATTGTAATAAATATTCAGATAATTGGTGGAGGTTGCGCCGCCATAAATCCCGTACTGAGCAACGGCAGTAGTGGTATTTGGGGTCTTCAACTCACTGACATAGTTGTTGTAAACGTTCATTGTACCACTACCTGTTGAACTTGACAGGTTGATGCCATAAACCAATGCACTTGCAGCAATTGAGTTGATATTCTGGATTTTGTTGTTGTAAATATTGGTTGTATATCCGTTCCCGGTATACACGCCATAGATGGTGCCCCTGGTGTTCAGCTGGTTGGAAAAGGTATTATTATAAAAATTTTTAACAGAGGCGCCATTCAGAAAATAGAAGCCATAGGCGCCGCCAGATGTGGCACCGGTGTTGTTGTCAACCAAGTTGTTATAAACATTTGTTACCGGTCCGGCCGTGCCGCCGCCGCTGATGTACATGTAGTAGGATGTCCCGCTGCCAACTACAGACTGCAACCGTAAGTTGCCAGTCACAGAGTTTCCGTAAAAGTTAACTGAGGCGGGAGTGGTCGGGCTGCCGAAAAGGTACATATATGCTACAGTTCCCGTTGAAGTTGTTGTACCTGAACCATACGTGTTGTTTGTGACCTGGCAGTTGTTCCAGTTTATGGTCGCTGCAGAGATGTAGTTATAAATGCCATAAAAATTACCGGAAACTGCGTTTGCATAGGTGCAGTTTGTCACCGTATTTGAATAGAAATTATAGATGTTATCGGTAAAGTTTGTGCCCATGTTGTTATAGATACCATAAAATGCACCGGTTCCGGTATAGGCAATGCTGATAGTATTGGAATAAACATTCGTACTTGCATTGTTTGCCGTATTCATCTGGATGCCTGCGCAGGCACCGTTTCCGTCAACCGTGCCGTTTATCGTATTGTTCGCGATCGTCATCCTGTTCTGGTAGGAGGTATAAATACCGTAATCAACCACCGTGCTGCCGCCAAAACTGGTGACGGTGTTGCCGCCGTCTTTCCCGATTTCTGTTGACTGATCATAGAGTGCATAGGGTGCAGTAGGGTCGGCATAACCATTGATGAGGATGCCGCTGTAACAACCTGAGATATTGTTGCTGTAATATTTATTGTTTGAATTCGAACCGTTGGGAGTGTCAACGGTCAATGGGGTGACAGGCGCACCGGGTGTTACGTTGGCGGAATAAATTCCCACAGTTGCCGTATTTGTTTTTTTAAGGGAGATATTACAGTTTTTAATGGTAACATTCTGAGATCCATCCTGTGCTGAAGCCTTCAGGATCGCATAGCCCCATTCGATGACTCCGGTTGGCTCGGCAACATCAATACCGTCAAAGGTGATGTAATCTGTTCCCTGGAGGGCGAAAACGTAATCAGTTGTATTGGGCCCTGTTACACAACCAGTGATGACAGGATTGGCGCCTGCTCCGCTACGTTGGAAGAGGATAGGATTGGCGGCGGTACCTGTTACAGTAATCAAACCGGAAGTCAGAAGAGGAAAGGTTTCCGTGTGTCCGCCGGCAACACTGAAAGTTACCCCTCCGGGGCCGACACCCACTGAATTTAGCGCAAAAATTGCATTGCTCACAGAGGAATAGTCACCGGGGATTGTCTTAATCCCGGTCAACTGGCCAAATGAAAGCACACTGATCATCATGACAAAAATCAGGGTAAAGAAAGTTTTTCTCATTGTTTTGGGTTTTTGGTTAATAAATGCTTCAGTTTGTATTGTCATCAGCGATTTCAATGCGGGTATCAGCCTGATTTGCTGGTCCTGTTGCCGGCAAGTCAAGTGATTCCCTGAGTTTTCTAAGCAGTTCGTTCTCCTCTTTCTTCTTTTGAATCAGATTCGAAAGATCGTTTAGCCATGAATCGGGCTTTGTGTTTTCATCCATAGTAAAAGTGCGAAAATCGCTGGTTGACATTTTGCCGGCAAATCTATTCCTGATTCGCACACATGTCAATTATTATGGCATTACAAAAGCTATAGGGGAGGTTACAAAACATTACAGGGTTGAGGGTTAGGGAGTTGGGTGGGCGGGCGGACAGGCGGACAGGTGGACTGGCGGACGGGTGAGCGGGTGAACGGGAGGAGGGACAGGCGGACAAAGCGGACAAAGCGGACGGGCGGACGGACGGACACGTGGATTGGGGACCTGGCGGAGAGGGGGTCAGACCTGGGAGAGGAACATGACGAGGTTTTCGTCTTTGGCGACGCCGAGTTTCTGGCGGAGCCTGGAGCGGGCTACGGTGATACTGTTCAGCGATTGGTAGGTGATGGCTGATATTTCTTTTGTGCTCATGTTGAGGCGCATGAAGGCACACAGTTTCAGCTCATTGGGGGTGAGGTCGGGGTAAAGGGCACCCAGTTTTTTATAAAAATCAATGTGAACGTTCTGGAATCTGACTTCAAAATCTTTCCAGGTATCGGTATTGGAGGTTTGCTCCAATTCATATATGACAGACATAATGATCCTGGCGTTCGAAGAACCTTCGCTCATCTCAAGTTTTTTAAGTTTTTCTGCGATGGTCATCACCAACTCATTCATTTTAGACAGGTACACAACATTGGTAGTAAGTTCTTTATTCTGAAAATCCAGTTTCTCCTGCAATCGCTGTTGTTCCAGTACTGCTTTCCCTTTACGCTGTTTCTCCAGTTTCAGCATAAGGAAGAGTATGAGGATCACCGCCAGCAACACCGCGCCGCTGGAAATATAGATGATGAGCATTGTTCTTCTGGCTGACTTGGCAAGCGTAATATTCAGTTCATCCTCCTGGTGTTTCTTCTCATATTCCTGTCTGATTTCCAGTAGTTTAACAGCCTTAATGTTGCCGGATTTTGCCAGACTATCCGCCTGGGACATGTAAATCTTGTAGTAAAACAATGATGAATCCAGCCTGTGTTGCTGTTCGTGGATCATGCTGAGTTGCTTTGACGTTATCATGACTTGCTGGATCTGCTCCATTGACCTGGCAACAGAATAGCCCTCAAGGTTGTAGGCAAGTGACTTTTTTAAGTCGCCCTTTTTGTACCATGTATCTCCCAACTGTGCCATTAATTCGGAATACTGGATATTCGGAGGCCCTGGATGGATGGTAGCATGCTTTTTCAGGATCTCGAGGCTTGTGTTCAGGATTACAATGGCTCCGTTATAATCCTTTTGTTTGCTCCTGATCATCCCCAGGATCATCAGCGCCCGCGCTTCAAGGATGTTATCTTGTGCAATTTTAGATGCTTCAATCGCCTGTCGGTTATAATCCTGGGCCATATCAAGATTCCCAAGATAGAAATAGCATTCTGCCAGATTGAGCAGAGGGTAAGCTGTGTTTAGAGTGTCCTTTATTTTCCGGAAGAGCTGAAGTGCCTGGATATAGTATACAAGTGCATTGTTAAAATCATCGGAACCCATGTAAATATTCCCGACATTGTTGAGCACATGCGGCAAAATCCTGTCCAGATTTACTTTTTCCGAAATGTCAATAACCTCCATGTAATATGTCATTGCTTCGGCTATGTTGTCCCTGACGAGGCATATACTGCCCATCATTGACTTCATTTTTGCATACTGGACATCCTCCTTGCAACTGCCGTAATACCTGGCAGCGAGTGTGAAGTTAAGAAACGCCTGGTCAAGGAGATTTTGCTTCAACCCGAAAAAAGCGGCCTGTGCATAAACTTCTGCCAGTGGTTTTTCGGTTTTAAGACGGATCGCAAGGTTCTGGGCCTCTTTCCAGTATATAACAGATGAATCGGGATTCACATCTTCATAACACTTTGACATTGCGAGGTAAAGGGTTATTTTTTTTGCAATATCATCAGTCTTGAACAATGCAGCATGAAGACTGTCAACCTTTGGCCTGCTTGCATAGGTTTTATTCCATGGCAAAATGGAAATCCATGCAACCAGGATGATTATAATAGTAGATTTGATTTGAAGGACTGACAATGCTGAATCGGTTGGTCATTGTAAAAGTAATTTATTTTTTGTTTTTCATCATGAACAACCGGTGAAAAAAAATCAGGCGCTGGAGGGGGAATGGAAAAACGTCCGGTGTAGGGCCATGCCATGGCATGGCCAACCGGCGACAAATGATTGTTTTGTAGGGCCACGCCATGGCGTGGCCCTACACCAACAGATGATCCCACGAACCCCGCCAGAATTTGATGAACCTGGAAGGTTATTTCAGTTTGAAGATCACGCCGATGTTGGCATTGGTGGAGTTGTACCCGACCTCCCCGTTGATGCCAAAGGACTTGTTGAAGAAGTAAGAGGCTCCGAAGAAAATCCCGAAGTAGGGATAGACGGGTGTGTAGCCGCTGTTTCCCGGATGGTCGTCGAACGTATGGGCGCAGAACCCTATCCCTGCAGGGATGCCCCCATAGGTGTCGAGCCCCTCAACATTCCATCCGTAATGCCATGCTGCACGGGCGCCGAAAATAAAATTCACCCACGACTCATTCCAGCCATCGCCGTAGTGGTTACTGAAAAATGAAAAGGTGGCCTCACCGCCAAGGGTGACCACACCGGGACCGAGGTCCCACATGCCTGTTTCGAATGATCCTTTCAACGCAGGTCCGAACCCGGCACCGTTGCCGAAGAAATGGGTGCCCGGCCCAACGCCGGCATTGATAACCCATGAGTTCAGCCTTACCGGGTCAAGAGGGCCGGCGGCATTGGTGATGATGGGGGATAAGGTTAAAAGAAATGATGTCAGCAGAATTATTTTCAGTAAGTTACCCATATGATTAATATTTGGTGGATCAATCTCCCACTCCATAACTGCTATCCTTAAAAGGAACAGAATTTTCTGTGTTCCCCGAACAAAATCCTCCTTTTCAGGAGGAGCAAAGTCCCTCCCTTTTTGGAGAGGGATTTAGGGTGGGGTCCTCATTAAACGTCATCCTTCCTGAAATTGGTATATCAACCCATTATTTTTTTCAAAGAAGCCGGATAGATCTGAGATTTGAGATCTGAGATTTGAGATCTGAGATCTGAAATTCCCATGCCCCCGGAAATTCCTCATGATCCGTATTAGTTGCTGATATCTGGCTTTGGCCGTAAAAACCATCCGCACAACTGCCCGAACCCCCATCCGATAATGCCTCCGGCCAACCATCCGGCCATGATGTCAACAGGATAATGAACACCGAGGTATATGCGGGAATAGGCCATAAAAAATGCCCAGGAAAGCATGAGGAGTGGGAAATACCGGAATGGCCGGGCTAAAAGGATGATCATGAAAACGGCAATGGCCAGGTTGTTTGAGGCATGCGCTGAATAGAACCCGAATTGCCCTCCAAGGTAGCCGTTTACAGTATGAATGCCTGTTAAGCCATCTTCGTGCGAAGGCCTGGGTCGGGCCACCGTTTCTTTCATGAGATTGGTTAACTGATCACTCACGATGATCATAAATGCAGCAAATAAAACGACCCACAAGGCTTTCCACCTGAACTTCCGGATAACAAGACCCAGAAGCAACAGGTATAAAGGCAGCCAGGTAATGCTGTTCGTTCCGTAAAAGAAAATGGTATCAAAAAACGGTGAATGAAAACCGTTCAGGAAAAGAAACAAACTCTGATCAATTGATTTTAACGATTCCAGCATGCCACCTGTTCAATTGTCATTCGTCATTCGTCATTCGTCACTTGTCACTTGTCACTTGTCACCCGTCACCCGTCACGCGTCACCTGTCACCCGTCACCCGTCACCCGTCACCCGTCACCTGTCACGCGTCACGTATAAGCTCTTCCCACAACATCTTCTTCAATTTCTCCAGCCCCGTCATCTTATGCGACGAAATAAACACTGTGGGAATGTCCGGAAGGTCCTTTTTCAATTCGATCAGGATCTCTTCATCAGCAAGGTCGGCCTTTGTAACGGCCAGAATGCGTGATTTGTCAAGCAGTTCAGGATTGTACTGCGAAAGTTCATTCAAAAGGATCTGGTACTCTTTGCGGATATCCTTTGCATCCACCGGAACCATAAACAGCAGGGTTGAGTTTCGCTCAATATGCCTCAGAAAACGCAATCCCAGGCCTTTCCCTTCGTGGGCACCCTCGATAATCCCTGGAATATCGGCCATGACAAACGATTTGTTGTCGTGATACCTTACAATACCAAGGTTTGGAACAAGTGTGGTGAACGGATAATCGGCGATCTGCGGTTTTGCAGCAGAGATTACCGACAATAAAGTTGATTTTCCGGCATTGGGAAACCCGACAAGGCCTACATCAGCCAGAAGTTTCAGCTCAAGAATTTTCCAGAATTCAAGCCCGGGTTCTCCCGGCTGGGCAAACTTTGGAGCCTGGCGGGTTGCCGTTTTAAAATGATCATTTCCCTGGCCGCCTCTTCCCCCGGGTACAATGATATAGGTTTGTCCGTCTTCGGTAATCTCGCATTCAATCTCACCCGTTTCCGAGTCCCGGGCAATGGTTCCAAGGGGAACATCCACGTATACATCCTTGCCGTTGGCTCCGTGCATGAGCTGTTTTGATCCTGCCCCGCCATGTTCGGCCTTGAGATGTTTGGTAAACTTCAGATGCAGCAGCGTCCAGAACTGGCTGTTCCCTTTGAGGATGATATGACCGCCCCGCCCGCCGTCGCCGCCATCAGGTCCTCCCCGTGCATTGGTCTTGGTGCGCATAAAGTGCCGCGATCCAGCACCTCCGTTCCCGGATGCGCAGTGGATCTTGACATAATCGACAAAGTTTGAATCAGCCAAGGTGGAGAGATTTACAAATTACAAATGACGAATGACGAATGACGAATGGGGTGCTAATATGGTTCTGTGTTCAATTTTATTCTGCGTTATCTGCGTTCTTTTCTGCGAAAATCTGCGTGAAAATCTGCGAAAATCTGCGTGAAAATCCGCGAGAATCTGCGTGAACAATCCGCGAGAATCTGCGAGAAATTACTACGGTTTGATCTCCGCACACAACTGATCAAAAATATCTTCAATTGTGCCTACACCGTATACTTTTTTATACAGTTTCTTATCAATGTAGTAGTCAATAAGCGGCTCCGTATGGCGGTGATACTGCACCAGCCGGTTTTTTACCACATCTTCTGTATCATCCTTTCGGCCCTGGTCCTGCGACCGTTTTATCAGGCGGGAAACCAGTTCAACTTCATCCACCTCCAATGCCAGTACAAGGCCCAATTTATGGCCGTGCCTCTGAAGCATCTTGTCCAGTTCCTGGGCCTGGTTCAGGGTGCGTGGAAAACCGTCCAGAACAAAACCGGGGACGATCGTATTGTTCTTTAAAAACACCGACTCCATGATGGCGATCAGCAGGTCGTCAGATACAAGGTGTCCTGCATCCATCACTGATTTGACTTTCAATCCCAATGGTGTCCCCTGGCTGACTTCTGCACGAAGTATATCGCCGGTGGATATGTGTTTCCAGCCGAATTTTTCGGCAATTTTAACAGCCTGGGTTCCTTTACCGGCACCAGGTGGACCAAATAGGATCAGATTGAACATAACTTTGCGTCTTTGCGCCTAAGCAGTGAGAAAATTATTTAACTATCTTGTAAATATCAGGTAGGTTTCTTCCATAACCGTCATAATCAAGTCCGTAACCAACGATAAAATCATTGGGAATAGTTAATCCTATATAATCGATGGAATAGTCCTTCTGAAACGCTTCAGGCTTAAAACAGAAACAGGCCACTTTGACACCTGCAGGTTTTTTCAAATCGATATCCTGCAGTAATTTCTCCATGGTGAGCCCTGTGTCCACAATATCTTCAACGATGATGACATACCTTCCTTTCAGATCCTCATCTACACCGATCAGTTCCTTGATGTTAGATGTGCTTTGCGTCCCTGAATAGGAGGCAAATTTCACAAATGAGATCTCACAAGGGATGGTGATCTTCCGCATCAAATCGGAGGCAAAAATAAAAGCACCGTTGAGTATGGCAAGCAGCAGTGGGTTTTTCCCCTCAAAATCACGGTTGATCGCATCTGCAACTTTTTGCACAGCGACATCAATCTCCTCCCTGCTGATGAATTTCTCAAAAACAAGTTCCCTAACCTGTACCTTCGTCATACTCAGTGTATGTGTTTCTTTCGCACAAAGGTAGAAAAATATATCTATTTTTGCCATACCACAAGAAAACAGCAACTATGGACCCAAAAGTTAGCATCATCATGGGCAGTACGTCCGACCTTCCGGTTATGGAGGCAGCTGCCAAATTTCTGAATGACATGCAGATCCCATTTGAGATGAATGCATTGTCAGCCCACCGGACACCGGATAAAGTTGAATCGTTTGCCAAAAACGCCCATAAGCGCGGAATTCGCGTGATCATTGCCGCCGCAGGAATGGCTGCCCACCTCCCCGGGGTGATTGCCGCCATGACAACGCTCCCTGTGATCGGCGTTCCCATCAAAGCCTCCCTGGAAGGGCTGGATGCCCTGCTGGCCATCGTCCAGATGCCTCCAGGCATCCCCGTTGCCACTGTAGGAATCAACGGCGCCCAGAATGCAGCCATCCTCGCTGCGGAGATCCTTGCCGTTGCCGATGATGACCTTCACCGGAAACTGGTTACATTCAAAGAAGACCTTAAGAAGAAGATCATCAAAGCCAATGAAGAACTGGAAGCGGTGAACTTTGAATACAGGGTGAAGTAGCAGTCAAATTATTTCACGCAGAGAACGCAAAGATTTGCACGCAAAGGGCGCAAAGAGGGGAATCGGATGATCAGCGTTTTCTGATGATGCTGAGCCCGTCACGGACGGGTAGCATCAGATTTTCCACCCGTTCATCGTTCTGAACAAATTCATTGAACTCAACGATTCCACGGGTGTCCTTATCCATTTTGGTTCTGTCGGCGGTCACCTTGCCATCCCAGAGTACATTGTCTGCAATAATAAATCCACCCTGTTTCACCCGGGGTAAAACCGCGTTGTAATAGTTCAGGTAGTTGGGCTTGTCGGCATCAATAAAAACAAGGTCCCAATCCTCATCCATTGTCGCAATGATCTCCAGCGCTTCACCGATGTGCAGGATTATCCTGTCTTCCAGCCCGGCCTCAGAAATATATTTTCGTATTCCATCCTCCAGTTCCGGGTTAATCTCCACCGTATGCAACAACGCTCCTCCCCTCCCTTTTTGGGGAGGGGCCAGGGGAGGGGTCATCCCCAACCCCATTGCAATCGCCGAATACCCCGTAAATGTACCTATCTCAAGCACCCGGTTCGGACGGATCATCTGGCATATCATCCGCAGCAAGGTGCCCTGCAAATGACCGGAGAGCATTTGCGGATATACCTGCGACAAGTGAGTTTCCCTGTTCAGCTTCGCCAGCACCGGCGGTTCGGGGCTGGTGTGTGCTTCGCAGTAGGCAATAAGAAAGTCATCAATTATCATCTTGGAAATATTTGCCCGCAAAATACAAACTTCCTTTGGGTTTATCCCCAAACTGTTAGTTTTTCACTATGCACTCTTCATTTGGCGTTCATCACTCTTAACTGAACGTTCAACCCATTGAAAGGGTGTTGAGTGTTCAGTGAACAACGCAGCGTGTTGAGTGAAGAGTGAAAAATGAATAGCTTTGCAAAAACTCATCCCCTTTCCCATGCGTCAACTGGAATTCACTCAATTCATACCGGTCACCATGCCGGAAGCCTGGAAATTCTTCAGCAATCCGGCCAACCTGGGGAAGATCACCCCCAAAGAGATGAATTTCGTTATCACTTCCCGGGTACCGGAAAACATCTACCCCGGACTGATCATCACCTACAAGGTTTCCCCTGTTTTAAACATCCCAATGACCTGGGTTACAGAGATCACACAGGTAAATAAACCGATGTATTTCGTTGATGAACAGCGCATGGGACCTTATGCCATCTGGCACCATGAGCACCATTTTGAGGAAGTTGAAGGAGGTGTGATGATGACCGACAAACTGTTTTACAAAGTCCCGCTTGGCTTTTTCGGGAACCTGCTTGACCTGCTGTTCATTCAAAACAAGGTAAAAGGGATATTTGAACACAGGAAATTATTCCTGGAAAGCAATACAATATAGTTTCAATCTGAAATTATCCCGATATCCCGATAAACGTAAATAAAGTCTGTTGATTATTTATTTCCAGCCAGGAAGGTCAGCATGCTCAACTGTTTTACATCGAAAACCTTGTTGGCAATTTCCATCAGTTCTTCTGCCGTGGTGCTTTCAATGCGCTGAATGATGGTTTCGACCGGGTCAAACCGGTTTTGGAGCAGGTAGCTTTTGCCGATGGCAAGCATCACGGCGAGGTTTGATTCCTGTGAAATAGCCAGTTGCCCGATGATCTGCTTTTTGACAAGATGAAGCTGACCCGGGGTTAATTTCTCTTCCCTCAGGCGTTTCAGTTCCTTGTATAAAATAGCAAGGGCCTTTTCGTAATGCACAGCCTCTGTGCCGAAGTAAATATGAATGATGCCCGCATCGGAATAGGCGGTGTAGTTTGATTCATTGTGATAGGTCAGGCCGTTGCGTTCGCGCAGGGCAAGGGACAGCCGCGAATTCATCACGGGCCCGCCCAGCATGTTGTTAAGCAGTGCCAGGGGGATACGTTGAGCATGATCATAGGAAAAAGCAGGCACACCCACCAGGCAGTGAACCTGCGAGGTTTTTTTCTTCAGGGCAATGGAAAACGGGTGGTAATCTCCAAAGGGCAGCCGGGGCTGACTTTGTCCGCGCAGGGGATGATCACTGAAATACCTGATAACAAGCCGCACGAGTTTCTTAAACTCAATTTTGCCCACCGAGGCGATCACCACTTCATCAAAGCGGTAATTCCGGTGGATGAAGCCGAAAATATCTTCCTGCTTCAGCTTTTTAATGCTCTTTGCAGTGCCCAGGATGTTCCTTCCCAACGGGTGACCGGCAAACAAATGATCTTCAAAATCATCAAAAATCTGCTCGGTTGGTGTGTCCTGGTATGACCTGATCTCATCCATCACCACCTGTTTTTCACGTTCAAGTTCCTTCACGGGAAATTTTGAATGAAAGAAAATGTCCTGGAAAAGTTCAAGGGTCCGGTCGTAAAAGCCGCACAGAAAGGAGGCATGGATGCAGGTTTTCTCTTTGGTGGTATAGGCATTGAGGTCGGCGCCAATGTTTTCCAGCCGGTTCAGCACCTGGAAAACATTGCGCTTCTCTGTTCCTTTGAAAATGGTATGTTCAATAAAATGGGCCACACCATGCCCGGAATCGTTTTCATCGCGTGACCCTGCATTGATAAAGATGCCGCAATGGGCCACAGGGCTGTCAACAGCACTGTGAACCAGCCGGATCCCGTTCGGCAGGGTGAAGGCGTTTATTTCCATGGATTATTTCCTGCTGTCAATCAGGATATCCAGCAGTTTGATTCCGGCGTCGGAGATGACCGTTCCGGGGCCGAAAATAGCCACCGCACCGGCTTTGTAGAGAAAATCATAATCCTGCGGAGGGATCACCCCGCCCACAATCACCATGATGTCCTCCCTGCCCAGTTTCTTCAACTCTTCAATGACCTGCGGCACCAGCGTTTTGTGGCCGGCCGCGAGGCTTGAAACGCCAAGGATATGCACATCGTTCTCAACGGCCTGTTTGGCAGATTCGGCCGGGGTCTGGAACAACGGGCCGATATCAACATCGAAACCAATGTCGGCGTAACCCGTTGCCACCACCTTTGCGCCCCGATCGTGTCCATCCTGGCCCATTTTGGCGATCATGATGCGTGGCCTGCGCCCCTCCATTGCTGCAAATGTGTCGGCAAGTTCGCGGGCCCTCGCGAAAGCAACATTGTCTTTTGATTCCGAGGAGTATACCCCGGAAATGCTACGTATCACTGCTTTGTACCTCCCGTATATTTTTTCAAGTGCATAAGAAATTTCACCCAGTGAGGCACGCTTGCGCGCAGCATCAATGGCGAGTTCCAGGAGGTTTCCATCTCCTGTTTCAGCTGATTTTGTCAGTGCCTCCAGGGCCGCTGCGACTTCGTCATTGTTGCGGTTGGCCCGTAACTGGTTTAATCTCAATACCTGCGATTCACGAACTGCTGCATTGTCGACATTAAGAATCTCAATCGGATCCTCCTTGTCAAGCCTGTTGAGATTGACCCCGATGATTTTATCCTTCCCGGTGTCGATCCTTGCCTGCTTGCGCGCGGAGGCCTCTTCAATACGCATTTTCGGGATTCCGGTTTCAATGGCTTTTGCCATGCCTCCGAGCCTCTCCACCTCCTCGATGAGTTCCCACGCTTTGTGAGCAATGTCGTGTGTTAACTGTTCCACATAAAAGGAACCTGCCCAGGGGTCCACCGACCGGCAGATCTGGGTCTCCTCCTGCAGGAAGATCTGGGTATTCCGGGCAATGCGTGCTGAAAAATCAGTAGGCAGGGCGATGGCTTCATCCAGGGCATTGGTGTGAAGCGACTGGGTGTGCCCGAGTGCGGCTGCCAGTGCTTCAACACAGGTCCGTGCTACGTTGTTGAATGGATCCTGTTCTGTGAGGCTCCACCCCGAGGTCTGCGTATGTGTGCGCAGCGCCATTGATTTCGGGTTCTTCGGGTTGAACTGCTTTACAATCTTTGCCCAGAGCAGCCTTGCTGCACGCATCTTGGCTATCTCCATGAAATGGTGCATCCCGGCGCCCCAAAAGAATGAAAGCCGCGGGGCAAAAGTATCAATGTCCATCCCTGTGTTGATCCCGGCGCGGAGGTATTCAAGCCCGTCGGCAAGGGTATATGCGAGTTCAATCTCAGCCGTTGCCCCTGCCTCCTGCATGTGATATCCGCTGATGGAGATCGAATTGAATTTGGGCATGTTCTTCGACGTGTATTCAAAGATGTCGGCAATGATCTTCATGGAGGGGGTGGGAGGGTAGATGTAGGTGTTGCGTACCATGAACTCTTTCAGGATATCGTTCTGGATGGTCCCTGTGAGCTTTGCCATCGGCACTCCCTGTTCTTCGGCAGCCACAATGTAAAAGGCAAGTATCGGCAGCACGGCACCGTTCATCGTCATGGAAACCGACATGATGTCGAGCGGGATCTGGTCAAAGAGGATCTTCATGTCGAGGATGGAATCAATGGCCACGCCTGCTTTCCCAACATCGCCAACAACCCGTTCATGATCAGAATCATATCCCCTGTGCGTTGCCAGGTCGAAAGCCACAGAGAGGCCTTTCTGGCCTGCTTTGAGGTTCCTGCGGTAAAAGGCATTTGATTCTTCAGCCGTGGAAAACCCTGCGTACTGGCGGATGGTCCATGGATTCATGACATACATGGTGGAATAGGGCCCCCTCAGGAATGGGGGTAAGCCGGCAGCATAGTTGAGGTGTTCCATCTCAGTATTGGCAGGTTTGTCTCTGCCTGCACTGGAACCGGTTGCATTTTTTGCTGTCAGTTCAACATTTTTAAAATCTGGTCTCATCGTCTGTTCAGTAAGTGTAGTGTTATAATGAAATCCCGAATGTAAAGAATATACTTTGGGATTGCGGGTTGGTAATTACGGAAACCTGCACAGGCAGGGCATACTTGTCGGTAATCTGAATCTCTTTGGTTGCGGTGATCCCGATGTTCGTCACGCCGGCATAAGGTCCGTACCATGAACTTCCGAACGGAATGCCGCCAATGAAAGGCTTCAGCCCGATCCTGACCTTCGTCAGGTTTATTTTATATGCCAGCTCAAAGTAGGTTGAGAAATTATTTTTAGTTCCTTTGCCATAGGTCCCTGTTGAGTCTTTGTTCTTGTCATCACCATAAAACAAGGTGCTGGCAAGTACCTGCATCGGGAACGATTCAGGGCCCTGGAATGAGAGGCACCCCTCAAACGTATGGCCGGTTGTGGCATTCCGGTAATTGAAGTACCGGTTCCCGGTGTTGGGGTTCAGTCCGTTTACAATGAAATAGTCAAAAACCATGGCTGTAAACCACTTATAGGTGTAGGTTACAAAAAGATCGGTTTCCATATAGGCTCCTTCGTTCACTATTGTGGTGTCGTTAATTTTTGTATCATGCCCGGTAAAGGCATAGGTACCCCAGGCGCCGATGTTAAAACCGTTCCACGACAGCGACAGGTTGGGTTGAATGGCCGGTGAATTACCGAAATCCATACCACGCCAGATGTAGCGGCTCATGATATCGGCACCAAGATTGACGGTTAAGCCATTTCTGTTATCTTCCTGCGCAATTTCCTCCAGAACTTTTTCCTCCTGGGCATAAAGAGCCTGACAGGCAAAAATCAGGAATAAACAGAACAACACAGAAATTAACCTCTGAAAAACCGATGATATGTGGAGCCGGCAGGTCATTTTATTCCAAGTTTATGTTGGTATTCCTTCAGTGTATCAAGCAGATTACAACGCATGTGGATAAAATCATCAATGCCTGCTGCTTTGAACGGCTCAACATAATCCTTTAAAAATCCGGCAACAACAACGGTTGCCTGACTACCCGACGATTTGATGCTTCCGGCAATTTCAGGTACAATAGCAGGGTATTCTTCATCGGAACTGCAAATGACCACAATTTCAGCCCCTGAAGAAAGAAATGCCTGCACACCCTCCCCGGCAGTTTGAAATCCAGGATTGTCAATGATTTCATATCCTGCACAGCCAAAGAAATTGGCAGCAAAGCCGGCCCGGGCCCTGAGCATGGCCAGGTTCCCCATCGTAAACAGGAACACCGACGGGCGTTTGTTGCCCTGGTTCACAAACTGCTCGGTTGCGAGCCTGATCTCCTCAAAACCCGCGGTAATACGGAATGGCTGAAGCTTAACCCCTTCAGAAAACCCTGCTTCAACAATGTCTTTGGAAGTATGGATTGACGCATACATGGTCTCCAGCGGGTTCGGGTACTGGTTGGTGCCAAGCATGATCATTTTCCGGTTGGCAATGTCAAGGACCTTCTGGTTTTTGCTGCGCTCAATTTCGCCCCGGATGAAGCCTGACCCGATACATTCAAGCATTCCTCCTTTTGATTCAATGTCCCTGAACAGGTCCCATGCATGACTGGCAATGGAATACGTCAGATTTTCAATGTAGTAGGAGCCTGCAGCCGGGTCGCTGACCTGGTCTAAGTATGATTCCTCTTTCAGCACAAGTTGCTGGTTCCTCGCAATCCTGCGTGAAATTTCGTCCGGCTCCCGGAAGGAGATATCAAAAGGAAGGGTCGTCACTGAATCGGAATTACCGAGAACAGCTGCCATGCTTTCGGTGGTGGTGCGAAGCATATTCACATAGGGATCGTAGATGGATTTGTTCCACAAAGCGGTGGTGGAATGTATGAACAAACTGAACGATTTTTCATCCTTTGCCCGGAATTGTTCAATCATCCTGCTCCATAAAATGCGCGCAGCGCGAAGTTTGGCAATCTCCATAAAATAATTCGGCCCTACACCCAGGGAAAATTGCACATATGGGGCTATGTCATCAACCGAAATTCCTTTGTCGGTCAGGCACGACAGGTACTCGCAGGCAGAGGCAAGGCTGAATGCAAGTTCCTGCACAAGCGAGGATCCCGCATCCTGGAAATAGTGGCCATTTACCGTGATGATCTTAAAGCCAGGAAGATGCTGCCGGGCAATGTTTAACAGGTAAGCGGCCTCATCCATGTTGTTTTCCCAGCTGATATAGAGATTGCCATGAAGCAGCAGGTAACTCAGTGGGTCGAAGTTTACCGACCCTTTAATTTTGCTGCCTCCCGTTTCTCTTTGGGTCAGCTCATAAACCAGGAACTCCAGGACCAGCGGATAAGATGCAGCGGAGGTAAAGTTAACAGCGGTCTGATGCAGGTCAATCCCGGCAAGCAGCTCACCCATTAGCTGGCGGGAAGTCACAAGGTTTGCGTTCAGGCCAAGGGCTGTTGCGCCTTTTGCAACAGCATCTGTCGCAAGGGTATTGATCACGGGGATGTTGACTGAATCGATGTCCTGTCTTACCTTCCATTCATTGGTTTGATACAGGGATTCAGAGGTGTTCAAAGTGCCGGAATGAGGAGATCCTGCGAATTCAAGCCCGTCAAGGTCTTCCGCACGGTAATATGGCTTTACCTCAAATCCCTCATCGGTTTTCCAGAAGAGTTTTTTATGATAATCAGCACCCTTCAGATCGGCGATGATCTTCTCCTCCCACGCCTCGGTGGATACCGGTGGAAACTCTGAAAATAATTTGGTTGGTTTGATATGATCCATGTCTGGTTAGTTGAATTTGTAGCTGGTGTATTGAACCGGGAATCAAATGTCCTTTTTCCCTCTCTTGTCTTGCAAAATTAAAGAAAATCATAACTTTACGCAAAAAAAGGTATGATTGTTGGAATAAGCGGGTCAACAGGTTTTGTGGGGCAGTCAATCGTTAACAGGATGAGGGGGCTGGAATGGACGGTCAGGGAAATCAACCGTGCCGCTTTTGCATTGAACGACGATGATTTCCTTGCCCGGGAGATAGAAGGAGCAGATGTTGTGATCAACCTGGCAGGCGCCCCCGTTTCAAAAAAGTGGAGCGGTACCTATAAAAATGAAATACTTGCGAGCCGTATCGATACCACCCGGAAAATAACTGATGCAATTTCCCGGGCTGTAAAAAAGTCTGCTGTTTTTATCTCTGCCTCTGCCATAGGCATTTACGACTCCATAAATTCGCATACTGAATCAAGCAGGGCTTATTCCGGTTCTTTCCTTGCCGAAGTTTGTCAGCGATGGGAGCAAACGGCCATGGAGGCTGATGCATCCACCCGGGTGGTGATCCTTCGTCTTGGTGTGGTCCTCGGTCGAAACGGAGGTGCGCTTGCAAAAATGCACCTGCCATTCAGCATCGGCCTGGGTGGAAAAATCGGAAGCGGGAATCAGGCCATGTCGTTTATCCATTTAACTGACCTGGTTGATGCTGTGATATTTACCATTGAAAACACCTCTGTCAAAGGTATTGTCAACGGGGTGTCGCCTTATCCAACAACAAATGCTGAATTTACGGAGGTACTGGCGAAGTCGCTCGGGCAACCTGCCTGGTTCACCGTTCCGGAGTTTGCCCTGAAAATGGCTTTTGGAGAAGCGTCCGTTATTATGCTGGAAGGCCAGCGCGTGCTCCCCGAAAAACTGTTGAAGGAAGGGTTTCGATTCCGTTACCCCACTGTGCAGAATGCCCTGGTGCAGATCTACGGCTGAACGACCGTCATCTCGCTTACAAGCCGCCTGCAGCCGGCTACTTTATCAATTACAAACAGGCAGTACCTGATGTCCAGTGAAATGTTGCGGCATTGCGACGGATCATACCTGAGGTCGCTCAAGGTGCCTTCCCAGTTGCGGTCGAAGTTAATACCGATGAGTTGGCCCTGTGCATTCAGCACCGGGCTGCCCGAATTACCTCCGGTGGTATGGTTGGTAGCAATGAAGGCCACATGAACAGTGCCGTCGCGGTCGGCGTAAGGGCCGTAGTCCTTCTCACTGAATAACTTTTTCAGCCGGGGGTCAACCTTGTAATCGTAAATTTCAGGGTCTTCCTTTTGCATCACGCCCGAAAGGGTCGTAAAATAACTGTATTTCACCCCATCGGCCGGGAGATAATCGTCAACTTTTCCATAGGCCACCCTCAGGGTAGAGTTGGCATCCGGGTAGAAAATTTTCCTGCTTTGCATTTCCATCATGCCTGCCATATAGATCCTTTGCAAACTGTCAATCCTCCCGCCAATCATAGTCATTTCAGGGGCAATATCTTTATCATTCCTTCCGTAAATGCTTGTCATCAAAAGGAAAGCCGGGTCGTTTTCAAGCTTTTTGACCCGGGAGGCTTTATAGTTGGAAAGGAAGTTCATCAACCGGGCAGAATCAGCGAACACAGAGGCTGAAAACAATCCAGAGGAATAAGACTCAAAATTTCCCTTGTCTGATTTTTCAATTACGGTAAAAATATCCGGGAGGGATGCTTTTTCCATCTTGTTTTGCATCTCCGTCAACATCGCTGTCATGATCTTCTGATCAAGAGAAGCATTGTAATTGGCAAAGAAATCGGTGGTTGCCCTTTTAAGACCTTCAACAGCCGTTGCGATGTCTTTTTCCGGGGTCTCTTTTTTTCTGCTGATCTTCACCAGATTGCGGAAACCTGCAGCAAACTTCACAATTTCAATTCCCTGCCCTGCCTCACTGATATAAATGTAGGCACGATCAAGGGGAAGATATTGCTGGTAGGCTGTTTTAAATGCCGGGAGCAGGTTGCCGTATTTTGAGGAGCGTTCCGAGGTGGAGTCAGCCCATTTTTGGAACTGCTGTTCAAACTGCTCTTTTTCGGCAACAGCCCCGATCCGCCTGATCCCGCGCGATTCACCGATCATTTTTTTCCAGTAGTTGGCAACACCGTTGGCTTTGGCAGTGTATTGAATGCGGACCAGGCGGTTCTCAGCCATGGCACTGTTCATCATGTCGAGCCGCTTCTGGCGGATGGCGATCCTGAGTGGGTTTTCCTGGTTGGCCGTGAGGTCAACTCCATAGGATGTCAGGTATTCACGGGTGCTTCCCGGGTAACCGAAAACAAAGGTGAAGTCGTTTTTCTCGTATCCTTTTAAGGAAACCGGAAGGTGATTTTTGGGTTTATAGGGTACATTCTCCTTCGAATAAGCCGCAGGGTCATTCTCTTTACTGGCATAAATCCTGAAGACGGAGAAATCGCCGGTATGCCTGGGCCACATCCAGTTGTCGGTATCGCCGCCGAATTTTCCGATGCTTGATGGCGGCGCGCCAACAAGCCGTACATCTTTGAATACCTCGTTCACCATGAGGTAATACTGGTTGCCGTAGTAAAAGGGCCTGATCTTCGCATCAAAATGTGTTCCCTTCATGGCTTCCTTCTCAATTTTTTCGGCATTCTGTTTGATAACCTGGTTGCGCTGAAACTGATTCATGTTCTCGCTGACACCTTCCATCATCCTGGTAGTAACATCCTCCATGCGCACAAGCAGGGTAACGCTGACGCCCGGGCAGGGAAGTTCCTCTTCAAAGGTCTGTGCCCAGAATCCATCCGTGATATAATCATGCTGCAGCGAACTCTGGCGCTGGATCGCACCAAGTCCGCAGTGATGGTTGGTAAGAATCAGCCCCTGTGCAGAAACGATCTCGGCCGTGCATCCTCCTCCAAACTGAACAATGGCATCTTTCAGGCTTGAATGATTCACACTGTAAATATCCTCGGCGCTGAGTTTCAGCCCCAGGTCCTGCATGCGTTTCATGTTTAGCTGTTCGAGGAGCATGGGGATCCACATGCCTTCTTCTGCCATGGAAATGCATCTAAGCAGGATGATAGCAATAATCAACAGGCTGGTTCTTTTCATTTTGTGCTGAGTTGATAGCGTAAGTAACAGATCTTTTTACCGATGCCAAGCCAACGGTTTTCGTAATAAGTTTGAATGGATACCGCATCTTCCGTGTTGCCGGAATTGTAAAGGTCGTCTGTTGAATATAAAAGCTGATGGCCTTGTTCTCTGATGACATCCAGGGTGTAATTGAAGAAAAACGGGTCGTCTGTTTTCAGGTGGATGATCCCTTCGGGGCCCAGGATGTTCCTGAACTTGGCTAAAAAAACCGGGGAGGTCAGCCTCAAACGCTCTTTGCCTAACTGGGGGTCGGGAAATGTGATCCAGATTTCAGAGATTTCAGACGGGGCGAAGATCTGTTCAACATGATCAATCATGGCCCTTACAAAGCCGACATTTTTCATCCCGCACTCTGAAACGGTTTTGCTGCCCCTCCACAACCTGGCACCTTTCCAGTCAATGCCCACATAGTTTTTATCGTGGTATCTGTCGGCAAGACCAACTGTGTATTCCCCCTTGCCGCATCCCAGTTCAACGATGATCGGATGATCATTTCCGAAAAACTGCTCATGCCATTTGCCCCGGAGCGCAAATCCGGTAAAAAGATCATTGTAAGCAGGCTGTAAAAGATGGGGAAAGGTGAGGTTTTCCTGGAAATGGATCAGTTTCTTTTTCGCCACGAAGAAGTTTATTTTGCAAGGATCCAGGCACCGCTGATATCCGTGGAATTTGCAGTTGCCAGCAACTGCCTTGCATCAGCCCTGTTGGAGCATGTGCCGATGGTTACGCGGTAAAGACCGGTTTTTGACTGGTCAAAAATGGAAGCGGTGACCCCTTTTTGCTTCAGTTCGGAAATAAGCTTTTCTGCATTCTCCTGCATCCTGAATGCGCCGACAATGACTGCAAATGGATCGTCCTGACGCATGGCTGCAGGTGTTTCGGCTACCGGTGCTTTGATTGCAGGGATGACAATGGTCGGTTTCAGCCGAATGGGAGCATCTTTTTTAACAACCAGCGAGGCTGCGGAGTACCTGGTGAAGGCTGAAGTCAGGATCCCGGCATTGCTGGCAAAATTGGCAGAGATTTTATCATATTGGGTGACACCGATAACGGTTGCAATTCCAATGGGAAGTGCAATAACGGCAGCCCATTTAAGTGAACGCGGCAGGATGAATCTTTTACCGGAATGCTTGTTTTCATTCACGGAATTGGCCCACTCAGGCTGCAATGCGCCGGAACTCCTGATCACTGGGGGCGAAATGAACGGGGCAAGCCCGAACGCATCGGCGAGCAGGTTGGCATGTTCATCCTGTTCAAAATGAATGATTCCTTCTGTACCCGGGTAAAGCAGTCCGATCAGCGGCAAAACAACAGATTTGCCTGCTCTCAATGCAAAACGGCATTCATCCGCGAATTCTTCGATCATCCTGCAGGCATCGGAATAAGATAATCCTGACGAGGCTGCAACCTCATTGGCAAGCAGTCCGTCATTCTGTTTCAGGTTGATATTGAACAGCAGTTTTTTTGAAGGGGGATGGAAGGTGTGGTGCACCGGGTCAATCCGGGCGGGTGCATAATTGCCGATAAATCCGCCGAAACCCGGGATGATCACGCAGTTGTGCAGGGAAAGTAATTCGGCGATGCTGTTTCGGATATCCATTTTGAGGTGCTCAATTTCTGACTGCTAAGATACGGGATTATTGGTGAAAGGTTCCGTTTCTGTTAGTAATTTTTAACAAATCTGCAGGTGAGTCAATGGCAATACTTTCGTATTCTGTAATTTGTGTTTTGATTTTGTAACCATTGTCGAGCCAGCGAAGCTGCTCCAGCGATTCCGCCTGCTCAATGGCAGATACCGGCAGGCCGACGATTCGCTTCAACGTTGAAGTTTCATATCCGTAAATACCGATGTGCCTGAAAAATGTTGCAGCCATCAGCCACTCTTTCTGCTCCATCCCCCTGATAAAAGGGATGACAGCCCGGCTGAAAAGCAGTGCATTACCGTTCTTGTCAACCACCACCTTGACCACATTGGGGCTGGTTAAATCTTCCGGCGATCCGATTTTTTTTATGAGGGTGGCAAGCAGGGTACCAGGGTCGCTGAAACATGCTGCCACCTGACTGATCTGTTCCGGGTTGATATAGGGTTCATCGCCCTGGATGTTGATCACATGGTCGTAATTTTCCCCTTCCTGGTGGAGTTTGTCTGCAACCTCGCAGCAGCGTTCAGTTCCGCTGTTGTGGTGCGCCCCGGTCATCACCACATTTCCGCCAAAAAGCCTCACATGGTTGAAAATGGCATCATGGTCGGTTGCAACAACCACTTTTTCAAGGCTGGCACATTTGGCTGATTGCTCATAAACACGCTGTATCATTGACTTTCCGTCAATAATCACCAGCGGCTTCCCCGGGAAACGCGTGGAGGCATATCTGGCAGGAATGACACCAAGAATACTCATGTACGTTTTATTAATCCTGCATTTACCTGCACGATTCGGGGGCCTGGACTAGAAAAGGCCGTGAAGTTGTGCGTTGATGTTTTCAATCACATGGCCGAGATCTTCCGGATTCTCGCTCACCTTCAGCGTATCTGCGTCAATAATCAGCAGTTTCCCAAGTTTGTACCCGTCGATCCATTCTTCATACATGTCGTTCAGGTTCTTCAGGTAGTCGAGGCGGATGGCACTTTCATATTCCCTTCCGCGCTTCTGGATCTGGCTTACCAGTGTGGGAACGCTGGCACGAAGGTATATCAGGAGGTCGGGAGGCTGGATGAAGGTGCTCATGAGTTCAAAGAGTGAGCGGTAATTGTCAAAATCACGCGTGCTCATAAGGTTCATGGAATGCAGGTTGGGGGCGAAGATGTAAGCATCCTCATAGATCGTGCGGTCCTGTATGACCGTTTTGCCTGAATTCCTGATATCTACGACCTGCCTGAAACGGCTGTTCAGGAAATAGATCTGAAGGTTGAACGACCATCGCTGCATCTCTTCATAAAAACTGTTCAGGTAAGGATTCGTGTCCACATCCTCATAATGCGGGTCCCACCCGAAATGTTTGGCAAGCAATCTTGTCAGGGTCGTTTTTCCGGATCCGATGTTTCCGGCGATCGCGATATGCATAGGTAAAATTTTGTGATCAAAATTAAAAAAAGGAATTAACCCGGCGCTATCAAATTCATGATTTCGTCAATATATTTTCGGTCGTTGTAGAGCCTCGGCACTTTATGCTGTCCGCCCAGTTTCCCTTTTGATTTGAGCCACAGGTAGAATGACCCGGGAGGGACGGTCGTGATGCGGGGTTCTTCCAGCAGCATGTCGTGATATCGCTTTGCCTCATAGTCGGAATTGAGCGATTTAAGGGCGGTGTCGAGCGTGGCGGTAAAGAACGAAAGGTCTTCGGGAGTCTTTTCAAACTCAATGAGCCATTCGTGGGCGCCTTTTTGCTTGCCTGAAATATAAATGGGGGCGGCCGTGTATTCTGTCACAATGGCATGACTGCGTTCACAGGCGATGGCCAGCGCCTTTTCAGCGTTGTCAATAATAAGTTCCTCTCCGAAGGCATTGATAAAATTCCTGGTGCGGCCCGAAATCCGTATCCTGTAAGGCCTGCATGATGTAAACTGCACGGTGTCGCCGATCAGGTATCTCCACAGCCCGGCGTTGGTGGTAATCACCATGGCGTAGTTGGTGTTGAGTTCAACCTGGTCAAGGTCATAGGTTTCAGGGTGGTCGAGCCCCACCTGGTCAACCGGGATAAATTCGTAATAGATCCCGTAGTCAAGCATGAGAAGCATGTCGTCGGCCATGTTCCTGTCCTGGATGCCGAAAAAACCCTCGGATGCGTTGTATGTTTCAAGATAATTGACTTTGGCTGATGGCAGGATCAATCTGAATTGTTCCCTGTAGGGGGTGAAACTTACCCCGCCGTGAATAAAAAGTTCAAAATTCGGCCAGACTTCCAGGATGGTGGATTTACCTGTTATTTCCAGGATCCGTTTGAACAGCAGCAATGTCCACGACGGCACACCCGAAATGCTGGTCACATCATGCTGGATCGTGGCGGCTGCCATCATTTCAATCTTGCTTTCCCATTCATCCATCAGGGCGATCGACAGGTTTGGGGTACGCATGAACTCGATCCATCCCGGCAGGTTCTGGATCAGGATGGCAGAAAGGTCACCCTGAATATAGGATTCATTGTTCACCTCCATGATCTGGTGCGAGCCTCCCATTGCGATGGACTTCCCGTCGAAGAGTTTCGTATCGTTGTGCGTGTTGCAATAGATAGATAACAGGTCTTTCCCCCCTTTGAAATGACACTCTTCCAACGCTTCCTGGCTCACCGGGATGAATTTGCTTTTATCGTTTGTAGTCCCCGAAGATTTGGCAAACCACTTGATCTCAGAGGGCCACAGGATGTTCTGTTCTCCCTGGCGCAGGCGGTTGATGGATTCCTTCATGGATTCATAATCATGAATCGGAATGCGGTTTTTAAATTGTTCTGTTGTTGAAATGGATTTGAAATCATAATGCCTGCCCCATTCCGTGTTGCGGGCGGTAGAAAGAAGCTTTCGCAGCCATTCCGACTGCACCTCTTCTGGGTATTGCATAAAGAGCTCAATCTGATGAATTCTTTTTTTCATCAGCCAGGAGATAACGGAATTGATCAGGGCCATGTAGGATATGCAAAGTTAGGGGCCAAAAATACTATATAAATCAATTGGGTCATCGTAGGATCGCATTGAAAATTATCTGAGGATGAAACAAAAAGTGGGATCGTAATCAATCAGTTAATTATTTGATGATGTCGCCGGTTAGTTTTTACAGTATATCTGATAACCAATTTATACTACTCATACACAAGGCACACCCTTTCATCATAGAATGTATACGCTTCATACAATAAGTGTTGTTTTTCGTCAGAATTCACTATTATATTCAATATTTTATATATAGATTTGTATGGGTTGCCATTGAATGATTTGGTCAGACAATATGAATTCTGATCTGCTTTTCTGGAAGAAATGCAAAGAGTTTTTTTTAACCGCTAATTAAAATAAAAGTACCTGACAAACAGCCGATACGCTTTTATCTAAAAACTTGACAGTATTAGCTTCGCTGATTTATTTGAAAGGGTAATTGAAACTGCTGCTTTTACGCACGTTTAAAATTGAACCTGAAAAGTAAAAAGCAATTGTTACGTTATTTTTTATCTCAAATGCAGATTAAAAGACAATAATATTATATCTTTGCGCACCCTAACAATCACTTCCCCATATTGATTGTATTCGCGACCTGAACTATATCTGCTATCTGTAAACTATTTCATAGTAATGAAGATCCTTGTTTTAAACTGCGGCAGCTCGTCTATCAAGTACCAACTCATTGAACTTTCTGAGGAGACAGACCTTAAAGCCAAAGGACTACTGGACCGCATTGGTTTGCCAACAAGTGAACTCACTCACATGGTTACCGGCAAAGAAAAATACAAAGTGAAGCAGGAGGTGCCCGACCACCAGGTTGGGATCAACCTTATTCTGAAAACCCTGAAAGATCCTGTTTACGGGGTGATTCAGGATGAAAGTGAAATTGTGGCAGTAGGCCATCGGGTGGCCCATGGCGGTGAGAACTTCAAATCAAGTGTGCTCATCACGCAAAGTGTTAAAAACGATATAGAAAAGTGCATTGAACTCGCACCGTTGCACAACCCGGCAAACCTGAAAGGCATTTTATCCATTGACGCCATTCTTCCGGATGTTCCGCAGGTTGCGGTTTTTGATACATCCTTTCACCAGTCCATGCCTGCCTATTCATATCTATACGCCATACCGTATGAATTTTATGAGAAGTACAAGATCCGCAGGTACGGATTTCATGGCACTTCGCATAAATATGTTGCTCAGAAGGCCTGCAGGTTCCTTGGAAAGGATTTCAACAGGCTGAAAATTATCACCTGTCACCTGGGAAACGGCTCTTCCATTGCAGCAATTCAGAATGGAGAATCAGTGGATACTTCCATGGGCTTTACACCCCTTGAAGGATTGATGATGGGTACGCGCAGCGGTGACGTTGATCTTGGCGTGTTGCTGTTTCTTGCTGAAAAGGAGAACCTGAGCATTGCCGACACAAATGCCATGTTCAATAAACGAAGCGGTGTTTGCGGCATTTCAGGCATTTCTTTTGACATGCGCGACGTGGAACAGGCTGCCGGGAATGGCAACACACGTGCCCAGCTGTCGCTTGAAATGTATGCCTACAGGGTTAAAAAATACATAGGAGCCTATGCTGCGGCTATGAGCGGGGTCGACCTGGTCATCTTTACCGGGGGAATAGGGGAGAATGATGTTGATACCCGAAACCGCATCCTCGACGGGTTGGGGTTCCTCGGCGTTGATTTTGATCCGGAACGAAATAATATGAGGGGAAGGGAAGCAATCCTTACCAGGCCCGGATCACGCGTTGTTTCAATGGTCATGCCTACCAACGAAGAACTTGTTATCGCGGTAGATACTTACAATATTGTTACAAATTCAGAGTTTAATTTCTAATTTTATATATTATGGCACCAATTAGTTTGTATATCATCGAAGATGAGCTGATCATTGCCCATGACCTTAAAGCCAAACTTACTGAGTTTGGATACGATGTTCTCGGCATTGATACCAAGGGAGAGAGTGCAATTGAGAATATTTCCAATCTGCAGGAGTCAAACATCGAACCTGATATCGTGATCATGGACGTGGGACTTGCCGGGAAAATGGATGGTATTGAAGCTGCCCGTATTCTGACCGAAAACTACAACTGCGGAATCATCTTTCTTACTTCTATGAATAAAAGTGAAATATTTTCAAAGTCTTTTTCACTTAAACCATATGCGTATCTTTTCAAGCCGGTTGACATTGACCAGATTCGCGCTGCTATTGAGGTCGCAAATTACCAGCGCAACCTTGAAATAACGAATGAACGTATTATCTCTGAACTGAAGAAAGAGATAGAGCAGCGCAAAAAAGTAGAGAAGGAACGCAATCTCCGGCTCCAGGAACGGATCAAGGCTGAGCAGAAGGTGAATCAGCTCCTGAAACAGAAGCATCACATGGAGCTTGACCTGATCAACAGGGAACTGGCTACCTCATCTATCTTCATTTCACAGAAGAATAAGATTATCGGCCTGATCAAAAAGGATATCAACCGCCTCCTGCGCAATGAAAAGAGCATCACGAAAATGGAGATCGGTAAAGTCCTGAAAACAATTGATGAGAACATCAAGTTTGACAACGACTGGTATCGCATCAAGGCCCATTTTGAGAAAATACATCCCGGATTCTTCGACCGCCTGAGAAAGTCATTCCCGCAACTGACGCCGAACGACCACAAACTGTGTGCATTGTTGCGCATGAATCTCAACACGAAGGAGATATCACACATCCTGAAGATTACGGCACCCAGCACCGAAATCTCGCGTATCAGGTTGCGCAAGAAACTTGATCTGCCCAAAGGCATCAACCTTACGATGTTCATTTCGGAACTCTAAAAAAAAAAGCGGCATTTGCCGCTTTTTTTTTAGAGTTTATCTGCCATTTCATCACTGATCTCCAGTGTGTGGAAGACATTTTGAACGTCATCGTCCTCTTCAATGATATCAATTAGCCGGAGCACCTTTCTTGTTGCATCCTCGTCAAGGTTAACAGTGGTTTTCGGGATACGCTGCAACTCTGCGCTTTCAGGTTCAATGCTGAGTTTTTCAAGCTTTTTGATCATGCTTCCGAAATCCTCCATGGCAGTGGTAATGTTGAAAACATCATCCTCCAGTGAAATATCTTCAGCGCCGGCATCAATCAGTTCCATTTCAAATTCATCGCGGTTTATGTCGCCTTTTGGGACCACAAAAACACCTTTACGGTCAAACAGGAAATTGAGCGATCCGTTCTGGCCAAGTTCGCCGCCGTGCTTGTTAAAATAAGCCCTTACATTGGATACGGTGCGCTGCAGGTTGTCGGTTGTGCATTCAACGAAAATGGCAATGCCGTGCGGGCCTTTGCCTTCATAGGTTGTTTCAATCAGGGCTGCTGCATCTTTGTCGGCACCCTTGCTGATCGCACGCTGAATGTTATCTTTAGGCATGGAAGCCCCTTTGGCATTGGAAATGGCAAGGCGCAGCCGCGGATTTCCATCGGGATCAGCTCCTCCCTCCTTAACGGCGATAGTAATGTCCTTGATAATCTTAGAAAAGATCTTTGAACGTTTGGCATCCAATGCGCCTTTCTTACGCTTGATGGTTGACCATTTATTGTGACCTGACATAGAGTTATTGTTTGTTGATTAACAATGTAAAATTAATAAAAAAAGGTTATGCTATTAAAACGATTGGTAAATTTGGGGACGCAAACTTACGAAAATCCTACCCGGGTGCAAAGATCAAACCTCTTATTTTTACTGTTTCTTATCAGTGTCCCGTTTCTTCTGACACGCTGTGCAAAGCCGGTCAGCCCGTCAGGCGGGCCAAAGGATCTTACTCCGCCGGTTGTATTGGAATGTGATCCGCCGAATTTTAGCACACGGTTCGCGGAAAACAGTATTCAGATTGACTTTGACGAATTCCTCAACCTGAAGAATGCCGCCACTGAAATTTTCATCTCCCCGCCGTTAAAAAAACCGCTCGATGCCAGGTTAAAGGGCACATCCCTGGTTGTGGAAATTGAAGATACCCTCGCAGCCAATACAACCTACTCAATTACTTTCGGCAATTCAATTGCAGATCTCACAGAGGGTAATCTCCTGAAAGGGTTCAACTATGTGTTCTCAACAGGCGATTTTATTGACACACTTTCGCTGCAGGGCAATCTGCGTGCGGCTTTTGACCTTAAACCGCAGAAAGATGTTTTTATTGAACTGTACCTGAACAACAATGATACGCTCCCTTTCGATTCACTTCCGCTCAGGGTTCCTCCCTATTATATCACCAAGTCAGATGAACAGGGAAACTTTATTTTTCATAACCTGCAGAATGCGCATTTTAAGTTATTTGCCCTCGCAGATCAGAATGGCGACCTTATTTTTAACCAGCCATCTGAAAAAATAGCTTTTTCCGACAGCCTTGCCACCCCGTACTATATGGAATTGCCAAAGGCCGACTCCCTGAAGAGTGATACCTTCCCACTGAAGCTGAAAAAAGGAGCACCTTTAACAATAAAAAGGATGGATTCCCTCAGGAAAGCAGATTCAATAAGGAAAATCTACCTCGTCAGGGAGAATTTCCTGAAATACCCTTCCTATCCTTTGTTCCAGTTCCTGGAAACTGATTCGGTTCAACGACTCGTAAAATCATCCTTTCCGCTGAAGGAACTTGCAATGCTGGTGTTCCGGTTTCCTGTTAAGGACTTGAAGGTGGTTCCGCTTAATTTTGATTCTGTTGCACCCTGGCACATTGAGGAATATTCAATGCACCGCGATTCAGTCAGGCTCTGGATCACAAAGACTGACCTTGATTCACTGGTGGCAAAAATCGTTGTTGACAATAAGATCATCGACACTGTTTCACTTGAAATGCAAAAGAAAGACCTGTCGGCAAAACAGTTGAAGAAAGAGAAGCCCAAGCTGGGTATGACAAATTCTGCATCGTCGGGGCTGAATCATTTTAAGAATAAACTGACTGTGACGTTTTCATGCCCGCTCACAAAGTGGGATTTCAAAAGGGTCTTGCTGATTTCAGAGAAAGACACGGTTCATCCGGAGATTCATTTCGCCGACAGCCTTAAACGAAAAATCACCATCGTGCACAAGTGGCAGGAGGACAAAAATTACAAGATCCTGATACCTGATTCAGTCTTCTTCGGAATTCACGATGTATCTCACGATTCGATGCAGATGGATTTCAGAACAAGGGGAGAGCGTGATTTTGGAAACCTGATTATTTCCATGAATCTTGATAAACGGCCCGGGCAGTATATTATTCAGCTGATGAGTGAGAATGAAAGTAACGTTTTCGAAGAACACATCACAGCGGAATCAGGAAAGGTGCGTTTTGATTTTATGAACCCCGGAAAGTACAAACTCAAGGCGATCATTGACAGGAACAGGAACCGCAGGTGGGATACGGGAAATTACAAGATGAATATTCAGCCTGAAGTGGTGATTTACTTTCAGAAAACAGTTGAAATCAGGGCAAACTGGGATGTTGAAGAATCCTGGGATCAGTGAATGACACATTGATTGATGCAATCAATCACATTGGCCAGAACGCTGGTTTTCAGTGAATACAGGATCATTTTTCCGTCCCTTTTTGATTCAAGCAATCCTTTGTTTTTCAGTATGTTCAGGTGGTGAGAAGCCGAAGCCTGTTCGATGTTCAGCCGCTGGTAGATTTCTGTAACCGTGAGTTTCTTGTTTTCTGTCAGCAATTCAATGATCGCAATACGCATCGGGTGAGCCATTGCACGAAGTTTACTGGCAGCAGTTTCAAGTTTTTGCAAGTCAAGTGTGGTTTTCTTAGTCATGGCGTGAGCAGATTTAGTTTATCTCACAAAATTAGTAAAATATAGCTTACCGATATATGTAAATATATGCGTTTATTCCTGGAATAAACTGGTGAATTTAAACTGTGTTCCGTCAAACAACCCTTTATCACTGAGTTTAATGTCAGGAATCACCAGCAATGCCATGAATGACAATGTCATGTAGGGGGCAGCAAGAACAGCTCCCATCTCTTTCGTAAGCCTGTCAAGTTCTTCGTATTGCCTTGCCACTTCAAAACCGTTTAACCCCGACATGATCCCTGCAAATGGCAGCGGCAGGACTTTCCTGATTGGTCCGTCAACCAGTGATATTCCTCCCTTTTCAGCAATGATCAGGTTGATGGCTTCTGTAATTGAGGCATCATCAGCGCCAACTGCGACAATGTTGTGGCTGTCATGCGCCACACAGGAAGCAATGGCTCCCCTTTTCAGACCAATATTCTTTATAAATCCGACAGCTGCCGGTGCTTCAAAATACCGGTTTTTAACCACAATTTTAAGAATGTCATTTGCAGGGTCACTTATAACATTGTTGCCTGCAAGCAGTGGACTGGCATGTTCCAGCCCGGTAATCAACTGACCTTCAAACGCACTCAGTACTTTAACCTGTCCTTTCTCTGGATGAACACGGATATCGGCAGCTGTGACCGGGCCGATATTGAAATTGTTGAATGATGTTTCAGAAACACTGCTGATCAGTGTTTTTCCATTGACTGCAACGTTTTGCCCGTCTATAAAAGTTGAAAGCACGTTGAAATCAACAAGGTTGTCAACAAGGATAAAATCGGCAGGATCGCCCGGCTGAAGCAGTCCGGTTTCAAGATTGTAATGCTTTGCAGGATTGTAAGTGCAACTGCGCAGCACATTCATGGTGTTGAGCCCTGCTCCCAAAGCCCGTTTTACTTCGAGGTTGATATGTCCTGCCACCAGGTCGTCAGGGTGCTTGTCGTCCGAACAAAGCATGACCATTTCCGGGAACTCATCAATCAACGGGTAAAGTGTTTCAAAATTCTTGGCGGCACTGCCTTCCCTGATTAAAATATGCATGCCGTATTTTATTTTATCACGCGCCTCTTCCAATGTAAAGCATTCATGGTCGGTTGAGATGCCCGCACTGATATATTTTTCAGCATCGTTTCCGTTTACGCCGGGTGCGTGTCCGTCGACCGGCTTACCTGCCTTGCGTGCCAATTCAAGTTTTGCCATTACCTCAGGGTCATGAAACAATACCCCGGGGAAATTCATCATCTCCGACAGGTATTTAATTTCCGGCATCTGAAGGAGTTCTTCCACTTCCTCTAGACCGAGCCGGGCGCCTGCGGTCTCGAAAGGCGTCGCAGGAACGCACGACGGAGCTCCGAAATAAAATTTAAAGGGCACTTTCTTTCCATTGTCAATCATGAATTTCACCCCGGGGATGCCCAGCACATTGGCAATCTCATGGGGATCTGATACGGAGGCAACAGTGCCGTGGATCACAGCCAGGCGGGCAAATTCCGAGGGGATGAGCATGGAGCTTTCCACGTGGATGTGTGCATCAATGAGCCCGGGAAGGATAAACCTGTCGGAACTTACTTGTTCTTCCCTGATGGCGCTGATTTTTCCGTTGAGAACAACGATGGTCCCCCTGAAAATTCTTTTTGCAACAACATCTACAATGTTTCCCTGTATTTCAAAAGATCGCTGGTCCATGGCAGTAAGGATTAGTATTATTTATTATCCATTAAGTTTTAAAGTGCCTGCAAGCTGACCGCAGGCAGCATTGATGTCCTTACCCCGGCTTTGACGAACATTGACGACCATGTTTCGGTTTTCAAGGAAATCAACAAAAGCTTTGGTCCTGGCAGGGTCTGATTTTATGAACCCGGAATTTTTAACCGGGTTGTATTCAATGATGTTGACCTTGACCGGGAAATTTTTGCAGAACATGGCGAGTTCTTTGGCATCTGCAATGGAGTCATTGAATTGCCCGAACAGGATGTATTCAACGGTAAACCGTTTGCCCGTTTTATGGCTGTAGTAGCTGAGGGCTTCGGATATATCGCCCAGGGGGTGTTTCAGGTTGAAGGGGATGATCTGGTCACGTTTTGAATCAGTTGCGGCATGCAGCGAAAGTGCAAAATGGTACCTGGGGTCATCATCGGCCATTTTTTTGATCATCTTCGGGATTCCGACGCTTGAAACGGTGATTCGTTGCGGCGACATGCCCGGGCCTAGCGGTGAAGTGATTTTTTCAATGGCACCGGTCACATTTTCGTAATTGAGGAAAGGTTCTCCCATCCCCATGAAAACAATGTTTGAGATGAGTGCCCCGCGCTGTGCCCCGGATGCACTTTCACTGCGGATGCCTCCAAGGATATCCGACATCCGGGCCACCTGGTCAAAAATTTCGCCTGTTGTCAGGTTTCGTTTAAAACCTGACTGGCCCGTTGCACAAAACTTACATCCCAGGGCGCATCCCACCTGCGAGGAGATGCACAGGGTTACCCGATCACCGGAAGGTATGATCACGCCTTCAATAACCGACCCGTCATGCAGCCTGAAGGCAGTTTTAACAGTGCCATCAGTGCTTTGCTGCTGTTTTTCAGGTACAATGGCATGAAATGAAAAATGATTTTCCAGCAGCTGCCGGGTTGTTTTTGAAAGGCTGGTCATCTCCCCGAAATTCCGGCAGGACTTTTTCCAGAGCCATTCATAGGCCTGGCCTGCACGGAATTTTTTCTCCCCGTTCTGAAGAAAAAAATCTTCCAGTTCCTCTTTTGTCAGTGACCTGATATCAGGAATGGTGCTACCACTCATCTTTTTTGATTACGGTGGGTTTCATCTTATCTTTCATGGTTGAAATAAGCCGCTGCATGGTAGTGTCAATCTGGTACAGGTATGAGTCCCAGTTGGAATTGTATGCAGGGTCGGCTTTATTCATCCATTTTTCAAGCGGAAAGCGTGCTGATCCTGTCAGGTTAAAGTCAGTCAGGGTATACCTGTACTTGTTATCTTTCAGTTCCATCCTGATCTGGTACTGGATGAGCCCTCCGTCGCGTTTCTCACCTGACGACGGGTCAGGGTAATATATCTTCATACGGCCAAAGCCATCAATTTTTCCGTTTTCCTTACTTTGAACAGAGTAAACGGATTGCGGATTCTTGTAATAAAATCCGAACCATTCTATGGCTTTGTCATACAGGTATCCAGGTGTGCCCTGTTGCTCAACAACTTCGCGGTACATGATCTTTTTGGAGTCGGCATCGACGGGCAGGTTGGCGACCGGCGATTTCTCCTGTGCGCTGAGCGCAGGATGAAGTGTAACCAGGAACATTAAAAAGCAAAATATATGCAGGTATTTGTTCATATCCAGGTAATTTGATAATTGCAATTTTAAACAAATATATAACAAAAAAGCCCTATTGACGTAGGGCTTTTTTGAACAGAGTTGTTAACGGTTAGTACATGTCGCCCATACCGCCCATGCCCGGGTTCATCGGGGGCATAGATGATTTTTCTTCTTTGTGGGTGGCAAGGACACACTCCGTAGTAAGGAGCATGCTGGCGATTGATGCAGCGTTTTCAAGGGCAACGCGTGCTACCTTGGTCGGATCAATAACACCGGCTTTGTACAGGTTCTCATACTGCTCAGTTCTGGCGTTGAAACCGAAATCATCTTTGCCTTCCTTCACTTTCTGGATAATGACTGATCCTTCAAGGCCGGCATTTTCAACGATCTGGCGGAGCGGTTCTTCCAATGCACGGCGAATAATGCCGATACCGGTGGTTTCGTCTTCGTTATCACCTTTCATGTTGTCGAGTTCCTTCTGAGCACGCAGGTAAGCAACACCGCCGCCGGGGATGATTCCCTCTTCAATGGCAGCACGGGTGGCATGAAGTGCATCGTCAAAACGATCTTTTTTCTCTTTCATTTCAACTTCGGAAGCAGCGCCAACGTAGATTACTGCAACACCGCCGGCCAACTTGGCAAGACGCTCCTGCAATTTCTCTTTATCATAATCAGAGGTGGTTGTTCCGATCTGGGTCTTGATCTGGTTGATGCGGGCCGTTATATCGTCCTTCTTGCCACTGCCATTGATAATGGTGGTGTTTTCCTTGTCAATCGTGACTTTTTCTGCCTGTCCGAGGTATTGCAGGGTGGCATCTTCCAGTTTGTAACCTTTCTCTTCGCTGATAACGGTACCGCCTGTCAGTACGGCGATATCTTCCAGCATCTCCTTGCGGCGGTCGCCGAATCCCGGAGCTTTAACAGCAGCAACTTTCAGGGTGCCGCGGATCTTGTTTACAACCAGGGTGGCCAGTGCTTCGCCTTCCACATCTTCACTTACGATGATCAGCGGGCGGCCGGTCTGAACAACCTTCTCCAGAAGTGGGAGCAGGTCTTTCATGGTGCTCACTTTCTTATCGTAGATCAGGATGAACGGCGATTCGTAAACAACTTCCATCTTGTCGGTGTCAGTGACAAAGTACGGGCTGATATAGCCACGGTCAAACTGCATCCCTTCAACAACCTTTACGGTAGTTTCAATGCCTTTGGCCTCTTCAATGGTAATAACGCCTTCTTTTTTTACTTTGCCCATGGCTTCGGCAATCATTTTGCCGATAAAGGAATCGTTGTTGGCTGAGATGGAAGCAACCTGTTCAATTTTCTCCATGCTGTCGCCAACCTGTTTGGTCTGTTTTTTCAACGACTTGAGAACTTCTGCAACAGCCTTGTCAATACCGCGTTTCAGATCCATCGGATTTGCGCCGGCAGTAACATTCTTCAGGCCGGTTCCAAAAATGGACTGGGCCAGTACGGTGGCGGTGGTGGTACCATCACCGGCAAGGTCGCTGGTTTTGGAAGCAACTTCCTTTACCATCTGGGCGCCCATGTTTTCAACGGCGTCTTTCAGTTCAATTTCTTTTGCAACGGTTACACCGTCCTTGGTAACAATCGGTGATCCGTATGATTTGTCAATGATGACATTGCGGCCTTTGGGGCCGAGGGTCACTTTAACGGCATTGCAAAGTTCATCAACGCCTTTCTTTAATGCTTCCCTAGCTTTTATGCTAAAGATTATATCTTTTGCCATTGTTCTTGATTTTTAGGTTAATTCTTAATTTCTTTGGGAGGATGATGGTGATTAAATTACTGCTACAATGTCAGATTCGCGCATGATCAGGTAATTTTCGCCATCAACGGTGATCTCTGTACCGGCATATTTGCCATAGAGTACGCTGTCACCAACTTTAACGGTCATGGGTTCGTCCTTTTTGCCGGGCCCAACTGCTACAACAGTGCCTTTCTGAGGTTTTTCTTTAGCCGTATCTGGAATAATGATTCCGCCGGCTGTTTTGTCTTCAGCCGCAGCAGCTTCTACCAATACGCGGTCAGCCAACGGTTTGATTTTTACTTTTGCCATTTTGCGTTATAATTTAAAGTTAAACATTACAATTATTTACCCGTAAAGCCAGGCAGGGGGAATCAGTCATAAAATATGCCAAACGGATTTCCTGAATGAATTCGGGACATTTTTTCAGTCTGCACAGGGTTATCAAAAAAAAATGTCAGATTGCGCTGACAATCTGACACGAATTTTTTAAACCGGGGTATGATACCTGGTTATTTCTTTTGAGCAGGTGGTGCCTGAAAATCCTGGATCGGAGCAGTTTTACTTTCGTCAATCTGCTTCTGAATCTCACTCTGGGTAGATTCGGTTTTTGCCTGATTTTTAGGAATGGAGAAAATTGAAAAAAGGCTCAGGAACAATAAGGTCGCAGCCAGTGTCCAGGTTGTTTTCTCAAGGAAATCTGCAGTTTTGCGAACGCCCATAAACTGGTTTGAAGAGGCGAAATTTGAAGCAAGGCCACCGCCTTTTGAATTCTGAACTAAAACAACCAGCACCACCAATACACAGACGATCAGGATGAGGACGGAGATTAAAATGTAAAGACCCATTTCGGTTTTTATTAATATTTACGATTGAAAAATAGCCAAATTCAAATTCAGGAACTGAGTTTTTCAATTTGGGCTGCAAAGTAACGACTTTTTTCTTGATTAATCAAGGATAATTTCTCATAAATATGTTTGGCCTTCTGCAGATTGCCTTGCCGGGCATACAACTGTGCCAGTGTTTCACTCACAATCTCCTCCTCGTCAAAGTTACTTCGGATGGAACTGTCGGTTGGGTTGAAGAAGGTTGCTTTCGGCTTTGATATCCTCGGTTCATCATGGATGAATTTGTCAATCAGCGAGGCTTTGGTGACAATAACCTCAGGTTTTCCGGATTCTTCCGCTAGCTCTTTGATATCTGTTGCAACCGTGACAGCCTGTTCGCGTTTTCTTTCAGCATTGATTTCTGCAAGCCGTTTTTTGACAATGTCCAGTAACTCCTCCTGGGTCATCCGCTCATAGGTGGGCAGGTTATACACGATCACCGGCTGCTCCGGAATATCATCCGGGACAAATTTCTCAAAATCTGTGACAGGTATTATTGGTTCAGGGACAAAAACTTCCTGCACCAGCGGTACTGATTTCGTTTTTTTAGCCCTGTCAATTAATTCCCTCAGGACACGGCGGTCGCCGGCATAGGCGGCCGCCTTTTTTAGCTGGATCGAATACTGCTGCGTGTCTTCAGGGTAAAAATTACAGGCAAGCAGCACCTGCGCCGACTGGAAATAGGGATAGCTTCTGACCGTGTCTTCAACCAGGACATGCTCCGCACTTTCAACGGCACCGGGATTATCCAGAATTTTTAAAAATTGATGACGGGTCATGCCTTATGTGAAATCTTTAGGATGGATCACCAGTTGACCACAGCCTTGTTGAAAATATCCTGTACCAGCTGGTCGGTAATATCTTTGATAAGCCCTTCCTGCACTGTTGAAAGGTTAAAGGAACTTGAGTAATCCTGGTACCTTGAGAATGTCTGCTCCCAATTCTGCTTCGTATCCGTTTTATTTGAGAATTTCATGGTCACCGTGATGGTGAGCCTGTTCAAGGCAGCAGTTTCATTGCCCTGGATGGCAACAGGTTGCACGGCGTATTGTGTGATGGCGCCGTCGAGGTTGAGGTCGCCGTTGCGTTCAACCAGGTTCAGGTTGGTTTGCGAGGTGAAATAGTCGCGCAGTGCATCGGTAACGGTTCTTGACAGGGTTGGCACCACCAGCCCGGCATTATTTGGCAGGTATGAAATTGAAACTGTTTTAACATTCGGGGAAATGGATGCTCCGGTAAATGAATAGCTTACCCGGCATGACTGCCCGGCCAGCAAAAGAATGACCATGAACGGGATGAACCATTTCAAACCGGATGGTACGGCGGGCCGTTGTAGTTGTATTTTCAGCACCTGTTTATGTTAAACACAAATGTAGATAATATTATTCAATGTCGTATTCCTTGATCTTACGGTAGAGGGTCCTTTCCGAAATGCCAAGTTCCTGGGCGGCATCCTTTCGCTTGCCTTCATGTTTGGATAACGCTTTCCTGATAAAATCAATTTCCTTTTTCTCCAGTGAAAGTGACTCTTCAACCTCCTCAGGCTCCTGGATGGGTTCCTGTTCGTCGAACCTGGCGTCGGGGCGGTGCACAACCATGGGGCGGGAGGGTTCTTTCACATCCTCAAGGTCCTTGTACAATCGCTGGATCAGGTGGGTGTTTTCTCCAAGGTTGGTGTTGATGTCATTGCCATTGTGCATGAGGTTCATCACAAGTTGTTTCAGGTCGTTCATGTCTTTTTTCATGTCAAAAAGCACCTTGTACAGCAACTCACGTTCGTTAAACTTTGACGAATCCTCTCCTTTGTAGAGAACGGGCAATTCGTTTGACTGGCTCTGGGGCAGGTATTTCAACAGGATGTTCCCGTCGATCAGCCTGTTTTTCTCAATGATGGATATTTGTTCCGTCAGATTCTTCAGTTGCCTGATGTTTCCCGGCCATCTGAAATTTTTGAGTATCTGCTGCGCATCGTCATCAAGCTGGATGGGGGGCATGCGGTATTTTTCGGCAGCATCGGAAGCAAATTTCCTGAACAGAAGGTAAATATCATCTTTACGTTCACGAAGCGGCGGCACAAGAATTGGAACGGTATTCAGCCTGTAATAGAGGTCCTGCCTGAATTTGCCGTTGGCAATGGCATCAGGGATGTTGACATTGGTAGCCCCTACAAGCCTGACATTGGTTTTAAGAACCTTGGAAGAGCCGACCCGGATAAATTCGCCGGATTCAAGCACACGCAGCAATCTTACCTGGGTCCCCAGGGGGAGTTCTGCCACCTCATCAAGGAATATGGTGCCACCGTCAACCACTTCAAAATAACCCTTCCTTGCTTCATGGGCGCCGGTAAATGATCCTTTTTCATGGCCGAAGAGTTCTGAATCAATGGTTCCCTCAGGGATGGCTCCGCAATTCACAGCAATGTAAGGGCCATGTTTCCTGGAACTCAGCTGGTGGATGATCTTCGGGAAGAACTCTTTTCCAGTGCCACTTTCACCACTTACCAGCACCGTAATGTCTGTCGCCGCTACCTGGCGGGCAATGTCGATGGCGCGGTCCAGTACCGGTGAATTTCCAATGATGCCAAAACGCTGTTTTATTGACTGAATCTCCATGGATAAAATTATCTGAGCTGTGCATTAAAATTTGTTACCATGGCCTGGAGAATTTTACCCATGGATTTTTCGATCTCTTTATCCGTAAGTGTCTTTTCCTCGTCCTGTAATATAAAGTTCAGGGCATAAGATTTTTTTCCGGCAGCAATTTTATCTCCTTCATAAACATCAAAAAGCCCGATTTTCTTCAGCAGTTTTTTCTCTGCCTGGAAAGCGGCCGTTTCAATCTGCGCAAAGGAGGTTGCCTGGTCAAATACCAGTGCCAGGTCACGCCGTACCTCCGGAAATCTTGGTATCCCTTTGAAAGGTTTATTTTTCGCCGGAACCAGTGAAAAAAGGGTGTCCCAATTCACATCAGCATAAAAAAGAGGTTGTTTGCAATCCATCGCTTTCATTACTTCCCTCGACACAGAACCAAGGATGCCAACAGGTTTGTCGTTATGGAAGAACTGCAGCCCTTCGCTGATAAGGCCCGATTGGAAAGGTTCTGTTCTGAACGAGTCCATATCGATCCCGATTCTGGTAATTGCGCCTGACATGAATCCCTTGAGCGCATAAAAATCTGACTGGTTTTCACCGGCGCTCCAGTTCTCAGGTTGCAGGCGTCCGGTGATGATCATGGCAAGGTGTTTCTCCTCATGGTAGCCCGGCAGCGGGTCCTTCTTTGTCGACCTGGTGGAATAAACCCTTCCGAATTCAAACATTTTCAGGTCTGAAGTTTTCCTGTTCTGATTGTACACAACACTTTCCAAAACACCGTACAGGAGTGTCTGCCGCATCACATCCAGGTCGCGGCTGATCGGGTTAAGCATTTTCACACACTCTTCGGCCGGGAAATCAGGGTTGCCGGCGTAATAAGTCATCCGGGTCAGCGAATTATTCATGATCTCATTGAACCCGCTGGCAGCCAGGTAATCGGAAACCTGGTTTTGTACCTTTTCAGGATCAGGCACCGGAGTATATGACAACGATGATTTTATTTCATCGTGAAGTTCTATGTTGTTATATCCGTAAACACGCAGTATTTCCTCTATCACATCCGCTTCACGAGTCACATCAACCTTGAAAGCGGGTATTTCTACCCGGATCCCGGCCTCAGTTTCAGAAATAAGGGCAATTCCGAGGTCAGACAGAATACTTTTAACCACACTGCGGTGGAGCCTCTTCCCGATAAGCCGGTCGAGATTCTGGTAGGTAAGGTTAACCGTGCGCGGTTCAAACCGGGTAGGGTAAACGTCAACGATTTCCGATGAAATCACTCCTCCGGCAATCTCCCTGATCAGCATGGCAGCCCGTTTCAGGGCAAAAACGGTGATGTCGTAATTGGCACCCCTTTCAAACCGGAAAGAGGCATCGGTTTGCAACCCATGGAATTTGGAACTTCTCCGGATATGCCGCGGATCAAAGTAGGCACTTTCAAGGAAAATACTGGTGGTTTCAGCGGTAACCCCGGATTTTGCCCCACCGAACACACCGGCAATGCACATCGGTTCTGTTGCACTGCTGATCATCAGGTCATTCTCCGACAGTTCACGTTCAATATTGTCAAGCGTCACAAACCTGGTGCCTTTCGGGTATTTTTTTATAACCACTTTATTCCCTGTGATACGGTCGCTGTCAAAGGCGTGAAGTGGCTGACCAACCTCCATCAGGACATAATTGGTAATGTCAACAATGTTGTTGATCGGCCGTAAGCCGATACTCAGCAGGCGGTTCTTCAGCCAGTCGGGAGATTCAGCAACCTTTATCCCTGAAACCGTTAAACCGGAATACCTCGGACATGCCTCTGCATCTTCAACGGTTACGCTTACATGCCTGCTTTTATTGTCAATTTTGAACGCAGAAACATCAGGGATGATGAATTCAGTACGTCCGTTCACAATGGGTTCTGACTGTCCGAAATTGTTTGCTACGGCTGCCAGGTCGCGTGCTACGCCGGCATGGGATGATGCGTCAACACGGTTTGGGGTAAGTCCGATGGTGAAAACAATGTCTTCTTCAATGTTAAAAAACTCGCTGGCAGCAATGCCCACCGGTGTTGATGCGTCAAGGACCATGATACCGTCATGCGACGTTCCCAGGCCAAGTTCATCTTCGGCACAGATCATGCCCTCAGAAACTTCCCCCCTGATTTTTGTGCGTTGGAGTGTGATCTCCTTGTCATCCATGTATAATGTTGTACCAATGGTGGCAACCGCTACTTTCTGACCCTGGGCCACGTTGGCAGCTCCGCATACGATGTGCAAGGGTTCGGCAGCTCCTATATCAACAGTGGTTATGCTAAGGTGATCTGAATTGGGGTGTTTGATGCAGGTTAGCACTTCCCCGGTGACAACACCCTTAAGTCCGCCTTTCACAGATTGGAAGGGTTCAATGCTCTCCACTTCAAGTCCGCATCCTGTTAGCATTTCCGCCACCTTGTCAGGTGAAGAGTCAAGTGTATGATACTGCCTGAGCCAGTTATATGAAATCTTCATTTGATCATGGAATTAAAAGGACAAAATTAGCAATAAATACCTTATCACCTATGAGATCAATCCCCAATTTTGATGTTTCCTGTCCATGTTTAGCAGGTGAAGTGCCAGAATGTCATTCTTTCCGGTAGAGAGGTCCGGGTCTTTTCCAATGATTTCTGAAGCCAGGTTCCTGGCGTATTTCAATATCTTTTCATCTTTAACAATGTCGGCAATACGCAGGTCCATAATTCCGCTTTGCTGTGTTCCCTGCAGGTCGCCGGGGCCACGCAGCTGCAGGTCTGTTTCGGCAATTTCAAATCCGTCGTTCGTCCGAACCATGGTTGCGATCCGTTTCCTGGCTTCAGCAGAAAGCTCGTAACCGCTCATGAGGATGCAGTAAGACTGGTCGGAACCTCTGCCTACGCGGCCCCTGAGCTGGTGGAGCTGCGACAAGCCAAACCTTTCGGCATTTTCAATCACCATGACAGACGCATTGGGCACATCAACACCCACTTCAATCACGGTGGTCGCAACCATGATCTGGTTTTCCTTTTCCAGGAATTTTTTCATTGCAGCATCTTTCTCCTTCTGTTTCATCTTCCCATGCACCATGCTCACCGAGAACTCGGGTGGGGGGAACTCCTGGATGATCGACTGGTAGCCGTCTTCAAGGTTCTTAAGGTCCAGCGTCTCCGATTCCTGGATGAGCGGATACACAATATAAATCTGCCTGCCTTCCCTAATTTGTTCTTTGATGAACCGAAAAACTTTTCCCCTGTCGGGTTCGTAGGCATGTTTTGTCATAATGGACCTTCTGCCCGGGGGCATTTCGTCAATGACCGAGGTATCAAGGTCACCGTAAAGCGTCATGGCCAGAGTTCGTGGAATCGGGGTGGCCGTCATGACCAGGATGTGGGGTGTAACAACATTTTTCTCCCATAATTTGGCACGCTGGGCAACCCCGAACCGGTGCTGTTCATCAATCACGACAAGCCCGAGGTGGAGGAACTGTACGTTGTCTTCTATCAGGGCATGTGTTCCGATCAGGATGTGTACTGTTCCTGCAAGCAGCCCTTCCTGGATTTCCCGCCGCTCGGCAGCTTTAGTTGAGCCTGTGAGCAATCTGACAACCACATTGAGGGAGGTAAGCATTTTGGTAATGGTGTTGAAATGCTGCCTGGCCAGGATCTCTGTAGGCGCCATCAGGCAGCTTTGAAACTGGTTATCCAGTGCGATGAGCATGGTCATCAGGGCAACCAGTGTTTTTCCGCTGCCGACATCACCCTGCAGCAACCGGTTCATCTGGTTCCCTGACCCCATGTCGGCCCTGATTTCTTTGATAACACGCTTCTGTGCGTTCGTCAGGTTAAAGGTCAGGTGGTGATGGTAGAACTGGTTGACGTAATCGCCTACTTTCAGGAATCTGTGCCCTTCATGTTTCTGAAGGCGGCCATAGCGTTGCCTGGCAAGCCGAAGCTGGATATAGAAAAGTTCTTCAAATTTCAGCCTTGTTTGTGCCTTTGCCAGCAATTCCGGACTTTGGGGAAAGTGAATATTTACAAAAGCATCCTGCCTGTTGAGCAGTTTCAGCCGGGAAACGATTTCAGGGGTGAGGCTTTCGGGCATTTTGAATTTCTCATTCAGGAGAAGAGATTTGATAAGTCTTCCTATCCCTTTAAAATCCAGTCCTTTTGATTTAAGTTTTTCCGTGGAGGCATAGATTGGGCGGATAATTTCACTGAGCGGCAATGGCTGGGTTGTTGGAATTTCCAGTTCCGGGTGGGGAATATTCCACCGTCCGTTGAAAATGGCCGGCTTCCCGAATATCACATATTCCTGCTGGGGCGTCAGCATTTCCAGCACCCATTTGGTTCCCTGGAACCATACCAGGTCAATTTCCCCGCTTTCGTCGCGGGCAGTGGCCACCAACCGCTGGTGATGCGCACTACCGATGGTTTGAATGTGAACGATTTTTGCCTTGATCTGGATATACACTCCATCCTCCCTGATATCGGCAACACGGACAAATTTGCTTCGATCAACATACCTGAAAGGGAAGAGCGTGAGCAAGTCACCGAATGTATTGATATTCAGATCTTTTTTTAACAGCTCAGCCCGGGCGGGGCCAACACCTTTCAGATACTCAACCGGGGTTTCCAGGAAGGAGTTTGTCATAATGTGTATTCAATCCAGTTGTTACAAAGTTAGTGAATAAGGAATATGTCAAACTTCCGGAACTGTCAGAAAAAAGGCTGCCCCAAACAAATTGAGGCAGCCTGATGTATGTTTTTAACCGTTGCCGGTTAGCCCGTGATTAATACTCCCACAGGTTGGATTCAAATTCAAAGAGGTTGCTTTTGGCCTTTTCTGATTCAAGAAGGGCATCAACACCTGTAGCATATTCATTGATGGAACGGTCGTAAACATTCTCCTCTTTGTAAATATAGCTGGAGAACATCCGTTTCATAAATACGTCGTCATAGGTCATCCGGCCTGCAGCCCCGTTTTTCAGGTTAAACATTTCGTTTTTGGCAAACAGGTTGCGGCATTCCGGGAAATAGATCCAGAACAGAGGTTTCGGGCCACGGTAATTGCCATTTTCGTCAATGTCGTCCATTACCGGGCAGATGCCAAGAATCCTGACTTCCAGAACAGAGCGTTGCCTGTCAAAATAAAAATCTTCTTTGATACGGAGTGTTTTGACGTCGGCTGCCTTGAACTCGTTCACAATGGTTGTGTCGTATTCATCATACGGTTCATACGGACGTTTCAGCGTTTTCTTTTCCGTTTTCTGGAGTTGATCCATCAGTTCCTTGTAGGTGTTGGGAACGAGGAACTGGTCTGAAAGTGCCGAATAGGCGGTAATGGTTCCTTCCTTCAATCCGTCAAGAACGATTTGCATGAAACTTTTCCAGTTATTCTGCGGTTTTTCAGGAAAATAGAAAGTCTGGTTCATTTTCTCACGCAGGTCAAGTACCCTCCATATTCTCCTGGTCCAGATAATATCTGCTTCGCGGAGGTATGGATAGGGGATTGGCTGTACAGTCATCACCGCAGTCCGGTCGTAAACACCATCCCGTGGAGGACCTTCCAGTACCTGGGAATATGATGTCAGTTTCAATCCCGCAACAAAGAGGGTGACTAAAACCAAGAACAGTATTTTTTTCATATAACCTCCTGATTATTATTAATTCACTTTTAAGTTCACGGATCCAATAGTACGTTCTCCGTCAGGGCCTTTTACAATAATATCTTCAAACCAGATCCTCTGATTTTTCTTGCCTTCCTTGATAATTTTCACGATTTCATCCGAAAGTCTGTTGCCGGTAATTTTCCTGTTGATAACGTCGCCCGACTGGAAAGTTCCGAAATTGCATGAAACCACAACATAAGAAAGGGCAAAGTCAAATCCTACAGGCATTTCCGGGATCAGGTAAGGGCTGGTCATGAGTAAACTTCTTGAAATAAACCCTTCGTTTTTTCCTCCGATTTTTGCAATAGGGTCTGGCACCCGTTTCAACCGGAATGTAAACGATCCCATGTTTCTTGGTTTGCCGTCAAATACTGCTGAAACATTGACTACAGCGTCCTTGGTGTTTTTGGGGAGATTGTAAACCACATAACCTTTTCCATCCACTGCAGGTTTGATACTGCCAACCGAAACGGTCGGGGTGATACGCTCCGGAGCGCCGGGCACGGAAATATCAATCGGGTTATCCACCCCAACGTAGAAAACGTTCATTTTGGTCGGTGAAATGGTGACCAGCGGTTTTGCAACGTTATACACTTCATTGAAATGATATTGTTTTTTTACTCCAGAAGGGTCAAGCATCTCAATAAAACCGGCATATCGCTGCATTCCTTCTCCACTGGCTGCCAGTTTCAAGGTAACACGTCCGTTTTCACCTTCCAGTACCCTGGCATTGGCTGCCTGGCCGGGAGTCAGACTATCAGTTCCCATCTGGTATCTGACTGTGGGTTGTCCTTTTGTTTCATAAGCAGCAACAAGGATCTCAGCTTCATATTCTTCTCCACTGAAGACGAACCTGCTTTTAGGGATTACTTTGGCCTGGATGGCATCAAACTTATAGTCTTCAGCACTGATAGCCGAAAATAAATGGTTAACAACATCAAATTCTGCGTTATAAACTTCAGCCTTGATTTTATTTAAGATGGTTACCGTTGCGGCAAGGATCGTACGATAAAAGTTGTGCATTTCCCAGTTCTGGGTTTTTTTATTGGCATCCAGATATGTTCCTTCCGTTTCAAGACCCATTTTAATAGTATTCCTCATTTTCGGATCAACGAGGTCAAGCATCTGTTTCTTGTATTGCTCAATTCTTAATTTGAGTACCCTTGCCTGACCTGCAGAACCATCTTCAGAACTGCCAATAAAATAATTTGTTGGGATGTCATAGTTGTCAACTCGCTTAGCTTTGTTCAGGGGCAGAATTTTAGCTGAATCATAAGATTCAAGCTTCTCGGTTTTCATGATCACCATGAATTTCAGGCTGTCAACAAACTTTTCAAGATCGTTTGACAACTTATGCGCCTGAACAGCCTTCATCCAGTATGGGCCAACTTTTGCCGGATTTGAATTGTACTGACTTTCAAATTTGGAATAGGTGTTGGAGAGCTTTTTTGAAAAGTTGCTGTTTGTAAGTTCCATACTTTCATTGACCACAATGAAAGCGTCAAGAATTTGTTTGGAGACGTTCAGCGCAAGCAATGCTGTAAGAACGAGATACATCATCCCGATCATTTTTTGCCTCGGTGTCTCTTTATATCCAGCCATCTAGTTATTTTATTAGATAATACAAGTGAATCCTTAATTATTTTCCGCCAACACTCATTGCCGTGAGCATATTGCCGTATACTTTGTTCAGGGAAGCAATATTCTTGGTGAGGTTGTCCATTTCTGCCTTGAATTTTTCAGTATTGGCCATGGAATCACTCAGGTTTACAGCGAATTTGTTCATCACTGTATTGAACTTGTTTGTATTTTCCATTTGCTGGTTAGAACCCTGCAGATGCAGTTCATAAAGTGCATTGAGGGCAGAGAGGTTCGTTGAGATCCGCTGCAGTTCTTTATTGTAAGCAGTTCCACCTGATGCGGAGGCATTCAGTGTTTCAGCCGTTTTTGAGAGCAGTGTAGCGGATTCATTGTACTTTTCAATAAATTTATTGGCAGAGGCTGCTGCGTTTACAATGCTGGCTGAAAAAGCCTTGTTGGCGGTTACGTCCTCCTGCAGTGAGGCACTTACCTCGGCAAACATGCTGGAAAGGGTAGCTGCACTTTTTGCAGTAGACTTAATGTGTCCGAGCTGATCCTGTGAGGCTTGCACATTCAGATCCAGTGACTGGGCAGTTTTAAGATAAGAGTCATTCAGCTTGGATGCAGAATCGGTAGCATTTTTCAGCGTGCTGACATATTTATCATTGGCTACTGATGCATCTGCTACATTGGATAATTTGCTGGTGGAATCAGAAAGTTTGGTCAAACCGGTTCCGAGACTTTCAATCAGTTCCGGGCCAATTTTTGCTTTTGCAAGCATTTTGTCAAGTTCCTGTGTAACACTGTCTTTTGAGGTGAAGGATGTTCTTTCAGCATCAGTTTCATCCGGATGATAAATTCCGGCTAACTGCGGGTAAACCAGGCTCCAATCCGGCTCAACATGGGGTGGTTCAAAGGCTGAAAAGAAAAAGATCACAGATTCAGTACCAAGGCCAACGATCAGCATAATGTCTGCGTAGGGATAGTGGTTGATTTTAAACAACGCACCAATGATGACGACAGCAGCACCCCAGCCATAAAGCTTGGACATGAAATTCTTATAGCCCTTTGTTTTTACTAAATCGAGTAAAGCCATAGTTTGAAAAGATTAAGTGTTAATGAAGTTGAGATTTGAATTGGTTATCTGTAGACTTTGGATGCCCTTGCAGGATTATCATCGCGCTGACGGCCAAGGAAATTCTGTACGCAACGGAAACCGATGTAACATTTGGCGGTATCCTGGTATTCATATGCACGTGTGGAAACGCGAAGGAAATATGCAACATCTTTCCATGAACCACCGCGGGTAACTTTCCTTTTCAATGCGGGTGGGTCGGTATCCTTGGCATTGTACTTGTAATCGGGGTTCAGGTCCCATGAAAAATTATAGGATGAAGGGTGGAATGCAGTAACAGTCCATTCAGCAACATTGCCGGCCATATCATAAAGGCCATAGTCATTGGCCGGATAATGGGCAACAATAACGGTGGTTGCACCTCCGTCGGCAATATAATCACCTCTTAAAGGCTTGAAATTTGCAAGGAAACACCCTTTGTCATTACGGGTGTAAGGACCTCCCCATGGATAGGGGTTGCCATCATAACCGCCGCGTGCGGCCCATTCCCATTCACCTTCAGTCGGCAACCGGAAGTCGCTGATAAAAGTTTCGCCTTTTTTGCCGTTGAGGAAGCTGTTTTTTAACTGGGTTCTCCAGATGCAGAATGCATTTGCCTGGCGCCAGTTCACACCAACCACAGGATAATTGTCGTAAGCCGGGTGCCAGAAATATTTTTCAGCGCTTGGATCATTGTAGGAGTATGCATAATCATGAATCCAGCAAAGTGTATCAGGGTAAACATTGATCACCTCTTTGCGAACATAAACCGAACGGTCTTTTAAACCCTGGGGGCGGTTGGCAAGGCTGGCCTCCTTGGGATCAGGAGCGGCCGAATAATCTTTGCGTGAGGCAGCTTTCAGGTCAACAAAATAATATTCGAAATAGAGCTTGCGCGTATCAATCTCTTTTCTTCTGAAATATCTTTCATTTTCAGGAAGATACATCTGTGACAACGCATCTCTCACATCTGCCTGGTCTGAATTCCATTCCAGTTTGCTTTCCCAGTTGAGGAAAGGAGGATCAAACTGCTCGCCGGTTTTCTTATTTTCAGAAATAAAATAGAGCTCCGGCTTGGTTTCACCAAGGATTCGCCGGGCAATTGAATCTCTCACCCAATATACGAACTGACGGTATTCATTGTTGGTGATTTCCGTCTGGTCCATATAAAATGCAGCAACCGTAACAGTTCTGGGGTTATTCAATTGTGAGTATGGCATATCCTCATCACTTACACCCATGGTATAACAGCCCATGGGAACGTACACCATGCCAAACGGATCCGGTGAATAATATCGCTTTCGGTTTTTTACTCCCGTAAGCTCACCACTTCCTGAGTTACCGCAGCTTCCAAGAAAGATGAGCAGTGCGGAATAAATGAGCAGTTTTTTCATTTGTTGGCAGTTTATTGTATGAAAAATAACGCTACGTATTGAGTTTTATTATTTTAATGTACTTTTTTTTGAGCAAAACGGCAAAATTACACTTTTTATTTTACAAGAAGCGTGTATTTCTGTAAGTCTTCCTGAATTTATCCGTATCAATTTTAAAGCAGTAGTTCAGCATGATTTCAAGGCCTCCGCTGTTATAGTGAGTCATGCCTGAAGTGCTGATGTCATATGCGAGGCCAACCTGAAGTCCTTTAATATAGAGGCCTGCAAGCACGGAAACAGCATCCTGGAAACGATAGCCGAGGCCACCGTAAAACTTGTTGTTGTATTTGAGCAGGGCACTTGCATTAAGTTGAAATACAGCGCCGTCAAACATGATCTGGGCCGACGGGAGCAGTTCAAATGCAGGGCGTGAAGGAATTGTCCACTGGTAACCTCCATTGATGTAATAAGTCCTTCGCAACTGGTAGTTGGTTTTCTTGCCTTTGGTCTGTAAGATGTTTTCTGCGGAAATTCCGACATAATACTGGTCGGCAACTTTATAATAAACACCAAGTCCCATGTCAACCGACATGTCACTCTTTTTTTCAGCCTGGCCCAGAACAGGGTCGTTTTCTTCAATCGGGTTGAATTTTGAAGCGTCATAGCTGATATTCAGCAGGCTTCCGTTCAGCCCGAACGACAAGTCACCTGACCAGGCTTCCATTTTATAGGCATACCCTAACTTCAGGACCACATTTTTAAAAGGTCCGATCTGATCCTGTGACAATGATCCGCCTATACCGCCGTGCAGTTTCCTGATCGGCGAATCGACCGTGAGCAGGAATGTTTGCGGCGCAGATTTTGTGCCGTCAGAATCTTTCCAACCCATCCATTGCTGGCGTACAAGCCCGGTGATGTTGATCCCTCCGCTCCCGCCTGCAAAAGCAGGGTTGGTAGCCATATTTGTAAACATGTAATGGGTGATGAGGCTGGATTGCTGTGCAAATACAGTCATGCCTGCCTGGGAAACAAGCAGGATAAACAGAGGTAAAACTCTTATAATGTAATTCTTATAACAAAATAATTTCTGCAACGTCAGTAATGAGTTGTTAGGTTCATTCAAAAATCGGCATAAAAGTACATTTTTTTTTCTTACCACAACCATTCCTGGGCCAATTTAAACTCGGTCAAACCTGTGAAAAACCCCTTTAAGCGGGTTCATAATTGATTATACAACGATTTGACAGAAATGTTTCAAAGACTAACGCACTTTCATTTCCTGCATTGTGCTGCAATGAAATATCTTTGCAACCTGATTCTTCTCAATTTTAAAAACAAGCACTATGTCTGTTTCTCTCATCCGTGAAATTCCATTCTCAAAAAAATGGTTTATTTCTTACAGTCTGATCGTCACAGGGGCGATATTCCTTGCTGCCAGTTTTGTTCTTTTCATTACACCGTATAAAATTGTACCGGGCGGCGTTTATGGCATCTCAATCGTATTGCATTACCTGCTGGGTACCCCTGTGGGGCTTGTTGCCCTTTGCTTTGATATTCCGCTCACCCTGATCGGCATTAAATTCCTCGGGCCACGGTTTGGCATGAAAACGGTTGTCGGGTTCTCCCTTACTGCCGTGTTTACAGATACCCTTACATTTTTTTACGGGTTTGAGCCACTGGTTAAAGGAGATGCGCTGCTGTCATCAATTTTCGGGGGTGTTATGGCCGGTGTCGGACTCGGACTTATCTTCAAGGCAAGGGCCACCTCCGGCGGCAGTGACATTGTTGCCATGATCATTGCAAAATATACCAGGCTTCCACTTGGCATCCTGATGATTTATGTTGATTCGGTGATTGTCCTCATTGGCTTGCTGGTGTTTCGAGACTGGAAGATCCCCCTCTATTCATGGATCGTTATCTTCATCACCGGGAAGGTGATTGATATTGTACTGGAAGGCGTGAGCCGCGATAAAAGCCTGTTCATCATTTCCGATAAGCACGAAGAGATCCGCGACAAGATTCTGAACGAACTTGACCGGGGCGGAACATACATTGATGGCAAAGGAATGTACAATATGGCTGAAAAGCACATCATTTTTACAGTTGTCAGCCGCCGCGAACTTGGCCTTCTGCAGGAATACATCCACAAAATCGACCCCAAGGCATTCCTCACCGTGACAGACGCTACAGAGATCCTGGGGGAGGGGTTTAAGTCATTGCGTGAGAAGGTGACGGAATAACTGGCGGACAAGCGGACGGGCGGACAAACGGACAGGCGGACAGGCGGACAAGCGGACAAGCGGACACGCGGACAATTGGCCGGATAACCTATGATCGCTCAATACTTTGCCATTTTGCCATTTCACCATTTTACCACTTCACCACCTTCTCTTAATTCTTAAACAACTTAATAATATCCTGCCCGTTCGCAAATATCAGTAATCCGAAAAGCAACACCATTCCCACGATTTGGGCATATTCCATGAATTTATCGCTGGGTTTGCGCCGGAAGATGATCTCGTATAGCAGGAACATCACATGGCCGCCGTCAAGTGCCGGGATCGGCAGGATGTTGAGCACTGCCAGCATGATGGAGATGATGGCCGTAAGCGACCAGAAGGCACCCCAGTCCCAGGTTGAAGGGAAAATGTTGCCGATGGTGATGAATCCTCCCACGGATTCATAGGCCTTCTCCTGTGAGAACAGAAGTTTGATTGACTTTATATAATTTCCGGTCTGCTCAAAGGTTTTTGTGACCCCTGCCGGAATGGCCGTGAAAACATTGTAAGTCTTTGTTTTAAGGTTGAAATAATTTGAAGGCCCTTTGGGATAAACGCCGATCAGGCCTGCGGCCGGAACATTTACAGCCATTCGGAGCGTGTCTTTGCCACGAAGGACCATTACCTGCACCTTTTGATTTTTGAATTTCTGGACATAGGCCCTGAACTGGTCAAAATAGACAAGTACAGAGTCATTCAGCCCGATGATCCGGTCGTTCACTTTCATGCCGGCTGCTTCTGCCGGTGATCCGACAACAAATTTTCCTGCTTCAAAAGGAAACCTGACAGCGATAAAATCAGGCGACTTCTGCTTGATGAGCTTCCCGATAAATCCTTCGGGGATTGGCACATCCAGGTTCTGACCGTCGCGGATAACCTGCACGGATTTAGCCTCTTCAAGAATGATTGTTTTCGGTATGGAAGCAAAGTCCTCAACGGCTTTATTGTCAATCGCCTTGATAATATCACCGTTGCGGAGCCCCATTTCGTTGCCGATTGAATCAACAGAGATGCCGTATTTTACCTCTGATGCCGGGAGATACTGGTCGCCCCATGCGGCAAGCATGATCACATAGATTGCAAAAGCAAGGAGAATATTGACCGTTACCCCTCCCAGCATAACGATAAGCCGCTGCCATGCCGGTTTTGAACGGAGTTCCCAGGGTTGGGGCGGCAGTTTCATCTGCTCCTTGTCCATCGACTCATCAATCATCCCGGATATTTTCACATAACCACCCAGCGGGACCCATCCGATGCCGTATTCTGTATCGCCTTTTTTAAACTTGAAAAGCGAGAACCACGGGTCAAAAAAGAGGTAGAATTTTTCAACCCTGATTTTAAAGATGCGGGCAGCAATATAATGTCCGAACTCGTGAAAGATCACAAGTATGGACAAGCTGAGAAGTAACTGGATGATTTTTATTACGATTTCCATGCCTGATTCACTGTTACAAATTAATACTGTTTTAAATTCAAGATATATTCATCCGCCTTTCTCATGGTCTCGGTGTGCGACCCTACATAATCTTCGTAAAGCGGTTTGGCAATAAACGATACTGTGCTCATACAGTGTTCAATAACTTCCGGAATACCAAGGAAACTGATCCGGTCGCTGAGAAAAGCGCTGACGGCGATTTCATTGGCTGCATTCAGGATGCAGGGCATATTTCCGCCACTGCCTAAAGCCTCGTATGCCAGTGCAAGGCACCTGAACAGTTCTTTGTCGGGTGCGCTGAATGACAGTTGAGGATAGTCAGTGAAGCTGAACCTGGGAAATGACGTCTGAACCCGCCGGGGGAAGTTCAGGGCAAAGTGGATCGGAAGTTTCATGTCGGGCAGGCCCAGTTGTGCTTTGATGGATCCGTCAATGAACTGTACCATGGAGTGTACCACCGACTGTGGATGGATGACTACATCAATCTGACCGGGCTGCAGGTTAAAAAGCCACCGTGCCTCAATAACCTCCAGGCCTTTATTCATCATGGAGGCAGAATCGATGGTGATTTTATCACCCATTTTCCAGTTCGGGTGTTTCAGGGCATGTTCCTTTGTAATGCCGGCCAGTTGGTCCCTTGTCCTGCCGTGGAAAGGTCCGCCTGAAGCGGTCAGGTAGATTTTCTCAACGCTTCCGGCCTGCTCTCCGGCAAGGCACTGGAATATGGCAGAATGTTCAGAATCAACGGGTAAAACCATCACATTCATGCGGTATGCTTCAGCCATGACAAGATCACCTGCGATTACCAGCGTCTCTTTGTTGGCCAGTGCAACATGTTTCCCGGCCCTGATGGCATTCAGCGTGGGTTTCAGTCCGGCGTAACCTACAAGTGCAGTCAGAACCAGGTCAATCCCCTCCATTTCAACCACCTGGGCAATTGAATCCTGGCCGGCAAATACTTTCACCGGCACGTTTTTCAAGGCGTCTGCCACCTTTGCATAGCATTTTTCATTCCCGATAACCACTGCATTGGGACAAAACTCAATTGCCTGCTGAATAAGCAGGTCGCAGTTTCCATGGGCTGTAAGCACCTCGATGCAGAACAGTTCCGGAAAAGCGCGAACCACGTCGAGTGCCTGGGTACCTATGCTCCCCGTTGATCCTAATATGGCAAGGTGTTTTTTCAAAGAGATATCACGTAAATCAAAAGGTTATATATTCTTTAGGATCCACCGGATTTCCATCGCTCCATAATTCAAAATGAAGATGGGGGCCGGTAACAAGTTCACCCGTTTCACCAATAATAGCAATTGGTTCACCTGCGATAACATAATCTCCGACCTTTTTGAGGATGGCAGAGTTGTGCTTATACACGGACACGATGTTGCGTGAGTGCTGAACAGCAATCACATATCCCGTTTCCAGTGTCCAGCTGCTGAGAATGACTGTTCCGTCAAGCACCACTTTTACAGCTTCATTCTGCTTGGAAACGATGTCAATTCCGTAATGTTTCAGCGCAGGGTTGAACATGTTCGTGATGATTCCCTTGAGGGGCGTGAACAGAAGCACCCCGCCAATGGAAGATTTTTTCGGGACGGGGCTTTCAATGGCTTCATTCTTATATAAGTTATACCTGGTTTGGTTTTCCACCTCCAGCCGTAGCAGTGAATCCTCGGCAGACCGTTTCATTTTTATATTGCTGTAACGCTTCAAGCTGTCGCCGGCAACAGGCTTTTCATTGGTGAAGTCCTTTCCGTTGATGACATCCCTGAGATTACTGATGAACTGTTCTTTTGCAACAAGGTCGCGTTCAATGGAATCGGTTTTCAGCTGAAGTTTGTATAAACGTTTTGTAAGGCCCACATTGGTATACCCGGGAATGTATTCACGCAGCGGGGTGAAGGCAATCAGTACACTTGTAAGGAATATCAGGATGATCACAAGGGTACCCAGGGCGATGAATACATTCATCCTTGAGAGCCTGAATGTGAACCGCTCCTCAAGGGTATCGTCAGTCATGAAAACAAGGCGGTATTTATTACGCCATCTTTCAGTCCACTTTACCTTTTTCCTGTCTTTTCTTTCCGTTGCCATGTATCACAAACTGATCCTGAAAACGCTGCAAAGATCGGAAAATTATATGATCTCACAACTTCCGCTCAATCTGCATCCGGTCAAAGCCCTCATTAATTCCGGTAACTGTGATTTTTAAACAACCACTGACTGTTTATTCAAAAATTTAAAATATTTTTGTAAAATTATAGTTATTACTGTTTAAAGTTAGCTGTTGTTTTGAGATCGACGAAGATATATTCCCTCGCCGCATTGATTCTGATTTTATCGGGGTCAATCTTTTTTAGTTCCTGTTCCACCAAGAAAAACACATTTGTTCGCAGAACCTACCATAACCTGACTGCGCACTACAACGTGTATTGGAATGGCATGGACAATATGCGTCAGGGGCTCAAGGAATATCATGCCGGACTGAAAGATAACTATGCCCTGGTATTGCCTGTGTACTACTATGGCGACAAGAACAGCGCCACCAAGATGTCGCAGTATGCCGACATCGCCATCAAAAAAGCTTCCAAAGCCATCAACAAGCATTCCATGGTCTTCAACCGGAAAGAATATAACCGGTGGATGGATGACAGTTACCTCCTCATCGGCAAAAGTTATTTCTATAAGCAGGATTACCCGATGGCCCGCCGTACGTTTGAATTTGTGATTAAAACGTATAACGAGAATGAGCTCAAATACGAGGCGATGCTGTGGCATGCCAGGGCAAGCATCCAGATCGGGGATTTTAACCGGGCTGAGCCGATGCTCGACATGTTGCAGAGTAAAATAAACAAGGGAGATGCCCCTCAGAAGTATGAAACCGAACTGAACCTGGTGTATGCACACTTCTTTATCATGCAGAAGAATTATGAAGCTGCCGTGCCGTATATCAACAGGGCCCTTGAACTCAAGCCTTCCGCGCAGATGTATACGCGGTGCGAGTTCATCCTGGGGCAGATCCACCAGCTCAACGGCGATATCACTGAGGCTTCGAGGAATTATGCTTATGTGATCAAGCATGCCAAGTCGTACGACATGGAATTCAATGCCAAGATCAACCTGGCGCAATGTTATGATGCAAAAAGCGGCGACCGCGAATTTATCGTCAAGAAACTTACCAAGATGCTGAAGGACGATAAGAACAAAGACTACCAGGACCAGATTTACTATGCACTTGCCCATATTGCCATGAAGGACTCTGACTCGGCTATGGCAATTGATTATTATAAAAAGTCGGTGAGCACCAGCAAAACCAATAATTACCAGAAGGCCATCTCTTCCCTTGAACTTGCAGATATTTTCTTCGGGGTTCGCAATTACCCGATATCCCAGGCTTATTATGACAGCACCATGCAGTTCCTCCCGAAGGATTATCCCGGGTACAAAGAGTTGTTCCTGAGAACCCAGACATTAACGGACCTGGTGAAGAACCTCCAGGTCATTCAACGCCAGGACAGCCTCCAGAAACTGGCCACATTGTCCAAGGATGAGCTCAACAGGGTCATTGACGGGATCATCAGCAAACTCGTTGAAGAGGAAATGAAAAAGCAGATGGCTGAACAGCAGATGCGTGAAAGTCAAATCCTGTATGGGCAGGGAACAGGACAGGATCAGCAAACCACCAGCTCCACCCAGGGGCGTTGGTATTTCTACAACCCCACCACCATGTCGAGCGGTTTTTCCACCTTCATGCGGAAATGGGGGCAGCGGAAACAGGAAGACAACTGGTTCCTGACCAATAAAACAGTGTCAAATTTCGGCAATGAAACGGTGCTTGTTGATTCCATCCCGGGAGAAGCCGGTGATACCACCAAGGGAGGTAAAAAAGGACTTGCAAAATCCAAAAACCCCAAGGACAGGGCCTATTATATGCCGGATATTCCCTTTACAAAGGAAAAGGTAAATGCATCGAACGACATGATCATTGAGGCCTATTACCAGGCCGGGTTTATTTTTGTGGAGGGGCTTGGTGATTACGGAAATGCGACTGAAACATTTGAAACCCTGCAAAGCCGGTTTCCAGGCAACAAGTACAAGGTTCAGACTGCCTATGAATTATGGCAGTTGTATACCCATCTTCAGAATCAGCCTAAAGCCGATGAATATAAAAATCTGATACTGACCCTTTACCCGGAGAGCGATTATGCAAAGCTGCTGGTAAACCCTAACTATTACAAGGAGATCAATGCAAGGCAGTCGGAAGCCTCAAAATTGTATAACGACACCTACAAGGCGTTTTCCAGCCAGCAATATTATATGGTCATTAACAATGCCGATATTGCTAGGGTCAAGTTCAAATCAGATTCAGTGCTGATGCCGAAGTTTGATTACATGCGTGCCCTGGCCCTCGGGAAAATTGAGATTGTGGATTCGCTTGTGACTGCGATGACCAAAGTAATCAAAGATTATCCCAAAAGCAAGGTTCGCCCCATGGCAGAAAACGTACTCGCATTCCTCGGAACCCAGAAAGACGCCAAGGGGCAGCCTATTGCAACAGATTCTGTAACTGTTGCCGACAATACGGAAAAACTTTACAAGTATGATCCGAATGCCATGCATTTCTACATCCTGGTGGTGAAGGATGAACTGGTGGATGTGGATGCACTGAAGATTAAGATCTCTGACTACAATGCCAAGTTCCACGACCTGCAAAACCTGATGGTCAACAGCCTGATGCTTGACAACGGCAGGCAAATGATCACGGTGAATAACTTTGATAACAGCGAAACGGCGATGACCTATTTTATGGGCATCCTGAACAGCAAATATATATTTACCAAGCTTGAGAACGCGGGTGAGTATTTCAATTTTGTCATCTCTGTTGAGAATTATCCGATTCTTTATAAGAATAAGGATGTTCAGCAATACCTGCGTTTCTTTGAGAAGAACTATCCCGCACTTAATTAAGCAACCGTGTTTAAATCAGTATTTATGTCAAAAAACAGAGAACCCGAAATGCCTACCATCAACATACTGGGTCCCGGTGCTGTTGTGAAAGGTGAAATTCAAGTAAATGGTGATTTCAGGATAGATGGAACACTGAATGGCAGCATTCAGTGCAAGGGCAAAATAGTTGTGGGACCCACCGGCAGGATTGATGGTGAGATACAGTGCCAGAACGCTGATTTTTCAGGTGAAGTGACAGCGACAGTCAAGGTGGCAGAGCTCCTGACATTGAAAGAAACTGCCCGTTTCAGTGGCGACATTACCACGGGAAAACTTGCCATTGAACCTGGCGCGAAATTCTCTGGAACCTGTAAAATGGAACAACCGGGTTCAAAGGATATTAAGTTCCCTCCTGCAACCAATGAAAACCGACCCGCGGAAAAACCTTAATGACTATGCCCGCTATTCAGGCATGGCAGTTCAGATGCTGGTAATCATCCTCGCAGGTGTTTTTGCCGGATATAAATTAGACCAATGGCTTCAGATCCGGCCGGTTCTTACAGTAATCTTTTCAATTGTTTCCGTTGCCCTCTCCATATATATCGTCACAAGAGACTTGCTGCGTAAATGATCAGTACCTTTGATAATCTATACATTTAACATGAAGTCGGCATATATCAGGTTTCTCAGGCAATTGTTGATCTTTACCGGAATCCTCGGCGCAATCACTGCTGTACTGACGGTTCTGCTCCCTGCTCATTATATATCTCCGGTCATGCCTTTCGTCCTGGCTTTTTTCCTCGGATCAACATTGCTCTCTTTTTATTATCTGCTCCGTACCTCAACGGAGCGATTCATGAAATTTGTAAATACTTTCCTGCTTACGATCCTCATCAAACTGTTCCTTTATGCTGCGCTGATGATCGTTTATGTTTTGTTCAACCGCCAGGATGCCGTCCCCTTCATGCTGGGTTTTTTTGTCGTATATTTGTGTTATACAGTGTTTGAATCTGTGAGCATCATCGGCTATACCCAAAGACCGGCGCAGGGCAAAACAGATTAAAAAAACAAATACCTTTGCACCCTAATTCATCAAGCATGGTTTTCATCAAACGCCGGGAACATTTTAGTGCCGCTCATCGCCTGTTTTCCCCGGAATACACAGATGAACAGAATCTTGAAATTTATGGCAAATGTTCAAACCCCAACTGGCACGGACACAACTATATATTGTATGTGACCGTCAAAGGGGAGGTTGATCCCGCAACAGGACTGGTGATTCATCTCAGGCATGTCAGCAAACTGATTGAGGAAAAGGTACTGAATAAGGTAGATCATAAGAACCTGAACCTGGAAGTTGATTTTTTGTCAGGGAAAGTCCCGACCAGTGAAAATGTTGCGATCGGGATCTGGAATGAACTCGCCGACGATATTGCCAGGCTGGGGGGTGTGCTGCATTGTATTCGCCTTGAACAATCTGAAAACAACATTGTGGAATATTATGGAGAATGATCAATAAAAAAAATAAAAATGGCTGCCAAAAGAAAACTTAACTACGAAAAAACAGAGGAATTTGATCAGAAAGCGACCGAGGAACTGGCTTTTCATTATAAAGAGATTCTCCGGCTGATTGGCGAAAACCCGAACAGGGAAGGGCTTGAAAAGACACCTCTGCGTGTTGCAAAGGCCATTCAGTTTCTTACCCAGGGTTATGCCCTTGACCCCAAGGAGGTGTTAAGTTCGGCCAAATTCAGGGAGGATTACAGGGAAATGGTCATAGTGAAGGACATTGAAATCTATTCACTCTGTGAGCATCACATGGTTCCATTTATCGGGAAAGCTCACGTGGCCTATATCCCCGACAAATATATTACCGGATTAAGTAAAATTGCCAGGGTGGTGGATATTTATGCCAGGCGCCTGCAGGTGCAGGAACGCCTTACCATGCAGATCAAGGATGCCATCAATGAAACATTGAAGCCCCTGGGAGTGGCAGTTGTAATTGAGGCACAACATTTGTGTATGGCTATGCGCGGAGTTCAGAAACAAAATTCTGTCACAACGACATCCGATTTTGTCGGAGCCTTTGAAAGGGATAAAACACGGGCGGAATTTTTGCACCTGATAAGCACGAAGCTTCACTGATAACGGAATGAAAGCAATGTAAAGAATGTAAACAATGCAGACAATGCAAACAATGCAAACAATGCAAACAATGTAAACAATGTAAAGAATGAAAACAATTTAAAGAATGCATTGCCTGCATTACCTGCATTACCTGCATTACCTGCATTACCTGCATTGTCTGCATTGTTTTCATTGTATACATTGTCTGCATTGATAAATTGATTAATTAACAAATAAACAGGAATCAACATGTTTGAAGAGAGAAATAACAGCGGTTTTTTTGCCGCGCAGCAGGGTACACAGGATGTTGCCGTTGCGAAATCATTTATGACCCAGGTATTCGGGTGGATGACACTGGCGATGTTTATTACTGCCATAACAGCCTATTGGTTTGCCTCGTCTGAGGAACTGATCGGGAGCCTTGTCAATGTTGAAACCGGCGGTATGACAGGCCTGGGCTGGGTTGTCACCCTTGCACCAATCGGGTTTGTGCTGCTGATGTCGTTTGGTTTTCAAAGGCTTTCACCTGCCGTTTTGACACTTTTATTCATTTCCTTTTCAGTTTTAATGGGAATGAGCCTGAGTTTTATTTTACTGATATACACCGCTGCATCAGTTTATAAAACCTTCGCCATTGCTGCAGCAATGTTTGGCATCATGGCATTTACCGGCTATACCACAAAAACTGACCTTACAAAATTCGGTTCCATCATGATGATGGGCCTGATCGGAATGATCATCGCCATGTTCGTGAATTTTTTCCTTCACAGCAGCACCATGGATTATATTATAAGTGTGGCGGGTGTGCTTATTTTCACCGGGCTTACAGCTTATGATGTGCAGCGTTTGAAAAGGATGGGAGCCGGGGCAGGTGAATATGGCGAGGCAAATGCACGAAAACTCAGCATTCTTGGTGCACTTACGCTGTACCTTGATTTCATCAACCTGTTTATGTTTTTGCTCCGGTTTTTGGGCGACAGGAAGTAAATTGCCAGGCAGTGAATTGGCGAGGCCACGCTGTTTTAACTTTTATCACTTAATCTTATTTTTATGAAGGCATATGTGTTTCCGGGCCAGGGTGCCCAGTTTGTTGGTATGGGGAAGGATCTTTATGACAATTCCGCACTTGCCAGGGAGATGTTTGAAAAGGCAAATGAAATACTTGGATTCCGCATCACCGACCTGATGTTTGCAGGAACCGATGAGGATCTTCGTCAGACCAAAGTAACCCAGCCTGCTATTTTCCTCCATTCTGTGATACTGGCGGCAACTCTTGGTGACGAATTCAAACCTGACATGGTAGCCGGACATTCTCTTGGGGAATTTTCAGCACTTGTAGCAAATAAGGCCCTTTCCTTTGAAGATGGCTTACGGCTGGTATTTGCCAGGGCACAGGCCATGCAAAAAGCTTGTGAAATGGAGCCATCAACCATGGCCGCCATTCTTGGGCTGGAGGATACAAAGGTGGAAGAGATCTGCCGCTCAATAGATGAAGTGGTTGTACCTGCCAATTACAACAGCCCGGGGCAACTGGTCATCTCCGGCAGCATGAAAGGAATTGAAGTGGCCTGCGAACAATTGAAAGCAGCCGGCGCCCGCAGGGCTTTGCCGCTGAAGGTTGGCGGTGCATTTCATTCTCCCCTGATGGAACCTGCGCGTATAGAACTTGCTGAGGCAATCAATAAAACAACGGTAAATTCACCCATTTGCCCGATATACCAGAATGCAACCGCACTTCGGGTTACCGATCCCGACCAGATCAGGAAGAACCTCATTGACCAGTTGACAGCACCGGTATTATGGACACAGATTGTTCAGAATATGGTGTCAGACGGTGCCGATCATTTTGTGGAAGTAGGCCCGGGCAATGTATTGCAGGGCCTTATCGGGAAAATTGCAAAAGAGGTGACCACGGCAGGTGCGTAAAGTACCTGCCTCATTATTCAGGGTGGAGACGCACCGCAGTGCGTCTCTTCATTATCCTTATCTTTTGGTATATTGGTGCTCGTAATATTTCTGGTAATCGCCTGAGGTGACGTTTTTCATCCACTCCTCATTGGCAAGGTACCATTCCACCGTTTTTTCAAGGCCTTCAGCAAACTGCAGGCTGGGTTTCCATCCCAGTTCTTTCTGGATTTTCCCTGAGTCAATGGCGTAACGCAAGTCATGTCCGGCGCGGTCTTTCACGTAGGTGATGAGGTTTTTTGAGGTGCCGGCTGAGCGTTTGAGCTTGCGGTCCATGATTTCACAGAGCAAATGGATCAGGTCGATGTTCTTCCATTCATTGTGGCCGCCGATGTTGTATGTATCGCCAATCTTGCCTTCATGGTAGATCTGGTCAATGGCCACTGCATGGTCTTCAACATACAGCCAGTCGCGGATATTCTCACCTTTCCCGTATACAGGGATCAGCTTGTTGTTTTTAATGTTGTGAATGGCCAGGGGAATCAGTTTCTCAGGGAACTGAAAAGGACCGTAATTATTTGAACAGTTTGAAATAACCGTTGGCAGCCCGTAGGTATGAAAATATGCCCTGACAAGGTGGTCGGAGCTTGCTTTTGAAGCGGAATAGGGGCTGCGGGGATCATAGGAAGTGTTTTCATAAAAGAACCCGGTAGCACCAAGGGATCCGTACACTTCGTCGGTGGAAATGTGGTAAAACCGTTTTTCACTGAAATCCTCCCAAACTGTTCTGGCAGCATTCAACAGGTTGACCGTGCCGACGATATTGGCATAGATAAACTCCATCGGGCTGCTGATTGACCGGTCAACATGCGACTCGGCTGCCAGGTGGATCACCCCGTCGAACCTGTATTTCTTAAAAAGTGCCTTCATCAGTTCACCGGCAGTAATGTCGGCCCTGACGAATTCATAGTTTGGCGCTTTCTCAACGTCGCGCAGGTTGGCCAGGTTTCCTGCATAGGTCAGATTATCCAGGTTAACGATCTTGTAATCCGGATATTTTTTTACAAACCTGCGAATTACATGGGAGCCGATAAAACCGGCACCCCCGGTGATTAAAATTGTTTTCATGATTCTAAGTTTTTACCATTTCGCCATTTCACTATTTCGCTATTTTATTTGCCAGTGCCATTTCCCATTTCCAGGCCGAATCGGTCATTTCATCAAGTCCTTTTTCTGCCTTCCAGCCGAGTTCATTGTTTGCCAGGCTGGTATCTGCCCAGATCTTAACCACATCGCCCGGACGCCGGTCATTCAACTCATATTTCAGTTTTACGCCAGACGTTTTCTCGAACGATTTGATAACTTCAAGAACAGAATACCCATTTCCGGTTCCGAGGTTGAAAGTTTCTATTTTATCTTTGCCGTTAGCGTTGCACAGCCTTTCCACTGCGATAACATGTGCTTTGGCAAGGTCGACCACATGGATATAATCACGGATGGCGGTACCGTCAGGGGTGTCATAATCATGGCCCCAAACCCGAAGGAAAGGACGTTTCCCTGAAGCAGCCTGGGTGATATATGGCATCAGGCAATTTGGAACACCAAGCGGAAGTTCACCAATCAACGCGGTTTCGTGTGCCCCGATCGGATTGAAATATCTTAATAGGATTCCCCTGATGTTGCTGCTGAAGCTCGTGTCGGTTATAATCTCTTCACAAATCTGCTTCGTATTTCCATACGGCGATGCTGCCTTCTGAACAGCAGTTTCCTCGGAAACAGGTAGTGTATCCGGCTGTCCGTAAACCGTACACGACGAAGAAAATACAATGTCCCGGATGTTGTTGGATATCATGCCCTGGAGGATGTTGACCAGGGAGGCTATATTGTTGCGGTAATACATCAGGGGCAACTCAACAGATTCTCCAACAGCCTTGTGTGCGGCAAAATGAATGACGGCACTGATATCACTGTGCAGTTTGAAAAATGCATACGTTTTGTCAGGATCAACCAGGTTGAACTTTTCAAAAAGTGGTCTCTTTCCTGAGATCTTCGCAATATTATCAAGCACTTCGATCGAAGAATTGGAGAGATCATCCACAATGATCACCTCATATCCTTTTGATTGAAGTTCAACTACAGTGTGTGAACCGATGTAGCCTGTTCCGCCTGTGACGAGGATTTTCATAGCAATGTTGTTTATGATCAGTTACCAAAAACGGCACAAGTTAATGAAATTCAGATTGCGGGCAAAAATTTTGAGGGAGGGTTTCCGGTTTTTCTAAAAATCCCTGATCGTTTTTAAAATCGGGTGATAATCACCTTTCAGCCCGACAGGCTGGAAATTACGGATCTGGTGAACAATATTGATGCTTTGCCTGGCGTCGGCAAGTCCAAATCCCCGGCCGGCAATAATTTCACGGTACATCTCCGTGTGAAGGTCGGTAAACCCGTCGCTGAATTCAATTTCCTGCGATCCCATCCGCAGGGAACGGTATGTTCTTTTCCCGGCTTTATACAATTCTGAAGGCACATCATTGGAGTCAATGCTTAAGAACCACCGGATATTGGCCCGCTGCAATTTCAGCATGCCGCCTGCCTTGTTTTCGTTCATCACATGAACAACGTTCTCGGTTACCTTCCCGAAAACCCAGGTGAGCATGTCAAAAAAATGGACGCCGATATTGGTGGCGATTCCCCCCGACTTCGACAAATCGCCTTTCCATGACCGGGCATACCATTTTCCCCTGGAGGTAATGTAGGTGAGATCAAGGTCGTATATCTTGTCTTTGGGCCCTTTTTTTACCTGCTCCCGAAGTGCTTTTATAGAGGGGTGAAGGCGCAACTGGAGAATTGTATATACCTTTTTCTCCATCTCCTGTTCAATTTCACTCAACGCGTCAAGATTCCATGGGTTCAGCACAAGAGGCTTTTCACAAATGGCATGCGCGTCATTCCGCAATGCGAGACGAATATGAGAATCGTGCATGTAATTTGGAGAGCAGATGCTCACAAAATCAACCTTGCCCTGTTCAGGGTGTTTCTTCGCAAGCGCCATGCGCCGTAATTTATCCAGATGGCGGTCAAATCTTTCAGGTTCAATGAAGAAATCGGCATCGGGGAAGTAGCTGTCCATAACGCCCACTCCGTCGTATGGGTCAAGGGCGCAAACAAGTTTGTTTCCGGTGTCCTTTATGGCTTTCATATGGCGCGGAGCAATGTAGCCCGCAGCGCCGATCAGGGCGAAATTTATGGGTTTCAGCTTTTCAGTCATACTGTAGTTTCAGAGTTTAATGACTTTTCCTTCGGAAGTTAGTTCGTATTTCTCGCCGCTTTCAGGACAAACAGCAATTCTGAATTCGTTAAAGGCTAGTTTGTGGCCGAATTCACTCATCCAGCCGGCCTGCCTGCCCGGATTGCCGATGATCAGTGCATAGGCGGGAACACTTTTAGTGACTACCGCCCCCGCACCGATAAATGCGAATTCGCCGATATCATTGCCGCACACGATGGTGGCATTGGCCCCGATGGTAGCCCCGCGCCCGACATGTGTAGGCTGGTACTGGTCTTTCCGGAGTATATGGCTGCGCGGATTGACTACATTTGTGAAAACCATGGAAGGGCCTAAAAACACATCATCTTCGCAAATGACACCGGTATAGATTGATACGTTGTTCTGGACTTTTACATTGCGTCCGAGAACCACATCAGGCGACACCACTACATTCTGACCGATGTTACACTTTTCGCCAATCACAGAACCGGTCATGATATGGGAAAAATGCCAGATTTTTGTTCCCCTGCCAATCTTGCAACCTTCGTCAATGAAGGCTGATTCGTGAGCAAAATAATCACTTTGCATGATCAGGTGTTTAAGAATTCAAGTACACTGCGGGTAATATGGGTGAGTTGCTCCTCATCCAGTTCAGTGTGCATTGGCAGGGAGAAAACAGTTTCGCAGAGATGTTCCGTTACCGGGAAGTCTCCCGGCTTATATCTCGGGTCAAGATATGCCTTTTGCATATGTAGTGGCACCGGGTAATAGATCATGGCAGGGATTTCCCTGGAAGTAAGAAATTCGATCAGTGCTTTCCTGTCAACATTTTTGGTAACCAGTGTATATTGATGGAATACGTGGGTTGATTTTGAATACCTTGCCGGGATGGTAAGTTTGGGGTGATTTGCAAATGCCTTATCATAGAAGTCGGCTGCCGTGCGACGTTTGGAAGCATATTCATCCAGGTGCTGTAATTTTACATTCAGAATGGAAGCCTGTATGCTGTCAAGGCGCGAATTGACCCCGATGTAATCATGATAGTATCTTACGACCATGCCATGGTTTACCACAACACGCATCTGTTTGGCCAGTTCATCGTCATTGGTGAATATCGCACCGCCGTCGCCATAGCAGCCCAGGTTTTTGGAAGGGAAGAACGAGGTGCATCCGATATGGCCGATGTTTCCGGCTTTTTTCCTGGAACCGTCGTTGAAAATGTAATCTGAACCGATTGCCTGGCAGTTGTCTTCAATCACAAAGAGGTTGTGTTTACGGGCAATTTCCATGATCTCCTCCATCGGTGCTGCCTGCCCGAACAGGTGAACCGGCACAATGGCCTTTGTTTTTGGCGTGATGGCCCGTTCAATGGCCTTCAGGTCAATGTTGAACGTACCCGGGTCAACATCCACAAGAACAGGGGTAAGCTGGAGCAACGCAATGACTTCCGCGGTGGCAATAAAGGTGAAGGAAGTCGTAATTACTTCGTCTCCGGGCTTCAGGTTCAGCGCCATCATGGCTACCTGCAGCGCATCGGTGCCGTTGGCGCAGGGGATCACATGTTTTACACCAAGGTACAGCTCAAGGCTTTTTTGAAAAGCCTGAACTGCAGGCCCATTGATAAATGCACAGGAATCAATCACATCCTGGATTCCTTTGTCTATTTCAGATTTAATACTGATGTATTGACTCTTCAGGTCAACCATCTGGATTTTCTTCATCGGGATCAGATTTTTAGGGTTCCATCAAATTTGTGCAAAGTTAAATAATATATCCACCCGTTTCCTTTCCCTGCCGTCCTTTGCTTCTACTTTTGCAAATTTTGACGGACGCCCGTCTCCAACTGAACTTTTTTCTTTAACTTTGAACCTAGGCTTATAAAACAGGTAAGCCCTTTGCTTCAGGAAAACGTTGAGCAATCATCCATCATGCGCTGAGAAAGCACCATTGCCGGCATGATTTATTTTAAACTTTTACATCTTGAAATCATATAAAGTATAATCCACCATGAAGAAATTTGCAGTTGTTTTATCCGGTTGTGGCGTATATGACGGGGCTGAGATCCATGAGGCTGTTCTTACACTGCTTGCAATTGACAGGGCAGGAGCATCGTATCAGTGTTTTGCCCCGGAGATGTTGCAGCATCATGTTATTAACCACCTGGATGGAACTGAAATGGCTGAAAAGCGCGATGTCCTTGTTGAATCAGCCCGGATTGCACGGGGAAACATCAAACCGTTATCTGCTTTTGTTGCCTCCGACTATGACGCACTGTTGTTCCCGGGAGGATTCGGGGCAGCCAAGCATTTATGTAACTGGGCATTTGAAGGCGATGACTGCCAGGTGAATGCAGATGTTGAAAAAGCGGTTCTGGCAATGAACAATGCAGGGAAACCGATTGGTGCCATGTGTATTGCTCCTGTTATCCTTGCAAAGTTGTTCAGGGGGGCTTCCCTGACCACGGGACATGACCCTGCATCCGGCGGATTTATTGAAAACTGCGGCAATAAATCAGTTTCAGCAACCCATGGCGAGGTAATCTATGATGCTGAGAAAAAAATATTTACAACCCCTTGTTACATGCTTGATGCCTCCATCAGCCAGATTGCAGCGGGTACTGAGAATATTGTGCAGATGATGATCAGGGGATAGGTTGTCGGGCTGCAATTGGATCAGTCATCGTATCTTTGCATCTTATAAGCTGATATAATTAATTATGTACTTCTTGAGGGGATCCATAGGGCGACTGCTGGCGAATTTTCTGCTGGTGCCGGCATGTTTCCTCGTTTCCATAAAGGTATATGCACAATCAGCCCCGGGAACAGCAGCGGTTCTCCAGGGAATTGTCTCCAACGGCGCCAATAATATGCCGGTGGTCGGAGCAAAGGTTATTGTAAACGGAAAGCAGGTGTGGTCTGTTTCCGGCGGTGTTTATTCAATTTCAATTGACCCTGTAGGGACTTTCCCGGTTTCCTGTGCAAAAGCCGGATTTGAAAGCTTTACATCACCTCCGGTTGTCTTTCAGCCAGGAAGCCTGTCGCAGATGAACATCCAGTTATGGGAAAACCTGAACCCTCCGGTTGGGGTAGTTGCCTATAATGATACAGTTACACAGCATGTCCCCGTGTCATGGTCATCACCCTCAGGGAATTATGAACTTATTTATGATGACGGCATCCAGGATAATTTTGCCATCTGGTATGCCGGTGGAAATATGAATGCCTTGAAATTCACCCCGCTTGGTTACCCTGTAAAATTCACCGGCGGTGCGATTAACATAGGGGGGGTATCAAACTATCAGGCCGGGAGCAACCCGCTGGTGCCTTTCCAGGTCAGGGTATATGATGCCTCCGGTGCTGGTGGCACACCCGGAAACAGCATCGCCGGCCCTTTTGAAATTACACCTGCAGGTTACGGATGGGTTGAATTCACACTCCCGGCACCTGTAACTATCAATAACGGAGCATTTTACATCGTGATGATCCAGAGTGGCAATGCCCCGGATGCAGCGGGTATCGCTGTTGATGAAACCAATCCGCAGTTCAGGAGTTATTCCAGATATGTAAGCGGAAACGGCCCGTGGTATCCTGCCGGAGGAAATTTCATGATGCGGGCTAAATGCGAAGGCTCTGGTGGTCCTGCCTACATGCTGGAAGAGCCTTTGGTAACAGGTGTTTCCAATATTTACAGGCTGAGGCAGGGGGAGGAACAGAATCCGTCGGCATGGACAATGGTAGGGTCAACGACCGGATTGTCAATCATTGACAGCTCATGGTCTGCACTTCCATGCGGCCCTTACCGGTGGGGAGTGAAGTCCCAATATTCTGGCAATCGCTGGTCACCTGTTGCATTTTCGAATATTCTTGGCAAATGCTGGACCGCACCTGTTAGCATTCACCTGTCACTGAGCTGTGAAACCTCGACGTCTCCCGGTTCACAGGTTACCATGTCCAATGTAGCTTATCCCGATACAGTCTATGCCGGTGAGCCCGACTCTTCCGGGCTTATCACGTTCCCCCATGTCTGGAAGGGGACTTATCAGCTGTCGGCCTCCAGGTTTGGTTACGACACATTGTATCAGTCTGTCCCGGTGGTTATGCCTGTTCTGACAAATGTAGTCCTCCTCCAGATAACGAGCCCCCCGGCCAACCTGGTTGTAAATGACAGTAACCTGATGGCCAGGTGGGATGTACCCCATTTTGAAAGGGAGATATTCAGTGAGAAATGGACCGGCGGAAATTTCACATCCAATGCATGGAGTATTGACGGAGGGGGTAACTGGAGTATATCAGGTTCATTGGGACACCCTTCTCCATCGGCCATGTTCGGGTCAATCCCTTTCCAGACAAACTATACACAGTCGCTTGTTAGTAAAATGATCGCCGGGCAGCATTCGACCCTGCTTAAACTCAGGTTCGATATTTTTCTTGACAACCTTGGCGCAACAACCGTGAACCAGATGGCGGTGGAAATCTGGGACGGAACCCTGTGGCACTCCATTAAGAATTTCTCCAGTTCCGAAGGCAGTATTCCGTGGACCCGTGAGGACCTTGATATCTCGGAATATACCGATATGAGCTTCAGGTTCAGGTTCAGGGCTTACGGGGAGGACACCCATGACATCAACAACTGGAATGTGGATAACATTGAAATAATTGCATCAGAACCTGCACAGGAGCAGGCAAATTGTGTCCTGGGCTACTATTTTTACCTTGGAAATGTCATCAGTGGGTACACCACAAAAAATGCCTACCCGATTCCGGGCAACCAGGTTCAATACGGGCAAACATACCATGCCTGCGTCAGAGCACTTTACGGCAGCGGGTATTCCGACTCTACCTGCACCACGTTTACTTCACAGTTTCTATACCCGGTATTGAACCTGCATGGGTATCCTGTTGAAAATACCGCCTTCATCGCATGGGAAAAACCGCTGGCTGCGACCGATACAACCCTGGCCGTTCCAAATGGGTTGATAGGTTATACAATTATGCGCGACGACAGTATCATCGCCACACTGGGCGATCCGGATTCACTGTATTATTATGACCCCGGACTTGAACCTGGTTATTACCGCTATGGAGTTGCTGCAAGGTATGATCTTACCGCTTACGGATACCCCGGGCAGACCGGAGAAAGTGTGGCGGCCGGCCCATTGCATGTAACCATCAGCTGGGGCCGCCAGCTGCCTTTTTTTGAACCGTGGGATGCCGGTACTTTTTCATTTAATGAATGGCGGTTCAACCCCTCGCAGGGCAATTGGGTTATTGAGCCAAATGAAGGGCTGCCAAGTCCTGCTGCCAATTTCAGGTGGCAACCCCCGGTTGTGAATTACGACTTTGCCCTGGAGAGCCCGCCATTCAATGGTTTGCCTTTCAATTGCGCAGCTGTCTGGCTCGATTTTGATATAAAACTGAACGACAGGAATTATACCGGCACCGAAAAAATGATCGTTGAGGCATATTATAACAATACGTGGCATAAAAAAGCCGAGATCAGAAATACAGGTAGTTTTCCCTGGACAAATTACCATATTGACATCAGTCCTGTGAGGGGAAAGGGTTTCCGCGTCCGCTTCAGGGCAACAGGGCAGAATTCGTCTGAAATACTTAACTGGTATCTCGACAATGTAAATATCTACCCTGTTTGTTATCCTGTGATTAACCTGGCAGGCCATCCGTCAGGGAATTCCGTGCGTCTCACCTGGAGCCCCCCGGCCTGCTATGGGGGGAACCTGCTGCATGAAGGATTTGAAGAGGCTAATTTCCCTCCTCCGCAATGGGAGAAGCAAACAACAAATCCAACTGAGACCTGGTCTCACTTTTCAGCACTTTCCCTGACGGGCGTGCACACCGGGAATTTTTCTGCGGGGATTAACTGGGATTATAATCATCAGGATGAATGGCTCATTGCAAACAATATATATGTAAACGGAAATCTTACTTTCTGGAGTTATGCCATCCAGGGTTCGCAGCATCTTGATCATTATTATGTAAAGGTATCTGCAGACCAGGGAGCGACGTGGACCAGTCTCCTGGACCTTTCATCCCTTCCCCCGTACCCGTCAAACGGCGGGATAAATGCCTGGCTCACACCATATCATGTCGACCTGTCGATGTTTGCCGGTGAAACCGTAGATATTGCCTGGCATGCAGTCGACGGCGACGGGAATGGGCTTTGGTACCCCTGGGCCATTGATGACTGTACAATCGGGGCGGATGATTCACCACTGAGGTTATTGCCCCGGAAGGGTGCGATTACCGGGCCGACTGATGCACCCGGATCAACTTCAGACATCCTCGGATATGATATTTACCGGGAGTCGGGAGGGACAAATATATTCGCTAAAATCAATGCGGCCCTGGTGAATGACACTGTATGGACAGATCAGGGCCTCTCCCTTGGGCAGTACAAGTATTTTGTAAAGCCTGCATACAGCGAGTGTGACAATGCTGCAAATTCGGATACGATACTGATTGACATCGTTACAGGGTTGAATCAAATTGCATCTTCGGGTTTGTCCGCATACCCGAATCCTGCGAATGAGCAAGTTACGATTTCCGGCAACGAAATAATAGAGAAAGTCACCCTGTATGAGATTACCGGGAAACCGGTGGAGACCTGGATCCCGGAAGCAAAATACCGGATTACCATTGATGTGAGGAGGTTTAAACAGGGCCTTTACCTGCTCGTAATTCAAAGTGGCGGCAAGGTCAGGAATGTGAAATTGTGTTTGCAGCGGTGATCCTGCGGCGGGGTATTTCATGAATAATATTAAAAAAAGGAAAACCGGAAACAAAATTGGTTGTAATAGTAGAAAAATTCGTACCTTGCGAAACAGTTCAATATTTTTTATTGTATTGATTTACACCCTTTTCCCTTAATATATATCAATAATTTTATTGATCCGCTTTTATTTAACTAACATTTATTATTAACCTAAAATTCAAAACTATGAAAAATGTTACCCAAACGATGAGAATGTTGATGCTCTTCGCAGTGTCGATGTTCGTCTTCGTTTCTTTTGGGTTTGCGCAGCAGACAATGCTGCTGACCGAAAGCTTTGAGACAGGTAGCGGTGCAACTCCTCCCGCAGGATGGGCATTGGAGCAGGTTACAGGAACCACCCTTGGTGTGAATTTTGTAACTACCAGTACTTATCCGACGATTTCAGCTGCTTACGATGGAACGAAATTTGTCCAGTACAATTCGTACAACATCAGCAGTGGCTCAACTCGTCTGAAGAGGACCGCAGCAGTCTCTACCACAAACAAATCCTTTGTCATGGTTGATTTCGCCTGGTATGAAGATGGCGGTTATGCAACCAGTGCTGACAAAGTTGATGTACAGTGGTCAACCAACGGCACCACCTGGACCACGGCAGCTACTTTCAACCGCTACAATGCTGTAGCCGGATGGAAAGCCAAGAATGTCGTTCTTCCTGCAGGTGCCAACAACCAGGCTACACTTTACGTTGCCTTCCTGTTCACCTCCGCTTATGGCAATAACTGCGCCATGGACCTGGTACATGTTACCTGTGGCCCTGCTGCACCTCCTGCCTTTGTAACCCTCGGAACCGGAACAGTTTCATCAAACTATCCGTATACGACCTACTGGATGGGTGGAAGAACCCAGATGCTTTGCACAGCTGCTGAATTAACAGCCGCCGGTGCTACTGCAGGACCTCTTTCCTCTGTCGGATTTGACGTTATCGCCAACTCCACCCAGGTAATGAATGGTTTTAATCTTAAAATGGGTGCCACTGCCCTCACCACCCTGTCAGGTGGTTATGTAGGCGGTCTTACCTCTTATTATACTACTCCTTACACTGTTCCCGGAACTGGCTGGCAGAATATTACGTTGACCACTCCATTTGCCTGGAATGGCACTTCAAATGTAATTGTTGAAATTTGCTATGCAAATACCAGCTATACCACCTATTCCACTGTTCGTGGCACCACTATGGCCGGCATGACTGCTGGTCACTATGCCGACCTTCAGACAGAATGTACTGTTGCAACAAACAATGCTCCATCAGCACGTCCGAACATCCGTTTAGGCGTTCCCCCGATCACCCCTGGTGTTCTGATGGGATATGTAAGGGACGTAAACACCCTTGCTCCGATTTCAGGTGCTATTGTACAGATTGGTGCAGCAAAAGATACTTCCCGTGCCAACGGTATGTATATTATCTATAACCTCAATGCAGGTTCTGTTACAGCAAATGCTTCAGCTTCTGGTTATATTTCACAAACTACTCCTGCACAGACCATCGTTGGAGGTTCAGTGACCAATTATGATATCCTCATGTCACCGGGTCCGAAGGTTGGTGGTACTGTTACCGATGCTTCAACAGGATTACCTATCACCGGTGCTACTGTTACTGTTGGAACCGGCGCGAACGCTGTAACCACCCTGACCATTGCAGGTGGTACTTACCTCAGCCCGCTGCTTTCAATTTCAGGTGCACAGCCAATCGTAATCGGAAAAACCGGTTTTGACGATTTTACAGGCTCTGTTAACCTGGTTCCGAATACGACGACAACCCAGGATGCAGCTTTGTTACCAACCGCTGTTCAGCCTGGTCCTTTCACCGCTGTTCTGAATAACCCGACTACGCCTACTGCTGTAAACCTCAACTGGGGAGTTCCACAGAATTTCTACCAGGAGATTTATGACGACGGTACGCAGGAAAACTTTGCCGTATGGGCAACTGCAAATAACCTCAATGCACTGAAGTTTACTCCGCTTGCATGGCCTGTAAAACTGATTGGTGGTAAGGTTAACCTTGGCATCGCAGCAAATTATCCTGCAAACGCACTTCCGCTTGCCAAATTTAAAATGATGGCTTACAAAGCTGATGGCGCTGGTGGTGTTCCGGGAACAATCATTGACAGTGTTGAAGTAACCCCGACCGGTTTTGGCTGGGCTAATTTTACATTTGCCACACCGCTTACCATCAACTCAGGCGACTTCTACCTGGTGATGAAACAGGGTGGTATTCCTCCTCACGCTGCCGGTATTGGTGTTGACTTAACCAATACACAGCTCCGTAGCTATTCTAAATTCGTTACCGGTGGCGCCCCTTGGGTACCTGCCGCTGGCAACTTCATGATGCGTGCTATTCTCCAGGGTGTTGGCGGTCCGATGTTAGGCGACAACTCTTCAGAGAAAAAACTCATCACTGCTTCTGCAGTTGAAGGCCTCATCTACGAATCTCCTGTTGCTACCGTAACCGGTTATGAAGGCAATGGTGATTATTCACCGCTTGCAATGTCATACCAGGTATGGCGCCTCCTCCAGGGTCAGGAAGGTAACCAGGCTCTCTGGACCTCCATCTGGACAGGTAACGTTAATACCACTGTTGACAATGGCTGGCCAACACTGCCAAACGGTCCTTACCGTTGGGCTGTTAAAGCGATCTATTCACCTCCGGGACAGCGTCCGTCAGCTCCGACATTCTCGAATGTTATTGGTAAAGGCTGGACTGCCAACGTAAACGTTTGTATTTCTTTAACATGTGCCTCAAATCCAAAAGCAGGTACCATTGTTAAGCTTGTAAACACAAACTATCCTGATACAAACTACACCAAAACAAGTGATACTTCCGGCTGTGTTCATTTCACAGGCGTATGGAAAGGCAGCTATGTAATGTCGGTTATCCGCTTTACCTATCCTGTTTATACCCAGAATATCAACATCACCGGCGACGCTTCATACAATGTGATGCTCCTCCAGGATGCTGCACCTCCCACCAACCTCGTTGTTAATGACCAGAGCCTGAAGGCTACCTGGAGTCCTCCGAGAGCTATGGTTTATCAGCTTGATGAAGCATTTGCAACCGGCCTTGCCACGAACCAGTGGGTTGTTTCCGGTGGTACAAACTGGGGCGTTTCCGCTGCAACTGGTAACCCGGCTCCGTCTGCTTTCTTTAACTGGACACCGACCGTACAGAACTACGATCAGTACCTGACCAGTAAATCACTTGCAGGTCTTCACGCCCCGCAGATGAAACTGAAATATGATATCTTCCTCGATAACTTTGGAACAACCAACCTGAATTCACTCGCAGTAGAACTTTGGAACGGAACCACATGGAGCGTTCTCAAGACCTACGACAATTCAAGCGGTGCCAATATTCCATGGACATCAGAAACACTGGATATCAGTTCACAGACCCATAACGCAGCATTTAAAGTTCGTTTCCACACCTTCGGCGTCAACTCAGTTGATATCGACGGATGGTACATTGACAACGTAAAAGTTGTCAGCACCGACGGAACAAGCGGACCGAATCCTTGCGTTATCGGTTACAACTTCTACCTCAATGGCACCCAGAGTGCTTTCACACCTGATACTACCTACAACATTCCGCCGAACCAGGTTGTTTACGGACAACCCTACCAGGCTTGTGTTAAGGCAGTTTACGGAAGTGGTTACAGCCCGCAGATCTGCGTTACCTTTACTTCACATTTCCTCTATCCGGCTCGTGATTTGTCGGTTGTTGGTGTTGAATGTAATGCTTACCTGAGCTGGAAAAAGCCGGTTACCATGGGCGATGCTCCTCAGGTACCGATGTTTGACGGTGTTGTTGAACATACTCCTGCAAACAGTGGCCGTGCTCCGATCAGCAATTCAGCTGTTCAGCCGAATGCACCTTCCAATGTTCTTGGTTCAAACGCATTTGGTATCAATGCATCAACCACCTCAACAATTAACTTTGATGTTAACAATGTTGGTGGTATGACTGTTATTGCAGCTCTTCCGAATACGTCAGATTTCTGGCATGATCTTGAAATGCCGCTGAATGAAACTACATTCGGTTATGCAGTAAGAGACGGCAGCGATCACCTTTATAAAGTTATCAGAGCAACCGGTGCCTTTACTGACCTCGGAAGCCTTGGTGTTGCTGGCGAACAGATTCTTGACCTCGCTATTGACGGCAGTAACGGTGATATCTATGCTGTTTCTTCCAATGCAGCGTTGACCGCTGATAAACTGTGGAAAATTAATCCTGCAGTTCCTTCTGCAACTGTGATTGGTTCAACGGTTACTTCAGCCGGTATGATCAGCCTTGCAGGTGATGCCGCTGGCAACATCTGGGGATATGACCTCGTGAATGACAATTTCTACAAACTGAACAAAACCACTGGTGCTGCAACTGTTATTGGACCTCTCGGATTCAATGCCAACTACGGACAGTGTATGTTCTTTGACCAGGCTGTAAACACTGTTACCATGGGTGCTTACAATCTTACTGCAAATTCAGCCCAGATCAGGGCCGTTGACGTTACCACCGGTGGTTCCACCGTGTTGAGCTCAACTGCAAATCAGATCGCCGGCGGTACAATACCTACAACCGGAGGTACCGGTGGCGGTGGTACACCTGCAGGTTTGGTTGGTTACAACATCTACCGTGGTGGCAACTTTATCCACTTCAACCCGCATCCTGATTCCATTACCTATTATGATTACGGTCTCTTCCCGGGAACCTACAAGTATGATGTGAAGGCCAAGTATGACCTGACCACCTACGGATTCCCAGGCCAGTTTGGTGAATCATTAACCAACACAGCCGGTGAGAAGACTGTAACCCTCTATTGCGGCCGTCCATTGCCATTCTACGAACCATGGGATGCCGGAAACTTTTTATTCAACAGTTGGGCCTCAACCGGACACTGGAGCGTAAATACCGGTATCGGTAATGCCGCACCAAGTGCTGATTTCACCTGGTCACCTGCCATTGCAAACTACTCACAGGCTCTTACCAGCCCTGTACTTGATGCTTCTCCATGGACTTGCGCCAAGATCTGG
>CAJBYO010000055.1 GCA_903959905.1 uncultured Bacteroidales bacterium
AATTAATGTTTGTTTCAATCCGATGGGCTGCACCCATCGTTACTAACTAACGCCCTTTCAGGGCTGGCAACCAGATTACTGGTTCTTTGGTGAGGAAAACATCCACCGAATTAATGTTTATTTCAACATACAAATTGCTACATGGATAGGGTTTTGACAAAAAATTCAGGAAATTGAATATTCATCCAGCCCTGAAAGGGCGTAATTTGTTAACACAGGGTGAAGCCCTGTGTATCAGACAGTCGACAGACCCTGCAGCCCTGAAAGGGCGTAATCACATAACACAGGGTGAAGCCCTGTGTATCAGACAGTCAACAGACCCTGCAGCCCTGAAAGGGCGTAATCACATAACACAGGGTGAAGCCCTGTGTATCAGACAGTCGACAGACCCTGCAGCCCTGAAAGGGCGTAATACCTAATCCCACACGTATTGCTCATCATATTCAACCTTATATCTTTCAAGGAAGGCTCTGTATTCCTGCTGAAAAGTTTTTTTTCTGTGATGTTCCTGCTGATTAGCTATATAGGCAACTACTGTTTCCACTTCAGCAGGATTTACTGAAAAAGCGCCATACCCATCCTGCCAATAAAAGTTTTTCAACGATTGATCCTTTGTTTTCATCCACCTGGAGGAGTGGGATTTCAACTCTTCCATAAGTTTCACGAGCGTAATGTTCTTTGACAGCATGCAAAGTATGTGTACATGGTCGGTATAACCACCAACGATTACAACTTGTGATTCCAGGTTATTACAAATGCCGCCTAAATAGCTGTATAGTTTTGTATTGTATGGCGGGTGAATGAGTGGTGCCCGTAATTTGGTGCTAAAAACCAGGTGCAGGTAGTTTTTTACAAGTGATTGTCCCATGGTATTTTGATTACGCCCTTTCAGGGCTGTTAGCCAGATTCATGGTTATCCGATGGGCTGCACCCATCGTTACTATCTAACGCCCTTTCAGGGCTGTTAGTCGGATTACAGGCTCTTCTGTGAGAAAAAAATCTCCGATTTTACATCCATTTCAAGATATTTGGTGTAACTCGGGATGGCTTAAAAATAGGAAATTCAGGAAATATAGACAAGTGCCTTATATTCCCACCTTTGAAACTCATTGATAATCAAATCGGTCAACTGGATTCCGTTGAAAACTACTCCACGGTCACCGATTTCGCCAGGTTCCTGGGCTGGTCAACATTGCATTTACGCATCACGGCGATGTGGTAGGAAAGCAGCTGCAAAGGGATGGTAGCAAGCATCGGCACCAGCATCTCCTCGGTGTCGGGTATTTCAATGACATGGTCGGCAAGGTTTTTTACCGATTCATCGCCTTCTGTGACGATGGCAATAATTTTTCCTTTCCGGGCTTTGACCTCTTCAATGTTGGAGATCACTTTCTCGTATATCCCGCGGCGGGTTGCGATGAAGATGACCGGCATCAACTCGTCAATCAACGCGATGGGGCCATGTTTCATTTCAGCGGCCGGGTAGCCTTCGGCATGGATGTAGGAGATTTCTTTCAGCTTCAGGGCTCCTTCCAGGGCAACCGGGAAGTTGTAACCCCTTCCGAGGTACAATGAATTCTTTACGTCCTTATAGATCGTAGCGATATCCCTGATCTTCTCATTCAGTTTCAGGATGCGCTCAACTTTTGCCGGGATGGAGTCAAGTTCAAGCAGGATTTTGTGAAATTGCGAAATGGGAACGGTTCCCTTCTTCTGTGCCAGCAACAGTCCAAACAGGGTGAGCACTGCAACCTGGGCGGTAAATGCTTTTGTGGAGGCAACGCCGATCTCAGGCCCGGCATGGGTGTAGATCCCGGCATGGGTGGCACGCGCAATAGATGAACCCACCACGTTGCATATCCCCAGCACGGTGGCACCTTTCGCCTTGGCCAGGTCAATGGCTGCCAGCGTATCAGCGGTTTCGCCCGACTGCGAGATGGCGATTATCACATCATCTTCATTCAGCACCGGGTTGCGATACCGGAACTCTGAAGAATATTCAACCTCCACGGGGATGCGCGCCAGGTCTTCAATCAGGTATTCACCAACAAGCCCGGCATGCCATGATGTTCCGCAGGCGGTAATGATGATCCGCTTGGCATTCAGGATTTTCTGTTCATAATCCCGTATCCCGCCGAGGGTAACAAGTCCCTGGTCGATGTGCAGCCTTCCGCGCATGGAATCAAAGATGGACCGGGGCTGCTCATAGATCTCTTTCAGCATGAAATGATCAAAGCCACCCTTTTCAATTTCATTCAGGCTCATGGCGAGCTTTTCAATATAAGGGGTCTGGTTATGGTTCTTTATCGTCTTAATTTTCAGGTCTTTGCCTCTTTCAATAATCGCAATTTCCTCGTCATTCAGGTACACAACGTTGTCGGTATATTCAATGAGCGGGGTGGCATCTGAAGCAACAAAAAATTCGCCTTTTCCGATGCCGATCACCATCGGGCTCCCCTTTCGGGCGGCAATGATTTTATCGGGAAATTCTTTGGCAAGTATGACGATCGCATAGGCACCGATCACCTGGTTCAGCGCAACCCGCACGGCCTCCTCCACCGGTACCTGCTCATGGATCATAATATCTTCAATGAGATGCACCAGCACTTCCGTGTCGGTTTCACTGGTAAAGATGTAACCGCGGTTTTTCAGCTCACTGCGCAGCACGGCATAGTTTTCAATGATCCCGTTGTGGATCAGGGCGATGGTTTTATTCTGCGAAAAATGCGGGTGGGCATTGATGGTATTGGGCTCGCCATGGGTAGCCCAGCGGGTGTGTGCCATGCCGATGGTGCCGGAGATGTTTTTCCCTTCTGTAAATGCCTCAAGGTCAGAAACCTTTCCTTTACATTTATAGATTCTGATATCGCCGTTCAACAGGCAGACGCCTGCACTGTCGTAACCGCGGTATTCAAGCCTGTGCAACCCTTTTATCAGGATCGGGTAGGCTTCACTGGGGCCAATGTAGGCTACAATTCCACACATTCTATTGTTGTTTATATGTTAAACAATCGGTCAGCTTTAATTTAACATGCTATTGATAAAGAGATGGATTTGATCTTGATTAGTTCAGAACGGTGTAGGTCATTTTCAACTGGAAACGGCTGCTTTCCTTTCCGGGCAACTGGCCTTGCGTGCCGGTAAGCACAACCCTGTTCGGAGTTACTGAACTGGTAAGAGGAGAATTCACCATGATGTAAAGGTCAAAATGGTTGCTGTAAGCTTTCTGCAATATATTTTGCATATGCTGGGTAAGACGGAAGGAATAGGATTTGCTTGTCTTGTTGTAACTCCCACCGAAATAGGCTGATCCTTCGTTGTCGTCAACCAGGTAACCAATCCTTCCTACACTGTCCTGGCGAACCATCAGCAGCGTGGGCGGGGGTGAATAGGTGGTATCGGTTTCATCGTTGCGGAACTGAAGCACGGCATCATTGACAGCCACAATTTTTCCTTGTGCAAAATCCTTCATGAAAGGAAATTTCAACTTAACCTTCACGCCTCCCATCCCCTGGAGGAACATTTTTTCGGCGCCCCTGGCAGAATCATGGTTCAGTATCTGCTGTTTCAGATCCTGACTGGCATCCAGGTAGCCGTTGTGATCAATGGTGACAAACCTGGCACAGCTCTGAGAAAGATACATGTCATAATGAAGTGAATCATTTGCCGGGTCGTTTCCATTGTGAAAATAGACCACTACCTTGGAAATCCCTTTGGTAAGATTGAAATTCAACAGTGCTCCTTTGCTGCTCACCGGTGACGAAGCAACATAGAGCCCCTTGAAAAACTTGATGAATTCCGAGTTTGTCGCCAGGGTTGAAATGGGTGCCTGCAGAATCTTGTTCCCAAGATAACTGGTGAGTTTACCCAGGTTGACCCGGAGGTGAGGTGCTATTTTCTCGCCATAAATACTGACGCTGTCGGAAAGATGAGGAACAAAGTCCTGGTCGGCCAACACGGTCGGATAGGTTGCAATGTGTTGATTGGTAAAGTACAGACTGTCGTAGTGAAGGTCGTCACTAAGTTCATAGACTTTAAGGTGCTGGCGGGTGGTTGTGTCGCCCGAATAACCGTTGTAGGCCAGCTGGAGCACGATAGAGTCAAGCACAGGGTTTTTCCCGAAATCAATCTCCTCGGAAGAAAGAAGCACCTGTGAATAAAAGCCTGCAGTTGTTTTCCCGAATACCGGGTCAACCATTGATCCGAGGATCAGGGATGCAATTTTATCGCTTCTGACAGAATCCTGCCTGACAGAGAAAGCCTCCACGGTACAGGTGTCGGTTGTCCGAACATTCAGGGTGTCGCTTGGCGGCAGCAGGTCAAACCCGATTTCATAGGGATCTTTTGTACACGATAAAACAGCCAGAAGGAGCAGAAAGCCGATCAGCAAAGATGCCGGTAGTTTGGAAAGGAAAGAGTTCAATCGGTTCAAATTAATGAGTTGATGTTAGTCCACAATGACCTGATCGTTTACAAGGACCTCTTCATAGAAATCGTTGTAAGCATCAACGTAACGGTCCATCGGTTGATAATCAAGGTATGGCTTTTCAATTTCTTTCAGGTAGCTGACAAGTTCCGGGTTGATTTTGGGCGACCCGATGATCACACCGTCTGAGAAATCTATGGCTGCCTTCATCACATTAACGTAGTTCGGCGTCTTATAGTGTTTGAGGTCTTTGGAATTAATGCCTTCCAGTTTAATCTTAGCGGCAAAGTCCTTGTGCATCATCTCTTCAAAGTCATCATCATAAATGGAATAGATGATTTTGGTATCGCTGAAAAGGGGGTTGTCACAATATGCCTTTTTAATGTAGATCGGCACCAGGCTTGTCATCCAGCCGTGGCAGTGAACCACATCGGGGCCCCAGCCAAGTTTCTTAACGGTTTCAAGCACGCCGCGTGAGAAAAAGATGGCCCGCTCGTCGTTGTCGGAGAAAAATTTGTTGTTCTTGTCGTGGATCGTATATTTTCGCTGAAAGTAGTCCTCGTTGTCAATGAAGTATATCTGCATGCGCGCCTGCTGAATGGAGGCAACCTTGATGATAAGCGGGTGATCTGTATCGTCGATGATCAGGTTCATTCCCGACAAACGGATTACCTCGTGAAGCTGGTTTCGCCGTTCATTAATGCTGCCATAGCGTGGCATAAATGTGCGGATTTCCCTGCCTTTTTCCTGGATACCCTGGGGTAGGTACCTGCCGATGGTGCCCATCGGTGTTTCTTTCAGATACGGTGTGATCTCCTGCGCAACAAACAAAACTTTCGCTTTTTCCATGTTTTTCTTCCGGTTTTATCCCTATTTGAAATTCGGTTGCAAAGATAGTAAAAATTTTTCGGATAATTTCCAAACAAAAGGTGTAAAATAATGATTCCTATTTAATTATAATTATTTTTCAACCAATCCTGAAAAAAAGCGCTTTTCGGTGTATTACCTTTTGCCTCCTTCCCCGATTAAGCATTAAATCAAAAAAACAGGGAGGCATTATGAAAGGCTGATCAGATGAAAAGAAGAGATACCGGGGAGCGGTAAATTTTCAGGTAGTGGGTTGTACTTCCAAAATGATACACCAAACCGGAACCGGTCGCCGGGGATTACGGCCGGGAACAGTATAATCTTGATGAATCATGAAAACAAATTTTCGCACCACCGTTCTGCTGATAAACCTCCTGCTGGCATTCACCGGCTTTTCCTCAACAGCCACCCCGCCGTCACTTTTCGGGATACATGTTGTAATCTCTTCCAAGTCATACTGGGATGGCCCCACCAAATCATGCCTGCCCAGAGAAAAAGGAGGATGCTGCCACATCTGGACTGAAGGGATGCTCACCGGGCCAGGTGAGATTTCAGGAGAAGTTGCCGCTGTAAAGGGTAAGGTCATTCAGCTTACAGTTTCACGCGGCAAAGGGATGAACCAGGAAACCTATAAGAACTACTTTGCAAACGGGCAGTTTAACCTTGACGGGCCCATCACCTTCGATCCCGACATTTTATCCAGGCTTGGCGTGGACGGACGATATGTCGTGCCTTCCGGGACCTATCCCTTTACCGTGAGTGGCGACCTGATCACAATTACATTCAAATAGGACACTGTCACCAGGTATCTCAAAACCATATTTCACCGCAAAGACGCGAAAACGTTAAAAAACACGCATGATGAGCAGGTATTGGCGCATTTGTGTCTTTGCGGTGAAATTGACATTGAAACATTAAAACAGTCTCTTCAGCTTTCATTTAACAGAATTAATAATTACGACTTATGAAACCAAGAACCATGATTTTATTCATGCTTTTATTGAGCGTTACCAGTTGTGTCACCATTATTAAGTGGCGATATGGAATTACCAACCCCAAGGAACAGACGCCGCAAAAGCTCGCCTCATTTTTAAAAAAGCACAGGTTCCCCGACAGTTGCCAGTACCTGTTCAACGACTCCACATCCTATTTCCAGGGGTTCAGAAATCCGGTTTTCAGGAAAAACATGTTCAGCAACATGGTTTTTGACGCCAGGGGAACATTGCTGATACGTGATACAAACCAATGCCAGTGGTCGGGCTTTGAACTCATCAAATCACTGAACGTTGATTCGGCGTATCTTAATCTTCCGGGACTTCAACTGTCGGAAATACTTGACCATATCCACCCGGTGGAGGTACAGCCGGAACTAAACAGCCTCCACCAACAACCTGATTTCACTGTCCTCATTACCTGGGCAAAATTCCTGGGCACATACAATTCAAGGCTTTTTGAATTGTCGGACGCTGTCAGACAGAATAAAACAGCCAGGATCCGATTGATTTTTCTGAATGTTGACATGCTGGAAAGCTGGAACCTGACGAAAGATCAGAAAATGCAGATCAAATAATAAGGACATCAGCAATGTGGTTATCGTGATGATGGATCAGTTCAAACAAATAACGGGGGCAGGGTTCGGGGATGAGGAGGGTGTTTGTGCTGCTGGTCTGCCATCTGGCCATGACCACGGGTATTCAGTGTCACGCATTGACAGATACGCTTGTTGCTGCCGCACTGGTGCATCTGTCGGATTCATCAGGCTCCCTGGTTAGCATGCGGCTGACCCACAGCCTGGAATGTTCCCTGTCGCTTACAAACCAGCTCTTCCTGAACTGGAAAAAAGGAAACAGTGCCAGCCTCGTATCGCTGTGCAATCACCTGAGTTACCAGTCAAAGATCACCAACGACAGCAGGGTTACTGTCACCACCTCGTTTGTTCACGACCTTGGGATGCAGTACTTCTTTGACAGCATCCTGCGGTTACAGCCTGATGCAAACACCCTGGAAAACAGGATAGAGGTCAGGATTGCAAGTCAGTTTGTCTTTTCCCTTTTTTCAACACTGAATACACGGATATTCAATTCCTATACCTATGCAACAAACCAACAGGGAAACCCGGTTAAAATTCTTGGATCCGGGTTTATGACTCCTTTTCAGTGGAATTTTTCTGCAGGCTTCGGATGGGCCTTTCAGCGGCTGGGCTGTCTCAGCCTGGGCTTGACTTCCGGAAAGTTCACCTGGATACGAAACCGGGCAGTGTACACTCAACAGAATATCCCCGATTTTTACGGCGTCCCGAAGGAAAAAAATTATGTGCTTGAATACGGTTTCAACCTTCATCTTCTTATTGACACAGACATTCTCAAACACGTACACTGGAACTGCGACCTGCTAATTTTCAAAAATTACCGGAAGCCCCTGGATATGGTCCTCAAAAGCTATCTCGGGATCAGGATCAACAAATTCCTGAGGACCAGCATCCAAACGCACCTTTATTACGAAAAGGAGGTAAGCAGCAGAATACAGATTGAGAACCTGTTCTCCATGGGGTTTTATGTCAATCTTTAATTGTGAAACAAATAACAATGGGAGCGTTTTTGAATAAGGAAAATAACTAATTTTGAAGCTTGAAACTCCCATTTCTATGTATAAGATCACAGAGCATCCTATCCTTGACTTACAAGAGACTGAAAAATCAACCTTTTTATTTGCAGGTCAGCCCGTTACCGGTGATAACGGATTCACAATCGCTGCAGCACTTCACCAGGCGGGGCACCCGGTGCACAGCCACAGTTTAAAAAACCGTGAACGCAGTCTTGAGTGCGGGATCGGAAAATGCGGTGCCTGCGAAATGCTGGTCGACGGGCAGGTGAAGCGGATCTGCATCACTACCATCGACGGGGTAAAGGAAGTTGAAGAAATTCCGCACGATTATACGCCGCATCCGGTACCGGTGAAGAAGGACTCCCCTGTCAATGTCCATAAAACAACCGTTGCCATCATCGGGGCCGGCCCGGCAGGCCTTGCCGCACGCGAAGAACTTAACAACCACCGGATTCCGAATATTGTCATTGACAACAATGATAAGATCGGCGGACAGTTTCTCATGCAAACCCACCAGTTTTTCTTCTTTGAGAAAGAAAAGAAATTCGGAGGCATGCGCGGGTTTGATATCGCGAAAACACTCGCCGGCAACAACCATGACGGAATCTTCCTCAACTCCACCGTATGGGATATCCTCGACGAAGGCAGGATTGCGGTAAAGAACATCCGCACCGAAGATATCTATTTTGTGGATGCCGAATACCTGATCGTCGCCACCGGGGCTGTACCTTTCATGCCCACCTTTGAAAACGATGACCTCCCGGGTGTCTTCACTGCTGCGGTCGTCCAGAAAATGATGAACCAGGAGCTTACCCTGCTCGGGAAGAATATCCTGACCGTTGGTGCCGGGAATATCGGCTATCTTACCTCCTACCAGCTCATGCAGGCCGGCGCACGTGTGAAAGCCATTGTGGAAGCCATGCCGGGAGAAGGCGGATTCCCCGTTCAGGCCAACAGGGTAAGAAGGCTTGGAATCCCTGTGCTTACTTCCCACATCCTGCTGAAAGCCATCCCGAACGAACACCACGACGGCATCACAGGTGCGGTGGTGGCCGAATGCAAAGACTTTAAACCCATCCCCGGAACGGAAAAGATCATCGGCGGCATTGATGCCATCAACATCTGTACAGGCCTGGTGCAGGATGATCAGCTGCTCATCAAAGGCAATGAAATTTTCGGACGCCGGTGCTTTGGTGCCGGCGACGCCATCCGCATCGGGGAGGGAACCAGCGCCGTTCTGCGCGGCAGGCAGGCAGCCTATGATGTGATCCAGGAAATAGGCGAAAAGTATCATTATGATGATTATCTCGCCCTTTCAAAAGAGTACATCGATTCGCAACAGCACCCCATCAGGGTGATCAGCGCCCCCGCTCAGCCCTCACCGGAGCGGATGAATGAAAAAGGGTTTGTCCTGATTGACTGCCTGTACGGTTTCGCGTGCAACCCATGCGCATTTGCATGTCCGCACGGCGCCATCACGAAATCCTCCACCAGTACGGTGCCTGAAATAGATTTCCAGAAGTGTATCGGCTGCATGGACTGTGTATACCAGTGCCCGGGCCTCGCTATCTTTGGCTACAACCATAAAAAGGACTGGCTGTTCCTCCCTATTGAGTATGAAGCGCAGGAGAAGACAGAATGTTATCTTGTTGACAACCAGGGCAAAATCCTCGGGGTAGGGATTGTTGAAAAAATCCTGCGCAAACCGAACAAGACAAATATTGCACGGGTGAAATCGATGACCCTGCATGGTGTTGAACTTAATTCCGTTCGAGGTTTCATTGTAAAGGAGAACTGCCCCGAACCTGTCACATTCAGCCCTTACCAGGCAGGCACAAAAGAGTCAACCTATGTGTGCCACTGTGATGATGTTACCCTTGAAGAGATCCTGAAAACCATTGGCGACCGGAAATTCATCTCCGTGGACGAGGTAAAACATACCACCCGCCTTGGGATGGGTGCATGCAGGGGGAAAAGGTGTATCAAGCGGCTGAAATCGACCCTGGCGGGGTCGGGCATTTCCATCGTGGGAGAACCAACGCCCCGCGGCCCGCTGTCAAACCAGGTGGCCATGGGAGAACTTTACCCGCGCCAGGTGCATGAAAATGTGATCACAAGTGTAACCGGACAAAAGCCGGAACGCATCAGGGTGAAATCGCTGGTGGCAGGCGGTGGTATCGGCGGAAGTGCGCTTTTCCGTTACCTGTCTGAAGCAGGGCTGGATCCCGTACTTGTCAATCACGGACGCGGTGCCTCCTGGAGAAACATTGCCGGCGGGCGCCCCAATTTCTCCATTCCTGAACTGTCGGACATCGCATCAAAAAACCACGATATCTTCAGGGAGCTGCAGAAAATAAGGAACATCGACTACCGGCCGATCAACTATGTGACCTTTGCCCATGATGAAACGATGTACCGGGCGTTGGTTGACTCCATGTCGTGGTCTGACGCCTATATGGTTGAACCCAAAGATTTTACCAAAGAAATATCCCCGCACGTCAACCGCGGACTTGACACTTACTTATCAGCCCTGATCACCCGCGATTGCTGGCAGGCCACGCCCGGCAGGGTGATTGACCTGATCAGGCAGATGGCCATCACACTTGGCGGCAAGGTTGAGGAGGATTGCAAACTGGTTGACGTCCATAAAACCGGGGATCATTATATTGTGCTGGTACAAAACCACCAGCAAGTCTATGTTGAATACGAAACAGACCTGTTTATCAACGCCATGGGGCCGGAAGGAGAAAAATTTGCCCGGCAGCTTGACATAGAAACCGGTTTATATCCGGTTAAACACCAGGCATTCATCACCCGCAGGCTCCCCATGATGGGCAAAGATGGCACGCCCCTGCCGATGATGATCGACCGGCGCCGGTACAAAGGGTTCACCGCTGTTTACGGGCAGCAGCTGGCAGAAACCGGGCAGATCATCGGGTGCGCCTCCCCTGCCATCGAGCCGATGGAAGCCGGGAAGAACATCAAGGTCAACTCAAAGGATTTTATTGAAATAGCATCTGAAATATTCACCAATTGGATCCCCGAACTTTCATCCGTCGGATTCCAGGCTGTTTGGGCAGGCTATTACGTGGAGCCCCGCATGATCATTGACCCCGAACTCGGCCTCTTCCTCGGTTTGCGCGGCCAGGGTTTCATGCTGGGCCAGTACCTTGCAAAGATTTATGTTGACAAACTTCTGGGTAAACCTGTTCCGGAATATTTTGACCGGTTGAAGATGGATGGGGATGGGATGTTGGAGAAGGCGTTTAAATAGGCGGACGCCACTATCCCCTCACAAAAAGCGCCTTTATTATATGTGCCGCCATTTTCGGGTTCTCCTTCAGCCTGCGGGTCGAATAACCGAACCATTCCTTGCCAAACGGAACATACACGCGCATGGTGTGCCCTTTGTCGACAATTGATTTCCTCAGATCGGGGGTGACGCCGTAGAGCATTTGAAATTCGTACATATTCCCGGCAACTTTGTATTTTTCAATGAGCCTGTATGAGCCTTCCACCAGGAATTTATCATGGGTGGCGATGCCGGGATACATCCCCTGCTTAAAAATATATTCCAGGTCTTCAAGGTAATGCTGGTTGACCTCGTCATACTTTTTATAGGCGATGGCCTCAGGTTCCACGTAGATGCCTTTACAAAGCCTGAAATTCAAAGGGTTGTCGCTCCTGTGCAGATCATTCATGTCTGAAATGTCTTTCAGGGTACGCCGCATGTATGCCTGCAGCACAAGTCCAACGTTCGTGGGAAATTCGTTGTGCAGCCTCCTAAACAGGTCAATTTCAAGATCGGTACACTGTGAATCTTCCATGTCAACCCTGACGAAATTACCGTAGGCTGCAGCTTTTGCAACAATTTCCCGGATATTCCGGTAACATACTTCAGGATCGATCAGAAGTCCGAAACTGGTTGGCTTCAGCGAATAATTTCCGTCAATTTTCTCCTTTTCAACCCTGTCGATGATATCCAGGTATGCGTTCTTATTCACCGTCGCTTCTTCAAGTTTCGTGATAAATTCACCCAGCAGGTCGATGGTGATCTTTATTTTCTGCCCGTTCAATGCACGGCAAATCCTGATTGCGTCATCAATAGTCTCACCTGCAATGTATTTCCTTGAAAATATCCATACCAGCTTTTTAGGCATCAGCGGGAGCATTTTTGTTATCAAATGGTTGATCATAAGCACATCAGGTTTGGCGGTTAAACAATCTGCGCAAAGATAGAATGAAATAGGTATTTGGTATTCATCAAATTAATTTTTAATTTTGCAGACTTTTTTAGGGGAAACGTGAATCACCTGGATGAATATCAGATTGCGTTCAGTGGATTGAATTCAGGAACGCACTTTTTCGATTTTAGGATCGGCAATGCATTCTTTGAACAGGTTCAGGATGCAGAGATCATTGGTGGCAAGGTATCCGCAGCGGTTACCATGGCAAAGGAAGAACGCATGATGGACCTGCACCTGGAAATCAGCGGAACTGTCAGTGTATCCTGCGACCGCTGTAACGAACCGGTAGCGATTGAAGTGAAAGGGAATGAGCGCCTGATCATCAAACTGGGCGATCATTATTACGAAGAGAGTGAGGATGTTCAGGTTATTCCTGACACAGCGCACAAATTTGATCTGAGCCCTTTTCTCTATGAATACATCCACCTTCTGCTGCCTATCAGGAGGGTTCATCCGGAAGATAAAAAAGGCAAAAGCAAGTGTGACCCTGAAATTATTAAGAAACTTGAAGAATTAAGTAACAGTCATATACCGGATCCAAGATGGGAAGTCTTGGCCGAACTGAAGAAAAAATCGTAAATTGTCAGTTTTTAATCGTAAATTAATAAGTTATGCCACATCCGAAACATAAAATTTCGACCACCCGCAGGGATAAGAGAAGGACACATGATAAAGCTGTTGCCCGCCAAACCACTGTTTGTTCAAATTGCGGCGCCCCGGTACTTTACCACAGGGTATGTCCAGAATGCGGTTATTACCGTGGTAAACAAGCTGTTGTAAAGGCCTCTGCGGAATAGTTTTTTTTACCTAAATCGCTGCCAATGAAAATCGGTCTGGATGTTTTAGGAGGTGATTTTGCTCCAAAAGCCACGATACAAGGTGCTATCCTGGCTCAGAAGGAGCTCCCCGCAACTGATCAAATAGTTTTGATTGGTGACCGGGAAGGCATTCTTGCATTTCTTAAGGAGGAAAAGGTAAGTCCCGACCTGTTTGAAGTCGTGGATGCCCCGGATCTCATTGAGATGGACGAACAGCCTACCAAAGCCCTGGTAAATAAGCCAAATTCAAGCATTTCAGTTGGTTTCAGGATGCTGAAACACAAGGAGATCCAGGCTTTTGCCAGCGCTGGCAGCAGCGGTGCCATGATGGTTGGTGCAATTTACAGCGTCAACACCATCCAGGGCATCATACGGCCAAGCGCTCCTGCATTTATCCCGAAAGAAAATGGCGGGTCGTCCGTGCTGATTGACGTTGGAACCAATCCCGACGCCAAGCCTGACGTGATGTACCAGTTCGGCATGCTGGGTTCCCTCTTTGCCGAACATGTTTTTCATGTAAAGAAGCCACGGGTTGGCCTGCTAAACATCGGGTCAGAAGAAAAAAAAGGCAGCCTTACCACACAGTCAGCTTTCCAGCTGATGAAAGATTCCAAAGATTTCCATTTCGTTGGCAACGTTGAAGGCCGTGAGCTTTTCCGCGACAACGTGGATGTGATCGTTTGCGACGGGTTCGTCGGGAATATCGTTCTTAAACAGGTTGAAGCCATGTACCGGGTGCTTGTGAAAAGGGGCATCAAGGATACCTACCTCGACCGTTTTAACTATGAAACCTATGGCGGAACCCCGATCCTTGGAGTTAATTCGACCGTGATCGTCGGCCATGGCATCTCCAATGCCAACGCCATCAGGAAAATGATCCTGATGTCAAAAGAGGTGCATGATGCCAAGCTTTCTCAAAAGATCAAGCACGCGCTCGAACATTATTCTCTTAACAACATTTAACTATCATGTCAAAAATCAGAGCGAAGATTTCCGGGGTCCATGGTTGGGTCCCTCCTTACATATTGACCAATAAGGAGTTGGAAACCATGGTAGAGACCACCGATGAATGGATCATGACACGCACCGGGATCCGGGAACGCCATATCCTGAAAGGTGAAGGCCTTGCCACTTCCGACATGGGCGCTGAGGCTGTAAAAGGCCTGCTGGAGAAAACCGGCACCAATCCCGAGGATGTTGACCTTGTTATTTGTGCCACGGTAACACCCGACATGACCTTTCCGGCCACAGCCAACATCATCAGCGATAAAGCCGGGATGAAGAACGCTTTCAGCTTTGACATCAATGCAGCATGCTCAGGCTTGCTGTTTACACTGATCACCGCGTCAAAATACGTAGAAACCGGGATGTACAAAAAAGTTGTGGTGATCGGTGCGGATATGATGTCATCCATTACCGATTATACTGCCCGTGAAACATGCGTGCTGTTTGGTGATGCCGCAGGAGCCATCCTGCTGGAGCCCACTACCGAAGATGTTGGCATCATGGATTCCATCGCAGGCACCGACGGCTCAGGCAGGAATTACCTGCACATGAAATCAGGAGGCTCGCTCAGTCCACCCTCCCATGAAACTGTCGACGCAAAAGAACATTTTATTTACCAGGAAGGACAGCCTGTTTTCAAATTCGCCGTTACCCGCATGGCAGATGTTTCTGCCGAGATCATGGAACGGAACAACCTTACTGCCGACGATATTTCATACCTGGTTCCGCACCAGGCCAACCTTCGCATCATCGACGCCACAGCGCGACGCATGGGCGTGGGTAAAGAAAAGGTGATGATCAACATTGACCGTTACGGCAACACCACGGACGCCACCATCCCGCTTTGCCTGTGGGAATGGGAAGACAAGCTGAAAAAGGGCGACAACATCATCCTTGCTGCGTTTGGCGGTGGGTTTACGTGGGGGAGTATTTGGGTGAAGTGGGCGTATTAGTACCGGCGGACAAGTGAACAGGCGGACGGGCGGACGGGTGAATACAGACAGAATCCGCCTCTACACCCTCAAAAATACAGGGTTTATCTATCAGTTTTTTTCTTTCCCTGAAGTTGTATGATCTTTGTTAAACTTAATCAGCAATCTTACAGTTTTGCTGATCGGTGTGAAGATAGATGATAAATAAAAAACCCTGCCGTCAGCAGGGTTTTTTATTTATTCCTTGATTATCTTCGCCCGGTACACATCAGACTCCCCGGTCAACATCAGGAAGAAAATTCCCTTTGGAAGCGAGCGGATATCAAGATGCATAACGTTGCCTTCCATGGAATAAGCCGCTTTCACCTTTTCACCTGTAACCGACATAACGTTCATGGCCTTCCCTTCTGTTGAAAATTCCCCGGGGAAAATGACGGAGCAATGGTCTTTGGCAGGATTGGGATAAACCGAAAGGAGATGGTTGACGGTTTTGATCTCACCTTCTCCAACCGGGTTTCCCCAGATAAGATAAGCATACTCCGGATGATCAATAAACGGGTTTCGGTTATGCTGAATGCCGTACATCGCGTTATTGCGGTTGACCTCCTTCGTTGAAACCGGATCAACGCTGCACCAGTGAAGCATCATCTGGAGCGCCCAGGGCTTGAGCTGCGACTTGTTCGTCATGTCGGTGACATTCCAGCTGGCGTCTTCGGTATAATAACGTGTGGACATGTAAAAATAGGTCCTGGCAAAATCACCTTTATATTCATCCAGGGGTTCAAAAACGGTTCCTGAATAGCCCGGCCAGGTACAGGAGCCAAGTTTGCAGCCATTCTGGGATGTCCAGCTGGCTGAAGACACCGTACCATAGGGATAATTGTTGCGTTTGCCGTTTACATAACCATCGGTGGGATAGATGTGAAACATGTCGGAATACATCGGTGATGCATCGTTGAACCAACTCTTCGGCCAGGAATGCTCGCGGTTGTAACAATCGCCCTCGCCATTGTAATTTCCGCACTCCTGCCCCATGTTGTAGTGATAAATATAAGGAGGAGTTCCGCCGGGAACGTCGGAATACATATCCCATACCACACTGCCGGGCTTGGCATCCGTGGTTGGAAAATACCCCGGTATCCCGCTATAAGAAATAACCGTATGTCCCTTGATGATGCCATGCAACGCAGACTGCAACGCAACCCCTGTTTTACCGGTGGCCGGGTCATAATAACCCGGTGGGATCTGGGCAAAAGCCCGGGAAACAAATAAAAGGAACAAAACAGGCAGCATTCGTCCTGCCAAAGACCTTGCAAACAGCGCTTTTCTCACCACAATATTTTTTTGCAAAAGTACGGAAAAAGGGGATATAGATGCGTGGTTAACGCAAAGCCAGCCACAACAGCCTGAGGCAGATTCCGGCAGCCATTCCGGCCAGGATGAAGGAGATGAACTTTTGTTTAACCGGCGACTGGTGACCAACGAACCCATCCATTACCTCAATATTCTGATTGAATTTCAGCGCTCCCTGCAGATCACGGATACGGGCATAGAGGTCATTCTGGCTCTTGTTGAGGTTGTTGAGGCTTGCCACCGCTCCTGTTTCCTGGATTTTCGCATTTTTCAGCAAATACACCTTCAGGGAATCCATGTAGGCCATCTGTTTCCGGATGAGGTCCAGTTCCGTGAGATAATTCTGCTCATTGAGTTTCAACCGTGATTTAACGAACGGCGGTTCGCTGATATACCTGACGAGGGCATTTTGCAGATCGGGCAGCATGGTGGCATCTTCCACCTCCACAATAATGTAGAAGGGAACCTTTTGCGTGCTTACATCTTTAATGAGTGGTTCATAGTTGATGTTCCGGCTGTCAATCCGGTCGATCTTCCGTGCCTGTGATTCCGTGATCCCCAGCAATGACGCAATGGATGAATACTCTCCGTTGCTGCGCAGAAGGTCGATCTTATACAACATGTCGGCATATATTTTCTTCTCAAGCAGCGAATATGAGACCGTCATTTCCGCCTGTACCGACCTTTTCTGAAGGAATGCAGCCATTCCGCCAATGGCCCCGAAAACCAGTGCGAACACCACCAGCGATAAAAGATGCTGCTTCAGAAAACGTACTAAGCTGCCAAACATGGCCCCGAAAAAACCGGCACCCTCACCGGCCTGGCTTGTTAACGCAGCCCATACTTTTTTGCCTTCCTCCTTTGATTCCCGGTAACTCTTTAATTCCTCCATATGCTTTGATGTTGGTTTCCATGCCATTGAAATTCACCGCTAAGATACTGCTTCCTGAGATAAATGTACCTGTTTACCCCTATGACCTGAAAAAATGGTAATATTGTAAAACTTCAAACCCCAACATGGCAGTTTCCTCACAAAACCTGAGAAATTCAGGCTGGAACATCGTTAACATCCTTTTGTATCCCATTGCATTTATGGGGCTTACGCCTATTTTCATCCACCGGATGGGAGAGACACACTTCGGCATCTGGATGCTCGTAAATTCCTATGTGTACATTGCTGTCAATATCATCAGTTTCGGCTTTTCCAACAGCATCACCGCCCATGTGGCCGAAGCCCTGGGCAAACAGGATCAGCGGAAGTTGTTTGCATACATCAACGCCTCCACCCGCATCATCGCCATCATCACAACGATAACAGCATTGCTTGCATTCCTTGCATTGTTTGCATTCCTTACATTGCCTGCATTTGACCAGGTAAATATCACTGCCGAAATAACCGGGCCGTCAATTGAGTTGGTGCTGGTTGTCGCCACCCTTCTCATTGCTATCAAGTTCTTCGAATTGCTGTACCAAAGTGTTTTTAAGGGTTTTGAACGGTTTGACCTGGCCGGGAAATACAACATCCTGAACAAATTCGTGGTGCTGGGCGCCCAGCTGGTGCTGGTGCTTCAGGGATACGAACTCGTTGTTCTCTTCCTGAGCAACCTGGTGATCAACTTCACCATGGTGGCCATCCAGGGTTTTGTCATGCACCGGATTATGCCGGGCTACCGGTTCCACCCCAGGAAAAATCCGGAAGAGAGCAAGGAGCTGTTTGCATTCGGTTTCTGGACATGGATACAAACCATTATCTCGGTTGGCGCATACCAGGTTGACCGTTTCATCGTTGCCTTTGCCCTGGGGCCGATCGTTGCCGGGTACTACATCCTGGCCTCCACCATTGCCAACCACATGCACATGGCCTTCGGGGCGATGGGCAGCTGGCTGTTTCCAAAAGTGGCCAGGCAGAAGGAGATTTCCGGGGACACAACGATTTATTTTCATACCCTGCGGGGAGTGACAACCGGGATCTCACTGGCATTGATCCTGGGAATGTCGCTGATCTACCGGCCATTTTTCACCCTGTGGATCGGGCCGGAAAAATTTGCTAAAATGGGATCATTTTTCGGATTGTTCCTGATCTATGAAGCATTCCTGACACTCTCCATCGTGCCGCAGTTCTACCTGAACGGGATCAGGATGCTGCGGTTCATCACCGTGCTGGAACTGATGTACAAGTCGGGCATCCTCATCGGGATGTTCGTTGCTTTTTACTTCGTGCCAACCGGCGACAGCCTGCTGATCGGACAGGTGGTTGCTCTCATGCTCCTCATGCCCGTGGAATATTACCTTGTGAACCGGAAAATCCTGCACGACAATCCCTTCGGCGAATCACTGGTTACCATGATCCCCTCCTTTTGCGTGGCATTAAGCATCTGGTTCAACCTGCTTCCGCTCACTACCGGGCTCATCATCATCGGTGCAGTTGCTTTCATCAGCTATTATCTGAAACCCACCAGGTTCAACCTGCAAATATTACTGTCATGAGGCGCGAAAACAGCTACTACCACCTTCTGGCTTACACCCTCGTGTATTTCTTTTTCAATGGTTTCCTGTTGCCTGAAGGGTTGCTTTATACCACCCTCCTGACCCCGGTGATGCTCTATTTCCTTTATAAAAACAAAAACATTTCGCCATCCCCGGCGTGGATTTTGTTGTTACTGATCCCTGTTCCATTCCAGTTGTTCATAGGAGTTGACATGCAGTCGTACTTTGTATCGAGCATGCTTGTTTTGTCTGCCGCCATTTTCCTTTATTCGGTCGCTGTTGTGCTCAGAAAATATGGACCCGGGATTCCCGATCTTTTTAAATCCGTACTGGTTGTCAACACCCTGTTCACCGGGATCGCCTTGCTGATCTTTCCTTTTACACCGATCCGCGACTGGTTATGGTATTCAGTTCCTGTTTCGGCCGGCGTTGAAACAATTCCGCGGCTGAAACTGTTCACCTACGAGGCCTCTTATTATGCACTTATCATGGCACCGGTTTTTCTTTTCTACCTGTTCCGGGTCATGTTCGGTAAGGAAAAGCACAGCCTGATCGTGGCCATGGCTTGCATTGTCCCACTTGTGCTGTCTCTTTCATTTGGTGTAATCGGAGCACTATTCATCGCCCTGCTGATTACGATGATTTTCTACTGGAAACGTCTGCCACTGCTGTTCAGGCGGGTATGCATTTATTCAGGAATGCTGGTCATTGCTGCAATTGTTGTTACGGTTATAACCTGGTGGAATAACCCGGTTTTCCTGCGGATTGAGAATATTGTGCAGGGAAAAGATACAAGTGCCATGGGAAGGTTGTTCTATTCATTCATGTTTGCCAGGGAGCTTGCAGCCGGCCACAGCTGGCTTTTTGGCGTCGGCCCCGGCCAGATCAAGATCCTCGCCCATGACCTGATCGTGAACCATTATCATTACCATGGAACGGTGGCCGAAACGGTCAGGATCCCGAACGGAACAGCCGAAATGCTGGCAACATACGGCATTTACGGGCTCGCCCTGAAAATTTCGCTGGAACTCTGGTTCTTCTTTAAAAAAAAGGTGTTTACCAATCTCTTTTCGTTCACCCTCTTCATGTTCCTTTTTGTTTACCAGTTTACCGGGAGCTTCCTGGTGAATGTGGCGGAACTGGCAGCATGGGCGCTGATTTTCACAACCAGGTTCAGTGAGTTTGATCTGTTGCCACGTCAACGCGGAAAGGAGGCCATATCATGAGCCTGAAGGTGGTCTTCATTGTTCGTTCATCATTTGATACCGTAAAGGGCGGCGATACGCAGCAGCTCCTTTGCACGGCCAGGGAACTGGGCACCCTGGGTGTGGTAGTGGATATAAAAAAGGCGACCGACCGGATTGATTATGGAAAATATGATCTCATGCACCTGTTCAATCTCATCAGGCCGGCCGACCATCTTGATCATATTGCCAGGTCGGGCCTGCCCTATGTGCTGAGCACCATCTACCTTGACTATTCCCGGTTTGACACCCTCGGGAGGAGCCAGCCGGCAAAGCTCCTCTTCCGGATGACCGGCAAACATCTTGCAGAATATATGAAGACCTGCTACCGGACCATCAAGGGCCAGGACAAGCTTGCCAGTGCCGGTTATCTCCTGGGGCACCAACGAGCGGTTCGCACTGTGCTGTCGGGGGCCCGGATGCTACTTCCCAATTCACCGTCGGAGTATAACCGGCTTTTCGCCGATTTCGGCATTCAAAAACCATACCGGGTCATTCCGAACGGGATCGATACAAAGATATTTAAAACGCTTCCAGCGCCTGAGCGCAACGAGAACCAGGTGCTCTGTGTCGGGCAGGTTTACGGGCTTAAAAACCAGCATCGCCTGATCGAAGCCACCCGCCAGATGAATGTGAAGCTGGTCATCATTGGAAAACCACCCCCCAATCACCACACATACTTTGAATATTGCAGGAAGATTGCCCATAAGAATGTTGAATTTCATGGCTTTATGCCCCAGGAAGAACTCGCTAATTACTACGCCACTTCAAAGGTTCATGCCTTGCCCAGCTGGTTTGAAACCACCGGGTTGAGCTCGCTTGAAGCTGGGGCCATGGGCTGCAACCTGGTGGTGGGAAAGGGCGGAGATACGCTGGATTATTTCCGCGACCATGCTTCCTTTTGCTATGCCCCTGACCAGCGTGAAATTGAGGAGGCCCTGGAAAAGGAACTCACCCGAAAAAACAGCCTGGACTTCCGTAAATACATTTTATCCAATTATACCTGGGAACAGGCAGCGCTGGAAACACACAAAGCTTACCTTCAAGCACTTGGCCATGAGTAACAGCCTTAAAATAGGGATCATCGGAACACGGGGAATCCCGAACCGCTATGGAGGTTTTGAAACTTTTGCCGCACAGATCTCCCCCCGCCTTGTTGCCAGGGGACACCAGGTATTTGTATACTGCTCCCATGATCAGGCCTACCGCCAGGCGACAATCAACGGGGTGAACCTGGTATTCAGGTACAACCCGGAATCCCTGTTGGGCACTGCAGGCCAGTTCATTTATGACCTCAACTGCAATCTTCACAGCCGCATACATCCCTTTGATGTGATCCTGCACCTGGGCTATACCAGCGATGCCGTTTGGACCGGGTTGTGGAGCAGCAGGGCAAAGCACCTGACCAACATGGACGGAATGGAATGGCAGCGTTCAAAATATGCCAGCCCCGTTCAGTCGTACCTGAAAAAAGCGGAGAAACGGGCAGCCAAAGGCAGCGACATGCTGATCGCCGATTCAACCGCGATTCTTGATTACCTTGAATCGCACTACCCGACCCCTGCCCGGTTCATTTCATACGGAGCAGAAATACCGGGTTCATTTGATTCCACCGTTCAAGGCCGGTTTGTTGTTGACCCGTACCTTTACGACCTGCTCATCGCCCGCGCAGAGCCCGAGAACAACATAGAAATGGCGATTGAAGCTAAGTTAGGTGAGAATTCAGCTGTTCCGTTGCTTATTTTTTCCAACGAAACAAACTTTGGCATAAGGATGAAGGGCCGCTACAGGCACGAAAAGATGATCCGGTTTGAACAGGCCAACTACCTGGAAGAGGTACTGAATTCGCTCCGGCATTATTCAAGGTACTACATTCACGGGCATTCTGCGGGCGGAACAAACCCCTCCCTGCTGGAAGCCATGGCATGCGGATGCAGGATCCTTGCTCACGATAACCGTTTCAACAGAAGCGTACTGGCCGGTAATGCCGGTTTTTACAAGGATGCCCTTCAGCTGACTGATCTGCTGAAACAGAACTGGTCTGTGGAAGAATTCCTGCCACAGACCCAAAAAAACCTGGAGGCAATCAGGACAAACCACCATTGGGATTTTATCACAGATGAATATGAGCGCGCTTTCTACAAGGCACAGGAGTTATAATTCGGTGGAACAGGCAGCGTGGTTCCTTGTCTGGTTCACCCTGCCATTCTCACTGAAACTGAGCGGTGCCAGCATCATCCTGGCCACCATGGTTATCCTGTTTTCCTATGCCCGGAAACCGTTTCGCCCCGATCGCCGGAAGCTGCTCTACCTGTTACCCCCTGTTTTGTTCTTCCTCTGGCACGCGAAGGAAGTGACGGGCAATCAGCCATTTCTCCCTGCCTGGAAGGAAACAGAACAGATGCTTTCGTTTCTGGTCATCCCCCTGCTTTTTGCCCTGACGAGAATCACGAAGGAAAAATTCACCATTGCCGCCATGTGGGGACTGGTGCCTGCGCTGCTCATCTGCGGTGCCGTCATGCTTGGAGCTGCCGGATACAGGTTTGCACTCTCCGGGAACTGGAACGAGTTTACCTATCACACCCTGGGAAAACCTTTCCGAATGGGAGCCATCTATTTCAGCTTTTACCTTTTGTTTGCGCTGTTCAAACTTGATGATCCGGCATGGTTGCCCAACCGGCCCGGACTCAAAATCTACATTGGAATCGCACTTTTGTTCCTCCTCCTTCTTTCAGCGTCAAAACTTTTTATAGGCCTTGGAATACCACTGCTGGCATGGCATAACCGCCAGTTCATTCAGCAGTTGCTGACAACGCGGAAAAAACTTTCAGCCGTATTGCTTATCCTGGTTCTCCTGGGGCTGGTTCCGTTTCTAAAAAGGGTGCAATTCCTTGCCCATCCTGATATTGACATGGTCGGGTCAACAAATTTCAAGGATTGCCCGGAACCCAATGGGCTCAACCTGCGCCTGATTTTCATCCGGTTCGGAAAGGAAATACTGGACGAACAGCATGCCTGGATTTCGGGAGTCGGCATGAACCGGTCACATCCGCTGCTGAATGAAAAGATCGTTCAATACGGAATGTATACCGGCACCAGGGATGGTTCCGACACCGGGTACCTCAACTATAACTTTCACGACCAGTTCATGGAGACACTTGTTAAAACAGGAATCCCCGGACTGGTCATTTTGTTGGCCATACTCACTATATTTGCAATTCAGTGCCGCGAGCGACTTTTCACCCCGAAAATTTTTCTTTGGATCGTCGCCGGATTCTTTTTAACCGAATCAGTTCTGGGAAGACAGGCAGGGATCGTTTTTTTCTGCCTTATCATGTTTGCTTGTTTTACCAGGGAGGAACCAATTGCTCAATCAAATGAACGGTAATACAAAAACCGCCATCCTGCAACCGCCGGCAGCATATTCAGGCAATACCTTTGCCATGAACCAGCCTTTGCCCCGGTTTGTCAAGAGATTGATGGATGTGGTTCTGGCAATGCTGATGATCCTTTTTATTGCTCCCTGGCTTTTTACAATTGTAGCCGTTTTTATCGTCCTTGATTCAAGGGGCAATCCGTTTTTTATCCAGAAAAGGACCGGGCGGAACCTGAAAACCTTCTACTGCATTAAGTTCAGGACCATGGTGCTGAATAATGACAGCCACCGGATCCAGGTACAGGTAAACGATAGCCGCATAACCCGCACAGGCCATTTTCTCAGAAACCACCACATTGACGAGCTGCCACAGGCCTTCAACGTGCTGATGGGCTCCATGAGCATTGTCGGTCCCAGGCCGCATATGCTTCGGCAGCATGTCCTGTTTTCAAGGATGTCGCCCGACTACAATACCCGCCATTCAGTAAAACCGGGGATGACAGGACTGGCACAGGTAAGGGGATTTCACGGAATGGTACACTCGGCTGAACATTATTACGACCGGTTGAATTCCGACCTGGAATACATCCAGAACTGGTCGCTGATGACAGATCTCCGGATATTCTTACTGACAACGTACCAAACCATCTTTCTGAGGTGAAACCGCCCGATGGTCATCGTGATCCCATTGCCCGGGGCACCCTCCACACACTGAATTATTTCGGGTTGTTCAGGTATCCCCTGATGCCGGCCGAAATTCACCGGTTCCATCCTGTTCCCTGTTCGCTGGCAAACATTGAATCTTCACTGGAAATGCTGAGTCGCGCAGGCCAGGCTACATGCAGCCAGGATGGGTTCTGGTCTGCAGATAAACATGACGACTGGAGCATCGGCCGGATTGCCGCCAATAAACGGGCACTGGCGCTTTTAGCACGCTCCCCCATGTTCACCGCCATCATAAGGTCTTTCCCGTTCATTGAGGGCATAGCCATATCAGGTTCGCTATCAAAATACCATGCCGGTACCGATGCCGACATTGATTATTTCATCATCACCCGTGCGAACCGGCTGTGGATTGCCAGGAGCCTGCTGCACCTTTTCAAGAAGCTGACTTTTGCCTTTGGATACCAGCATTTTTTCTGCATGAACTATTTTGTTGACATTGAAGCCTTGTCAATGACCGACCAGAACATCTATACTGCCATTGAACTGGTCACTCTTATTCCGGTTTACAATGAGGGTCTGATCAAACAAATGAAAAAGGAAAACACCTGGCTTTCAGCACATCTTCCCAATGATCCTGCAAACCATGACCTGGCTTACCTGGTTCCGCAGGAACGTGAATGGATGAAAAAAATCCTGGAAGTGCTGATCAATCTTATATGGCCCGAAAAGGCCAACATTTTCCTGATGAAACTGACCGACCGGAAATGGCGTAAAAAATGGGCACGGAAAGGGTTTCCGATGGAAGATTACCACCGGGCATTTCACACCTCCATTCATGTCTCAAAAAACCATCCCGCCGATTTTCAGAAGCAGGTATTGTACGCACTTGAAACCCTTACCGGGCCTGGTAGCAATGTATCATGAAAAACACCGTCATCATCGGAAGTTCAGGATTCCTTGGTTCGGCAGTGACCAACGAGTTGCTTTCAACCGGATACCGTGTTTATGCCACGTGCAACCGGCAACCGCTTCGCCCTCAAACCGGTTTGACTGTATTGGAGGGTGGCATTAAATGCCTGACCACCGAAAAGCTGCAACAGATAAAACCTGAAGTGATCTTCCACTGTGCCCGCCCGGTCATGCCCCGCCTGCGGCGCCTGGGACGGGTGATGGCCGCCATGCAGGCAAGCAGGCTCAACACGTTCCTCCTGGCGCAGATTTCAGCTTGCGAGCATAAACCTCAGCTTATTTTCGCCTCAGGGAGCCTTGTTTACGGTAACAGTGACCTGCCACATACGGAGGATGCCGCCTTAAACCCGGTGAGTTATGCCCGCGAATACCATCACGGGGAACGTCCGGTTTTGCAGGCCATCCGTGAGCAAGAAAGTGATGTGATCATGCTCCGGTTCCCGTGGATGGTGGGAAAAGGCTCCTGGTTCGCCTGGTTCTACCTCAAACAACTCGCCGAACACGGGCAGGTTCCCCTTTTCGGTAACGGCGGTAACCTCATGTCGCTGATCAGCGTGTCGGATGCCGCCCGGTGGATGGTCAGGATGGGCAATTCAGAAATGAAAAAAGGGATCTTCAATGTTTTCTCCCCGTTTTCACTTTCCCAGGAAGAGTTTGCACGGCTTGTGGCAACCTATGGAAACGGAACTGTGACAGATTACAGAAACCTGTTCCCCGGCCGCGTAGAAAAAGCTGTTCAGGAGGCATTCACATCAAATATCATCATGGGCACAAAGCATCCCGGGCTGATGAAGGACTTTCACTTTCAATCGCCGGAAGAGATCCTGAAGGAAATCATGCTTTAAAAACGAAGAGGCTGTATTCCCCGGCCGCCCACAAAGGAGTATGCTGTAACTTTTGATCAACCTGCCATAACCGGTCGGCCTTTCCCGGGTTGTTCCTGTTTTTATGATCGTTATACCAGGGAGGGTAAACGATGCTGTATCCTTTTTTCTCAAGGAGGGAGAATGATCGGAACGCTTTCTTAATCCGGCCGGGGCTGTAGCAATGCGATGGGAGATGCCGGGTAACCGAATATCCTCCCCAGACTCTGCCCAGCCTGGCGAAGGCCGTTTTAAAATTCAGTTTTGCCATCTGGACAAAAAGTTCGCGTAAATACCATTTGTTCACAAAGGTTAATACGGCGATTCCTCCCGGTTTCAGCAGCTTCCTGATCTCTTCTGCAGCCGCCTCAAGGTTTTCAACGGTGTTCAATGCACCAAAATAGACATATACCAGGTCAAAACTTTCAGGCCCGAAGGTTTCGACAAGCGTTCGCTCATCACTCCTGCTCACCGTTGCATTGGCCAGGTTATCAGCCCTGAGCCTGTTCTGTGCCAGTTCCACCATGCTGGCAGATATGTCAACAGAGCAGAATTGCCTCCCGGGAAAATTCTTTGCGAACCAGTGAACGTCAAACCCGGGCCCACAGCCGATTTCCAGCGCACGGGTAAACGGATATTTTACCGTGATGTTCCGGAAATCGCCCCTGATCCGCTCCAGGCTATGGTTGCCATCGGCACGGGCCTCAAAGCCCAGGCCGGCATCCTCGTTGTAGTAGGATTCTACTTCGGAATAATATGATGAGGAGGGTGGCGGTTTCATTGCAGCAAAGTTAATTCATTATTATTGACAGGTGACACCGGAAAACTTCATTCTTTTCCCATGGATTTTTCAATACACATATTACCTTTTGCAATTTTTCCGATTAAGAGACTGTTTAAAAATGTTTTTAAATCCCTTTAGGGATTTTATATGGGTAGAAAAACGTGTATAAGTGCATTATTTCGTCCCGTATGGGACGATATGCCCAAAGGAACACCACTTTTTCTACCCGTATTTGGTGCCTCCGGCACTGACTCAGGGAGAGAATTACAATCGATAAATCCTAATGGTGAAATTTAAACAGACTCTAAGCATTAGCTATTATAAAGTTTAATAAAATGAAGACATTAAATGCACCTGATATTCCGGAGGATAGGATCATTAAAAAGATCTATCTAATCCGAGGAAAGACAGTTATGCTGGATATGGATCTGGCTTTACTTTATGAAGTTGAAACCAAACAACTGAAAAGAGCGGTAAGACGAAATATTGACAGGTTCCCGGCTGATTTCATGTTTGAACTTACTACAGAAGAGTTAGCCGATTGGAGGTGCCAATTTGGCACCTCCAATCGTGAAAAAATGGGGTTACGAATCAGACCGTTTGCATTTACTGAACATGGTGTGCTTATGCTTGCCAGTGTTCTGACAAGTGAAAAGGCAATACAGGTCAATATTCGTATTGTACGAATATTTGCCAGAATGAGAGAATTAGCTGTTTTAAATAAAGATCTCTTTGAAAAAATATCTAAGATTGAAAATACGATCAATGACCATGATCAAAAAATCCTACTGCTCTTTGAATATCTTACCCAATTTGAGAAGGCAAAACAGGAAGAACAAGCGTTCAAGGACAGAAATCCAATAGGTTTTCGGTTGGGTGGTGACATTTAACAATCCTCCCTTAAGGATCACCAGCAATCCCAGTGAATCTTCTCCGGTTTGAACTTGTTCTTCGGCAGATCCTTCCCGGCAGGATGGCCAATGGGAATGATGCTGAAAGGTGAAACAGTATCGGGAAGCTTCACCATGGTCCTGACATGATTTTCCCTTTCCGCATAGGGGAACAGGGCGCTCCAAACGGCACCAAGGCCCATTGCCTCAGCTGCCAGCAGGATGTTCTCGGTGGCGGCAGCAGCATCCTGGTGCCACAGATCTTTTGCCCCCTCCTGGAGGGGAACAGAGCCATCGCCACAAACCACGATGCAGGCACCTGCTTTGGAAAGCATCTTTGTATGTGGCAATCCTGCTCCCAGGGCGTCCAGTATTGCACGATCAGTTACTGCCACAAATCCCAGCGGCTGGCGGTTTCGTGCCGATGGGGCTGCCATGCCGGCCTTCAGCAATGCCAGCAGGCATGCTTTGGTGACTGGTTCGCCGGTGTAAAGCCTCACGCTTTTCCGCGTCATGATGTTGTCAAGGATGATGGTGGTTTTGTCGGTCATAGCTATGGTAGTTTTGCTTTGTAAAATTAGTGAAAACCATTATGTATACTTCACCACATAGGCACATAGGCCACATGTGGTATTTTTTTCCTAATTTTGCACGCCTTTTTATGGCACAGTCAGGGAAAACACACACGGAAATTCCGGACAGGTTTCCCCGCATCATGAATGAAATACAATGAGCAAACAGTACACTGAATACAAAAACCTCGACCTGACGAGGATTGGCGACGAAATCCAATCCTACTGGGAACAGCATGGCACTTTTGAAAAGAGCCTGAAACTGACCGAGGGCAAACCGCCCTATGTTTTTTACGAAGGTCCCCCTTCTGCCAATGGAATCCCCGGCATCCACCATGTGATGGCCAGGGCCATAAAGGATATTTTCTGCCGCTATAAAACCATGAAAGGTTTTTATGTAAGCCGTAAGGCTGGCTGGGATACACACGGGCTTCCCATTGAGATCGGCGTGGAGAAAAAACTGGGAATCACCAAGGAAGATATCGGGAAAACCATCTCCATTGAGGATTATAACAAGGAGTGCTGCACAGAGGTCATGAAGTACAAAGACCTGTGGAACGACCTCACCATCCGCATGGGCTACTGGCTCAACCTTGACGATCCTTATATCACCTACGAGAACAAATACATCGAAAGTGTCTGGTATCTCCTGGCAAAACTTTACGAAAAAGGGCTTCTTTACAAGGGATATACCATCCAGCCCTATTCCCCTGCTGCAGGTACAGGGCTCAGCACCCATGAACTGAATCAGCCCGGCACCTATAAAATGGTAAAGGACAACACCGTGGTTGCCCAATTCAAGGTTATCCGCGATCAGAAATCTGAATTCCTGTTCGGCGATCTCCTGGGAGAACTCTACATCCTCGCCTGGACCACCACACCGTGGACTCTGCCCTCCAACACCGGCCTTGCCATGGGTAAAGACATCGCATACGTACTGGTTAAAACCTTTAATCCGTATACCTTCACAGAACAAACCGTTGTACTCGCCAAAGAGCTGTTGCATCATTATTTTCCGGAGAAGAACAGCGAACTGGAAATGGATAGCTACCACGAAGGGGACAAACACATTCCCTACCAGGTGGTGGCCGAATTCAAAGGGAAAGAATTTGAAGGTGTACGCTTTGACCAGCTCCTGCCTTATGCCCAACCAGAAGATGGCGATCCGTTCCGTGTTGTTATGGGTGATTTTGTCACCACAGAAGATGGCACCGGAATTGTACACATCGCCCCCAGCTTCGGCGCCGACGACTTCCGCGTTGGCAGGCAGTACGGGCTTGGTTCCCTCACCCTTGTTGACAAGCAGGGCAAGTTTACAGACCAGATGGGCGAATTTGCCGGCAGGTTCGTTAAACCTGAATATGATGCCAACTTTGTTGCAGGAAATTGCCCCCCGGTTGACATTGACATCATCGTCAAGCTGAAACACGAAAATAAAGCCTTCAAATCGGAGAAATACGAACACTCCTATCCGCATTGCTGGCGAACAGATAAACCGATCCTCTATTACCCGCTTGATTCCTGGTTCATCCGGACCACCGCCTTCAAGGATGAGATGATCGCCCTGAACAAAACCATCAACTGGAAACCGGAGTCAACCGGAACCGGGCGGTTTGGAAACTGGCTTGAGAACCTCGTTGACTGGAACCTTTCAAGGTCGCGCTTCTGGGGTACACCCCTGCCGATCTGGAGAACCGCCGACGAGAAGAAAGAGATCTGCGTTGGCTCGGTCGCACAACTGAAAGAAGAGATCACCAAAGCAGTAAAAGCAGGGGTGATGAAAACCAACCCCCTTGAAAATTATAACCCGGCAGAAACTACCGATGCGAACTATCACTCTTTTGACTTGCACCGGCCATTCGTTGACGACATCATCCTGGTATCAGATGAGGGCATGCCGATGTACCGCGAAACCGACCTGATCGACGTTTGGTTCGATTCCGGCGCCATGCCCTACGCACAGTATCATTATCCTTTTGATAAAAGCCGTGAACTGGAAAGTTACTTCCCGGCCGATTTCATCGCCGAAGGCGTGGATCAGACCCGCGGATGGTTTTTCACCCTCCATGCCATTGCCGTGATGCTGTTTGGCGGCATTTCTTTCAAGACGTGCGTTTCCAACGGACTGGTGCTTGACAAGAACGGGAATAAAATGTCAAAACGCCTGGGCAACGCCGTTGATCCGTTTGAAACCATTGATAAATACGGTCCTGATGCCACCCGCTGGTACATGATCACCAATTCTCAACCATGGGATAACCTGAAGTTTGACGTGGAAGGGATTGAGGAGATCAGGCGGAAGTTCTTCGGAACGCTATACAACACCTATGCTTTCTATTCCCTCTACGCGAACATCGACGGGTTTACGTACAGCGAACCTGAAATCGCGATCGGCGACCGTCCGGAAATTGACCGCTGGATCCTCTCCGAGCTGAACTCGCTGATCAAACTGGTTGACGAATGCTACGCCGATTATGAACCCACCAAGGCAGGCCGCGCCATCTCCGATTTCGTGGATGCACACCTGAGCAACTGGTATGTGCGCCTTTCGCGGCGCCGTTTCTGGAGAGGGGATTATTCCCAGGATAAAATTTCCGCCTACCAGACACTCTACCGCTGCCTTGAAGTGATTGCACAACTCTCCTCTCCCATCGCCCCCTTCTTTGCAGAACGCCTTTTTGTCGACCTCAACAGTGTGACCAACCGGAACAGCGCTGATTCAGTTCACCTGACTGAATTCCCGAAAGCTGACCTTTCCCTGATTGACAAAGACCTTGAAGAACGCATGGAACTGGCGCAGAAGGTATCATCCATGGTGCTTTCCATCCGGAAATCAACAAAACTGAGGGTACGCCAGCCACTGAACAAAGTGCTCATCCCGATCATGAACGACCGCCTTGCAGCACAGATCGATGCGGTGAAAAACCTCATCCTTTCCGAGGTCAATGTGAAGCATCTCGAGTATATCACCGACACAGCCGGGATCCTGGTAAAAAAGGTAAAACCTGACTTTAAAAAACTCGGTCCCCGGTATGGCAAACTGATGAAACAGCTTGCTGCTGCCGTTCTGACAATTACCCAGGAGCAGATCAGCCTCCTTGAAAGGGAAGGGAAACTGACTATCATCGTAGAAGAACAGCCCGTTGAACTGCTGATTGACGACGTGGAGATCCTCTCGGAAGACATCCCGGGGTGGCAGATCGCCAGCATGGGTGCGCTTACGGTAGCCCTTGATATCACATTGACACCGGAACTTTTGCAGGAGGGCATTGCCCGCGAGGTAATCAACCGGATCCAGAACCTTCGGAAAGATAAAGGGTTTGAGGTGACAGATAAAATTATCGTTAAATTCCAGTCACAGGCGGAGATTGACGAAGCTGTGAATCGTAATATTTCCTATATTTGCTCGGAAACTCTGGCTCAGTCGTTTGATATTGTTGCTGCGATTGATACAACAGAGAAGGACATGATTGAAATAACAGACAAAATTTCAACATTCATTGAAATTAAACGGGTTGACTAATACAATTGAATTATGAAAAAAGCAACAGGACCAGCACAGTCGGAAAAGAACCGTTATAATGATGACGAACTTGAGGAATTCAAACAGATCATTCTGAAGAAACTGGAGAAGGCCCACAATGACCTGAAACTGCTTACAGAGTCGTATACTACAGGCAATGAGCATGATACCAACGACACATCGCCTACTTTCAAGGTCCTTGAGGAGGGTTATCAGGTGTTTTCAAAAGAAGAGAACAGCAAATTTGCCGCACGCCAGGAAAAATTTATCAAATCACTTGAGAACGCACTCATCCGGATTGAAAATAAAACCTATGGTATTTGCAGGGTAACCGGCAAACTGATCCCGGCCGACCGCCTTCGCAGTGTGCCTCACGCTACCCTGAGCATTGAAGCCAAACGTGTGCAGGTTACTGCACCTGTTGCCGTGCGTCCGTTTGATCCAGATATGGAATAATCCACTTCCAGCAACAACCTTTATCGTTGAAGAAAGCCGCGCTTATTGTCGTTCTGATCCTGGTCATTGACCAGGTGCTGAAGTGTTATATCAAAACCACCTACTACATGGGCGAGAGCCATGCCATGCTGGGGCAGTGGTTTTTCCTGCACTTTACTGAAAATGAAGGAATGGCATTCGGCATGAAGCTTGGAGGGAATTACGGGAAACTTTTATTGAGCCTTTTCCGGATCGTTGCTGTTGGCATCATTGGCTGGTGGCTATACCGGGTCACCCGGAAAGGTGCAGGAACCCTGCTCACCGTATGCATTTCACTGATCCTTGCTGGAGCTCTCGGAAACATCATTGACAGCGCCATTTACGGCATTATCTTCAATGAAAGCACCTACATGCAGATTGCCACCTTTATGCCTCCCGATGGCGGTTATGGAAGCTTCCTTCACGGAAAGGTTGTTGACATGCTCTATTTCCCGATCATTGAGGCTCATTTCCCTGCGTGGTTCCCGCTTTGGGGAGGCGAAGAATTTGTTTTTTTCCGCCCGGTATTCAACATCGCCGATTCCTCCATCACCACGGGTGTGTTAATCCTTATCTTCTTCCAGAAACAGGTCTTTGCCCCCCTGCCCGGATCCGTCCCAGGCAATGAAACAAATACAACCATTTAGTTACCGCCCAACCCTGGGCAGCACCAAATTCGTCATTCGTAATTTGTAATTCGTAATTTTACCTGACCCTTATCGACCTTCCAACCCTCAATTTCGTCGTCGGCTTGATCTTGTTCATGGCACAGATCTCTTTGATGGAAGTGTGGTATTTACGTGCCAGTTTGCCAACGGTGTCACCACTTTTTATCCTGACTATCTGCGCATTGGCCGTATAATCGTTAGGGTAGAACACCCGCTTGGTAACAGGGAATGTGTTGGCGATCAGGATCTGGTGGTCAAAGTCAATCATCCTGAGCGGGTCAAGGGGGATATCCTTGTAACGTACCTCAAAATGAAGATGCGGCCCGCGGCTTCGACCGGTTGATCCGCCCAGGGCTATATGGTCGCCGGATTTAACGACCTCATTCACCTTGACATGGATCTTTGCAAGGTGTCCGTAATAGGTTTCCAGTCCATTGTAATGCCTGATAATGACCAGGTTGCCGAAACCGCCCCGGTTATATTTTGCATAGCGCACAACTCCGTCAAAAGCAGCTTTGATCGTGTCGCCTTTGTTCAGCTTGATATCAAGTCCCTTATGCGAATAGGTAAATCCCCTGAACAGCTTTCCGTAAATGGGCATGGTGAATACCCGGTTGGCAGAGGTAAGCATGATCACCGTATCGCGCACCGAATCCTGCTTCAGGCGATAGGCAAAGATCTGGTCGTTGATCCATTGTGCAGTAAACAGCCCGGTGGAATCATCTTCCTGGCTGAGCATCACAGGCTCATCCTGAAGGTATTCCCATGTGAAATTTTTATACAGGATGGCTGTGCCCTTCGGGGTTTCAACTGTGTCAATAATGGCATCCGCATTCCTCTGGGCAAATGATAAAACCGGGGAAATTAAAAGCAATAACAAACACAATTTTAATAACTTCATAGGCGTATTGTAAGGTTCATTCCAATATAAAACTGCAAAATTACGGGAAAATTTTACGCCATCAAACATTTAATCAATCAGATATTTTATCTTTGCACAAATTTATCTGCCATATCATGCAAGTGAAGAATAACGGAAAAATCTCCCAAATCATCGGCCCGGTTATCGACGTGGTCTTTGATGAAGATGTAAAGCTTCCCAACATTTACGATGCCCTTGAGGTGACGAATGAAAAGGGTGATGTCATTGTCCTTGAATGTCAGTACGATGTCGGTGAACATACAATGCGCACTGTTGCCATGGACTCAACCGACGGACTGCGCCGCGGAATGGAAGTCGTTGCAAAAGGCCGCCCGATCTCCATGCCCGTAGGGGACATGGTTCGCGGACGACTGTTCAACGTGATCGGCAAACCCATTGACGGCCTTGGCGCTGTTTCTGAGGATAATGTTTATGCCATTCACCGCGACCCGCCCAAGTTTGACACCCTCAGCACATCCAAAGAGGTTCTCTTTACCGGGATCAAGGTTATTGACCTGATCGAGCCTTATTCCAAAGGCGGTAAAATCGGACTTTTCGGCGGTGCCGGCGTAGGCAAAACCGTTATTATCATGGAACTCATCAACAACATCGCAAAAAAATATGCCGGTCTTTCGGTATTCGGCGGAGTTGGTGAGCGTACCCGTGAGGGAAATGACCTGCTTCGTGAAATGATCGAATCAGGCGTTATCCGTTATGGAAAAGAATTCCAGGAAGATATGGAAAAAGGCGGCTGGGACCTTTCGAAAGTTGACCATGAAGAGCTGCTGAAATCACAGGCTACCCTGGTGTTCGGACAAATGAACGAACCTCCCGGAGCACGTGCCCGCGTGGCCCTCTCCGGCCTTACCATGGCTGAGTATTTCCGTGACGGTGACGAGAAATCGGGCGGTCGCGATATTCTCTTTTTCATTGACAATATTTTCCGTTTCACCCAGGCCGGTTCCGAGGTTTCGGCACTGCTTGGCCGTATGCCCTCTGCGGTAGGTTACCAGCCAACACTTGCGTCTGAAATGGGTATCATGCAGGAACGTATTACCTCCACGAAAAGGGGTTCCATCACTTCGGTACAGGCCGTTTATGTGCCTGCCGACGACTTAACCGACCCTGCTCCCGCAACCACTTTTGCCCACCTTGATGCCACCACGGTATTGAGCCGCAAAATTTCCGAACTTGGAATCTATCCTGCTGTCGACCCGCTTGATTCAACATCCCGGATCCTATCTCCCGATGTGGTTGGTGAGGAACATTACAACACCGCCCAGCGCGTAAAACGCATCCTTCAGCGTTATAAAGAACTCCAGGACATCATCGCCATCCTCGGGATGGATGAATTGTCGGACGAGGATAAACTTGTCGTTTCACGCGCCCGCCGTGTGCAGCGCTTCCTGTCGCAGCCATTCTTCGTGGCTACCCAGTTCACCGGGATCCCCGGCGCTTTCGTGAACATTGAAGACACCATCAAGGGCTTCAACATGATCATGGACGGCATGGTGGATGAATACCCCGAATCAGCTTTCAGCATGGTGGGAACCATTGAAGAGGCGATTGAGAAGGGGAAGAAGATGTTGGCTGACAGTCAGTAAACACGTGACAGGTGACGCGTGACGCGTGACAGGTGACAGGTGACACATCAGTATACCAAATGAAAACAGAGAAAAGTGAAAGTTGAAATTATAACACCGGATTCCACCATTTTCACGGGCGATAATGTCGGCCTGATCCAGTTGCCCGGCATTGACGGGTCGTTTGAAGTACTGAACAACCATGCACCTTTGATCTCTGTTCTGAAGAAAGGGAAAATCAAGGTCATCAACAAGGGTGAAAAGGAAGAGCAGTTTTTTGACATCAATGGCGGCGTGATTGAAGTGGCCGCCAACAAAGTGCTCATCCTGGCCGAATAATCAGGTCCCGATATTTCCTGTTGCATCTGCATCCCTGAAGTCGTATATTTGATATGACTTCCACCGGGTGTTTTTACCCCGTCAAACCGGTGCAAATTTCCATTTCATATGAAATCTGCATTTTCTATGGCGGGAATCCTCGCCACTTGTATTCTGCCGGCTGTTCTTTTCATTTCTTCCGGGAGTGCCCAGGATTTTATTCAACTTGCGCCACTGCCTTCCGGGCCAGATCGCCTGGCCCCCGCCAGTTCAGCACAGCCGTTGCCTTTTGAAGAAGACTGGAGTACAGGTTCCTTTGCATTTAACCAGTGGGAATTTTCACCCGGCCAGGGCAACTGGCAGATCAGCATGGTTCAAAAGAGTGCAAGCCCGGCCGCTGATTTTGCCGGTAACCCCATGCTCACCAATTACAGCTTTTCACTTGTAAGCCGGCCGATTGATGCCACTTCCTGGAGTTGTGCCCATCTATGGCTTGACTTTGATCACAAACTGGCCAATAACAATTCAACCGGCAATGAAAAGCTCTTTGTTGAACTGTTTGTCAACAATGCATGGGACACGGTTCTTATACTCTCCAACTCAGATGCGGCTGGCTGGACAAATCACCATCTTTTGATGAACAAAGCGCTGAATAAGGAATTCCGGGTCAGGTTCAGAGCCAGCGGGACAAATTCTGCAGACATTTTACACTGGTATGTTGATAATATCCGTATTTACGGTATATGCAAACCTCCGTCAAACCTTGAATGGTGGTCAAGCTCTTCTACCATTTCCCTCACCTGGTTGTCGCCCTGTATTCCAGCGACTCAACTGGTAAAACTGTTCCAGTGGGCAGGTACCCCGGATAATGCGTATTACCAAAACTATACCAAAGCATACGGCGTTGTTTACGACCTTTCGGCCTATCCGGAAGCGATGCTCAATAAAATTGATTTTCATCAGAGTTCATGGGGAACAAATGGAATCTGGCACTATAAAATCCATGTGGTCGACTGGACAACTTTCACAGAAATTGCCACACTGGGACCTAAATCCACAACAGGTGATGATAAATGGGAAAACAATGTGCCTCTCGGCGACATCCCCGGGGTCGGAGGCAAACTGATCGGGATTATGCTTGAACCGCTGAGTAATTCCCCGACCGATGCATACCCATGCTTTTCAGCCGACAATGTTGGCCCTGACGGTTTCTCCGTTACAGGGACCCTGCCGGATTACACCGCTTTCAGTAGCTCAACCATCGGCGATTTTTTACAGAACCTCTGGATCAAAATCCCCGCCGACGACAAAATGGAAATTCTGAAACCGCTGAAAGTGAAGGTGGGCAAGCAATCTTCTGCGCAAGACAGCAACATTGTAGTCGGGTACAATGTATACCGCACGGAAAACTATATCAACCCTCCCTACATCCTGGTTACACCAACTCCACTGACAGTGACGTCCTTCTCTGAAACGATGCCCGCAACCTGGCTGGGTTGGTCAAGATATTTTGTAAAGGCGGTCTTTCAGAACCTGGAAAATGAAACAACCCTGTGTGAATCAACTTCTGATACAATCCTGGCTTTCTATGTAGGGCAGGAGGAACTGACGTCAGATATCATCCGGGTTTATCCCAACCCGGCATCCGGAATTGTTACAATTTCATCAGGTTCCATGCTCCGTGACATTGAAATAGTCTACATGTTTGGGGAAACCGTTCAGTCATGTAACAAGACAAATGACTCAGTAATCCGGGCAGATGTTTCAGCATTGGATCCTGGGGTCTATTTCATCCGCGTGGTTGGCCTTAACGCTACCCGAACTGTGAAGTTCATCGTCACTCGTTAACAAATAAGCTGACAAATACAAAATAAGAGTCTGTTTAAAAATGGTTTAAAATCCCTTTAGGGATTTAATATGGGTAGAAAAACGTGCATAAATGCATTATTTCGTCCCGTACGGGACGAAATAAGTGTGTAAACATTTGACTGCTACCCATATCTTGTGCCTACGGCACAGGTTTAAAATTAGAAATTCAACCAATTGAGAAATTAAAATAGACAGAACATAAAAAAGGGGCAACCGCATGGCTGCCCCTGATCTTATCCAACAGGAAAATCCTAATAGAATTTCAACCTGTTATCGGTAATTTTTGCTGTTTTTTCAAGGGCAGTATACATATTACCTGATACACGCTGGCTGAAACCCTGTGCTGCCTGCATCTTTTCATACATAAAGTCTTCTTTTGCCGGAGCTTCAATCACCTCCGAGATGAAGGCAAAATATGCGCCATAATTTCCTGTCAGCGGGCCAAGTACTTCACCTTTTTTGGAGGTGAACAGTTTGCCTACGATTTCTGATTCACGTCCGAGGTTGGTCCTGCCAAATCCTGAGAAGGTAATCATGGTCGTGTCAAGTTTGGTAGCCAGTTTCTGTGCCAGGGCGGTGATATCTTTCGTGGTAGCCAGATCTTTCTGCATCTTTTCTGCTAGCATGTCAACTTTCTTCATGTTCCTGACAGATGGTTCAATCCGTGCTTTAATGTCTTTCAACTCCTGCTGTCCCTTTGGCTGGATAGCCTTCAGCACGGCAACGCCATATTTCCCCTGGAGGTCAAATACCGGGCTTACTTCACCAACTTTGGTGTTTTCAGCAAATGCCCAGCGAACCATTTCACGTGCAGATGGAAGACCCATCACGTAATTGTCCATTTCCTTGATGTTCGGGGCAGAGCGTTTCTGGAGCCCTTTTGAGGTGGCTGCTTTTTCAAAGGTTTCAGGTGTTTTATTCTGACCGGCGAAAGCACTTGCCTTCATGTAGGTATCCTGGAATGTCTGGTTGCTTGGCACGATGTTGCGGGTAAGAACAGCCGCTTTCACTTTATTTACAGGTGCCGATTTTTCGGTGAGCAGGAAGAGTGAATAACCGATCCGGGTTTCAACAACTTTCATTTCATTCACCTTCAGCGCCATACCAGCCTGGAAGAACGGGTCAAAATTGGGGTTGCCGTCTTTAAACCATTTCAGGTCGCCGCCATCTTCTTTAACTGACGGATAATCGGAATATTTCCTGGCAGCTTCAGCAAAGGCCTGTGGAGTCTTTTTCAGCACATTCATGAGGCTGTCAATTTTTGCCTTGGCCTGCTCTTTTGTACGTTTGATATTTTCGTTTCCGGTTCCGGCAAAAGCCAGCAGGATCTGCGATCCGCGCATTGAATCCGGACGTGCCTGTACTTCCAGCAATTTTGCCATGTACCATGCATTGTTAAATTCAAACGGAGGAAATACATCACCCGGTTTGCCGGAGAAAAGCAGGGTATCAACCTGTGCAGGGAAAGTTCCTTTTTTTACAAAAGAGGTGTCGGTTTTCACATCGGAATTGGCGCTGGTGAAAGTAAGTGCATCCGGTGTAGTCTGAAAATCCTTAAAAAGAATGGCCACATCCTCGGCTGTTTTCTTCCTGTCAATATCTGATGCTTTTACTTCAAAAAGAACATAGTCAAGATCACGGGCAGCATCTTCCATGAAGAAATAGATCTTGTTCTTATCATAAAACTTCTGGTAATCGGCATCGGTTAGTTTCACGGCGCTGTCGGAAATTGCAGTAGCTGCAGGGGCAACGGAGAAAACTTTCAGTGCTTTTGACTGGTTAATAAAATCCTTCCTGAGGAAAGCACTGGGAACATAATATGCCTTGGTGAGAAGATTGTTGAATTTGGTTTCCTGGCGGTCATCCTTAATGGCCTTTTCAAACTGAAGCCACTGGTTCCTGGCTTTGGGCTCCATTTTTTCAAGGTTTTTCAGGTAATTGAGAACCACGGCAGAATTATACTGGCCGGTTGCCGGGTCTTTGAAATACTGGAGGATCAGCCGGTGCGGGTTCTTTCCCTGTACCTGGTCAAAAAGTTCTTCTGGAGAAACTGTCAGGCCCAGTTCTTCGTATTCTTCTCCCATGAGGAGTTCCTTCACCGTTTGTGACCAGGTACTCTGGCGCAGCTGGTAGGTTTCCTGGTCGGTAATTTTATCGTTTCCTGAGTTCTCCTTCTGGATCTCAAGGTTCTTTTCTACTTTCGTATTGAACTCAGCATAAGGAATACTCTCCCCGTTTACAGTACCGATATCGTTGGAGTTGCTGTTCGTCTTTTTGCTGAAATCACCGATCACAAAGGCAGCAATTGCTACACCCACAATGACGACAACAAGACCTGAGTGTTTTCTGATTTTTCCAATAATGGCCATGCTACTATATAATTTAATTTAAAATAGGGTGCAAAAGTATAGATAATTCACGAAACAACAAAGCATTGAGTCTATAAACGAAGATTTTCGTTAAATGGAGTCTCTTGTGACGGCCATTTCCCCGGTGGGATCCTGGATGGAATACCTGGTGAAGGCCTCATTTGACTCCATTCTGCTGCCGTAAAGGACCTGGTCGGGCCGGGTAATTTTCACCTTTACATCTGTCCAGATTTTGCGGCTGCTTTCATCCCAGAGGAGGTGTTCCGTGTTCAACTGTTCATTTTTCTTTTCATTGCGAACCACCACGTTGCCCCAAGCCTCCATGAGGTGGGCCTTCTCCTTCCGGATGCCCCTGTTGCCGGTGATGGTGGATGAAATCTGCTGAACAGAGTCGAAGATAAAGATTTTAAATCCCTTCGGAAATTCAAGGAACGGCGCTTCACCAAGGTACCTGTTCATCACGGGGCTGACCAGCTTCGCCTGTATTTTTCCTGAGTCGCTGAAGAGCACTTCAATCTTCTGAGCCGACATCACGGGGTCGTTTTCCCTGATGATGATGTCAGTTGCAGGCAACGGTGCTTTGTTGCACGCAACAAATGACAAAAGCACGGGTAACAGGAGGCAATAAAAAAGGCGGAAGAGATAATTCAGGCTCAATGCTAGTAATACTTTCTTTTGACAAACCATCTCTCATAGATGGTGAATCCGACAACAATCTTAAAATAACTTTCCTTGATCAGGTTGTTTGCAGTGGTTCCCCTGCTGCCATACTGCCCGCCGATGTCAAGCATGGTTTTCATGCCGCGAAGCGGAAGCGACAGTCCGAAGGTTACTGCATATTCATTGAGATTCTGACCGCGCAGGTAGAGGTAGGTGCGGCCATAGGTGAATCCTAGCCTGTAGTGAATACGGGCCAGGTAGTTGTTGTAATTATCATTGTTTGGCACGATTTCCCCGCCAAAATTCACCTGCCAGCTGTTGACCAGCGAATCGCTCAGGTTGAATGCACGGAATTTCTCCCAGTTCTGCCATTTGTAATCTACTCCGATGATCCATTTATCCGGCCTGTCAAAGGAGATCCCGCCCCCGAGCATCATCGGGATGATGATCCTTCCCTTGTATCCGATGGCGGTTACCAGTGTGTCACGCGGTGAGGCCACACCCTGCGAATTTATCAGGAAGGTGGATGCAAAAATGTCGGTTTTTGCCGACATGCTGAGGGTGGGAGAAAATACCGCTCCAACCGTCATGGACAGATCATCTTTTAATTTCGCCCTGTACTGTGCGCCAAAATTAAAATAGAGGTCATTCATGTTCACATGATACAACTCTTTGATATTAAGGGCATAAGCTGAATCGGGAAATGTCACTGCAGCCTCGCGGTCCATGCTGCCAAAAAGATAAGAGATATTTGCACCGATCGAGAAGCGGTTGAGGAACCTGACCGAATTGCCCCAGTATAACCTGCTGATCCCGCCGGAACCGGAGTAAAGGCGCACCACGGTACCGGAATTCGGGTACTCTTCATAATTTGCCACGTTATAGCCTACATCGCTGAATGGCACCAGCCCGATACTCGTTTTCCACCATCTGTTCACCGGCATGCCGAAGAGAAGATATCCCAGGGATGCATAATTGCGGTTAACAGATTGATAATCTGACTTCAATGAAACAAATTCACCGCTGAGCCCGCCCTGAAAAACAAATGACAGGGAGTCAAATGCGCTGTAGGATGCAGGATTGGTGTAGTTCACATGACGGGGGTTGTAAAGCCCGATGCCAAGCTGCCCCATGGAGAGGTTCCATGCATTGTTGTTATCAGACAAGTCGCCAACGCCGAAACGTGAATAGGGCGATACAATCCGGATCTGGGCAAACAAGGACAGATTTAAGAAGAAAAGGCAGAAGATGATCGGAAGTCGCAGTCTATTTGGAATTATTGACATTAAACAAAAGAATTTGATGTAAACCGTGTATCACGATATTCGGGAGTGCAAAGATGCTAATTTTTAGCCGTTTGACCAAATAATTCAGATCTCCCCCGCTTATTATAACCACCACATTCGGATATTTCACCCTGTAACTGTATGAAATACCCTCAATTTCAGCAACAACTCCATTGATCACCCCGGATAAAATGCTGGACCAGGTGTCGGAACCAATCAGTTCTGTCACCTCCTGGTATGATAATAACGGAAGCTTGTCGGTAAAAGTATGCAGTGCATTGAACCGCATCTGCATCCCGGGTGAAATGGAACCGCCGAGATATTCGCTGGCGGCATTTACAAAATCAAATGTCAGGGCTGTACCTGCACTGATCACCAGCACATCTTTTCCGGGGAATGCCGATGAGCCTGCCACTGCTGCTGCGAGGCGGTCTTTTCCCAGGGTTATTTTTGTACTGTACATGTTCTTCAGTGGCAAAGGGGTGCCGGCATCCAGGTTGATGAACTCAAAAGCCTGACTGAGAAATTCTGTGATCTCCCCGTCATGATCAACTACCGACGAAAGGATACAGGAGGTAATGCCGGGGTGTTCATCAACAAACTTGCTGATGATCTGCAGGCTGATAACAGGGTGGAACTCTGCCAGTTTTAATTCCCCGGCGTCAAACAGCGCCAGTTTTTTATGTGTGTTCCCGAAATCAAGTACCAGTTCCATTGAAGTTTTGTTTCACTGTTATTTTATTGGGCCGGCTGGCTGATCGATATGCCAATTTTAAGTGCAATGATAATGGAAACAATGATGATGGCCGACCATGCCAGCCATCTCCAGTAGATCACCGGTTTCTTTTCCCGGCTGTCGAAATGGAGGCTTTCAAACCTCACAGCCCGCGAAGGAAGCGGAAGCAACAGGAAAAATATTGAAAAATTGAGCAGGATGAGCGACGGGTCAAAAACCGGGATCTGAAGGATCATGGTCACCATGGTGCCGATGATAAAGGGAAAAATGGCCTGACTGATCGCAAACGGCATCCTGTTGGACGAAGTGAGATTGTTAAAGTACATCCTCCCGGAATAGAGGAACTGGGCGGAGAAGAAATACCCGATGATGACAAGCGAAAGGAATGCTGCAAAGGAAAACAGAAGGTCAAATGGATAGGCATTGAAGGCGTACCAGATCACATACCCGAAACGCCTGTGGAACAGGAAGGAATAGAGCATCCCGCTGAAGAAATAGCCTGTACTGTGGTATAAGGTCCACAGGAGGAACAGCTTGATTCTCCATGATAACCGCTTTTTCCGCTTTGGCTTTTCAACAGGCGGCGCGGTTTTGTTGAGCCGCTGTACCTGCAGTTCAAGTTCACCCCTTCGGTGAATCCGCTTACGTTTATAGCGCTGTTTTTTAGTGATATAACGCAATCCCTTCACCCATCGCACCACATCCGACATCCTCATGTGCTTGACAAACGGGAGCGATGCAAGAATGGCCAATATGGCCGCAAAGATGGCGGGAATGGAGAAAACGGTGATTACCATCTCATCGGTCCAGTTCCAGTAGCGGATGTGGAAATCAACAAAAGTATAGTTCAGTGTGGTGCTGATCCCGCAAAACCGGGCTGCCACCCCTGTTACCAGGTGAGTCAGGAAATGCACCAGGAAGAATGAAACAAGGAATAAAACCGTGGAATTTAAGGCAATTACCAGGTATCTGCGTGAAAAAACAACTGAGTATTTCTCCCGTTTAAGATTGTAAAAATACTTCAACCTGGCGGACAGCGGCGGTCCGTGCGACCTGGATGGCCGTTTGCGCCTGAGGCCAAACCCCTTCTCCTTTTGCTTTCTGTACCAATGCCGCAACCTGACGGGCCATGGCGGCCTTCGCCGCTTGCTGCCGGTACTCCGGTGTTCGTCCCTGATCCGGCGAAATTCCTGTTTCACCGCTCTTTTTACTCTTTTGAAAAAGGGAGGTTTCATAACAGTCGGACCGGATAAATCGGGTTAAACATCAAAAACAAATTGCTGCAAGGCATGATATAAGTTAAGTTCCCGGGGGAAGAAGCCGACAAATATAAATAATCTTCGTCAAGGGGCGCTCTTTACATCGCGAATGGAGCAAAACGGTTCGCTCCGATAATGAAACAAAGGTGGTTTTTGATTAAAAATTTGAAATTTTAAAAAATGTATTATCTTTGCACCCTCAATTGAGGATGGCGTCGTAGCTCAGCTGGTAGAGCAGAGGACTGAAAATCCTTGTGTCACTGGTTCAATTCCAGTCGATGCCACGGAACAAAAGCACAAAAGCCTTGAACATCAACATGTTCAGGGCTTTTTGCTTTTAAAAAGTTGCAAAAAAGTTGCAGTGGTTCCTTAAAATGCACCTCATTTTGCTGGTTTGACATGGAGTTTGTTGACATATTTAACGGGGTGAATATGAGTGCGATAAGACATTTTTTATTCATATTTATTTTCGCAAATTTAAGGTAAACCACAGGATAAAAAAGGCCAGACCTCATGATATATTCATGAAATCTGACCTTCTTCTTTCCGTCACTGCTCACCTATTCAGTGTCACCTCTTCTTGTACCTATCTTTTCAAGGTCACTTCTCCAGATTCGTTTTTGTTTTCTCTTTCCAATCTCAAGACATGATAATTCTCCTGAGTTTATCATATCATAAAGAAAGGGCTTTGACCCATGGGGCTATTCAACTATGGGTTTCCTTTTCTTATAGCTCTTGCTTTATGTGTAGTATTCCAGCCAGTTGTGTTTTTTGCAATTTTTTGTAGTTGTTTCTTAGCTTTTTTAGATACAGGGGTTTTAGCTCCTTTTTGAGGGATAGCACCCTGCAATTTAATATTATGATCTAATCTCGGAAAAAAGGAGTTATAATCATTCTCATAATCTGCTAAACTTACCCCCCAAGCGTCAATGGCTCCATTTGCTCTAAAGTATATTCTTAACCCAGGATGTTGGCGAAATTACGGATTCCTCAGAGACAAAACTGGAACTGACATACCTCAGTAAGGATGGTGAGGAAGGATATCCCGGGAACCTGAAAGTAAAAGTTGTTTACGCACTTGACGACCATAATGAATTCACAACGCTCATCGAAGCAGAAACTGATAAGCCAACACCGGTGAATCTGTGTAATCATACTTACTTTAACCTGAGTGAAGCAGACACGAATATCCTTGGTCATGTCCTCACGCTTTATGCAAATCAATTCACGCAGGTGAACAGCGAACTGATCCCGACGGGCGTTTTAAGCCCCGTAAGGGGAACTGATATGGATTTTAATAATACTGTAGCCATCGGGGAACGTATCGGCAAGGTAAATGGTGGTTATGATCACAACTACATTTTAACAAAGAAGACAGGAGAACTTTCTATGGCTGCCCAACTATACGATCCGCGAACAGGCCGCCAGGTGGAAATATTGACAACGCAGCCAGGAATTCAGTTTTACTCGGGAAACTTCCTCGACGGGACCATCAAAGGGAAAGGCGGAAAAGTTTATAAGAACCATTTCGGGCTCTGCCTGGAAACACAACATTTTCCTGATTCACCAAATCAACCGGCATTCCCAAATACCATTTTACAACCCGGAGTGAAATTCATAGAAAAAACAGTCTATCGATTTTCAGTTTTAAACCAGGGTAACTAAAAAATCAAAATCCCGCCTGTGCGGGATTTTGATTTTATCAGAATGCCATTGAAGGCTGATTTGAACGCAAGGCTTAATGTGCCTTGATCAGTTTGATGGTCTCTACTTTATCATTCGATATCACCTTTACAAAATAAAGCCCGGCGGGAATTTCTGCAAATTGGAATTCATGCTTCTTTTCACCGGTCATTTCTGCAGTCATGATCCTCTCTCCGCGCATGCTGTAAACTTCAACCTGTAAATTTGCGTAAAGGATTTCACCCTTTTGTTCAAGTATGAAGTTCCCGTTTGTGGGGTTAGGATAAATATTGAAGAATGCATGTGTTGAGATGAATGGGATCGGCTCGACACCTGTAACAACACTGACCATGGACGGAGATTGACCCGGGCAGTATTGGTTGCTGGTGGTGATATAACCATGCATATAACTACCTGCAAAGGCCATTGTATAGGGCTGATAGATAATATTATGACCTGCGATAAAAGTTGCGCTGCCTCCGGGCATTACATAAAAGTGGGTGCCACCTCCTGCGACCCAAATCGTTTGTGTCGCATTGTAACACACTGTTTGTCCGGGATTTACTACAATATTTTGTACAATTTCAACCGGTGGTACGAGAATAAGGGTTGTGAACATAATATCCTCTCCATACCCTGTTCCGGCAAGGTTTGTGGCATAGGCACGCACATGGTACGTCGTTCCGGGCGTTAAGCCTGTCATCAGACTGATGTAGATACCAAGGCCGGTCCCATCCATGGTGTGGTTGTCAAGGATGGTCGGATTTGGAGAAGTACTCCAGCATACACCACGGTTATTTACGAATGCACCTCCGTCAAATGTCACGTTGCCTCCGCTGGTTGCACTGGTAGCAGCCAGGTTGGTGACAGGTAGAGTGATAACGGCAGGGACTTCAGGAACCGGCATGAGGGTGGTGTAAATTAATCCCTCCAGGCCGACTGAAAGCCCGCCAGTCGCTGACAGGATCATCGTGTGAGTGCCAGGAGCAAGGATACCTCCCGGATTGAAGTAACAAACTGTATCTCCTGCGTTGATCATTGCCGTGGTAAATGGATTGGTTGCATCCGGTATATGGAGTTGCAGGGTTCCTTGCTGCGTCACATTGGACAGTTCAACCATCATCTGCATGTCGCCCCAGAACTGGTTGGCATAGCTCTCAAACTGTATTGTGAGATTCTGGACGCCGCCTGAACCAATCACCTGCGGGAAGTTATCCAGGAATGCCCCCTCATAATCAATGAAAGTATGATTTACCGCCACAATATTGCCAAATTCGCAACTTGTAAAAGGTCTGTCACGCCAGCCCATGTTGAACAGGGCGAATTCATTGTAATTACTGGGCGAAGTCGGAGGATTGAACGGGCAGTTGAACATCATATCGAACCTGATGTTGCCGTTGTCGTTGTGAATGACGTAAATTTTAGGCTTGTTGCTGTTGTTCTGG
>CAJBYO010000056.1 GCA_903959905.1 uncultured Bacteroidales bacterium
GTGGCCCTACCGCATCATCATCGCATCCATCAACGGCCACGCCATGGCGTGGCCCTACCGCATCATCATCACATCCATCAACGGCCACGCCATGGCGTGGCCCTACCGCATCATCATCACATCCATCAACGGCCACGCCATGGCGTGGCCCTACACCAAACCGTATCCCTGAATCATTCAACAATAAAATCAGGTGTATATGATCAGGCATGACCGTTTGTTCAGCGAGGCCCGCGTTACAGAAATGTCCAGGTAATTCTTCCAACATTCTTTTAGCAGTCCTTCCTGTTTCATTTAAGACCATTTCTCCATGGGCAATCTTTCCGAAATACTGTCGACGGTTCTTTGTACAAATTGTAATAAAATAAATCCCACTACTGGAATAATCGTATCCCTTCAAACGGATTGAATTATTCTTTCTCATTTCTGGTATATTGGCAATTATGTAGCACCCGGTTATTTTGAATTTCCCACCTGTCACGCGTCACCTGTCACCTGTCACCCGTCACCCGTCACCCGTCACGCGTCCTCCCATCAGCCCCTCCCCAACCCTGCACTCCAGACACCTCTTCCTGTCGCAATAACACTTCTTCAATTGTATCAATGCCTGGGTCTGCAACGCGTTTTGCGTCGGGAGCCCTGCCTTTTTCCACTGACCGATCAAAGCATTGTTTTCGCCTTCAAGTTGTTCAAGAAAACCAAGGAAGTGTTCACACACATCCGGCTGGTCTTTTTCCACGCCGTAAAAGAAAAAAAACGGGACAATTCCGTTGATGATCAGCAGTCGGATGGAGGCGGGCCCCATTTCTTTCGGCCGGGTAATTGCCGTTTTGTCAAATACGTAGTGGTCATGCCAGTAATCTGAGGCCTCAACTGCCAGCATCTCCATGATATCCGGCAGGGAGCCGCTGCGGGCAAGGTCAAACAACCCGGATTGGGAGCGCTGCAGGAAGCCGGCGAACTGGCTGATCCTGATTGTTGGGAAGTTGGAAGGCCTGAGGCGGAGAAACTTCCACAGTGAACCCTCAACAGGTTCCAGGTTGTACTTATCCCTTAAAAAGCAATATTCACTTTGCAGGCTTACCGGGTATTCATCGGTAAAAACCCGTTCCAGCATCCCTGCCTGTCCGAAGAGCAGGGCCTCCAGCTGAAAGCGGCTGTGCAGGTGCTGCCTGGCAATTTTATATGGCAGTGCTTTTGCAAGCATGCCAAACGGCTGAGCATTGATGCTGAACCCAAAAGAACCAGCCATATGGCGGTATAGGGCCTCCTCCCAGTTACTGCCGCAATCGTGAAAAACCTGCCGGATGCTGTTGGTGCGGAATTCAAGCCGCTCCACAGCAAGTGCTGGTGCCCAAAAATCAAACCCTTTTTCGCCAGAAAGGAGCAACTGGTTCATACAGGGGATCCACTGCTGGTTTTGCATCATCTGCCGGTACCGGTCAAAGATCCACCCGGGAAACCTGTCCCTGATCACGAGGGTTTGAACCGGCACTCCATTCTGGTGAAACACCTGGCGGTCGGCCTCGTAAACCACATGAAGTATCACATGATCATATGAGGGGTCCGAATGATGGCCGTGCCTGTACCAGTCGGAGGCTTTTACATGGATCTCCACATTCCCGGCCCAGGTCGTTTCACCGATTCGAATCCGGGCGTTAAAAAAGTCGGGACCGCTTTCTGTATTCTGATCCCCGGGGTGAAAAACCGTAAGCAGGTCGCCCGATTCCGTCGTTATTTCGGGACTTAAATAACGGTACTTCCATAAATAGGACATGAAGGTTTCATTCATGGCTTTTTGATTAAGCGTGCATATTTTTTCGCTTAATCAGGAGAAAGGTGAAAAGGTAATACGGTTGTTAATAAAAAGTCAATTATTTTTTTATCTTTGCATGAATTAATAAGGTGACTACCTATGAAAGATGTTGGTACACTGGTTTCCGGAATTGAATACAAGTTCGGCAGGCTCATGGAACAGCATCACTTGCAACGGACTGATAACCTTAAGCTTATCGCCGAAATAAAAGAATTGAAACAGACACTCTCCGAACAGAAGAACATCATCATGCAGTTGGAGGAGAAGATCAAAATACTTAAAATAGCTAAAACACTGGAAACAAAAGAAGGAAACGTTGAAGCAAAATTAAAAATCAACGAACTTGTGCGGGAAATCGATAAATGTATCGGGCTTTTAAATACTTAGAATACTATTCACAGCCAGGCCAATGAATGAACTCTCCATATCGCTGCCTATTGCCGACCGGTCGTACCGGCTTGCGATAGACAAGGAACATGAGGAACTTTTTCGCAAAGCTGCTAAATTGATTGACAAACGAATAAAAGATTACTCAAGCAGTTACGCCTATAAAGACAAACAGGACCTCCTGGCCATGGTAGCATTGGAATATGCCACAGGATACCTGCAGAATGATCAGTTGCTGTCGGATAATGAATCACATTGGAAGACAAAACTTATGGCAATAGATCAGGCGCTGGATGAACAGCTTAAGTATGAAGCTAAAAATGTTCTTTGAAAATTTTTGACGATTTACCCGCATTATTTCAGACAGTTTGTAATCCTAACATTACAAATATTAGGGCAACGCTCAGTATCTTGTAGGACAGGCCTCACTCGTGCTTCGGCAGGAGACCAGGGTTAAACCCCTGACAGTGGACGTTCGAAAAGTTTGGCCGCCCTATTCGTGTCGTTAGAGGATTATCAATACCTCACTGGATAATGCGGGTTTTTTTATTTCATCCTCTTTCCTTCATCATTAATAACCTGCGTAGAGACGCATCGCAATGCGTCTCTGTAGAGACACATGCAATGTGTCTCTACAGCACCAAACAAATCTATCTATGGAAGGAATTCTGTTTCATATCATTATTGCCGTCGCCGGCCTCATTGTAGGCGGTGTCATTACCGGGACAATTTTAAACAGGGCGCTTGAACGCAAGCGTGATGCCCTGTTAAAAGATGCCATGGAAAAAGCCGAAGTAGCCAAAAAGGAGAAGATCCTGCAGGCAAAGGAGAAATTCATGCAGCTGAAAGGGGAGCATGAGAAGTTCATCCATGAAAAGAATGAAGAACTTAGCCGTAACGAAAACCGGTTCAAACAAAAGGAAGGAACCCTGAACCAGAAAGTTGAAGAGTTCTCAAAGAAGCAGAAAGAGGTGATCACCATCAGGCAAAACCTCGCCCAGCAGATGGAAATCATCGGCAAAAAGCAGTCCGACCTTGACAAGGCAATGAAAGTGCAGGTTGAAAAACTTGAAGCAATATCCAGCCTTTCTGCCATCGAAGCAAAGTCACAGCTGATCGAAACCCTCAAGGAAGAGGCAAAGACCGAAGCCATTGTATACATGAAAGATATAGTGGATGAAGCCAAACTGACCGCCAATACCGAGGCAAAGAAGATCATCATTGAAACGATCCAGCGTACCGCCTCCGAACATGCCATTGAAAATACAGTCTCGGTATTCAATATTGAAAGCGAAGAGATCAAAGGCCGCATCATCGGCCGTGAAGGAAGAAACATCCGTACCCTTGAATCGCTGACCGGTGTTGAAATCATCATCGACGACTCCCCCGATGCCATCATCCTCTCCGGGTTTGATCCGGTAAGGCGCGAAGTTGCCCGGCTCGCCCTGCACAAACTGGTCACCGACGGCCGTATACACCCGGCACGTATTGAAGAAGTAGTTGCCAAAACAAAAAAGCAGATTGAACAGGAAATTATTGAGACCGGTAAACGCATCTCCATTGACCTCGGCATCCACAACATGCACCATGAACTGGTGAGGATGATCGGCAAAATGAAATACCGCTCCTCCTACGGACAGAACCTGCTTCAGCACTCTATCGAAGTTTCAAAGCTGTGTGCCACCATGGCAGCAGAACTCGGACTGAATCCCAAGATCGCCAAGCGCGCCGGACTACTCCACGACATTGGCAAGGTGCCCGATACCGAGCCCGAACTGCCACACGCCATCCTGGGGATGAAGCTGGCCGAAAAATTCAAGGAAAAAGCAGAGATCATCAATGCCATCGGGTCACATCACGACGAAATGGAGATGAACAACCTCATCTCCCCGATCGTGCAGGTTTGCGATGCCATCTCCGGTGCCCGTCCGGGCGCACGGCGTGAAGTGGTTGAAGCCTACATCGAACGTCTGAAACACCTTGAAGAACTTGCCCTCAGCTACCCCGGAGTTGTTAAAACCTATGCCATACAGGCCGGACGCGAACTCCGCGTTATCGTGGGTGCAGATAAGGTTAATGACGTGGAAGCCAATCAAATTTCATTTGACCTTTCCAGAAAGATCCAGAGCGAAATGACATACCCGGGGCAGATAAAAATTACTGTGATCAGGGAGACGAGGGCGGTGAGCTATGCGAAGTAGCGAAGTAGCCAAATGGCGAAATGGCAAAACGGTGAGATGGTGAAATGGTGAAATTTTAACAGTCAACAATATGAAATCAACAATTTTCTTTCGTGGAGTGATTCCGGTGTTGTTTTTCATCCTCGGAATTCAAATGATGTCAATCCGTGTTGCCCGGGCCCAGATCTATGAGCCGGAGGGGCTGAATATGCCCGGGGCATGGAACTCCTGGAATAATCCTCCTTACAACAATCTTGCGCTGGCAAGTTATACTGAAGTCCCCGGAGGAAGGGTTGTGAAATTCTCTACCGGGCAACAGCGCTGGCAAACAATATTCAGCGTTGCTGAAACAGGTGGCGACCTGGTGGGGGGATCCTGGAACTGGCTTTTCACCAGCGGGCCCGTTGGCAACCCATGGGGAAACAAATGGGCATCCGTGAATGTGGTGCTCAACACCCTTCAGCTCTATACCAAGGAAGGGGCCACCGACAACTCAATAACCATCGGCAACGGGAAATGGTATACCATGAATTTTGAAGATGCCGGCTATACTGACACACGTGCGATTTTTATGGAAACCAGCGCACAGCCTGTCGATATTGCAGCAGTTTCCAATACTTCTCCCGTGATGCCGGCCAGTCCGTGCACCGTTACCATGACCCTGTCGCTGGCACCTGCACCCGAAGAGCTGTTTTACCTGAGGTATACCACAGACAGCTGGGCAACATCCTTCGTTATGGCAGTACCCGTTGTCGGAACTACTGGAACGGTTCAAATACCCGGACAGAACGGCGGTACTACCGTTTCCTACTATCTTTTCTCATCAACGGTTGCGGATATCACGGCCGACTACGACTTGTATACCATTAAAATGAACACCAATGGCGGGGTAAATTACACCTACACGGTGACTGAACCGGTACCGGTCATCACCTTTGCCAACCTGCAAAATCCTCCAACCGGCACTATTGAACTGTTGCAGCCCTTCCAGGTAACCGGCAGGGCCGGCGTTCCCGGGATCACCGGGTTGCCAACTCCTGCATCCGGACTGGAAGCCTGGGTTGGATACAGCCTCAGCAACTCCGATCCTGCACTCTGGACCAACTGGATCCCGGCAACCTATTCCATGCCTGCCGGCTCCAATGATGAGTTCACAGCCAACCTCGGTGCGTCCATCGGCGTAACCGGCACCTACTATTATGCCACGCGCTACAGGCTCAATAGCGGAGCCTATGTGTATGGCGGGTATTCACCCACCGGAGGGGGTTTCTGGACCGGCATTGACAATGTTGCCGGGGTACTTGATGTTCAGGCACCCGTTGTTCCGATTTTCCTTACCCTTGAAAATACTACCGTTGCTGCTGAAGAAAGCCATTGTTACAATGCCAAAAACACCATTACAGTGGCCGGGAACGGAACTTCTTTCACGGTGCAGAACGGCGGCTCCGCGACCTTGATCGCCGGCGTAGCAATCGATTTCCTTCCCGGATCGGTTATAAGCAACGGCGGATACCTTCATGGCTATATCACCTCCACCGGTGAATATTGCTCCCCGGTCGTGGCACCTTTCAAACTTACCGGAACAACCTCCGGGACTGAACCTGATGCCGGAAACGCATGTTCATTCAGGATTTACCCGAACCCTGCTGCAACTGCGACTGTTATTCAACTCCAGGGAGTTTCCGGATATGCAACATCCATTTTCGACCTCTACGGCATCCGGGGCAACCATATTTCAACCCACCGGATGACCGGCCCGGGCAGCCTCCGGATTGATCTTGAAAGCCTGCAACCCGGCGCATACCTTGTCAGGATGATCAGCGGGGACAATGTGCAGACCAGGATGCTGGTAAGACAATAATGAATGTGTCGTGTGTGACTGATTGCGAAATTTAAAATCCGTTTATATGAAAAAAAATTTACTTTTCCCCGGTATGCCATCCTTCGGGATCGCTGCCATCATGGCCATCCTTATTCCCGGATTCCTGCTTACATTCACCGCTGCCCGCGCCCAGATTTATGAGCCTGAAGGGTTGAACATGCCCGGTGCATGGAATTCGTGGACCAATCCCCCCGCCAACAACCTGGTACTGGCCAGCAGCACACAGGTCACGGGAGGCAAGATCATTAAAATAACCACCGGCACTGTCAGATGGCAAACCCGGTTCGGCGTTGCGGCAACAGGCGGAGATTTGACCGCCGGCACCTATGAATGGCTTTTCACCAGCGGTTCATCCTCCAACTACTATCAGAACAAATGGTCGGCAGTGAACATCATTCCCGACTCCCTGCAAAATTACACCAAGGAAGGCGCAGCCAACAACAGCATCACCCTGGAAAACGGAATGTGGTACACCATGAACTATGAAGACCTTGGATATGTGAATACCAATGCCATCTTCATGAAAACCAGCGCCATCCCGGTTGATATTTTAACAGTGACCTTGCCAGTTCCTGTAGCCGCCAACACCCCGGCCACGATCATTGTCGGATTGTCAGCTTCAACGTGCCCTGAGGAAAAAATCTTCCTTCGATATACCACGGATGCATGGGCAACCACCGCTATTGTACCGGTAGCACTGACCGGGGTATCAGGTTCAGCCCAGATTCCCGGGCAACCTGCAGGAACCCTCGTCTCCTACTATGTGTTCTCAACCACCAAGACAACGGTTACCTCCAATTTTGACATGGTGACCATCAATCTGAACAACAACGGAGGCTTAAACTATTCATTTACTGTTGGGACGGCCGCACCGGCGATAACCTTTGCCAATCTTCAGTGGCCGGGCCAGGGACAAATAGCTCCTGCCGCAGATTATTTCGTTTACGGACAGGCCTATATTGCCGGACTTACCGGTCTCCCCACGCCTGCTGCCGGCTTACAGGCATGGGTCGGATACAGCCAGGCGAACACAGATCCGGCAACATGGACAAACTGGATCGTAGCTGATTACAACGCACCCGCAGTAAACAACGACGAATTCAAGGCAAACCTTGGTGCCGTGCTGACAATTACCGGATACTGGTACTATGCATACCGGTTCCAGCTGAATTCCGATCCTTACGTCTACGGCGGCTATTCTGCCAGCGGTGGAGGGTTCTGGGATGGAACGACCAATGTTTCCGGGTTCATTGACGTTCTAACCGGGGTAGATGAAGGTAACCTTCAATCACTCACGGTTTACCCCAATCCAACACAGGGAATCTTTCAGGTTACCTTTAGCGTACCTTCAAGGGCCAGGATTTTGAATGCCCTGGGTACTGTACTCCTTGACAGGGAGCTATTACAAGGCACGCAGAGTTTTGATATCTCCGGGTTTGCAAAGGGGGTTTATTATCTGCAAATCACTACCGGGGAAAAGATCATACATCAAACGATCATTAAACAATAATTTTTTTCACTACATAGGCACATAGCTCACATTAGGAAAGATGTAAAACAATGGCATATAATTCCTATTGTGCCCTATGTGCCTATGTGGTGAAAAAATCCTACCCCCCCCACCCCCGATTAAATTCCATAATCACCACAAACCCTCCCAATGAAAACCGTGATCCTGTTCCTGCTTACTGCCGCATTGTCATGCTCCGGCATTGCCCAGATCTATGCCCCCGACGGCCTGCGCATGCCCGGCGACTGGAACACCTGGGCGAACACACCAGGGATGGGAGGACCGTTCGAACTTCAGAAAATACTGTCAGGAACACCCCGATGGCAAACCACCTTTCACTATACCGGGATCACCGGGCTACAAAACTTCAAACTGGTCAGTACCAGTTTCGGCGACCCATGGGGAAACCAGTGGGCTGGTAATACATCTATGACACTGAACACACTGGCAAACATAACCTACGGAACCCCTTCCGATCCCAACAACAAAATCAATGCTGTTCAGAATAAATGGTATACCGTGAATTTTGAGGATAAAGGGTACATGAACACCCGCATCATCTTCATGGAAACATCTGCAGAACCCGTCAGCATCGTGGCAGTGGAACAGGATCCGCTCATTGTCAGCAGCATGAATCATGTCAATATCAAGGCAACATTCACCTCCACACCTTCACCGGAGGAGAAGTTTTACCTGGTTTACAGCACAGGCAACTGGGCAAACGCAACATTGGTTCCGCTAACCGTTACCAGTACCGCCGGAACGGCTGCCATTCCCCCGCTGCCCAATGATACCTCCGTTGAATACTACGTCTTCAGCAGTACCGCGCAACCAACCCTGGCTGACCGGGACCTGCTGTCGCTGAGAACCAACGACAACTATGGGTTGAACTACAGTTACCTGGTCGGAGAAGAGTTCCAGTGCGGACAGACTTCCAGCTTAATGGCCACACAGCCAACATTCCCCGTTGAGTCAACACCGGTAACCATCTATTTTAATGCCGCCTACGGTAACGGCGGGCTTTACAACTATACCGGGGATGTGTATGCCCACACCGGCGTGATCACCAACCTGAGTTCAAGCAGTTCCGACTGGAAATATGTGAAAACACAGTGGGGCGAGAACACACCTGAAACAAAGCTCACCCGCACGGGCGACAACCAGTACTCCCTCACCATCCCGAACATCCGCCAGTACTACGGGGTTCCCGCCGCTGAAAAGATCCTCAGGATGGCATTAGTTTTCAGGGGAGGTGTGCCCGGCACAGGCGGCAACTACCCCGAGCATAAAAATGCCGACGGCTCTGATATTTTTGCCGACGTATATGTTCCTGCCCTCAGGGTAAAGATCATGACTCCCACCAGTCGGGAGCCGCTTGCAAGCCCAAACCAGGTGCTTCCGGTATGCGCTGAGGCCATGCAAAACCAGTCAATGAATCTATACCTTGACCAGGATTTGAAGATGACGACCACAGGTTCATCCCTCTCCTTCCCGCTTATTCTCCAGGGAATGACCCCGGGAACCCACTGGATAAGGGTGAATGCAACCGGTACCGGCGGAACGGTGCGCGACTCCGTCAGCATTTACCTTCGTGGTCCGGTTGTGGTGGAACCCTTGCCGGCCGGGGCTAAAAGCGGCATCAATTACAACAGCGACAACTCCGTGACCCTCGTACTCAACGACCCGGCAGGGCTCAAGGGATTTGCCTTTGCCATCGGCGAATACAGCAACTGGCTTCCAAATGACCAGAATTACATGAAACGCACGCCCGATGGAAAAAATCACTGGGTAACCGTCACGGGAATCAGCAGCCAGCGGGAATATGCCTACCAGTATTACATTGACGGGAAACTGAAGATTGCCGATCCCTATTGCGACAAAATTCTTGATCCCTGGAACGACAGGTGGATCCCGAAATTCAACTATCCCGCGCTCAAAGGCTATCCGTTTGACAAAACCACCGGCATCGTCAGTGTATTCCAGACCAACCAGGCACCCTATCCCTGGGCAGTGCCGTCATTCACCCCCCCGGCGGTTGATGCCACCCAACAGGACCTCATGGTGTACGAATTGCTGCTTCGCGATTTCACCGACTCCAGCAGCATCGTTACTGCCATGGAAAAACTGGATTACCTGAAAAACCTGGGCATTAACGCCGTGGAGCTGATGCCCATCGCTGAGTTCGACGGCAACGAAAGCTGGGGATATGCCCCCGATTTCTTCTTTGCCCCCGACAAATTCTATGGCCGGAAATCCGATTATAAGAAATTCATCGATGAATGTCACAAACGCGGGATGGCCGTGATCATTGACATCGTTACCAACCACTGCTTCGGTCAGTGCCCCCTTGCTGCCATGTATTTTGATCCCAATACCGGCACCGGACAGCCATCAGCGGTCAATCCATGGCTCAACCCACAGGCACCGCATCCATTTAGCGTCGGGTATGATTTTAACCATGAAAGCCCCTATACAAGGGAGTTTTTCAAACAGGTGCTCACCAACTGGCTCACCGAATACAAGGTCGACGGCTTCCGTTTTGACCTTTCAAAAGGATTGACGCAGAAGTACAGCGGCAGCGACATGGGAGCCTGGAGCGCCTACGACCAGGGAAGGATCAACATCCTGACAGATTACTACAATCATATAAAGTCGGTGAACAGCAAGGCATACGTGATCCTTGAACATTTTGCCGACAACAGCGAAGAAACCGTTCTGGCGAACAAAGGAATGCTGCTCTGGAGCGCCATGCATGAGCGCTACAAGCAGGTTGGGCTGGGATGGCAGTCAGATTCCGATATATCCTGGGCTTATCACGGCAACCGGGGATGGACCTATCCGAACCTTGTGGACTTTATGGAGAACCACGACCAGGAGCGGATCATGTCGGAAGCCCTTCAGTACGGCAATGCCGGCGCGAATTACAACATCAAAGACACCCTTACCGCCCTGCACCAGGTGCAAATGACAGCCGCACTGCTGATGGGCATCCCCGGCCCGAAGATGGTGTGGCAGTTTGGCGAACTTGGATATGATTACAGTATTATGTACAACGGAGAACGGACCGCCCCGAAACCACCACGTTGGGATTATTTTGACCAGCCCGAGCGGCAGAGATTATACCGTGTTTACAGCGGGATGGCTAAACTACGTAAAAGTGATTCATTCCGGCTCGGCACATTCACCAGCGACCTTGGCGGACTGAGCAAACGCATGTGGATCTCGCACAGTTCGATGAACGTGGTAATCGCAGGGAACATGAACGTATCCAGCGTTAACATAGCCCCCGGATTTGCCAATGCAGGACAATGGTACGATTATTTCTCAGGTGAATCTGTCAACATCACCGACCCGTCCAACCAGACATTCATTTTCGGCCCTGGCGACTTCAAAGTGTTTACCAGTGTGCGCTTGCCAAAACCCTATTATGATGTGGCCGTCACCGTTAAAGATTCAACGAACAATGCAGCGGTAGCAGCGGCCGAAATATCCGTGCCCGGCTCCGGCACGTGGCACACCGACCTCCTCGGAAAGGCCGCCCTGATGATCACCCCGGGAAACGACACGATCAGGATCAAAAAACAAGGTTACAAGACCTGGTCTGGCATCCGCAACATCTCTGCAAATCTTGATATAACTGCATTACTCCAACGTGATTATAATTTCGGTGTGGAAAATTCCATGCCCGGGAATATGGTCAGGCTATACCCGAACCCTGCGCACAATTCGGTCACCGTTGAGTCGCCGGTCCTGTTCAAACTTGAATTCTGCACCCCCGACGGGCGGATCATCCTGGCACATCAAATGCATAACACAACCGAAACCATTAACCTTTCAGGAGTTGTTGCAGGGGTCTATGTTATGCGCTTTTCGGGGATGGGAACGGTGTTCGCCCGGAAGCTGATTGTGTTGTAGTAGAGGTAGCAGAGGTAGATGTAAAGCCATATTTTTCTTCATTCTATAACTTTAACCTCACAACCGCACCAGTCGCACCGCCCTTTCATATCTTTTAAACACACAATATCAACACGTTATCTGTCTTCTCACAGGTAAATTTGGAAAAAGTCAATTTCTGCTATATATTTGGGAATTCAATACTGATATACCTGTTCAAATTGTCAATAAAAAACATTCCAGATGAGTACGATCCCTGTGTTTATTTCGTGTCCCACCACCCTGAACAACCGGCAGACTGAATTCCGAAAATTCCTGGTCAAACTGCTCAACGATCTCAACATGGAACCCCGGGCACTTGGAACAAGTGATTACCCGAAGGATTACCCGCTGAAAGAGGTCGCGATCATCGCGAAAAGATGCAGCGGTGGAATTATTCTCGGCTTTGAGCAGATGAGGGTAAGTGCGGGTAAAACCAAAGCCGGAACCCCGAAGGAAAAAACCATTACAGAGGAGTTGCTCCTGCCAACCCCATGGAACCATATTGAGGCCGGGATTCTGTTCGCCTCGAAACTTCCTTTGCTGATATTTAAAGAGGATGGAGTGACCGGTGGCGTATTTGACAACGGGATCTCGGATGCCTTCGTACATACCATCCCGGAAGATCTTAACAATAAGAAAAAAGATGAGATCAAGCAGGTGATCCAAAAGTGGTTTGCAGAAGTGAGCATATTGCATAACCAGTTCTGAATGAACCTGATTGATTGGTCGGGATAATAACCCGATCTCTGCCGATGCCGAAAAGCAGATCAGAAACGAGTAGGCAAATTTTAATTTCAACGACCATGTCACTTATAAAAGTAGAACGATTTATACATCACCCCGACTGTGAAATAAGCCGTGTATATGTACGCGATCAATTTTTCTGCTATGCAATTGAAGATGCATCGCGCACCACGAAAATAAAAGGAGAAACCTGTATTCCGCTGGGCACCTACGACCTGGGGACGCGCTTTTCACCTCATTTCTCCCCAAAACTGGGGCATGATATGATGTGGGTGAAGAATGTTCCGAACTATGAATTCATCCTGATCCATACCGGAAACACGATCACCGACACCGAGGGGTGCCTTATTGTCGGCAAAACCATCGGAACGCTCAAAGGCAACGACGGCGTGGTGCGGGATGCGGTGCTTACCTCAAAGCCCATCTACATGGAACTCTATGCATCTGTAATTGAGGATGTAAAAAAGGGCGGGCAGAAAATAGAATACACAAGCGTATAAATTGTTTCACGCAGATTTCCGCAGATAAGGTGGCGCAGATTTTGGCAGATTTTAAGTGACCCCTGAAAACAGACTTTAATCTGCTTAAATCTGCGCTGTAATCTGCGAAAATCTGCGAGAAATAAATCTGCGAGAAATATTTTATTTATTCACATCAAAACACCCTTCACCATGTCAATCTCCCAAAAAGCAATAGACCTCATCAAGCATTACGAAAGCCTGCACGACGGCGACCTCTCCACCGTTGGCATTCAACCCAAAATGGACCCCCTTGGCATCTGGACCATCGGCTGGGGACACGCCGTTGTTGACCCCGTTACAGGGAAGAAACTCAAGGGACAGGAAACGCGTGAGCAGGCCCTGGCGCTCTATCCCGGCTTTAATCTGCAACAGTCCGACGACCTGCTGGTTCGCGACCTGGCAGCCTTTGAGCGGGCCGTGCGCAGTGCCGTAAAAACACCCCTGAACGACGACCAGATCGGCGCCCTCACAGCCTTTGCCTTCAACATCGGCGTTGCGAACTTCAACTCCTCCACCGCGCTTGCAAAAATAAACGCCAACAACATCCCCGAAGCGGGCGACTGGATGCTGAAATGGAACAAAGGAACAGTCAACGGCGTAAAGGTGGAACTCAAAGGCCTTACCTATCGGCGCATGAGCGAGCGGGACCTGCTGGTGCGGGGGGAACTTAAGTATTACAACGTCTGATCAATGAATGACGAATATGCGAATAACGAATATGCGAATAAACCGCTACTTATCAAGATAGTTACCATTCGTATTAGCACCCCATTCGCATATTCGTTATTCGCATATTCGTCATTCGCATATCCGTCATTCGCATATCCGTCATTCAACTATTCCTGATCCGTGCTTAAAGTGTATTCGGAATTTCTACTTTTTTTCTTAGGATTCTGACGGTTGTCAAAGAAAATGATTAAAACGATCTTCTCATCCTTAACACGGTAGTAGAGATTCACCTGCTTTGCTATAGTAAATCCGCGAATATTCTTTTCTTTGTTTTCTAAGGATCCAATTTCAGGAAATTCCGCCAGGGTATCAAGAAAGTCAAACACCTTCAGCGTAAATTCTCTGGCAGATTTTTCGCCCCATTCATCTATCAGGAAGGAAATGATATGATCAAACCGCAGGGTTGCTCTTTTAGACCAAACAATCGCTAAAGCCATTTGGCGTATCTTTTCTTCATTTCATCATGTGAGATAAGATTCTTCGGGTCATTACTTTCCTCATCTGCAAGTAATAATTCATCAACCTCCTCCTGCGTCAATTTCGCCCAAAGTGCACCATCCCGAACTGATCTTTTCCGCAGCATTAGCTCATAGAACTTTTGTAGCATATTCTCGTTTTCAATGCTGTCAATCAGTTGATGAAAGTTATGTTTCAATTCAAGAGTCGTCATGGCCATATGGTTTACTACAAAGTTACAAAATACAGAAACACGAATGACGAATATGCGAATAACGAATATGCGAATAAAGCGCTACTTATCTGGTTAGTAACCACTCATGGTAGCACCCCATTCGCATATTCGTCATTCGCATATCCGTCATTTTTTTTATTCGCATATTCGTAATTCCAATATTCGTAATTCCTTCATCTAATTCCTAACCAATCGTGAATTTCTACCGTACCAACTGGTAATCAGCAATTAATACCCCGGGAGATAAATTCAACCGCGTTGTTAAATTCCGGATCATTTCAACAGTCAGTTTCCGTCTGCGGTTCAATATCTCCGACACCCTGCTTTTTCCACCAATAGCATCGACCAAATCAACCTGCCTTAAGTGCATTTCCTCCATCCTGATCTTTATGGCTTCAATCGGGTCAGGCGCCTCAATCGGGTAATGTTTTTTCTCAAATTCATCTACCAACAATCCAAGGATGTCAGCTTCATCACTCTCAACAGTTCCAACAGGGGAATCAAAGATTTCTTCCAGTCGCGTGAGTGCTGTTCTATAATCAGATTCTGATTTTATTGGTTCTATATTCATGCGTGAAGGTTTTAAATTGCGGTAGCATCAATTCTGTCATATTCCTTGTGGGTTCCAATGAACCGAATAAAGATCCATTGCTTCTCAAAGTTAAATTTCGTAACCAATCTGTAGGCATTTCCCTTGATATTGAAAACGATCCTGTTCCCACTCAGGACACTTGCGGTTGCATACGTTTGCTTGACGTCATTTGGCGTTTTCCACACAGATCCCAATGCCGTATCATGCCAGGTCTTTAAATATTGCTCAGAATCAGGATGTTTTACCCAAAATTCTCTCAATGTACTTTTTGCAAATATTCTTTCCATGATCCTGTTAACTGTGCAAAGATAATCAAATATTCGCATTTTGGGAACTTTTCGCCCAACAACATCTTTGCCTGGTTGATAACTTGTTGACGAGCACTGTATGTAAAAAGAATGACGAATATGGGAATGACGAATATGCGAATATGCGAATAACGAATCCGGGAATGACGAATATGCGAATATTAGAATGACGAATATGCGAATAACGAATATGCGAATGGGGTGCTAATACGAGTGGTTACTAACTTGATAAGTAGCGTTTTATTCGCATATTCGTTATTCGCATATTCGTCATTTCTTTATTCGCATATTCGTCATTCGCATATCCGTCATTTTTTTATTCGCATATTCGTCATTCCCATATTCATCATTCCCATATTCCAATTTCCCCAGGCATTTTCCCGCCCGCTACACCTTAATTTTCCCATGCTTTTTAATGGCCTCAAACTCCCCGCCCTTTCTGTTCATTTCCTCTTCAATATCAAAATCATTCTGAAGTCCAAGCCAGAACCTGGCCGAATTCCCGAAATAGCTGCCAAGCCGAATTGCCGTATCAGCAGTGATCCGCCTGTTTCCCTTTATGATTTCACTGATCCTTGTTTGGGGAATTCCGATGTCGGATGATAACCGGTAAGCAGTGATTTCCATTGGTAACAAAAATTCAGCCTGCAATACCTCCCCGGGATGTACGTTTTTGAGTTTATCCATGATTCAACCATTAATGATAATCAATAATCTCAACGCAGAATGAATGTCCGTTTATCCATTTGAAAACAATTCTCCATTGATCATTTATCCTGATACAATGATATTCCTTATGGGCTCCCCGGAGCTTTTCAAGTCTGTTGGATGGCGGCACAGCCAGATCTTTCAAATCAACTGAATTACTTAACATCCTCAGCTTTCGCCTTGCAACATCCTGTATCTCAAACGGGAACTTCGGAGATCTTAGCCCGTTCCAGATTTTTTCAGTCTCTTTTGAACTAAACGATCTGATCATAGTAACGTTCTGCGATACTATCGCCAAAGGTAAGTATTTTTCGGATAATATCAGGTGGGCTTTTTTTTTTGATAAAAATGACGAATATGCGAATGACGAATATGCGAATATGCGAATGACGAATCCGGGAATTACGAATATGCGAATGGGGTGCTGAAACGAGTGGTTACTAACTTGATAAGTAGCGTTTTATTCGCATATTCGTTATTCGCATATTCGTCATTCCTTCGCCTTCGCCTTCTCGTTCTCCTTCACCGTCACAATACTTTTAACGATTATCGCAAGCAACTCATTGCTCTCCGCAATTAGCGGAGCAAGCTTTTCCGGCAAAGCAAGCTTTCGTGCAGCAATCAGCTCAAGCCAAAACATTGTCTCATCAAGTTCTTCCTCCACGATTTTTAGCTTGTTCAAAAAATCCCGCCCCGACTTTGACCTGCATGCCGCACGGTAATTTGCCCCAACCGACGTTGCCGACCGTGTGACCTGGCGGGCAAGAACCTGTGATGAATAGTCCCGTGGAATTTCAGATGCAATGTCCAAAACGTTAAGGGCAAGGCGCTGTGTCCGGTCCCGGATGTTTTCTCCGCGCATATTGGGTGTTTTTTTGGGTAAATTAATAAGGCTTGTGGGTTGAATTACGAATCCGGGAATAACGAATATGCGAATATTAGAATGACGAATATGCGAATGACGAATATGCGAATGTAAAAATGACGAATATGCGAATAACGAATATGCGAATGGGGTGCTAATACGAGTGGTTACTAACTTGATAAGTAGCGCTTTATTCGCATATTCGTCATTCCCGGATTCGTCATTCTAATATTCGCATATTCGTCATTCGCATATTCGTAATTCGTTTAAAACGCCTTTCCCGCCACCTCATACTCCAACCGCTCCTCCAGGTATTGCTCAACATCTGCAGGCCTTACGAACACAATGCCGTCGACGGTCCGGCTGGCGATCTCTCCCGATTCATACAGATTCCAAAGATCAATCCACGGCATCCCGAACATCCGGCAAACCACCTCTTCCGGCTGCCATTCAAGGGTTAACGCCTGGTGGCTGACAAGGCGCTCAAGGATATCACAGAGATCTTCAAGCAAGTCAAGCATCCGCTCATCGTGATGGCTGCCGATTACCGGCTTCTGTTGTCTGAACGCTTTGTGGTACCGCTGACTTTTCGCGTTTCCGTTTGTACATTTTGCTTTGCCATGATAATGGCGACGGTTTGATTTTGTGTTTTTCATCTCCTGAAAATTTAAAGGGTTAATGATGCTTAATCAGGAAACGGGGCAAAAGGTAATACATGAAAGCGCACTTTTTTATGAACAGCCTGTTAACAACTTATGCAAATCCGCCACAGACGCAGGCCAGCATGCCAGTTATACCCCCCCTGCCCCCCCCAGAAAAACCAATCGTTCAGGTCATCCCGCAAAACAGTCAACCGGCTTTTATCCATCAGGCTCTCAACAGTACACTGATGCCACAGATGCTGCAGATCATCACGGATCGGAAAACCAACAGCGTCTATCTGTCAAATCAGTGTCATCTGTGTTCTGTTTTATCAGCCTCAGATTAACCCCTGTCCATTTGCTTTCGGCCGCCGACGAAACTGTTGCCTGCCTGGCGCTGTCGTTTATGCTTTCCCCCGCCTTCGGACCTGCCCCCGGTGACCCGGAAGAGCTGAATTCAAAACAACCCGAAAATCACCCCTCATTATTCCCGTTTTTAACACTTTTTAACACAACTTTTTGATTGCAATTACCCTAATTCAGAGACCCTTATATTATCCTTACCTCCGAACAAATATTTAATTTCCGAAATACGTAAATCGTAACAATTTTCATCGTATTTTTACTGTGTATTATTTGTTTGAAAAATAGTTAACGAGCTGATTATCAATCTATAAGAATGGATAATAGAGCACGCATTGGCGTATTGTGTTCAGAACGGAAGGGATCGTTCTGTGCCGTGCATTGTGCCCGGGCGTGCTCAGTGTTAACTCTTTCCGGGTATTTTTCCCTGGTATATAATACAAATGTTTCATGTTTTAAACCGGGAGGTGGGGCATGAAACAGACTTTACAAAAGATTGGAATCTGGCTGGTAATTATTGTGCTGTTTCTTTTTGTATGGGGAGCAAAAGCACAAGACCCTAATATTTGGTTGGAAGTAGACGATGGTGTTGGTCAGTATGACTATATTGACAATTCTAGTACAAGTTACATCCATTATGCAACATTCTACTACGGTTATCAAAATTCAACTGTATATGTTGATGTGCATGGAAGCACATCTCAACCATTTGAATATCAAGGATCCTATGTTAGCGGTTCATCACCTGCATCCATCCATCTAAGCACACCAAATCTTGCCAGCATCAATCACATATCCGCGTGGACGGCAGGTGCATCTTTAGACCTTTATTTAAAAGTTTGGGACGCAGGAAATAACCTCCACCAATCAGCATATACAGATGAATTAATGCTCCTTGATGTCCAAAAGCAGGATATTTCAAGCAACCTTTCAAATTCAACGAACCAGGTAGTTCTGCAATTCTCTGTTGATGCAGGCACAAATGTCGGCAGGAAATTACAGCGACTATGGGTTAGAAATGATGGCACACTCCAGGAGGGCAGCGGAACAGATGACATCAATTATAACAAAGTAAAACTATACTACGCATCGGGTACTGTTTTCAATTTTAATGGAACAGAGTCAAGTGAATTCCTTTATGGTGATTATGCTTTAGATCCAACCAATAATGAACGGTGGGGCAATGATTCATTTTCCGCAGGAGGCATACCAATCCCCTCAGACGGCACCAACAAATTACTTTGCTATGTTGTCGTTGAGAATTTTAATCCCACCCTGACCGCGGAAAGAACTGCACAATTCAAAATTGAAAACGACGGGATGAGTCTTGATGCGTTCGGCTCATCGGCTCAAAACAAGGTACGAATCGATGAAAAGAGAAACTCAACGGCGCTGCCAATTGTCGGCCCGGTTACTGTGTCAAATGCAAACGCCTTAAGCAACGGAGATTATCCAACCTTAAAAGCGGCATTTGATGCATTGAACGGTCAAACCCAACCGGCAAACAATATCCTCGTTGAAATTCACGCAAGCACTACTGAAACAGCCTCAGCCGTTTTAAATCCAGGAACATGGACATCAGTGAAAATTTACCCTACCACATCCGGACTTTCAGTCAGTGGAGCCCTTAACGGCAATCTTGTTGAACTAAGCGGCACTCAAAATGTCACTTTTGATGGCAGGGTAAATGCAACCGGTTCAACCAAAGACCTTACAATTTCCAACACCAACAATATCGGAGCTTCAGCGACAACGTTTGCATTTACCAATGATGCCAGCCAAAATAAAATCCAATATTGTTACATCAAAGGCTCCGCCTCAAGCATCTCCAAAGGTGTTGTATACTTTTCGTCAATTGTATCTTCGGGTAACAGTTTCAATGCTATAGCATACAACGACCTGACCTGCAGCACATCAGGGAAACCTTTCAACATGATTTACTCCGCAGGTGGAGTCACTGGGAATAACAGCAGCGATACAATCAGGGATAATAACATTTATAATTTCTGGAACCCAAGCGGGTCCTCTGGGGCGGTTACACTCGATGTTGGCAATACAAGTTGGATCCTCACAGGTAACAATTTTTTTAATACTACTACATTAACTCCTGATAATGCGTGGGATTATCATGTCATCCGAATTACCAATACAGGCACTGATTACATGATATCAGGCAATTACATTGGTGGATCTACATCTATGTGTGGTGGCAGTCCAATGAATAAAACGATAAATATAAACAACCTAAGTAACAACATCTTTTATGGAATTTATCTTGACATAGATTCAGGATCTGTCCGTTCAAATACTATTCAGAATATTTCATGGACGAATTCAGGTTCTGCGCATTGGAATGCCATTCATATTAAAGAAGGTGCTGTCACAGTTGGTGGGTCCACCGCCGCTGATGGTAACCTGATCGGCAACAGCTCTGGAACAGGATCAATTTCAGTTACAGGCGGATCTACAGCAGCAGCAGTTCATGGCATTTACAGAGACCTATCATCATTCCCTTATAATGCAGTTATTCGTTTTAACACAATCGGCTCAATAACGACTAATAACACGAATAATCAATACTCTAATTCGTTTTATGGCATCCTCAATGTTGACGGGAGTACAGATACAATTAGTGATAATTTAATCGGAAGCAAGACGACAGCGAATAGCATACAAGCACTTTCTCCGTCACAAGGTGGCGCATTGAACCTTCAAGCAGTCTATGGTATTAATAGCGAAGGTGGGAATGTTGTTATTTCAAATAATTATATTTCTAATTTAACAAACAACGCACAGTCATCAAACCCAGCAAATTATTCAAAAATTAATGGCATTTACCATGCAGTTGGTAATGTGAAGATTTCTAAAAATCACATCTCAAATCTGAAAATTGCTGGATTAGCAAGTACAGGTAGCGGATTCAATACATCAGTTATTGGGATTAATATACGGACCACTACATTTCCAACCTATATTGGTGAAAACACGATTGATAGTTGCTATAATTCAAATAATTCTTCAAACACAACTGTTATTGGAATCTTTTATAATTCTGAATTATCCGGAACTATAGAAAAAAATTTCATCCATTCCCTTACCAACTTCTCGTCAGATCCAAATTCCCAAACAATTGGTATACTCAGCCCAAGTACCATTGCCGCGAGTACAACTTCCTACATAAACAATATCATCAGTCTTTCTGTTTCTAATTCAATATCAAACACGTATGGCATTTTTAGTGTTTTAGGTTCCACTTCACTATTTCATAACACAATCACTCTAAGTGGTACGAGTAGTGGTACAGATGCCGCACTTACAATTACAGGCAAAAATACGGGAAACATTGAAAATAATATTTTCGCCAATTTCATCGGGCCAGGCTCAACACACCAAGCTCTTAACATGCCAGACCCTGGTAATTCTGGGACCATTGACTATAATGATTATGTAGGCGGGGTTAAAATTATGCCAATGGGACCAGGTGGGCATGATTTAACCGTTGACCCTCTATTAGTAAACGCATCTGGAACTTTATTAGCAAATTATATTCCGGCGAACACGGCATTAGTGGGAACAAATAGCTTGATGGCAACTATTCAATATGACATTGACGGAACCTTCCGTTGCGTTCCAACAATGGGTGCTCAAGAAAACGACACCCCTGTGAATGGCCTTATATTTACCCTTGGACCGACATCTTCCCGATGCATGGGCGCTGGAACAGTGACGTACACAGCGACTGCTTCAAATACTTCAGGGATAATTTACAGCCTTGATGCTACCAGTTTGGCTGCGGGTAATACAATTGATCCATTAACTGGTGCTGTAGTATATTCAGCACTATGGGCTGGCCCAACAACAGTCATTACAGCAACAGCCACTGGTTGTGGCGGACCAATAACCGCAACGCACATCGTTATTATCAACAACATGCTCCCAGTAAGTGTTTCCATCATTGCTAATCACAATCCTTTCTGCATTTCTACTCCAGTGACCTTCACAGCAACACCAGTCAATGGCGGAACAGCACCTGCCTACCAGTGGTTTGTCAACGGAAATCCTGTTGGTGTAAACAACGCAATATACAGCTACACCCCTGCCAATAATGACGTCGTTTATTGTACTCTGAACTCAGACCTACAATGTGTTACTGGAAATCCTGCAACATCAGCCCCAATCACAATGCATTCGAACCCGTTGCCCAATGCTTACCTACTCAACGACACTGTATGTGTGGGCGGTCCTATCAATCTTTCCGTCCTAAGTGGCGGCACATGGATAAGCAATAACACCTCTGTTGCAACCGTAACACCCTCTGGTACCGTAACCGTTCTCGCTGTGGGATTCGTCACTTTTACTTTTACTGACACCTCTACGGGGTGCTTTACTACGACTGATACCTTAACAGTGCTGCCTCAGCCGGTTCCTGAAATCCAGGGACCATCCAGTGTTTGCTTGAATGTTCCCTATCCATATAGTACCACCTTCTATTTACCGGGAAACGCTTACTCATGGCAGGTTCTGCCTGTTGGCACATCATATACTGTTATTGGGCCAAATTCAATTTCTGTCACCTGGACCTCAGCAGGAATGGGAAAAGTAACGGTATCTGAGAGTATTCAGAATGCATCAGGCTGTATGGGTAGCGATTATATAGACGTAACGGTCCATGCACCGCCGGCTCCATCACTGATTTATCACGATTAAAAAACATATAAAACAACTGTCATGCATTGTAAAACAACAAATAATAATTCTCAGAACGCCGGCCAGACAGGCAGCATGAACCATGCATGGCACCCTGGAACAGTGAAGCATGACAGGAGACAAACTTTCATCAGTCAGCAAAAAAATGAAAACAATATAAATGACCGCACCATGAAAACGCAACTTGACACTCAGCAAAATTTCCGGATGCCGGAAACAGGGTTAAACCCCGAACGCCGAATGCAGGACCTGTACCGGTTTACATGGTTCCGACGACCCCGAAATAAGATAAGGGTCAATGATTTGCCTCAAGATATTCAAACAAAAAATGAACAAATAAATAATCAGATTATGAAAACACAATTGAGACTTCTGCAGTGGATGCTGGTGCTGGTATTTGCTGCGGGTTCGTTGGGAGTAATGGGACAATTACCTGGGTTACCAAATTCAGGAGATATGTCTGTATGCTTGAATTCAACAATGCCATATGGTGTGGTCCAAACCCCAGGTTCAACATATACTTGGAATATAATTGCCGGAACAGGTGGTGCGGGTACTATCAACAATGGGGCCGCTCCTAATGACCTTATTACGGTATCATGGACAGGAGTCGGAACCTGTACACTTGAGGTGACTGAATTAAATTCAAGTGGTTGCTCTGCGGTCATCAATGCCATTGTCATAACTGTGTTACCTGTCCCGTTAGTTAATAATATAACTAACACCGTCTGTTCTCTTGTACCAATTGGCGTTTCCCTGCCCGCAGTTGGAACAAACGGCATTGCAATCACTTCATATAACATCTCTGCGGTTGTTGCTCCTGGTCTGACAGGAGCCGCCACTACCGGTAACGGTCTCTCTGGCATTGGCGTAATTGCTGGTGACATATTCGGCAATACTACCGGAGGTGACCTCACGGTGATTTATACTGTGACGCCAATTGCTGGTTCTTGCCCTGGCCCTGATTTCTCGGTTTCGGTGACCATCACTTCCGGACCGACTGCAAACAACCAGATAGCAACAGTTTGTTCAAACGTTGCTATTGGTGTGAACCTGCCTGCAACTGGAACAAACGGCATTGCAATTACTTCATATAACATCTCTGCAGTTGTTGCTCCTGGTCTTACAGGAACCGCCACTGTCGGTAACGGTCTCTCTGGCATTGGCGTAATTGCTGGTGACATATTCGGTTATACTACCGGAGGTGACCTCACGGTGGTTTATACTGTGACGCCAATTGCTGGCTCTTGCGCTGGCCCTGCTTTCTCGGTTACGGTGACCATCACTTCCGGACCGACTGCAAACAACCAGACAGCAACAGTTTGTTCAAAC
>CAJBYO010000057.1 GCA_903959905.1 uncultured Bacteroidales bacterium
TCGTTATTCGCATATTCGTCATTCGTTACAACAGTCCGATCACCAGAAACGGCATCAGCCCAATCAGTATGACCATCAGGGCCATGAACATAAGATGGACCTTATAGGAGGTTTCCACCGTTAATTTCACACCATTTGACTGTTTCAGGTACATTGCCATGATGGGCTTGAAGTAATAGGCTATGCTGATGGCAGACCCGGCCACGGCTGCAAGGACGAGCCAGATAAATCCCTGTTCAATGGCGGTTGTGAACAGATAATACTTTGCGGTAAAGCCTGCCAGCGGAGGAATCCCGGCAAGGGATAACATGGCAACCGTCAGGCAGAATGCTTCGAGGGGGTTGCTTTTTGCCAGCCCGTTGAGGGAGTTGAAGTAGTCGTTGCCATGCGCTTCCCGGATCAGGATCAGGATGCCGAAGGCAAGGACGGTGGCTACCGAATATGACAGGGCATAGAGCAGCAATGCATTGGCCGACATCGGGCTGAAGGCCACCACTGCCAGCATCATATATCCGGAATGGCTGATGCTGGAGTAGGCAAGCATCCGCTTCAGGTTGGGCTGGTACACCCCGGTGAGATTTCCCAACAGCATGGTAATAACGGCCATGATCCAGATTGTGTTCTCCCAAACACCGTGTATCCCGTGGAAGGTAAGGCTGAAAAACCTGAACATGGCGACGATAGACGCCGTTTTCACAACTGTGGCCATGAAGGCAGTTAGTAACGTAGGGGTTCCCTCGTACACATCCGGGGCCCAGAAGTGGAACGGTGCAATGGCAATCTTAAAGGAGAGCCCGATGATCAGGAGGAACAAGCCTGCCAGGAACATCGGCGGGTAATTACCGGAATAGGAAGCCACATATTCACCAATCTTCTGCAGGTCGAACGAGCCGCTGGAGCCGTAAATAAGTGCAATCCCGAACAGGAGAAACCCCGACAGGAACGATCCCAGGAGAAAATACTTCAGGGTGGCCTCGTTGGAGGTGATGGCCTCCTTGTGGCTGCCTGCAAGCACATAGAGGGCAATGGAGAGGGTTTCGATCCCGAGGAACAGCATGATAAGGTTGCCGTAAGAGGTCATCATCACGGCGCCTGTAAGGGCAAAGATCATGACGCCGTAAATGTCATCAAGGGGCCGCTGCACACCGCGATAATAGTGCCCGGCCAGGGAAAAAATCAGGAACGCAGAAAAGATCAGCACCGTGCTGAAGGCAACCGAGGTGTTGTCGACGATGATCATCGCATGGGCGTAGGTGCGGAAGAGATTCCAGTCGCTGACCGTGAGCACCATGGACACCACCAGTCCCATGAGGATCAGGGGCAGCAGCCACGACTGCTTTTTCATGATCCCCAGGAAAAGGACGAGAATTCCGAGGATTGTTAAGGAGATTATTGTTGTCATTCTGTGTTGTTACAAGTCAACGATTCTTTAAATGCCGGCTTTTCAGAGCCGCACGTAATCCAATACCGTCATCACATCCGGCAGGGCCACATCCAGGAAAAGCCTTGGTGACAGGCCAATCCAGAAGATCATGATCACCAGGGGGATGAAGGCAACTGTTTCGGTCCAGGTAATGTCTGTCATTTCTTCCGTGATGCCGTTTGTTTTCCCCAGCATCGTTCGCTGGTACATCCAGAGCATGTATACCGCGCTGAAAATGATGGTCAGCCCTGCAATGGCGGCGAAAACCTTTGAATATTCAAAGATCCCCAGCAGCAGGAGAAACTCGCCGATGAACCCGTTGGTAAGCGGGAGGGCAATGCTTCCAAGCATCATGATCATGAAAACCACGGCAAGCCGGGGCGCTTTGGTGGCAATGCCGCCAAGCTCGCTGATCACACGGGATCCTGTGCGTTTTTCAATCATGTCGATGGCGATGAAAAGGCCAACAATGTTGATGCCGTGCGAAACCATCTGAATAACGGCGCCTTGCATGGCGTAAGGGTTCAGCACAAACACGCCGGCGGCGATGAGTCCCACGTGGGCAATGGATGAATAAGCCACCAGCCGTTTCATGTCGCTCTGCCGGATGGCAATGACCGAGGCATACACGATCCCGATGACAGCCAGCGTGATGATGAACGGTGCATATAGCTGCATGGCATTGTGACAGACCGGGACCATCCACCTGATCATCCCGTAAATGCCCATTTTCAGCATAATTCCGGCGAGCAGCATGCTTCCGGGGGCTGGTGAGGTTGTATAGGTATCCGGCTGCCAGGTGTGGAACGGGAAGATGGGTATTTTGATGGCGAAGGCCAGGAAGAAGGCTGCAAAGATCCATGCCTGTTCCGCCGGGGTAAGGACGGCGGAATATAACCAGTGGTAGTCAAAAGAGTGCGGCAGCGGGGTTTTGAAATAGAGGCAGATCAGCGCCACCAGCATGAAGAGACTTCCCACGAAGGTGTAAATGAAGAACTTAAAGGTGATCCGGATGCGGTCGTTGCCTCCCCATACGGCACAGATAAAGTAGGCCGGGATGAGGGTCAGCTCCCAGAAAATGTAGAACATCAGGCCGTCGAAGGCTGTGAATACGCCGACCAGCGCCATCTCCATCAGCAGGATCAGGCTGTAAAACACGGCAGGTTTGCTGTATGAGTGACTGAACGAAGAGAGGATGATCACCGGAACCAGGAACGTGGTAAGCATTACCATCAGGAGGCTGATGCCATCCATGCCGAATTTCAGGCTGACGCCAAGGGTGGAAAGCCAGTCGGCCGTGAACAGCAGGTTGCAGTGACATGAGGTTTTATACTGGATGAAGGCTGCCACGGCAACGCCGAATTCAATGACCGACCCCGACAGAACGTACTGCCTCACCGCCTTTTCACTCTTCAAGGTGAGGGTGATCAGCGACAGGGCCAGGGGCAGCAATATGAGGATGATGGTCAGCATGGTCAGATCAGAATGTTAAAGAATAATATCAGGATGATCCCGAGGATCATGATAAACATGTAAAAGCCGACATTGCCGGTCTGGATGTAACGCAGGGTGTTGCCGGTCCACACCACGATATTGCCGGCGCCGTTTACCAGGCGGTCAATGAACCGCAGCTCAACAATTTCGTGCAGGAACCTGGAAAGCCATAACAGTGGTTTGGAGATGAGCAGGTCGTACAGCTCATCGATAAAATACTTGCCTGAGAGCAGTCTGACAACCCCTGAACGTTGCGTACCGTCAGGCTGAAGGCCATTGTCCTGTTTCACAAAACGATGGAATGCAAAGTATATCATGGCGATGCAACCCGCCAGGGTAACCGCTATGAGCATCCATTCCGTGCTGTGGGACACCGGTACCGGTGGTAAGCTTATGGCAGCACCGTCGGCGAAAACAGGGGCCAGGAAGGATGAAAGCCAGCTTCCGCCTGCAAAGAGTTCCGGGATGTTGATGAGTCCGCCAACAGCAGCCAGTAAGGCCAGGATCATCAGCGGGGTAGTCATGACCGACGGTGATTCGTGCAGGTGATGCAGTTGTTCATCCGTTCCCCTGAAGTTTTTGAAGAAGGCCAGGTAGAGCAGGCGGAACATGTAGAATGCGGTCATCAGGGCACCCATCACGGCGATGGCCCACATGACCACGGAGTGCTCATACAGATGCAACAGGATCTCATCCTTGGAGAAGAACCCTGAAAGCGGAGGGATTCCTGCGATGGCAATGGTGCCGACCAGGAATGTCCAGTAGGTTTTGGGCAGTTTACTGCGCAGCCCGCCCATGTTGCGGATATCCTGTTCCCCGCCCATGGCATGGATCACGCTGCCGGCGCCAAGGAACAGCAGCGCCTTGAAAAACGCGTGGGTGGTGAGGTGGAACATCGCCCCGGTGAAGGCACCGGCGCCAAGGCCAACGAACATATAACCCAGCTGGCTGATGGTTGAATAGGCCAGGATCTTCTTGATATCATTCTGAAAAATTGCGATGGAAGCGGCAAAGATCGCGGTTGCCAGTCCGGTGATGCCGATCACGGTCATGGTAGCAGGTGCCAGCACGTAAAGGATGTTGGAACGGGCGATCATGTAAACCCCCGCCGTGACCATGGTGGCGGCATGGATGAGGGCTGAAACAGGCGTCGGGCCTGCCATGGCATCTGGGAGCCAGGTGTAAAGGGGGATCTGGGCGCTTTTCCCGACAGCACCAACAAAAAGAAGCAGGGTAATGGCTACAACAACCGGGCTTCCCACCGGCATTGATTTCGCCTGGGCAAACACCTGGTCGAACGACATGGAGCCGAAGGTGGTAAAGATCAGGAACATCCCGAGAAGGAAACCAAGGTCGCCAATCCGGTTCATGATAAAAGCCTTCTTGGCTGCGTTATTGTATTCCTGGTTTTTGAACCAGAACCCGATGAGCAGGTAGGAACACAATCCGACTCCCTCCCATCCGATGAACATGATCGGGTAGTTTGCCCCCATGACAAGCAGGAGCATAGAGAAAACGAAGAGGTTCATGTAGGCGAAAAACCGGTTAAACCCCGGATCTTCTTTCATGTAACCTACTGAATATACGTGGATCACAAAACCAACACCGGTCACTACCAGCAGCATGAGGATGGAAAGCGGGTCGATGAGGAAGGCGAAGGGGATGTTGAGGGGGCCGACGGAGATCCAGGGGAAGAGATGGTGAGTCGGTGAATTGGTGAATTGGTGAAAGTTGAAAAAAACAATCAGGGTTAAGATAAATGACAGGAGAATAGTTCCAGGGCCAACGATGGAGGTGAGTTTTTTGGGAATGGAACGATATCCCAGGCCAAGGATCAAAAATCCAAGGAGCGGAAAAACCGGAATTAAAAATACTATATAATCCATCATCAAAGTCTATCTTTTTTCACTATTTCACCATCCCACTATCTCACCATTTTACCATTTTACCATTTTACCATTTTAATTTATTCAGCACGTTTATATCTATCGAATGCGTCGTCCTGTATATCAGCACCACAATCGCCAGTCCGATCGCCACCTCCGCGGCAGCTACCACCATGATGAAGAACACGAAAATCTGTCCGGAAGGATCGTTGTTGTATGCCGAAAAAGCGGCCAGGAGGAGATTTATGGAGTTGATCATCAGTTCTATTGACATCAGGATCACCAGCGCATTCCGTTTGATCAGCACACCGATTACGCCGATGCTGAAGAGCAGGGAGCAGAAGATGAGGTAGTAGTGGATTGGGATTGAGCTGAGGGTGTTCATTTATGGAGTTCTTTTGAATATCGAATATTGATTAAATCTGCTCCTTCTTCCCCAGAAGCACCGCCCCAACCATCGCTGTCAAAAACAACACCGACGACAACTCAAAAGGAATCAGGTAATCATGGTATAAAATTTTGCCAAGATTCTTCACCAGTCCGATCTGTGAGATCATGGGGTCGTGTGCAGCCTTGATATCATATCCGCGGAAGATGCCGATCAGGGTGAGCATCAGCATTCCGCCGGCTACAAAAGCAATAAAATTCACCCACATGGGCTTTGGCGACCGCTCATCCTTGTTGAGGTTCAGCAACATCACCGTAAAGAGGAACAGCACCATGATGGCGCCGGCATACACGATCACATGCACCACGGCGAGGAACTGGGCGTTGAGCAACACGTAATGCCCGGCAATGGCAAAAAAAGCGAGTGTCAGGAAAAGCACCGAATGAATCGGCTTTTTCGACGCAAGCACCATCACCGCTGAAAACAGGGCCATGATGGAAAGGAAGTGAAATATATACTGTGTGAACATTGTATTAAGTGCAAAGTGCAAAGTGTAAAATTTAGTGCTTCGTTGGGTTTCACCCAGTTTTACATTTTACATTTTGCATTTTATTTATTGTGTTTATATTTTTTGTTCTTTTTAAACTCAATGACTTCCGGTGTTTGCCGCTTTGAAATGTCAATCCGTTTTGCCGGATCGGCAGGTTCTACCAGTACATCTTTGCCGTAGATGAACTTGTCGCGGTCATACTCCGACTTTACAATTTCTTTGGTGAGGAAGATAGCCTCTTTCGGGCAGGCTTCCTCGCAGTCGCCACAGAAGATGCAGCGAAGCATGTTGATCTCATACACCACGGCATATTTCTCTTCCCGGTACAGGTTTTCCTCTCCCGGTTGGCGCTCAGCAGCCACCATGGTGATGGCTTCCGCCGGACAGGCCACAGCGCACAATCCGCAGGCCGTGCAGCGTTCACGCCCCTCATCATCGCGCTTGAGCACATGCTTACCGCGGTACACATCAGAGAACTCACGGGTTACCTCGGGGTACTGCACCGTTGTTTTCTTCCTGAACAGGTGACCAAAGGTAATGCGCATCCCATTCAGAATCGCCGGGATATAGATTCTCTCCCAGAAGTTCATCTGCTTGTTGGAAACGATTTTTGATCTGTTGGTCAGGTTTTTCATTTTTGATTTAGCAAAATAACAACTCCGGTGATCACCACATTCAATATCGCCAGCGGTATCAGGCTTTTCCATCCGAGTTTCATCAGCTGGTCATAGCGGAAACGGGGCAATGTCCACCTGATCCACATAAACAGGAAACCGAAAAAGGTGATTTTTGTAAAAAGCACCATGAAACTCACAAAGGCAAAAACGTTGGGTGATAGGCCCAGTTTATCGATTCCGGGAAAGTGATATCCTCCCAGGAACAGCGTGGCCATCACCGCACCGGAGATGAACATGTTGATGTATTCGGAAAAAAGGTAAAAGCCGAGCTTCATGCTGCTGTATTCGGTATGGTATCCTCCCACAAGTTCCGTTTCGCATTCGGGCAGGTCGAACGGTGCCCGGTTGGTCTCTGCAAAGGCACAGATCAGGAAGATCAGGAACCCCAGCGGCTGATAAATGATGTTCCAGTTGAAGCCCTGCTGCTGGGCCACGATCTCGCGCATGCTGAGCGAACCGGTCATCATGACGATGGTGATAATGGACAAACTCATCGCCAGCTCATAGCTGATCATCTGCGACGAAGCACGCACGGCGCCAAGCAGGGCGTATTTGTTGTTCGATGCCCATCCGCCGATCATGATCCCGTACACACCGATGGAGAGGATGGCAAAGATATAGAGCACGCCGATATTCACATCCGCCACCTGCAGCGGGTAAACTGTTCCGTTTACCACCAGGTCGGGCCCCCAGGGGATGGCGGCACTGGTGAGCAGGGCGATGAACATGGTGAGTGAAGGACCGAGGATGTACAGAAATTTATCGGCTGAGTTGGGCATGAACTCCTCCTTGAAGAAAAGCTTGGCACCGTCGGCCAGTGGCTGCAGCAATCCCCACGGACCGGCACGGTTCGGGCCATGGCGGTCCTGGAACCATCCCGCCACCTTACGCTCCACAAGCGTGGAATACATGGCCACCACCAGGCTGAGAAGCAGGATGATGGAGGATAGGAGGGCTTTGTATATAATCTGTACAATCATCTTTTAAAAATCAATATACCAAATGTCAAATGTCAAATGCCAAATGCCAAATGCCAAATTTCGGGCTTGGCGGCTGTCTCCTGCATTTTGCATTTTACATTTTACATTTTTTTTTATTCTACTTCCGTCATCGTTCCGGCAATCGGATCAATGATCGACTGTTCTTTTCTTTCTTCATAGTGATTGGCTGAAATGACCGACTGCCGTTTGATGTGGCGCGGACCTTCAATGACCCAATCGGTCAGTTCTTTCTTTTCGAAGCGGCATTCATTGCAGATAAACTCCTCCACCTCTCCGAACTCATCTTTTCGGGCTGTAATACGGTATATTTCGTTGCCGAACATCCATGCCGCCACTTTTCCTGAACATATGCTGCATTCGCGGTGGGCATTCATCGGCTTGAGGAACCACACCCTGCTTTTGAAGCGGAATGTCTTGTCGGTTAGGGCACCTACAGGGCACACATCAATCACATTGCCCGAAAACTCATTGGTTACTGCATTCTGCACAAAGGTACTGATCTCCGAAACATCGCCCCGGAAAAGAACGCCGTGCATGCGTTTGTCGGTAAGCTGGTCGGCGAAGTACACACAGCGGTAACAGAGGATGCAGCGGTTCATGTGCAGCTTGATCTTGTCGCCGATGTCAATGACCGGGTATTCGCGGCGTTCAAAATCGGTGGTTGTTTCCTCCATGCCGTAGCCGAAACTCAGGTCCTGGAGGTCGCACTCCCCTGCCTGGTCGCATACCGGGCAATCGAGCGGGTGGTTGAGCAGCAGGAATTCCACGATCGCTTTCCGTGCCTCCCTCACTTCCGGTGAAGTAAGGTTCTGCACAACCATGCCATCCTGAACAGGTGTGCTGCAGGATGCCACCAGTTTGGGCATGGGCCTCGGGTCTTTGGCGGAGCCCTGAGCAACCTTGACGAGGCAGGTGCGGCATTTCCCACCCGAGCCTTTGAGCTTGGAATAGTAGCACATTGCCGGCGGTACAACTTTCCCCCCGATCTGGCGGGCAGCCTGGAGAATGGTGGTTCCGTCTTCTACCTCTACAGGTATATTATCTATGGTGACTTTTATCATTCTTTACCAGTAATTTACACCTGTTCCCGAATCGGGTATAAGGGATTCCTTTTCAATTTTCAGCGCCCCGTGATGCACATTCTTTACTACTTCAGGATGTTTCACGTGATATTCAAATTCACCGCGGAAATGCCTGATGGCACTGGCTACCGGCCAGGCTGCGGCATCGCCGAGCGGACAGATGGTGTTGCCTTCGATGTTTTTTGCCACACGAACCAGGAGGTCAATATCTGACATCTTCCCTTCACCGTGCTCCAGACGGTATAAAACCTTCTCCATCCAGCTGGTTCCCTCGCGGCAGGGCGAACATTGCCCGCAGGATTCGTGGCGGTAGAAGTGGGTAAGGTTCAAGGTGTTGCGCACGATGCATTGATCTTCGTCGTACACAATAAAGCCGCCCGAGCCCAGCATGGTGCCGCTTACAAAGTCACCGTCGGCCAGTGATTCATAGGTCATCAGTCGCTTTTCACCTTTAGCGGTGTTCAGCATCAGGTCGGCCGGAAGGATGGGAACCGATGATCCGCCGGGGATCACGGCCTTCAAATATTTTTCATTCGCTATGCCGCCGCAGTATTCGGGTGCGTAAATAAAATCCTCCACCGGAAGCCCCATCTCAATTTCAAAGACTCCGGGGTTGTTGATGTTTCCGCTGGCAGAGATCAGTTTGGTACCGGTGCTTTTGCCGCGCCCGATCCTGGCATATTCATCACCACCCATGTTGATGATCGGGACAACTGTGGCCAGGGTTTCCACATTGTTGACAACGGTAGGACAGCCATACAATCCCTTGAATGCCGGAAATGGCGGCTTGATGCGGGGATTTCCCCTTTTCCCTTCCAGTGATTCAAGGAGGGCGGTTTCTTCACCGCAGATATACGCTCCTGCCCCGGGATGGACATAGATGTTCAGTGAGAATCCTGTTCCCAGGATATTTTCGCCGAGGAAACCATGCTGATGAGCTTCTCTGATGGCTCTTTCAAGGATCCCGACGATATATTTGAACTCTCCGCGGATATAGATGTAACAGGTGTTTACGCCGAGGGCGTAGCTGGATATGATGAGCCCTTCAATGAGCAGGTGCGGCAGATGGTGCATCAGGTAACGGTCCTTGAAGGTTCCGGGTTCGCTCTCATCGGCATTGCATACCAGGTAACGGGGCTTGTCTGACTTCCGGTCAAGGAAGCTCCATTTGAGCCCGGTTGGAAACCCGGCACCGCCCCTGCCGCGCAAGCCTGAACGGTTTACCTCGGCACTCACCTCCGATACGCTCATCCCCCGCAACGCTTTTTCCACGGCAGCATAACCACCGTGGGCACGGTAGGCATCAAATCCCCGGATACCCGGAACGTCGATGTTGGCTAACAGAAGTTTTCTGCCCATGATGAATCGCCCTGTTTATCCCTGTTTACATATTCCCTGAGGTCTTCAAGGAGTTTATCCACCTTTCCGGGTGTCAGTTTTTCATAATATTCGGTGTTGACCTGCATCACCGGCCCGGTGCCACATGAACCCAGGCACTCCACCTCTTTCAGGCTGAAAATACCGTCGGAGGTGGTTTCTCCCGGCTTGATCTCCAGGACATCCTGGAGGTGAGCAAGTATCTGTTCGCCTCCCGAGATGGCACAAGGGCCTGTACGGCAGACTTCTATCACATATTTTCCCATTTTGTCAAGATAAAACATGGAATAAAACGTGGCCACCTCGTACACTTCAATCGGCTGGATGCCCAACAGCGAGGCCACATAGTCCATTACATCAACTGAAAGAAAGCCACCCAGTTCCTCCTGCGCAATATGCAGCACCGGCAGCAGGGCCGATTTTTGCTGACCGTCGGGGTACCGGCGGATCAGGCTTTGGACCTTTGCCATGATTTCATCTGAGAAGGCAACGGTTTTGCCTTCTTTGATGAATTTCGGGTGGGTAATTATATTGTTGTATTCCATTTTATAATTGATTCAATTTTTTCGGGCCGCAGAGACGCACCGCGGTGCGTCTCTACGCGTCCAATTCCCCGGCGATTACGTTCATGCTGCTCATGGTCAGGATGGCATCTGATAACACGCCTCCGCGGATCATCTCCGGGTAGGCCTGGTAATAGATGAATCCCGGGCGGCGGAAATGCAACCTGAACGGGGTACGTCCGCCATCGCTCACCAGGTAAAAACCGAGTTCGCCGTTGCCGCCTTCCACGGAATGGTAGACTTCGCCAACAGGTACATCAATTTCTCCCATCACTATTTTAAAATGCCAGATCAGCGCCTCCATTTTGGAGTAAACTGCCTCTTTGGGCGGCAGGTAAAACTGGGGTACGTCCTCATGAAAATTGCCTTCCGGCAGGTTTTCCAGGGCATTCCGCACCAGTTTGACACTCTCCCATACTTCCTGCTGCCTGACACAAAACCGGTCGTATGTATCTCCCTGTGTCCCAACCGGGATGATAAACTCAAAATCGTCATAACTGCTGTAGGGCGTCATCACGCGAACATCGTAGTCAACGCCGGCAGCGCGCAGGTTCGGGCCCGTAAATCCATAATTCAGCGCCCGTTCTCCGGTGATGGGTCCTACACCGATGGTGCGGTCCATGAAGATGCGGTTGCGCATCAGCAGTTTCTCAAACTCATGCAATACTTTGGGAAGGTGATCAAGAAACTCCCTGATCTTTTTTACGGCTTTGAGCGACAAATCGCGTTCAAACCCCCCGATGCGGCCCATGTTGGTGGTGAGGCGCGCGCCGGAAACCTCCTCGTAAATTTCATATACTTTTTCACGCTCCTGGAACACATAGATAAACCCGGTGAGGGCCCCGCTGTCGACACCGATCACGCTGTTGCAGATAAGATGGTCGGTAATGCGCGCCAGCTCCATGAGGATGATCCGCATGTAATCAACGCGTTTTGATGTCTTAACTCCAAGTAACTTCTCAACGGTCATAAACCAGCCGAGGTTGTTGATGGGAGATGAGCAATAGTTGAGGCGGTCGGTAAGTGGTGTGATCTGGTAGTACGGACGGTGCTCTGCAATTTTCTCAAAGGCACGGTGGATATATCCGATGGTTTGTTCAGCATCAATGATCTGCTCGCCATCCAGCGTCAGCACATTCTGGAAAATGCCGTGCGTGGCCGGGTGGGTGGGGCCGAGGTTGAGGGTGGTGTATTGCTTGTCTTCAGTCATTCTCTATGCTGTTGAGACGCACCGCGTTGTTGAGACGCACTGCGTTGTTGAGACGCACTGCGGTGCGTCTGTACGGAGATCATCGTCCGAAGTATCTGTCGTCTTTGTCTTCCCGGGTAGGATCCTCCAGGGGGTATTCCTTTCGCATCGGGAAAAAATCCATGTATTCTACGTTTAAAATTCTTTTCATGTTGGGATGCCCTTCGAATTGGATCCCGTAAAAATCAAAGGTTTCGCGCTCCATCCAGTTCGCTGATGAAAACAGGTCGGTCATGGTAGGCACCTTCGGGCTTCCTGTGGTCACGAAGGTTTTGACGCGCAGGCGCTTGTTCTCCCTCAGGTTGTGCAGATGGTAGATAACCCCCAGCGGCAGTCCGCGATCAGGGTAGTGGATGCCACAGAGATCGGTGAGGAAGTTAAAGTCCATATTCTCATCATTCTTCAAAAAGGTGATCACCTCATGAATGACCGGGCATGCCACGGTAAAGGAGAGGATGTCGGAAGAGGTATCCGTTTGCAGGATATCCTCGCCAAAGGCCTTGTTTAGTTTGTCAATGATGAAGGAATTCTCCATGCAATTTAATCATTATTCTGTTTGGTCAATCAACAAGGACACGGCATGCCGTGTCCCAACAGGCCGTGTCCCTACAACAACGACGTTAATATTCCGTAGCTGGCAAGCAAATCCTTATATTCTTTTGAATACCTGCGCCTTATTGATTCATTGGCGACCAGGTCCTGAATTTTCATAAAACCGTCGATGATCTGTTCGGGCCTTGGCGGACAACCGGGTACGTAAACATCCACGGGCACCACGCGGTCAATTCCCTGCAGTACGCTGTAGGTGTCAAAAATACCTCCGCTTGAGGCACAGGCCCCGACAGCCAAAACCCAGCGTGGCTCGGCCATCTGGATATATACCTGCTGAATTACCGGAGCCATTTTTTTGGCGATGGTACCCATCACCATCAGCAGGTCGGCCTGCCTCGGGCTGAAACTCAGCCGTTCGGCGCCAAACCGGCCCAGGTCGTAGTGTGCGCCCATCGTTGCCATAAATTCAATCCCGCAGCACGAAGTCGCAAAAGGCAACGGCCAGATAGAGTTCTTCCGTGCCAGCCCGACCACTTTGTCGAGACTGGTGGCGAAGATCCCCGGTGCTGTATAGCCGTCGGGGGCTTCAACTTTATTGTATTTTGGCGGTTCCATTAATGTTTTCCCTTGTCAATACAGTTTTGAACAATGAATATTGAACAACGAATTTTGAATGTTGAAGTTTAGTCTTCCCAGTTCAATGCTCCCTTTTTAATAATGTACCAGAATCCAAACAGCAGAAATCCAAGGAACAACAGCATTTCCCACAGTCCGTCCCAGCCAAATTCCTTGAAATTGATGGCCCAGGGATAGAAGAAAATAATCTCCACATCAAAGAGCACAAAGAGGATGGCAATTAAAAAGTACTTGACGGAAAACGGGAAACGGGCATTCCCTTTGATCTCAATCCCGCATTCAAAGTTCTGATCCTTGCGCAGCGTATGAAACTTCTTGCGCTTGCCTCCGATGTAGTGGGTCGCAAACATCGTAACCGCTACAAACCCAAATGCCACAACCGATTGAACAAGGATTGGAATATAATCTGATGGAAAAAACTGGGCGTCCATTATTTAGAATTATTCTTGACAAAGATAAATAAAAATTCTAAATAGCGTGAAAATCTTCACAAAGAAAAATGACGAATATGCGAATGACGAATATGCGAATGGATGTTTCGCTACTACACTATTTCAGTACTTCTCATCTTTTTCCTGCTTCTTATTCGTAACGCAAGGCATCAATAGGGTTCAACCGGGCTGCCTTCCTTGCCGGGTACCAGCCGAAAAAGATGCCAATGGCCGAGGAGAAGAGGAACGACATCAGAATTGACTGAATGGTGATGGTGACCGGCCATCTCAGGATGTTGGCGATAAGCTGTGATACGAGAACGCCGATTGTCACACCGATTAATCCGCCCAGGAGGCTGATCAGCAGGGCTTCAATGAGGAACTGAAGCAGCACATCGCGACCGCGCGCGCCTACGCTCATCCGTATCCCGATCTCACGTGTTCGCTCTGTAACAGATACGAGCATGATATTCATGATCCCGATGCCGCCTACAAGCAGGGAGATACTGGCAATGGTGGCCAGCAGAATGGTGAGTATCCCGGATGTGGCGGTGGCCATGTTGGCTATATCTGTTTGTGTGCGGATGGTAAAATCAGGATCTTCACTGGGGCCAAGGTTGTGTTTTGCCTTCAGCACGTCGGTAATTTCCTGCGATGCGTTTGGAATTAAGGCCTCCGTCACAGCCGAAGCAAGCATGCTCTGAATGTAGGTAACGGCCATGATCCTTTTCTGAACCGTTGAAAAAGGGGCAATGACCACATCATCCTGGTCCTGGCCATAAGAATTTTGTCCTTTTTTCTCCGTGATGCCGATAATTTTAAAGGGTATTTTGTTGATGCGTATGTAGTTGCCAACCGGATCGGCATCGGCACCAAACAGGTTTGTGACAACGGTCTGCCCGATAATACAGACCTTTCCTGCGCTCCGGTCATCATTCATCGTGAAAACACTGCCACTTGTGAGCTTCAGGTTTTTAATATCGAAATAGTTCGGATAGACCCCGTAAACCGAGGTCCTCCAGTTCAGGTTGCCGTTTACCAGCTGTCCGCTGCTGCGCACCTGCGGTGTGATATAAGCAATTGAGGGGCATCTTTCCGTGATCGCCGTCACGTCTTCAATGGTCATCTTCTGCGACGACCCGGCCTCCATGCGCACGCCGCCTGAGCTGCTTGCCGAAGGGAAGATCATCAGCACGTTGGTGCCCAGGGTGGAAATCTGTGCCTGGATGCTTTGTTTTGATCCCTGGCCGATGGCCAGCATGGCAATCACAGAGGCGACCCCGATGATAATTCCCAGCATGGTAAGGAATGTGCGCATCTTGTTCTTTGCGAGTGAACGCAAGGCTGCCTTTAACAGGTTTTTCACTTTCATAGCTCTTCCTCCGCCAGAACCGGCATGTTTGCCAGTTCTTCCTTAGCATTCCTTGGTTTATCCACTTCAATGGCCCGGATGATCTTTCCGTCGCGGAACGTGATGTTCCGTTTGGTAAAGGCGGCGATATCCGTTTCATGGGTCACGATCACAATGGTGATTCCCTGCTGGTTCAGCTTCTGGAAAATCCCCATGACGTCGATGCTGGTACGTGTGTCGAGGTTGCCCGTTGGTTCATCGGCCAGGATCACCACGGGATCATTCACCAGTGAACGGGCGATGGCCACACGCTGCTGTTCCCCGCCCGACAGCTGGTTGGGAAAATGGTGCGCGCGGTCGGCCAGTCCAACGGCTTCCAGCGCATTCAGCGAACGGGTCCGCATTTCACGGGAGGATATTTTTTTATTGTATAACAGCGGAAGCTCCACATTTTCGAGGGCCGACGTGCGCGACAGGAGATTAAACGACTGGAAAACAAAGCCGATCTTATGATTTCTCAATGCAGCCAGCTGATCTTTGGAGAGACTGCTCACATCAACCCCATCCAGCAGGTACTGCCCTTTGGTTGGAACATCAAGGCAACCGATGATGTTCATGAATGTTGACTTTCCCGACCCGCTTTTACCCATGATGGCTGCAAAGTCTTCCTTCACAATGTCAACATTCACACCACGAAGGGCATGAACCTCCACATCACCCATTTTGTAGGTTTTCACCAGCGATTTTACCGAAATAATTGTTTCGCCCATCTTATCTTCCTCCCCGGGTGCTGCTTCCGCCTCTTGTCATCTGCGGCGCAAACGGATTCTGCTGCTGCGGTGTGGCCTGGGTTGTTTGCGGCGTAACGGTACCGGTAACCACCTCTTCTCCTTCTTTAATCTTACCCCGCACCTCCGTATTGAGGCCATCGGTAACGCCGGCTCTGACCCTTCTGCGTTCCAGGGAATCGCCCACTTTTACCCAAAGCACCCCAAAGCCGCCCCTTCGGCGGCCTTCACCTCCGCCAGGGCTACCGGTCATCATTCCGCCCATTCCCCCCGCCGTCATTCCCTGCCGGGCTGCTGCACCCCTGCCGGAACCTCCTCCGCTGCCATCCCCTGAGCCACTGCCCGTTCCGTTGCCCGCTCCGGTATGGCCTCCGCTGCCACCTGCCCACCTGGCACGCATTTTCTTAACTGAGTCGGGAAGGTTCTTTTCCAGGGCATCCAGGTATTCCTGGGGCGGACTGAACCGCAGGGCCGTGGAAGGCACTTTCAGTATATCTTTCTCTTCCTGCACCAGCACAATGATATTGGCTGTCATTCCCGGCAGAAGTTTAAGGTCGGGGTTCGGTACGTCAATGATGACGGTATAATTGACCACATTCTGGGTTACCACCGGCTGGAGGCGAACCTGGCGCACGGTTCCGTCGAAGGTCAGATCGGGATATGCATCCACAGTGAATTTAACGGTCTGATCAACCTTGATCTTCCCGATATCGCCCTCATCAATGTTGGCCTGTACCTGCATCTTGGTAAGATCGTTGGCAATGGTGAACATGGTGGGCGTGCTGAAACTGGCTGCCACCGTCTGCCCCACATCAACAGCGCGAGAAACCACAACGCCTGCAATCGGTGCAATGATTGTGGCATATCTCAGGTTGATTTTAGCCCGGTTCAGTGCCGACTGGGATGAGATCGCGTTGGCCACGGCGGTTTCATAAGTCGTGAGGGCCAGGTCATAGTCGGCCTGGGCCATCACCTTCTGTTCAAACAGTATTTTGGTTCTGTCAAAATCACGTTTTGCCTGGTTCACCTGGATGTCTGATTTCCTCAGGGAGGCACGCGCATCTTCCACTGCCTGGGCCAGCAGGATGGTATCCAGCACGGCGATCACCTGCCCCTCCTTCACCACGGAATTAAAATCGACATATATCTTTTTAATGATTCCTGAAACCTGTGTGCCCACCTGCACCGTAGTTACAGCCTGCAGCGTACCGCTGGCCCTGACCGTTACCTGGATATCACCCTTTTCCACCTTTGCTGTTTTGTACTGCACAGCCTCCGACTTTTTCTTCCCCACGATCATCCAAACCGCCACTGCCGCCACTACAACGATAACTGCTGCTATAATCCAATATCCTTTTTTCATGATGTTAACCTAGTTTATGCAAAACCCCATTCGTCATTCGTCATTTGTCATTCGTCATTTGTCATTCGTCATTCGTCATTTGTCATTCGTCATCCGTCATTCGTCATTTCAAAAGGCTATCGCCTTCCCCTGGTAAAAATCCAATATCTTCCGTTTAAAGATGTAGTCATATTTCGCCTGGATCAGGTTTGACAACGACTGTGTGTAGTTGTTCTTCTGTATCAGGAAATCCGTTGCACTCATCACCCCCACGGAATACTTCTTTTCTGCATTTTTGTAAACGGCTTCCACGGCTGCAACCTGCAGTTTGGTTGCTTCAAATTTCCTGACCGAAGCTTTCATGTCTGTATAGGTCTGCTCAACGCTTTTTCGCAGTACATTTTTCACGTTCTGCTCATTCAGCTGCGAAGTGATGAGGTTGATCTTTGCCCTGTCGATGTTGCTTTTTATCTGCCGGTTGCTGTAGATCGGTATTGACACCCCCATGGAAAAAGACTGTCCGATGTTATCCCACATCTGCTCAAAAAAAGGATAACCCTGCGGGTTCACAGAGCTGCCCTGTTTCCGGCTTGAAGCATAATTGGAGTTGAAGTTTGCACCCAGGCTGACCCTTGGCCAGTGCGCGCCCTGTGAAACCTTTAACGCCATCATGGAAGCACTTGTCCGGAATGATGCGCCGGAAACCTGTGGCAGTATGGTGAGTGATTTCTGATAGATCTCTTCGTTGGTTTGAATCACCTCCTCTGATGTTTCATCCATCAGCGGCACTTCCACTTCAAAGCTGTCGGTGATGGGGATATCCATGAGCTGCATCAGGGTCACTTTGGCAAGGTCGAGGTTGTTTTGCGAAGTAATGACCGCGAGGTTGTCGGTTGCCTGCTGTGATTTGATCTGCAACAGGTCGCTTTCGGGTGATTTCCCGGCATTGACCATCTTTTCGGTACGCTGAACCTGTGCGACGGTGGCTTCCTCCTGGCTTTTGGCGGCGGAAAGGATCTCCCCGGCAAAGAGAACCTGGAGATAACCGGTGGTGATGCTGAGGATCACATCGTTTTTGGCTTTTTCAATTTCCGATTCGCCTGCCTGCACATTCAACCGGTTCTGCCGGATGGTGTTGGCATTCTGCATCCCGTTGAACAGGTTATAGCTGCTGCTTATGCCGAAGTTCGTGGAGTGATAGGCATCGGTAACAAAGGTATTGGTGGTCGGATCCACGTTCTTTCCTACGTTGAGTGCCTCATTGGCATTGGCACTGACACTGGGAATGCGGTTGGCCTTTGTTTGTTCAAGGCTCACCTTATTCAGTTCATTGCTCATCCGGCTCTGGTTGACCGAAATATTGCGCTGAAGCGCTGTATCAAGGCACTGCCGGAAGGTCCAGGGTTTTGCCTGGGCGAGGGCAAGGGTTGAAGTGAGCAGGATGATGATAATTAGGCTGGTGGTTCGTTTCATGGGTTTTGGACCTCTCCCCCGGCCCCTCTCCTGAAGGAGAGGGGGGGGTTAGTCAATTGGTTTTTCGTAGTTTATGATTTTAAACAGCTCATCGCGGTAATGCTCGCTGACCGGGATCTCTTTTTTCCCGATGGTCAGCATGTGTTTCTGAATGAAGTCGATCTTGTCGAAGGCCACGATGAAAGAACGGTGGACCCTGATAAAATCGTGTGATGGCAGCTTTTCCTCAATCGCTTTCATACTCATCTGCGTCACGATGGGTTTGTCGCCGGCGTAGATCTTTACATAATCCTTCAGGCCTTCAACATATTGAATATCCTTCAGGTTGATTTTATAGAGTTTATAATCTGCCTTGACAAACAAAAATGCGGGGGCGGCAGCCGCTTCCCTTTGTCCCGGCTGGTTTGCTGCATGATCGCGCATGTTCATGTATTCATGCGCCTTGTTCACTGCTTTTAGAAACCGTTCAAAAGCATAGGGCTTGAGCAGATAGTCAATCACATCCAGTTCAAAGCCCTCGGTGGCATATTTCGAAAAAGCCGTAGTGAAAATGACCATTGGCTTGTGGTGCAGGCTTCTGAGCAACTGGATCCCTGTAATATCAGGCATCTGAATATCCAGGAAGAGCAGGTCAATCGGCTTGTTGCGCAAAACCTCCATGGCCTCCGGGGCACTGCGGCACGACTGGACAAGTTCCAGAAATGGAACTTTTTTAATGTTGTCCTCCAGCAGATCAAGGGCAAGCATTTCGTCATCAACGGCAAGACATCGTATCATAGGTTAAAACTGAATGTTGAGTTCAACATTATATTGATGGCCGTCGTCGCTGATGTTCAGCTGGTGTTTCCCCGGGTAGAGCAAATCCAGCCGGCGGGTGACGTTTTTCAGACCGATGCCCGACCCTTGTTCTATGTTGTCGCCGTTACGCCTGGCTATGTGATTATTGACCGTAAAGGCAATTTCACGGGAAAGACAAACCAGCCTGATGCTGATGTCGGAACAATCCTGGTAGCTCACCCCGTGTTTGAAGGCGTTTTCGATAAACGGTATAAGCAGGAGCGGTTCAATGGAGTACAGTTCCGGCCTGCCTTCGATAGTGAAATTTATCTTTACAGCCTCCGGCAGCCTCAGCCGTTGCAGTTCAATATAACTCTGCAGATATTCCACCTCTTTCTCCAGGCTTACCTTTTCATCTTTAGAATCCTGGAGCATGTAGCGCATGATCTGGGAAAGCTTGATGATGGCATTTTCCGTTTCATCAGATTTCTTCCGCGCCAGGGAGCAGATGTTGTTCAGGATGTTAAACAGGAAGTGAGGGTTCACCTGCGACTTGAGGAAAGCCAGTTCCGACGAGAGTTTCTCTGCTTCCATCTCCTTTTTCTGATGTTCATTTTTAAACCACTCCATGGTGAGCCTCACTGTGCTGCTTAATGCAAATGCCATGACGGCGGGATAGAATGGAAAGAATGCAGTATGCCAGAAATTGAAGGGATGGCGGTGTTCGATCACCCCTTCTGTGGAAATGGCAAAAATGAGATTGAGGCAACAGATGCCTATCAACCCGAGAATCAACATCAGGAAATAGGGCCAGATCTTTTTCCGAAGTAAAAAACGGGGTATCAGGTAGAGGAAGTTGTAGTAGAAATAGAGCGCCATCAGAAACTGAAGGAACCATCCCAGCATCATAAAGCGCTCCCTGCCCGTGGCTGATTCAATAAAGATCAAAGGAACCAGCAGGAAGGCAACCCATACCAGGATATGGATAAGTACCGTATAGGATTTTGACCGCAGTCCGGGAATTTGAACCATTGAAAGTCTTTTTCGCGAAATTATTCATTTCCGAATCAACTTTCTGACAAATTAGACAGTCCATCTTATTTTAACGATCGGCATGATTATTTCGCCGATGAGAAAATTAAGTTGGGGGGATAATTATTATATTTGCCCCCCATGTTAAACCAGAAATTACAGCAACGGCTCATTCAAAAGCTTTCACCCCAGCAGGTGCTTGTGATGCGTTTGTTGCAGGAACCCATTCTTTCCCTTGACCAGCGCATAAAACAGGAGATTGAAGAAAATCCTGCACTGGAAGAGGCGAGCAGTGAGGAGGAGGAATTTGACACCATCGACCAGGAGTCAACCATTGAATCCATTGATTCGGATGAGGATGAGTTCCAGGAAGCGGAACCCCCTGCCTCCCCCGACGATGAATTTTCTTTTGAAGATTATGTTGACGAGGATGAGATTCCCGAATACCGGTTAATTGCCAATAACAACAGTCCCGATGATGTCACCCGCGAGAATCCGATCGTATCCGGCGTCAGCTTCCAGGATTACCTGATCAGCCAGATCGGGTTGCACAAGTTCACCGACAAGCAATACATCATCGCTGCCACCATCATCGGAAACCTTGATGAATCAGGGTACCTGTGCCGTGAGATTCCTGCGCTGGCCGATGATCTTGCTTTTAACCAGGCTATTGAGGCCACCCATGAAGAGATCCTGGATGTGCTGAAAACCGTGCAGGGATTTGACCCGCCGGGCATTGCTGCGCGCAGCCTCCAGGAATGCCTTTTGATCCAGCTTGAACTCAAGCGCGACCGCACCTATGCCACCGACCTGGCCACCATCATTGTACGGTTTTTCTTTGATGAATTCAGTAAGAAACACTACGACAAGATCAGGCAGAAGGCAAACATTTCCGAGGAGGAACTGAGGGAGGCCATTGCCGAAATCCAGACCCTGAACCCCAAGCCGGGTGGCACCATTTCGGAAGTATCACGCGATAACCAGTATGTCATTCCCGACTTTATCATCACCAGCAACGACGGCAACCTTGAACTGTCGCTTAACACTCGTTATACCCCGGAACTCTCCCTGAACCGTGATTACATCAGCATGCTGCACGAGTATGGCGGGGCCAAGCGGAAGCCGGCGGAGAAAGATGCCTTGTCGTTCGTCAAACAAAAGCTTGATGCGGCGCGCGGTTTCATTGATGCCATCAAACAGCGGCAGGAAACCCTTTACACCACGATGAACGCCATCATGGAATACCAGCGGGAGTACTTCCTTTCCGGCGACGACACCAAGATGCGCCCGATGATCCTGAAAGATATCGCCACCATCGTTTCACTGGATATTTCCACCATCTCCAGGGTGGCCAACAGCAAGTATGTTCAAACGCCTTTCGGCACGCTGCTGCTGAAGAGTTTTTTCAGTGAATCCATGCTGAATACCGAAGGTGAGGAGATCTCCACCCGGGAGATCAAGAAGATCCTCAACGACACCATCGACGGTGAAAAGAAATCAAAACCGCTCACCGACGATGAACTGGTTGACCTGTTGAAAGAAAAGGGGTACAATATCGCGCGACGTACCATTGCAAAATACCGGAAACAGCTGAACATCCCTGTTGCCCGCCTCAGAAAAGAACTTTAACTGCCGGTAAATGAACGATTCACGACTTGCCAGGGTGATCTCCTATGTTTTTCACCCGGTGCTGATGCCCACGTATATTCTGTTGCTGCTGCTGAACCTCAACAGCATGCTCTCCCTGGCACTGCCGCTGTCGTATAAAATGGCGCTGGCTGGTGTTGTTGTTTTAACCACGGTGCTTTTTCCATTATTTGTCACCTGGATGCTTTTGCGACTGAACATCATCTCATCGGTTTTCATGACCCGGAAAGAAGAGCGTATCTATCCTGTGCTGGCTATCTCGGTATTTTATTACCTGACCTATTTCCTGTTGCGGGGGATCCACATTTCCATCATTTTCAGCTACTTCATGCTGGGCGCCACCCTGCTGTCCATCCTTACGCTGGTTATCAACTTTTACAGGAAAATCAGCATGCACATGATCGCAGCAGGCAGTTTTACAGGGCTTTTTCTCGGGCTTTCCCTCCATTTCGGCCTCAACCTGAATGCAGAAATTCTGACAGGCATCCTGCTGGCCGGGATCATCGGATTTGCCCGGTTAAAATCAGACTCCCATCAACCAGCCGAGATTTATTCGGGCTATCTGATGGGAGTTGTTGTGATGACGGTGCTGATATTCCTGCTCTGATCAGAACGGCATCAGCACGAAGCCGACGGAGATCGGGTACATATCAGGTCCCTTCGCTTTTTGGAAAATGCTCGACAGCGAATAATAGCCTGCCACGTTGAACCACTTGTAGCCGATGCGTAAAGTGGGGCCGTAGGCAAAATTCTCCAGGTTCTTGATTCCCTTGAAAGATGCCTTCAGCGTGTTGGTGCTTTTATACAGGTAGTCGGAACCTACATATTTTGAATGGGCATACACCATGTAGCCTACCTTAAACCCGATGCCCACAGACACCTTGCTCTTTGTTTTCAGGCGGAATTCGATCGGCACCTCAAAATAGGGCATGGTGAGTTTGCTGCGCTTGTAGGTTGTATCAATCTTGACAAACTGGAAGTTAAGGCTGTCGCCCTGGAACGTATAATTCCAATAGAGGTTATGAATTGAGATGCCCAGTCCGATGGCAAAGCTTAAATTGCTTTTTCCAAACTGTGTATTATAGGTGCCAAACACCTGCACACCCTGGTTGATGGTCCTGGTTTTCAAGCCGGAGGGCTGATTCATCCAGATATCTGTAAACATTCCGACACCGATGCTGATGCGCTTTTTCGTTGCCGAATTTACAACCTGTGCATGCCCGTAGCCGGGAAGAAGGATGAACATCCCTGAAACAATGATGGTCAGGCTGATCAGGGTTTTCTTGAATGTTTTCATAAAATGGAGTTTTACCGTCTGCAAAAGTAGCTAATTACAGCTATATAACGATCAAACGACTGCAAAATTGGGTCAGCCCCATAAGTTTTCGGGGTAAACACCCGCCCGAACGAGTTCACGGATGCTTTTCACCACTGTTTCACGGTCTTCCTTGTAGGTCATTCCGAACCATTTGTCGTTGGAATGGAGAATCCTCACGGTCGCCTGGCCCGATTTGATGAGATCATTTACCACGCTGGGGATGTAAAATTCAGCCTTCAGGTTCTCCGAATTCTTTTGAATGAACGATTCAAACCCTTTGTTCAGATGGCCGAACAGTGACGGGCCGAACCCCCAGAAATTCATGGAAACAAACGTATCATCCGCCACCGGGATGTATTGGTCCTGTTCGTTTTTATAAACAATCCCTGTTTCCCTGCGCTCAATGGATGTTCGTTCCACCACATCCACCAGGAACGAATTTTCATCCGGCTGGCAAACCCCGCGAGATACCGTGCCGAATTCCGAAAGTGTATTGGCAATCCTGTATCCAACCATGCAATAGTCATTGGCGTTTTCCGGGGTCCAGTTTTTATAGTATCCGGCCAGCGTATCGAAGGCACCCCGCCCGTAAAAGTCATCGGCATTGATCACAGCAAACGGACCGTTGATCTTTCCATCGGCCATCATCACAGCATGGCCTGTTCCCCAGGGTTTACTCCTGTTGTCGGGGATGGTGATGCCCTCAGGGACCATCCAGGTTTCCTGGAAAACATAGTCGATGGTGATTTTATCTTTCAGCCGTTCAACAAATATCTCCTTGAAATCATCTTCAATGGCCTCCTTGATGATAAAGATCACCTTGCCAAACCCGGCCCGGATGGCATCGAAAATGGAATAGTCGATGATGGTTTCGCCCGAAGGGCCAACCTGGTCAAGCTGTTTGAGGCCACCATAACGGCTGCCCATACCGGCAGCGAGGATCAGGAGAGTTGGTTTCATATACTGTTTTTTTACCAGATATACTCTGGAGGGAATTTTAGTTTTTTTTCCACGAACGCTTATTATGCCCCGTCAGCGCATAATAAAAAATAAACATATAACACGGAATGATGATCCAATACGCCTGGTGAGGACTAAAAAGGTCTACCATCCTGCCGTAAAGCAAAGGCAGCAAAGCACCGCCTGCGATACCCATGATCAGGAGCGCCGAGCCGGTCTTTGTAAATTGCCCCAACCCGTTGATCGCCAGGGGCCAAATGGCAGGCCACATAATCGCATTGGCAAGCCCCAGGAGCGCAATAAAGAACACCGACAGGTCAAATGGCAGCGACAGGACGAACCCGCCCAGGTTCAGCGAAAACGTGGTCTGGTAATGAATTTCGGCTGTGGCAATCGCCAGTACCCCGAAAACAATGCCAAGCAGCGCCGAAATCATGAGCGCTTTCTCCTGCTTCAGGTATTTTGGTATGGTGATGATCCCGATGATGTAACCAAGAACCATTGCTGCGAGGGTATAGGAGGCGAAATATTTTGACAGTTCAAACGAAAATCCCTGGGCTTTGCCGTAGTTGATGATGGTATCAACTGCCACCACCTCGACGCCGACATATACAAAGATCGCGATCACCCCGAGTACCAGCTGCGGGAACTGGAATATGCTTGTTTTGGTTGTGCCTGCCGCTGATGACGCTTCTCCATCCTGGTCCGTGTCGATATCCGGCAAGGCTGAGAAACGAAGGAGAACAGCCAGGATGACCAGCACCACGGCCATGATGATGTATGGCAGAATGATCCTCCCTGCCAGGTCGTTGAGCATGGCGTTCTTCTGGAGTTCATCCATGGCACCAAGTAATGTTTTATCGTACCTGTCCATTCCCTTTAAAACAATGGCACCAAGTATCAGCGGACTGATCACCCCTGCGATTTTATTGCAGATCCCCATGATGCTGATGCGTTTGGCAGCACTTTCAAGCGGTCCGAGGATCGTTACATACGGATTGGAAGCTGTTTGAAGGACAGCCAGTCCCGTACCCTGTACAAAAAGACCGGTAAGAAAAAGGCCGTACATCCTTGAATAGGCTGCGGGAATAAAGATCAGCGCCCCGATGGCCATCAGCACAAGCCCCAGCGACATCCCGTTTTTAAAGCCGGTTTTTTTCAAAACGAACGACGACGGGATTGCCATCACAAAATAGGAGATATAAAAGGCAAAAGCGACAAAATAGGATTCAAAGTTGTTCTTTTCACAGGCAATTTTCAGGAAAGGGATGAGCACGGAGTTGAGCCAGGTCACAAATCCGAAGATGAAAAAGAAAATTCCGATGATGGTAATGGAGAGGATGTAATTTCCTTTTGCCTTTTCGGTAAGCGGTAATCCTGAATGGTTTGCCATGAGGGAGGAATTGATGATGAATGAACAAAGCAAAAATAGGGAAATATCATGAGCCAAAAGCTGTTAAAAATGCAGATATTCAATAAGAGAATTTACGATTGGACGATTGAGGGATTGCAGATTGAATTGTTTGATTGCAGATTGACGATTGATAGCGCTACTAATCGTCAATCGTAAATTTTTTCAATTCAATCTGCAATCTCTCAATCTCTCAATCGTAAATCAGGTATGGTTAAAACATAACCAGCCTATCATATAAATTATCCGTAAAACGCACAAAAGGGTGTCGCGCA
>CAJBYO010000058.1 GCA_903959905.1 uncultured Bacteroidales bacterium
CCTTGGAGGTATTGTTGATTTTACCACTTCCCCGGATGAAGGAACTGCCTTTTATATAATTCTGTAAGCAACTTTATAGAGCCGTCTCATCTTATTACTGATCACCTCCGGATTGAAATGCCATGACAAACAAACAACACAAGGTCCCAGATCATGAAATCGTGAAAGGTTTCAGCCATGATGAGCTAAATCCCCTGGAACAGGAACTGCTTATCTTCCGTACCATTTCCGACAGGGCCAGTTATGGAACGGCCATCGCTGCCATGGACGGAAGCCTCGTATATTCCAATGAATCATTTGCAAAGATGCTGGGGTATGATCTCCAGGAACTACTCGGCAAAAATATCATAACACTGCACCAGGAGGCAGATTTGCCCAAACTAAGGGAACTCCTTGGCCAGAATGCCAATAATGGCGGGTTCTCTGCAGTGGAGGTTGAACACAAACGAAAAGACGGTTCCAAATTCCCTACCCTCTTAAGTGTATCAATCATATGCGACAATAGCGGTGTTCCCCGGTTCAAGGCTGCAACCATCATGGACATTACCTCCATCAAACAAACGGAGAAAGCCCTCAAACAAAGTCAGACCGACCTGAACTATGCCCAGGAAATTGCAGGCATGGGCAGCTGGCATGCTGATTATATTACCGGGATTACAACCTGGTCAGAAAACTACTACCGGATGATTGGTTTTCATCCCAATGAGATAGAACCAACCTGGGATAATTTCATCAGCCTGGTTCATCCTGATGACGTTGGTATTATAACTGGTTATTTACAGGAACTTCAGAAATCAAAACAGCAGGGGAGTTTTGACTTCAGAATGATCACCCCTGGCGGAACGACAAAATGGATACAAAACAATGTGGTACCCTTCTTCAGTGGCGAAAAAATGGTTGCCCTGAAGGGTACCAGTATTGATATCACGGAAAAGAAAATAAGTGAAAATAAAATCAGGCAACAGAATGAACGGCTGAATGCAATTGTGACGGCCATGCCCGACCTGGTTTTTGTGCTTGACAGCGGTGGAACGATCCTTGAATTGTTTTCCAATTCTGGTGAAAAGCTCATGATACCTGCGGAAGAGGTTACCGGGACAATGATTACGACCCTGTTTGAACGGGAAACCGGTGAAATGCACATGATGAAGATCAACGAATGTATCACCAGCAATAAGCTTGTTTCTTATGAATACAGCATTCATCTGAATAATTCGCCGCACTACTTTGAGGCCAGGCATGTACCGCTTGGAAATGGAAAGGTGCTGACAGTGGTGCGCGATATCACCGAAGCAAAGCATGCTGAAATATTTTTAAAGAACAGTGAGGCTGCGTTGAATTACGCCCAGGAGATTACAGGTATGGGAAGTTGGGAACATAACCTGGCAACCAATGAAATGAAGTGCTCCGACAATTATTACAACCTTATCGGGGTGAGTCCAAACGAAAAAAAAGAGACCCTGTTCGAACACTTCCTCAGGACGGTTCACCCCGACGATATTCATTTGATAAGCTCTATTCAAAAAAGTTCATTTACTGAAAACCAGAGCAAAACAGTCAACCTCCGCATCATATTGCCCGGGGGAATCATCAAATGGCTCCAAACCGACATTAAAGCCATCTACGATCAGGGCGTTGTGGTTGCTTTGAAAGGTGTTAGCATAGACATTACGGAGAAAAGGAAGGCGGAGGAGTATATTGCGAAACAAAACAGCAGGTTAAACAGCATCATCAGTGCCATGCCCGACCTTATTTTTGTCCTGGATAAGGAGGGTGTGTACAGGGAGGTCTACTGTTCTACCCCTGAAATACTGCTTATCCCTCCCGCTCAGATCGTTGGCACAAGCATGTTCTCTGTTTTTGATGAGGAAATGGCCTCAATGCACCATCAGTATCTCCTTACATGCCTGAATGAAAAAAGACTTGTCACGTACGAGTATACTCTTGGATCAAAGGATGACCTTCGGTATTACGAATCGCGCCTGGCGCCTGTTGAGGAAGATCATGTGCTTTCACTTGTCAGGGATATCACAGTGACGAAACATGCGGAAGCTGAAATTCTTAACCTGAATGCCAGTCTTGAAGAAAAAATCAGGAGCCGCACTGCGCAACTTGCGGAAACAAATGACCAGCTGTTAATCGAAATTAACCAGCGAAGGCAGGTAGAGGCAGACTTGCTGGTTACGGTTGGCATTGCTGAAAAGGCCAACAATGCTAAAAGTGAATTTCTCTCCCGTATGAGCCATGAACTCCGCACACCGATGAATGCCATCCTGGGGTATGCGCAGCTGATGAATATGGGTGAACTCACCGCATCGCAGAAAAAAGGCGTTGATTATATCCTGAAAAGCGGCAGGCATTTGCTCGACCTGATCAACGAAGTGCTGGATATTGCCGGTATTGAGGCCGGGCGGATTACACTGGCACTCAAGCCGGTCATGGTTACAGAGATTCTCAGCGAATCCATTGCACTGATTCTTCCGCTTGCAAAAGAAAAGGAAATTACCATTTCAGTGATACCATCGGCCGACATGAACCTTTCGGTGCTCTCCGACAGGCAAAGACTCAACCAGGTGATGATCAACTTACTGGATAATGCCATCAAATATAACCGCATCAACGGCCAGATAACCATCCTGACGGAAAGAATTACAAGAGATGGAGTTGATGCGGAAACAGTGAGGATTTCCATTACAGATACGGGTATTGGCATCGCCGGCGGTGACCTTGACAAACTGTTCAACCCATTTGAAAGGCTGGGTGCCGAAAATACCTACATTGAAGGCACCGGACTGGGCCTTGCCGTTGTAAAAAGGCTGCTGGAGGCAATGAATGGAAAAATTGGCGTTATAAGTGACACGGATGCAGGGAGTACTTTCTGGATTGAACTGCCTCTGGGCGAAACCAGACTGGAGCAGGAACCTAAACAACAGGACCATCCGGTAAAATCAATTTCCGCATCTGATTATACCGGCACAATCATGTACATTGAAGATAACCTTTCCAACATTGACCTGATCGACCAGATCCTGATGACTGCCCGACCAAATGTGCGCATGATCAGCAATATGCTTGGCAAATATGCCGTTGAACTGGCCATGGAACACAAGCCCGATGTGATCTTTCTTGACCTGAACCTGCCCGATACCGATGGTTTTGAAGTGATGAAACTACTCCTGGAGCAGGAGAAAACCAGGAACATTCCTGTCGTTATCATCAGTGCTGATGCCATGCCGCACCAGATAACACGGCTGCTTGAAGCAGGGGCCGATAATTACTTCACTAAACCCATTGACATAGGTGAGTTTCTGAAGGAGGTAGATAAATGGGTCGGGAAATGAACTAACCAAGCGTTTTCCATATAGCATCCCTCAACAACACATCCACCCTAACCTCCTCCGCATACGCATACCATTTTTTTACAGTTTCATTTACCTGTGATACAATGGCGGTAGCCTTTTTAATGTTCATCTGACGGGCTACCGAAAGAAGGTCATCTCTGCTGATGGTTTGCCGTTTGCCGTTCACGCTCAGCGATTGCTGACTCACCCAGGCGCTGCCCGGCCTGAATGAATGGCAAAGGTCAAAAGCCGGGGCAAGGTTCCAGGTGCCCGTTTTATCCATGACAAAGGCAAAATTCTTGGTGTGGTCGTCGCAGTTGCGTGCCATGACATTGAATACCATCCGTCTGAACATCTGTTCGGCCTGCGGGTAGGGAAGCCCGAGCAAACGCATGGTTTCAAAAAGCTGCTCATAACTGTAGGAGGCCACGTCGTTGAAGTCAACATGCTGCATGGCGAAAAAGCTCTGCATGTGTATTTTTCCCCTGCCCGGTTCACGGTCAAACCGCCTGGTCATAAAGTGGGCCCTTCCGTGTTCCTCCATCAGGCGGCACTCCGCCATCTCAATGCCGGCATCCCTGGCCATGAGATGGTAAGCCATTTCCACCCTTCCGTAACCCTTGGTTTCCCCGATCTGGGTGTCGGTAACACCGTCAAATTTGATGAGCCAGTGCGAGAACCCTTTGGGGGCCACCACCTGGCCGCTGCGAACCTCCCTTGTGTCAGGATTAAAAGCAATGACTGCTTTTGCCCGCGCCCCGCCGGCCGAAGTGCCTATCTTCAGAATGTCGAGCAAGGCCTTTTCTTCATTTTCCGAGAGATTTGCCGCAAAATCCTGGCGGCCCGAAAGGATGTCGTTGGCCACCTTTACGAGTTCATTGATCTCGATCCTGGTGGATGCATCTGCTACCTTTGGCTCTGAGGGTTCAAATTCGATGGCCCCCATACCCCGTTTCCCAACGAAACAGAGCGTTTCCACAGGGTTCATGCTGTCGGACGGGCGCCCCCTGCGTGCGAGCCAGGCATTCATCAGGGCATTGCCGTATTTATCGGGCAAAGAATCGGCCAGAAGCCCGGGCAAACCCTTGAAAGCCTTGCTGCTCCTCAACTCCGGGAAGCTGAAAACACGGCCCCTCGACTGATTTGCCGGCATCTGCAGCGGGGCAAGATCGAGGCCGCTGTTCAAAAAAGAGGGTTCAAATTCAAAATTACCCACGCCGGCAGAGGCATCCCAGGCGACTGCACCCACGCGTTGGTTCCAGATCTTAACAAAGGCTGTCTCCATAGTCACCAGGAGGTTTCAGTATTCGGTTTATCCTTTCCCGGGCCTAACCTCCTTGCCCTGTATCTCTGCTTTTGTTCCAGCCTGGCCAGTTCCAGCGGGCTGATCTGCTGCTTCACCCGAAACTCCTGCAGCATGTTCAGCAGTTTCAGCGCTCGAAGCAGCTGAACAAATACCAGCAGGCTGGTGTTTTGTCCTTTTTCAAACAGGCTTAGTGTAGAACGAACAATCCCGGCTTCTTTCGCCAGCCGGCCCTGCGTTTTGTTCTGCTGCAGCCGGTGATGCCTGATAAAAGACCCGATGGTCTCCATCCATACAGCGTCGCTTGCCGCAAATACATTTTTGTCTGATATTTCAGTCATTATATGCTTTATTAAGATTTAATGTCTGATTTTTCATACAAATATAGTCATTTTATTGCATGATGTCAATGTTGTTTAATGTCAATCCGTTTAATATGGTTCCGAACCAGCCTCTGCGGGCATTTTCTCCAGGATCTTTACCACCCCCAGGGTATCCAGTTTGCAGTATTCAAGCAGGTTTTCACGTTTCAGCCGGATTGATTCCACGTCTTCATCATGATACAGGCTTTCATACGTGATGCTGGCAGTGCCACCTTCCTGTATCTCAAGGTCGGCGTATGAAACATCACTCACCAGCGCCGGCAAAACTGCTTTCAGGGAGTAGGAGCCATACATCTCAGGCAGATAAAGGTGTTTCCTGCGGAAGGGGACCATCAGGTCGGCCACCCGGTCAAACAAAAGGGCGATCGGGGGGGCGAACTCCGAAAAATCCCGGGCAATTTCCCTCAGCCGGGTGTTTTCAAAACCCTGGTTCCAAACGATGATGCTGCCCTCTTCCCCGAGAGATGCCAGCAGTGACCTGATAAATTCAGGCCGTGGATCAGCCGGGGGCGTTCCAAGGAATTCACAATGCTCAACCGGCCCGTTTTTCGTATGCTGCACATGCAGGGAATACTGGAAGGGGATTTGCTGGTAAGGCCGGCTTTCATCATACAGCGGCACCGCAAACATGATGGTTTCAAAATCCATGAACCTGAGCGGGTACTCAAGGCCGTCAAGAAACTCATCCAGCGCATCCTGGTCGCGGCTGGCCGGCCTGGGCTCTACTGTGTTCTCAACCGCAGGGCAGCTTTGCCTGCAGAAGTCAATGAAATCGCAGGCAAACGGGTTGCCGCACTGTGGCCCCATGGCAATACCGGGCATGCAATCTGCCTCCAGCATTTCCTGAAGCGGCTGCAGCAGCAGCGGTATATCCTGCTGCATCGGCAGGATGCGGTCGGTCATCGGCGCGACGGTGAAAAGCTGCTTTATATCAAGCTCACCGTGCCTTACGTACTGGTTGTTGAGATGTACAAGCGACACGCGTTTCAGGGGCAACCCCGACCGGGTGATCACAAAATACTGGAAGGCCACATCCATGACCTGGTAATCCTTCACTTTGGTTGATGCTTTCACCTCGTAGGCAGCCCAGCCATCATCCTCCTTCACCAGGATATCCATGTAACACAGCGTCGACCCGTCGCTGAAAGCAGCTTCATAGATCACCTCCTGGCCGCAGGCAATAAGTTCTGCCGTATAGGTTATTGCTTCATGTACCAGGGAATGGTCGCCCCGGCTGGCATCAACCCCGCCGGGAAACAGCTCCTGGGCAAGGAACCCCACGTTGTGGCCAGTGTCAAAGATCTGTTGTTGCGACTCGCTTGTTTCGCATTTCTCATCCGGTTCGTTGTAATGAAGCCATAGCGATTTTGGGCATTGGAGGCCACGGATGAAGGAGGATTTGGAGATCATACTGTTTGTTTTGAAGCAAAACTAATACAGCACTACGCCAAAATATGGCGGAGGCAAAAATAATATTGATATCTTTTGACGAATCTCAATAGGAATAGTGAACAACCCACCAAACTGCTGCCAGCTCTTCTATGGTCAGGTCACCTTTTACGGTAAATAAGATATCACTGGTATATCCTGATGTTTTGTCATATACCCTGCCATCCTCATAATGTGCCAGGATGTCGCTGGTATAGGAAGAGGTGCCCCGGTAAATTTTACCGTCACGGATGGTCATAACAATATCGGAGGTATAGCTGGAAGTACCACGGTAAACTTTACCATCATTAACAGTATAGATAACATCCGAAGTATATGACGAGGTCCGCTTGTAAACCCGTTTGCCATCCACATGACAGGCAACATCACCTGTATAATTTGAATTTTTCAGGTAAACCCTGCCATCCTTCACATGGCACAGGATGTCGCTGGTATAGGAGGAGGTTCCCTTATATACAACCGCCTGGGCTTTTGACAGCACTGGCATAATGACAGCCAGGCAGATGAACAAGGCAGTTAAACACCTTCCTGCATTCACTTTTCTTTGGTTGTAAGGAGGCTTCATGACTTTCTGATTATCAGATTTGAAAAACCTGTTCAACACAAAGATACTTGGATAAAGTCGTTTCCGGGGGGAAAAAATTACTGATTCTTACTTAATTCAGATCTTCCGTTTGCAAAAAATGCAATTTTTCAGCACTTACTCCGGCAATCGGGTCCGGATTATTGATTTTTGATACTGCAGCCAGGCCTGTCGCGGTTTTCCGTTTTACTACCCTTTCAACTGACGTTACATTTGCCTCATCATAACCGCAAAAACAGGCCACTACCATGGACAGGGAAAGAGAGATCATCAGAATCATGCTGGATGCACTGATTGAAGGGGAAAGCCCGGCTCATCCCTATTTCAGCAGGGATGCTGAACAGTTCGGGATCGCAGGGCGCAAATTCCTGTTCTCCACCGATGAATTTTCAGGGGAGGACATGTTTCGCGATCATGATCTTTTTACACTGGGATGGAACCTGGCAACAGCCACCATCAGCGACATTTACGCCTCCGGAGGAATACCGAAATTTTTCGGCCACAGCGTTTCCGTTCAGCCAGACTGGAACAATGAGAAAATATCGACCCTGAGCAGTGGGATCGCCGCATGCCTGAAACAAAACGGGGTCACCTTCATCGGTGGCGACCTTGGCTTTTCTGATGCATGGCATTATACGGGAATTGTGCTCGGGGAAGCCCACCAGCCAGTTAACCGCATGGGTGCCAGGCCGGGAGACCTTATTTATATGACGGGAACTGTCGGCAACGGAAACCTGGAAGCCGCTCTTATGCTCTTCGCAAATCTGCCAGTCATGAAAATGCTGCCGGAAGGGTTAACTGTCAGGGTTCCCATGCGTAAGGCAGAATCGGAACTGATCGGAGGCCTCGCATCCTGCTGCATCGACACGAGCGACGGCGTGCTCAGGGCGCTGCAAACCATTGCAGAACTGAACCGCACTGGCTTTAAAATCAGCGGCCTCCCCTATTCGCCTGAAGGACTGCTGGTCACCCGGATGCTGGGAATATCGGAAGAGTTGCTTTTTATGGGAGAATCGGGCGAATATGAACTTCTTTTCACCATACCTGAGGAACGGGAAGGTGAACTTCTCCGGAAGGCCCGCCTGCAAAAACTTATTTTCACCAAAATCGGCACCATCACCGGGGCAGCTGATCAGTTGCTTGAGGAGAACGGTAAAACGCTTGATCTTCAAAAATTCCGGATTTCTGCCAGGGATTTCCCTGACGTAAACGCATACCTGGAAAAACTGGCAAAAACACTTCACGATGAAAAACACAAATAAAAGGGTAGTTGTAACAGGAGTCGGCCCTGTCACGGCCATAGGAACCGGGAAAGAGGCATTCTGGAAAAACCTGTGCGAGGGAAACGCAAACATTAAAGCGATTCCTCCTCAGTTTGAAAACAGTTACAGGTTCAAGTCGAGGTTCTATGTTCCTTTTCCCGTTGAAAAGCTGGAAGATCATGACATTCCGGGAAAATATGAGACGGTGATGGGAACCTCCTCGCAGGTGGCTGTCATTGCTGCAAAGCTTGCACTGGAAGATGCCGGAATCCCCTGGACAAGAGAGGATTTCGAATTGCCGGCTGATCCGGACCGTTGTGCGGTCGTCCTTGGAACCGGGATATGCAACCTGAAAGCCGGTTTTGACGCCCATGAAGCACATGCACTGAATCCGGCCATGCGATTCAACAGGATGGTCATCCCGATGATCATGCCCGATGCAGCATCCTCGTGGATCTCCATCCTCTTCGGGACCACGGGGGTAAATTACACCCTCAACGCTTCCTGTGCTTCGGGAACAATGGCCATTGGCGAGGCTTTTCTGAAGATCCGGTCCGGGGATGCCGACCTGGTACTTGCCGGGGGTTTCGAGTGCCTGAAGGACGAATCGGGCACAGTAATGCGCGGGTTTGACAGCCTAGGTACCCTCACAACCGCAAGCGACGGCTATCCACTCCCCTTTTCAAGGGAAAGGACCGGCTTCCTGTTCGCCGAGGGTGGTGCAGGCATCCTTGTGATCGAATCGCTTGACCATGCCAGGGAAAGAGGTGCAGTCCCTTACGCCGAAATTCTGGGTTATGCGGCCTGCAGCGATGCATACAACATTGTTCAGATGGAACCGTCAGGGGCACGCGTGATGACCATGATAAATGAACTCACAACCGGACGAAAAATTGACTACTTCAATGCCCACGGCACTGCCACGCAACTGAATGATGAAACCGAAGCACGCGTCATCCGGTCCGTTTTCGGCGTGAAGGAGACCCAGCCGGTCATCAACTCCACCAAAGGCATCACCGGCCATTCTATCGGTGCAAGCGGGGCCATGGAGGCTGCAGCAACGGTTTTATCCATCCAACGCGGGATGATCCATAAAAACCTGACTTCAAATATCATGGACTACCTGAATGTCAACCTGGAGACGATTCACTGCGATATCAGGATGGCGGTTTCAGCGTCTTTCGGCTTCGGCGGACACAATGCTGCCCTGCTTTTCGGAAAAGCTGACTTAACAAGATAAAACCATGAAAAAGGATAAGAACATACTGATTACAGGCGCTTCGGGCCTCGCCGGCAGTCACATTGCACAATATTTTTCGAAGTATGAAAAGAACCTTTTCTGCCTGGTGAGAAAAGGAAGCGATATATCGTTCATCAAAGATCTGCCTGTAAAGATCATTTACGGTGATATCCTTGACCCGAAAGGACTTGAAACCATTTTCGCAGGCATGGACTGGATCATTCACACAGCGGCGAAGGTAACCGACTGGGGCAACCTCGACGACTATATCCAAACCAACGTCACCGGCACTGAAAACGTTCTGAATGCTGTGCTCCGCAACAACATAAAGAATGTGATCATTACCGGGTCGGTTTCCAGTTACGGGGAGGAGAACAGCACGGTTCTGAAAGATGAGACCTGTCCGTTCAGTTCCCACTATCCCTATGCCTTTGACCGGTTTCTGCCGGCCGGCATGAACCATTACCGCGATACAAAAGCGGAATCAACCCGGAGGTCAATGGCATTCGCCATGCAACACGGCATCAACCTGACGGTGATTGAACCTGTATGGATATTCGGGGAAAACGAATCCAGAAGCGGGTTTTACGAATACCTTCAAATTGCGAGGTCGGGGATGCCCTTCATGCCAGGCTCAAAGTCAAACACATTCCATGTCATTTATGCCCCCGAACTGGCAAGGGCCTATTACCTTGCTTTTCAGAAGGAACTTACAGGAACCCACCGGATCATCATTGGCAACCGGACCCCCGAAAACATGCAGCATATCTATGGCCTGTTTTGCATGGAAGCCGGGCTGAAGCAACCAAGATTAATCCCGAAATGGGCAATCTACCCTGTTGCCCTGGCCATGGAAGGCATTTATCAACTGCTGAAATGCAGGAATCACCCGATCCTGATGCGGTCGAGGGTGAACATGTTTTACGACTCAATCGGCTTCAGCACCAAAAACGCAGAACGGCTCATCGGGTTCACCAACGGGGTTGACCTTGAAACCGGGATCAGCAACACGGTGCAGTGGTACAAAAAAAACAACCGGATATGAAAACGTACATCGGCATCGGCAGGAATTGGATGAACCTGAGTATCCAAATTTCAACCCTGCTTCATTTTTTACCCCTCCTGCTTACAGGTGAAATGGGCCTGAAAAAGTTCATCCGGTTTGTAAAGCGACTGCTATATTTCCTGTCAAAAATGAAAGACAACAAGTATGTCCGCACAGAGCAAGGTATTAAAATCAACCTCTATGTACCGGCCTTCCCTTCACCGGCCTTTTACCAGGCATGCGGGAAAGTGAAAGAATTCAGCGGGAAGATGCCGGCGGTGACCGTGCTGATGTCGGTCACATCGGCCTGCCGGTTCAATTGTAAACACTGCTATCAGAAACTGGACAGGGGAAAAGACACAGATATCCAACTGCTGACCAACACAGCATCATTTTTACAGGACAAGGGGATGGGATTCTTCAACATTGAAGGAGGTGAACCTTTCCTGGTATTTGACCGGCTGCTGAAACTGGTAAATGCCATTGACAACAGGTCGGAAATACTGGTCAATTCCACCGGCGACGGCATCACCCCCGAACGCCTCGCCCTGCTGAAAAAGAACGGGAACCTTTCGGGAATCATGTTTTCACTGCATACCGACAAACCTGAAAACCTGAATGAATTCATGGGTTCCCCGGAGGCATGGAACACGCTGGAGCGGGGCATAGCTGCCTGTCATGCAGTAAAGCTGCCGGTCATGTTCAACTGCTGCCTTTCGCGGGAAGATTATTATAACGGCACTTTTGAACGGGTGATGGAACGGGCCAGGTCATTTGGCGCAGTCCTTATCCAGATGATAAAGCCAAAGCCCGCAGGCGGATGGCTGGAATCGGGGGCAGATTCATTTTCCGAACAGGATATTGCCCTCATCAGGGAGAAGATAACGGGTTACAACAACCTTCCGGCCTTTAAAAGCTACCCTGCCATTGCGGCCATGATCATTGATGAGGACCATGACCACTTTGGCTGTACAGCCGGTGGTACCGACAGGTTTTATATCAATGCAAAAGGAGATGTTCAGCCCTGTGAATTCCTGAATATTTCATTCGGGAACATGGCGGAGCAACCCTTTGAAGAGATCTACAATAACATGAGAAAAACATTTGAAACACCAGGCGATTGCTGGCTCTGCGAGAAATATGCCGCCAGGATCGGGGTGTTGTTCAGGGAGCACGGTCTTGCTTCCCTTCCACTTTCACCTGAACTGTCGAAGGAGATTACCGCCGGCATGGAACAGGGTAGCATACCTGAGTTTTATGAAAAAGTTGTTAAAATTTAAATCGCCATGGTTGCAGAAATAATCAAACGTGTACCGATGCTCACCTTCCTGAAGGCATACATAAAATCAATGAGGCTGTACTACTCATTTGTAACGGGGATCGCCGGCTGGATCGGGGTGTCATTTTACCAGTACGTAGCCCATTCAACCGGTCCCCGCGGAACGTCGAACATCGCCCGGACGATAGAGGTACCCACCCCGCCCGAGAAAATGCTTGTCATACTCCTGATCCTGTTCCTGGCCTGGGGCATCAACCAGATCATCAATGATTTCCTCGGAAGGAACGAAGACAGGATCAATGCCCCCGACAGGCCCATGGTTTCAGGCGAATTGAACCCGCACCACGCGCTGGCCCTCTCTGCATCCCTGCTGCTCATGAGTTTCATGATCACATGGTTCTTTCTGCAACCCATTGCCATCCTGCCCCTGGTGGCCGGAGTGATGCTGAACGTGGTGTATGAATATGCAAAAGGATACGGGATCTGGGGCAACATCGTGTTTGGCCTGATGATCAGCATGTGCGGCCTCTTTGGTTTTTATGCCTCAGGCCCCATGGATATCTGGATGACAAGAAGCCGGTTCAGTGCCCTGTTTTTTATCGCCGTCATGAACGGACTGATGACCTACTACACCTATTTCAAAGATTTCACGGGCGACATGGCAGCCGGTAAACGGACCATCATTGTGCGGTTCGGACTGGAAAAGAACCGGTATATCTCGATTGCCGCCTCCTTCCTGCCATCCATCCTTTTCATAGCAGGGTACTTCGGATTCCACTCCTTTGAGATCAGGCTGAACAACACCTTCATCATCCTCGGGGTCCTGACGGTCTTCCTTCAGATCTGGACCGGCTATCTCTATTATATGAACCCCAGAGGTGAGATGACCTACTATTCCCTGGTCACCAATTTCAGGGCATGCACCTGCGGCCAGGCAACGATCATCGCCATGTTCAACCCCACCCTCGGGATGGTCCTGTTTCTGGTAACCTACGTCTTTGTAGGCTTTTTGTTCAACCTGCACACCAATATCAAAGCCTGAGCCATGAAAGCGTTCGAACCCGTAAATATTGCAGGGATCAGTTTCCGGAACCGCATCATCAGATCCGGGACCTACGAAGGCATGTGCGATGAAAACGGTTATCCCGGCAATGATTATTACCAGTTTTATGAAAACCTGGCCAGTGCCGGTGCAGGTGGCATTATCACCGGGTTTGCCTATATCTCCGGCGAAGGCAGGGCCATGCAGCCAGCCCAGGCAGGGATTGACTCACACGATAAAATTGCGGGCCTCCGGACGTTGACAAGCCGCATCCACAGGCATGGCTGCCCGGTGATCCTGCAGATCGCCCATGCCGGCCGTCAAACAGTGAGCCGGGTAACCGGCATGCCGGTGCGCGGTTGCTCATCCAAACGTTCCGTTTACTTCCGGTCAAAACCGGTGCCGTTCACAACCCGTGAAGTTCATGATGTGATCAACAAATTTGCAGAAGCTGCGGCGTACGCCAGGGCCGCCGGATTTGACGGTGTGCAGGTTCACGCAGCCCATGGCTACCTGGTTCACCAGTTCCTTCAGCCAGGCATCAACAACCGGGAGGATGAATTTGGCATTGACCCGCAAACAGGGATCGGCAGCCAGTTCCTTGAAGCTGTCATCTCTTCCGTCAGGCAGCGATGCGGAAACGACTTCCCGGTATTCGTCAAGATCAGCGGCGGCGAACATTTTGAAACCATCATACGGGTTCTCGACAGGATCAGGGTGGATGGCATTGAGGTAAGCTACGGTACCATGGACTTCCCCTTCAACATTTTCCGCGGTGAGGTGCCGGTTGACCTGATCCTGGCAAAGAATCCCTTTTTCGCCACACAAAACCCGGTGGTGAAATTCATGAACCGAACAATCATTGACCAATGGTTCAGGCCACAGCAGATTCCTTTCTCATCAGCATATAATGTGAGTTTTGCCAGGAATGCCAAATCTATTACCGGTATTCCGGTGTTTGTTGTCGGCGGCTTCAGAAAGCCGGGTGACATTGAAGATGTGCTTACCTCGGGCGATGCCGACCTGGTTTCCCTCTCCCGCCCTTTCGTGGCGGAACCTGATATTGTATTAAAAATGAAAAATGACCGGAATTACCAGTCATTGTGCAGGAACTGCAATTATTGCGCGGTGATGTGCGACTCCGGCAAACCGACAAAATGTTATCAAACTTAAACTCAAAAACAATGGAACTATTCAAAGAAGTGGCTATAATCATCAACCGCAACCTGAGCCTGAAAAAAGATATCAAGCCCCGGGACCTCCTCCATGAGGACCTGCATATCGGCTCATTCGACACCCTGATGATCGGGTGCGACCTGGAAGACCAGTTTCACGTAAGCATCGAGCCGGAAGAGATCAAAAGCCTGAAGGTTGTTCAGGACCTGGTGGATATGCTGGAAATGAAGGTAGCCGGGTATGAAACCGTCAACGCCTGAAGCCATGAACCAGCAGCGTTTTTACGAGGCACACCGGCTTGACGACGGTGTAGCCCGGCAGGCAGGGTTCAACCCCTACTACCCGCTGATCGAATCGGCATTGGACGACCCCCTCGTGATCGGCGGAAGGGAGTTCATCAACCTGGCATCCAACAATTATCTTGGATTGTCGAACGATACACGGGTGGTGGAGGCCGCCATCTCCGGCATACGGAAATACGGCGTATCCATGTGCTCCACCCCGGTGGCAGCCGGATACAGCGATCTGTTCCGCAAGGCGGAGAAGGCTCTTTCAGCTTTCTCCGGCCTTGAAGAAAGCCTTATCTTCCCTTCTTGCTACCAGGCCAACAACGGGCTATTCCAGGCCATCGCCCACGACGGCGACCTGGTGGTCGTTGACCGCTTTGCCCACTCATCCCTGGTGGAAGGGATAAAAACAGCAGGGTGCCGCTATCGTCCCTTCAGGCACAACGATATGGAACACCTGGAAGATATCCTGGCCCGGTCGGGCGAATATAACCAGGTCTTTGTGGTCACAGAATCTGTGTTCTCCACCGAAGGCAGCATCGCCCCTTTCCGGGAGATCAATGAAATATGCCTGCGCCACGGTGCAATTCCGGTGGTGGACGACTCCCACGGTATTGGTGTACTGGGGAAAACCGGCCGGGGAATCCTGGAGTATTCCGGCATTGAAGACTACCAGGGCATTTACACCGCATCCCTGGGAAAAGCGCTGGCAACAGCCGGGGGGATGATCGCCGGCAAAAAACCGCTGATGGATTACCTGCGTTATTCCGTTTCCCACCTGATCTACTCAACAGCCATCCTGCCCGCGGCATTACAGGCCCTGATCAAAGTTCTTGAGATCATTGACATGGAATTCCCGGTTATTTCGCTGAGGCTGTGGGACCACACCCGGAAACTTGGCAAAGGGCTGCAGGAAGCGGGATATGCGCTTACCGGCACCACCACCCCCATCGTTTCAATACTTTCAGGTGATTCCTTGTCAACACTGACGCTGTCAAAAATGATGCATGAGCAAGGTATCCTGGGAACACCGTTTATCTATCCATCCGTGCCCGAAACGGAAGGCTGCATCAGGCTCATTGCCGGGGCAAACCTCAAACCACAATCCGTTGACAGGGCAATCCGCATTTTTCAACAAATGGCAATGGTTCACGCATGAAATACTTTCTTATCATCAATCCCCGGTCGGGAAGCGGGCGCAGCAGGAAAAAATCAGCCAGGATGCTGGATGGTTTCCGGCAAACCGGCCTGAACTTTGACCATGTGTTCGCCTCCTCCTACCAGTCAGTCAGGGCGCAGTCGGAATATGCCAACCGGAAAGGATACGACGCCGTAATTGCCGTGGGTGGCGACGGAACCGTTAATGCTGCCATCAACGGGTTCTACGACGCGGGCGGCAAAAGGATTTCCACGGCATGTTTTGGAGTGTTGTATACCGGAACCAGCCCGGATTTCTGTAAAAGCTATGGTATCCCGCTGGATGAAAAGGATGCTGTTCAAACACTGGTACACCGCAACACCCGCAGGATTCGCCTCGGAAGGATCGCTTTCCGAAATGCAACGGGCATGGAAATCGATGAAACGAGGGTCTTTGCGTGCTGCGCCAACATCGGCCTCGGCGCCGGGGTGGCATCGATGTCAAACAGGATCAGGAAATATACCGGTGATTTCGCAGGCACGCTGATCGCCATTCTCGGCAATCTTGTGTCGCATGGCAGTTTCAAAATGACAGCCACGATTGACGGGATTACCAGCGAAATAACACGGATTGTCAATATTTCTGCCGGCAGAACAAAATACATCGCATCCGGGATCCGGGTTTCAGATGGCATGCAGGATGTTGACGGCCGGTTGTACCTGCTGACCGCTAAAAATGTCAGCGTCCGGGTTCTTCCGAAGCTTCTTTACCAGGTTTATACAGGAAAATTCACCTCCCCGGAAATTCTTGAATTCCGGTTTATGAATATTGCCACGTTTCAATCAACCGGTGGAAGTGTGGGAGTAGAGTTTGACGGCGATGCAGCCGGTTGCCTCCCTTGCAGCATTGACATGGCCCCCGACCCGCTTGACCTGATCGTATTGCCCTGAAAAATCAAACTCCGGGGTGAACCGATTTAATCTTCAAGGTACCCGAACAGGCCGTTGTTGAAATCGTCGAACGCCTGCCTTATTTCCGTATCAGTATTCATGACAAACGGGCCGTGGGCGGCGATGGGCTCGTTGATCGGCTCTCCGCTCAGGATCAGAACGATTGAGTTTTCCTCTGCACGGACAGTGAACGTTTCGCCGTCATGCAGGAAAAGCCCGAAATGATCAGCAGGCACCACGGCCTGGTCATTGACAACAACCTTTCCTTCAATCACCAGCAGGGCCGTGTTATTCCCGGCCGGAAAAGAGAAATCAGCCTGGCCGGCGCTTACCAGTTTCAGGGTAAATAAACTGACCGGGGTAAACGTTGTTGCAGCACCTTGAAGGCCTTTGTATTCACCGGCGATGATTTCCACGGTACCCGATGCGCCCGGCAGGTCAAACCTGGTGATCTGGTCTTTTGTAATCGCCTGGTATTTCGGCGGCGACATTTTATCCTTTGCCGGCAGGTTAACCCACAGTTGCACCATCTGCAGGTCGCCCCCTTTTTTGCTGAAATTCTCTTCGTGGAACTCCTTGTGCAGGATCCCGGAGGCGGCAGTCATCCATTGCACGTCGCCCTCCCCGATCACGCCACCGCCGCCGCTGCTGTCGTGATGGGCAACCTTTCCCTTGTAGGCCACTGTCACGGTTTCAAAACCCCGGTGCGGGTGAACTCCTACTCCCCTCGGCTTATCGGAGGGCGGAAAATAATGTTTTGCACCATAATCAAGCAGGATGAAGGGATTCATTCTTTCCATCCCTGAACGGCTTGCACCGGGAATGAAGTTATGCACCCTGAAGCCATCGCCCACAAAGTGCGGCCTCCCTGGGGAAGTAATTGATTCAATATTCTTTATACTCATGTCGTATTCTTCTTTTGGTATCAGTATGCCTTTCGCTTTCGCAACGGAAGCTGGAAAATAAGTGAGATGGATTCAGTTCCAGGGTTTGGCGGCGATATATTTGCATTGGAGATATGGGCAAATTCCACGCCAAGCTGGGCGTAATTCCTGAATTTAAACAGGACCGATAATGTCAGGCGGAACTCAAACGGAAAAGCAAGGTCAATTCCCTGGCCGCTTTCATAATAGCCAGCCGCCGCCCCTGTCTGGATGACCAGCCATTTCACCGGGCTGGCCGGCCATGTAAGTCCTCCGTAAACCATAACAGTGCGCAGGTAAGTAACCAGTGCCCCGACCTGTGGCTGGAGCACCCACAATTTCTTTCCGGGAAGAAACTGCACATTGACATATCCAGTGGATGCCCACAAATCAAGACAGGAATAAATTCCTCCTGAAACTGCCAGGTAGCCCGGCTCTTTTTGCGGGATGGAGTCCTGCGAAAAAACGCTTTTTGACAGGGATAAAAAGCAAACCACAAACAACACGGCAAAAACTGCCTTACATCCCTTCATCATCGGCCTTAAAATAAATTACACCCGTTTGAAACATTACAAAATTACTTTTTTTGCCATACTTCAAACGGGTGGATCATCTATTTGTAAACGACCTCTCTTACCGTTTTGTTTCCGTAGATCGTACGCATGCTCACCCGGCTTTCATTGAGCTTTTTCGAGGCATCTTCGCCGCCAATGACCTTTTTGCTGATGGCCTGCCATTTGTCATCATTTCCGTCCATGGCTGCAAGATCTTTGAATTCACGCATCAGCATGATATCCCAGTCTTCCGGATTTGCAGCACTTCCCGAAAGTATTTTATAGGATACGATCAATCCCTGCTTCACTGCTTCATCCTGCATGGCTACCCAGGTGTTTTTCAGGTTATTAAGGTATTCAACATTCATGTTGGCGCCCACCTTAATGAATCCAACCGACCAGGCTGAACCTTGCGTATAGGATTTTTCCTGTGCGAAAAGTGAGGTTGATGAACATAAAATAACGGTCAATATCAATAGGTTAATTACTTTTTTCATTGGAGTATGTGTTAATTTGAGGGCTGTATGGAAAATTCAAAACCGGAGCTACAGCCTTTAACCCCGGCATTGTTCCTGAATCGAACAGGGAATAAACATACACCCTGCCTATTTGAATATTTGCTTAAAAAATACTGTCATATCGTTCCATGAGTCCTTATCGGCGGTTGCACTGTATTCAATGGGAAGGTTAAATTTCCTGCCAAGGTTTGTTGCATCCGGGTTGGTAAACGAATGGGTGGCACCTGCATAGGATTTAAAAGTGTAGTCAGCCCCGATGGAGTCCATCTGATGCTTAAAATCGCTTATTTCTTCCTGGGAAATGAACTGGTCGCTTGCCCCGTTGCACACCAGGATCCTTGCGTTCAAACGCTCCCTGTCGGCCGGAGTTCCGCCGAGACCTCCGTGAAAACTGACAACACCTTTCAGGTCTGCCCCTGATTTTGCGATATTCAACGCGATAAATCCACCGAAACAGTAACCTATCGCGGCGATGTTGCCTGTATCGGCCAGCGGGAGTTTTTTAATCTCCTTCAGGGCAGCATCATATACACTTCTTCCCTGCAGCGGATCCTTGTAAAACGGCGCAGTTAATTGCTGCGCTTCTGCGGGAACCGAAGCATTTTTACCTCCCCCGAACATATCCAGGACCACTGCCAGGTATCCCAGTTCAGCGAGCTTCCTCGCCCGCATCCGGGTATAATCGTTCAACCCCCACCATTCGGGAATCACAACAATAACGGCCCTTTTCCCCGGTTTTTTGCCATCATAGGCAACAAACCCGGTGCAGGCGACGCCTCCAGAACTGTAATTCAGGACTTCCTCCCTGGTGCCCGGCGGCGGGTTTTCTGCATGTACAATGGTAGTGCCTGTTATCATCGCTGAAAAAATAAAAATAACTGTGATTATATACTTTGCTTTCATGAAAAATGACAATTTTTATATTGTTCCATACAAAGGTACAGATTGACGTGTCTTATTTAGAATCATTATAGTTAAAAATTGTTAAATAACACCAAAAGCAGTCAGTACAAGGGTATTGCACATAATGTGTTATGGCATTGTTATTTAATAAAGAAGGTAAGGGAGAATTGCAAAAGAGAATAACAGGAGGAAAACGCTTGTTATACGTTGTATTTTTTATAGATCTCATTTCTCACGGGACAGGTGCAGCAGGTTCTGTCTTCCATGGTATGTTTGAACTGGCAATAGCATTCCCCGGGACTGTGAACACCAAGAATTTTGCTGTTTACGCAAAATACAACCGTGCAAAGACCATCAAAGTCACCAGTCAGGCACTTCTGTCCCCGGGTACAGGTTGAGGCTTCAGATTTCACCTCTTCACTAATCAGGATCTCTGTTTTCATACTATACAAAGATAATTTTTTTTTTCGTAACTAATCAGTCCTATTTATAATGCGCGATTACATTGAGGGCTTGCAGCACATCTTGTTTGTTTTTGATGGCTGTTTCGATAATGGATCTCAGTATGGCAAAGTTCTCGGCAGCGAACATAGTCTTGAACTGGCCGGAG